>JAZONF010000009.1:0-132977 GCA_045654365.1 Christensenellaceae bacterium | reverse complement strand
TTTTATTTTTATTTTTTAATTTATTTTTTTATTTGTATCCTAAAATTAAAAATTAACGCCTACGAATAAGCGTTAATTTTTATGTTTTTATATAGATGAAAATAGTACACTTTGAGTATTTCTACCCGCAATCCCATCAACTGTTAGCCCCCTCAATCTTTGGAATTCTCGTATTCTCCCCTCTGTTATAAGTCCAAAAATCCCATCTAATTTTAGGTCGTATCCGAGTAGAAATAAAGCCGTTTGAATAAGGTATGTTATGTTTCCCCTCGCCCCTCTTCTCACCGTTACCAAGGCGTTTTTTGTCTTAGGGCCAAAGATGCCGTCCACCACTAAGCCGGCATTAAACTGTCTATTTAGTTCCGTTTGAAGCCCTCTAATAATAGCCCTTTTTGTCCTCGGTCCGTATATGCCATCAACCACTAAACCTGCCTCGTAACGCTCGTTTAGTGTGCGTTGAATATCGGCAATAGCGTCGTCTTTTAATGAGTTTGGAGGGTATAATTTCTCCACTGCGTCGGCTATTGCAACGGCTATTTTTTGTGGGTCATACATCATAACGTCGGACGGATTATTGATAAAAAACAACTCAACTAAAACGGCTGGAGCGTTGGTATAACGTATGATTCCAAGGTAGTCTTGCCCGAAAAAGTTAGGGTATGTTTTAATGCCTCTATCCCTAAAACCTAAGGCTACTAAGTTAGTGTTAATAGCCTCTGCAAGTTCCCTTCCCTTCCCCGTTACGCTATAATAAGTTTCCGTCCCAGAGCCGGGAATACCCTCGTTGGAATTGAGGTGGATTTCAATAACTGCGTCCACGTTTTCACGATTTGCAAGCCTTATATCTGCGTTCAAATTTCTATCAACGTCGGTTGTTCTGTTATTGATTACCTCGTATCCTCTACGCCTTAATTCTGCCGTCAGATAATTAGAAACCTCAAGGGCAAAATCCTTTTCATATAACCCGTTTGCTACTGCTCCATAGTCACTTCCACCGTGTCCAGCATATACTGCAATCTTACTCATATCACACACCTCCGTGATTTATGTTATGCTGTTAACCTTTTTTATGACACAAAAAAAGACTCGTAATCGAGCCTTTTTTGAGAATTGTTTTATAAAATAAACCTATAAAGTTGCCTCTAAATTACGCCTAATAGCCCTAATAAATTCTAAACTGTTTACCAATTTAACCTTAGACTTATCCTCTACAATGCCAAATAAATCCTTCGTCATTACACCATCAGACAAGGTTTTCAGGCAAGCATTTTCCAATTTTTTTGAGAAAATAACCAACGCCTCGATACCGTCTATCTCCCCCCTCTTTGCAAGTGCACCACTCCACGCAAATATAGTTGCCATAGGATTGGTTGAAGTTTCTTCCCCTCTTAAATATTTATAATAATGTTTTGTAACCGTTCCGTGAGCCGCCTCAAATTCAAACTTTCCATCAGGTGATACTAACACGGAAGTCATCATAGCAAGCGAGCCAAAAGCCGATGAAATCATATCACTCATAACGTCACCGTCATAGTTTTTTAACGCCCAAATAAACCCGCCTTCGCTCCTAACTACCCTTGCCACGGCATCATCAATAAGGGTATAAAAGTACTCTAAATTAGCCTTTTCAAATTTATCTTTATATTCATTATTGTATATATCCTCAAAAATCAACTTGAAAGTTTGGTCGTATTTCTTGGATATAGTATCCTTTGTTGAAAACCACAAATTCTGCTTACTATCAAGTGCATAATTAAAACAAGAACGAGCAAACGAGGTTATTGAATCATCTTTATTATGTTGTGCTTGCAGTACACCTGCGCCCTCAAAATCGTAAATTTTTTCTACTATTGTTTCACCATTTTCGCCTGAAAAGATAAGTTTTGCTTCTCCTTTACCAGGCACTCTAATTTCCTGTGCCTTGTAAACGTCACCATATGCGTGCCTTGCAACAGTAATGGGTCTTTTCCAATTTCTTACTGCAGGGAGAACTTTATCAAATAATATAGGCGTTCTAAATACCGTACCATCTAACAACGCCCTAATCGTGGCATTTGGGCTTTTCCACATAGAAGATAAATTATATTCTTCAACTCTTTGTTTGTTAGGAGTAATAGTTGCACACTTAACTGCAACGCCATATTTTTTAGTAGCAAGGGCTGATTGATAAGTTACTTCATCCTTAGTTTTTTCTCTATTTATTAATGATAAATCATAATACCTAGTTTTTAAGTCAACAAAAGGAATAATTAACTCATCTTTTATCATTCGCCACAAAACTCTAGTCATTTCATCCCCGTCCATTTCTACTAAGGGAAGATTCATTTTAATTTTTTCCATATTTTCAACCTCTATTTTTAGTATAAGATAAAAGACCGCCTGCTTTTAATATATCAATTTGCCTTTTAGTAAAAGAACATTTAAGATGATAACATTCTCCCTTAGTAGAATTTTCTATTAGAAGAACACCCTTTTCTATCCCCGATAATAGGTCTTTTATAACAAGTTTATCATCTTTTGACGCTTTATCATAATCTTCTTCGTTTGCAAAAATCAAAGGAATAATTCCCACGTTAATTAAATTTGCCATATGTATTCTAGCGAAACTCTTTGCAATTACCGCCTTAACACCTAAGTATAAAGGAACTAATGCAGCATGCTCACGAGAAGAACCTTGCCCGTAATTATTACCACCCACGATAATAGAGTTCTCCTCTCTAAGCGCACGCTCTGAAAAGGATTCATCACATACTGCAAAACAGTATTTAGATAAATAAGGAATATTAGAACGATATGGCAATATTTTAGCACCTGCAGGCATAATGTGGTCCGTAGTAATGTTGTCGCCCACTTTTAAGGTGAGATTTGCCTTCAATTCGTTGTTCAAAGGTTTAGCAATTGGAACGGCTTTAATATTAGGTCCTCTAAGCACTTGAATTTTTTCCGCTTCATCTTCACTTTCAGGAAGAATAATTCCACCGTCGTCAATCTTAAACTCTTTTGGAACAACAACTTTGGGCTCTTCCTCAAGCGTTCTTGGGTCAGTAATATAGCCCGTTAGCGCAGAGGCAACCGCCACTTCGGGTGATACGAGATAAACTTTAGCGTCCTTTGTACCGCTTCTTCCTTCAAAGTTTCTATTAAACGTACGAAGGGAAACACCTCCTGAATTGGGTGAGAAGCCCATACCTATACACGGTCCGCAAGCACACTCTAATAATCTTGCTCCACTGCTTAATATATCAGATAATGCACCTAAATCAGAAAGCATTGATAGAACTTGTTTTGAACCCGGTGAAACGGATAAACTAACTTGCTCTGAAATTCTTTTTCCTTTTAAGAGTTTTGCGACTTTAAGCATGTCGTATAACGAGGAATTTGTACATGAACCTATGCACACTTGGTCTACTTTAATACCTTTTAAGGTTTCCACTTCAACAACGTTATCAGGACTATGAGGACAAGCAATTAACGGAACTAATGAGGATAAGTCGATATCTATAATTTTATCATAAACCGCGTCTTGATCACTTTCTAATGGATAAAAATCATTTTCCCTACCTTGCGCAATTAAAAATTGGCGTGTAACTTCATCTGAAGGGAAAATAGAAGTTGTTGCACCTAACTCTGCCCCCATGTTAGTGATAGTGGCTCGTTCTGGTACGGAAAGCGTCTTAACTCCATCACCTCCCCACTCAATAATTGCGCCAACTCCACCTTTTACGGACAAAATTCTTAAAATTTCTAAACTAACGTCTTTTGCCGTTACAAACTTATTAAGACGACCACTCAAATTAACCTTATACATCTTGGGCATAGTAATATAATATTCGCCTCCACCCATTGCAACGGCAACGTCCATACCTCCTGCTCCAAACGCAAGCATACCTATTCCACCTGCCGTAGGAGTATGACTATCTGAGCCAATCAAAGTTTTACCGGGAATTCCAAAACGTTCTAAATGTACTTGATGACATATGCCGTTACCAGGCCGTGAAAATCTGATACCGTGTTTTTTTGCTACAGATTGAATATATTTATGGTCATCTGCATTTTCAAAACCAGATTGTAAGGTGTTATGGTCAATATATGCAACGGATAATTCCGTTTTAACTCTTGGAGTACCTATTGCCTCAAATTCTAAATATGCCATAGTGCCTGTAGCATCTTGAGTTAAAGTTTGGTCAATTTTCAAACCTATTTCTTCACCAACATTCATTTCTCCCGAAACAAGGTGTTTTTTTATAATTTTTTGTGCTATAGTATATCCCATTTTATTTTCTCTCTTTAAATTTATTGTTTTTTAAATTTCCCATCCGAAAGCTCGCTAATTTTTGATTCCAACTCTCCATCAGATAAGGATGACACTCTTCCGTCTTCATACACTTTATCAACCCACTCTTTTAGAGCAACAACTATCGCATCTCGTTTATCAATCCTATCTTCACCAGTTAAAGCATAATTTTCGTTAATCCAATAGGCTATTCCTGCAAGCCCAGAAGTTTTACTTACCGTCACTGATGCGGGACGTTTAAGTATTTTTCTCGTATCAAAAATATTATATATTTCCTCATCTTTTAACAGTCCATCCGCATGAATACCCGCTCTTGTTACGTTAAAGTTTTTACCAACGAAGGGCGTCATCGGTGGAATCTTATACCCTATTTCCTTTCTAAAATACTCCCCGATTTCAGTAATAACGGTGGAATCCATACCGTCTAACGAACCACGAAGAGAAGCGTATTCAAACACCATTGCTTCTAATGGAACGTTACCCGTCCTTTCACCTATACCTAAAAGCGAACAGTTTACTGCACTTGCACCATAAAGCCATGCCGTTGACGCGTTTGCAACTGCTTTATAAAAATCATTGTGCCCATGCCACTCTAACATTTCACTTTCAACTTCGGAGTAATGTTGAAGTCCGTAAATTATACCAGGAACGCTACGAGGAAGAGCAACTTCGGTATACGGCACACCGTATCCCATCGTATCACAGGCTCTAATTTTCACAGGAATCCCCGCTTCCTTTGATAGTTTAACTAATTCGTTAACAAACGGAACTACAAATCCATAGAAATCAGCTCTTGTTATATCCTCTAAATGGCAACGAGGAATAACTCCATTTTCAAATGCTAATTTAACCGTAGAAAGATATTGCTCCATAGCTTGCTTTCTTGTTAAATTCATTTTCTTAAAGATATGATAATCAGAACAAGATACTAAAATTCCAGTTTCTTTAATACCAAGGTCTCTTACAAGCTTAAAATCTTGAGGCGTTGCTCTTATCCACGTAGTAATTTCGGGGAATTTTAAGCCTAAATCTTGACATCTTGATATAGCCTCTCTATCCTTTTTACTATAAACGAAAAATTCTGTTTGCCTAATTTTTCCGTTAGGTCCACCAAGTTTACTCATGAGAGAAAATAACTTTACAATTTGTTCTACCGTATATGGTTCGACCGATTGTTGTCCATCTCTAAAAGAGGTATCCGTTATCCAAATTTCTTTTGGCATATTTATAGGTACACGACGATGGTTAAACGAAATTTTTGGAATTTCTTCATAATTAAATAAATCTCTATATAAATTAGGATTTGGAACGTCTTGCAATGAATAGTAATAATTCTTTTGCTCGAGTAAATTTGTTTTATTTGAAAATTCAAGCATAATATGACTCCTTTTTTTTCTCGTTATAATTATATTAAGTAACTTAGATCAAAGTCAAGAATTTTAACCAACATTATTACTGTTTTATTATATTTTTTTTGATGTTATAACTATTTTTATATAACACCTAAAGCAAAATGATTAATCAATGGGTTTTTAACACAAAAAAAAGACTCGTAATCGAGCCTTTCTTGAAAATTATATTAGTTATGAATTACAGTCTACCCTCTTTCGTTTTAGCGTTGTAAAACTCTAAAATGGGAAGTAAAATCATTGCCGTAAGGCCAGCAGTAAGTCCACCGTTATAAAGAACGAATCCGTCGTGCATGTTTAAGGTAACCATACACAAAACTGCGCAAATCATACCTGCAACAGTTCCCGTTTTCCATCCGTATCGCCCAGAAAATGGACATAGTCCTGTAGCAAAAGCAAAGCCGTTTATGTACACTTGTGAGGAAGTAATCCATACAATCGGCATATTTAACGCTGTACATATTAAGGTAGATATAGACACTATAATAATATAACCTAACGCAATTGGCCACACGTTTCTAACCGTTTGTCCACATGCAGTAAATGTTATTGAGGCAATAATAATACCCGTGGTAGGGCCGGTAAACCCAGCACCTTTAGCAACTGCAAAAACTAACGTTTGGAATACAAGCATTGTAAAACCATATATACCTATATTAATAAAGGTTAAATAAGGTCCAAATAATTCGTTAAAATCGTCCTTCCAGCCGTCACATTTCCAAATTGAGGCATACCCTTTTAGCGTTTTCCCGTTACCCAAATAACCTATTATCAAAGTTATTAAGAAAACAACTGCAAAGAAGATAATAACGAAAAGCGGATAAGAATTGCCCGCATTATTATATATAGGGTTATCTCTAATAATAGCATCTGGTGAAGTTATTCCCAAGGTGTCGTAGAATAGAGCGTGTGCAAAAGTTCCAAAAAATCCTATTGCAAGTCCCGCCTTAAATAGATTATACCCCTTATACATTTTTTCCGTTCCGGGAATTATTGCAGGAATAATAAAAGCGGAAATAATTGAAAAACCTATTGCAAGCAATATCCCCCACACGGTAATATTAACGCTTCCAAAAACGAAACCGCCTTCTGGAAGAGTGTATCTAAATAGAAAATCGCTTATAAAGGGTGCAAGAGCAGTTGAGAACATTGCTATATGTAAATGTTCTGCAATTTTCTTTTTACGTATTAAACAATATATAATAATGCCGAAAAAGGGAGGAAGCATATTCACCAAGTTTAAGCCGTAAAAACAATGCGCAACCACCAAAAAATAACCTGCAAGTATAGAAGATTTCGGTTTAGCCTTAAATATGCAAATCATAAGATTGCAAAATAGCCCACAAATCCCAGCGTTTAAAAAAGAGGCAGACAACCCTCCAAGATTAAAGTAGTCGGTAACAAGTTTTGATGGGGATATAAGTATTAGGTAAAAATTATATAGTACGTCTTCCTTAGTGTAAAGGTAAGCAAAAGGAACGGCTACTAATAGTAGCAACGTCCAAATTAAAGTATACGTATTTATGTTAATTTTGTAATTGCTTTGTAATTTTTCTCTTTTCATTTGCGTTTAACGTTTTAATTTTATCCTTTTCGTTTAATAAGATATTTTTGGGGAGATAATATGCCCTTGCATTCTTCAATAAGTACTCCGCCATGTTTTTCTATAATCTTTCTTGAGGGAAGATTTTCTTTGTAACAGCAAATTATTACGTCGTCAATATCGTTTACGTTAAAAAACTCCGTTAAAGCAAGTTCTAACGCCATTTTGCCGTAACCCTTTCCCCTTTCAGACGGGCGGACAGAGTAACCTATATTCCCCTCAAAATTATCACTTAACTCTCTTGTAAGGTGCGGTCTAATATTTACCGTTCCAACAATTTTTTTATCCTTTTCCCTTATTAATATATATTGTTTAAAGGGAAACTCCTTTTGCTCGTAATTATTAAAAGAGATTTTTTCGCTTTTATCGTAATATTCTAAAAGTGCCTCAAAGGATAATCCGTCCTCGAGAGATACGCCTTTAGTTGCTCCACTTTCTAAAACAAGTTCAGTGAGAAAACTTGTAAATTCTTGCTTATCGGAAAGTGCAAGTTTTCTTAAATATAATTCACTCATATTTTACCTTAAACTAATCTAATATATTTTTTAGTTTTGGAAACAAAGGCTCGTTAACAAAGGTTTTATCAATAACCTTTCCCATAAATGTTATAATAGGAGAATTTATTATAGTCGTAATAATAGTTCCAAGCCCTATACAATGAAAAGAAGAAAACCAAATAGTTGACCAATCAAACGTTTTAACGTCACCAAACAACGTAAATGCTAATATTATTGATACAACGAGCAATACTCCGTCAAAAATATACTTAATTTTATTTATATTTGCATTAAAGGATTTTGAACTTTCAGAAACAAACAACTCGTACACCTGTAATGGCATATAAGTTCTAAAAAAACAAGCAACACCAAAAGCGGTAAAACAATCGCCAACGATTAACATAATATAACGTAAATAAACTTGACTAAATGAAACGTTTCTTAAAAGGAAAAGGAATAAATCAAGCGTATAACCGTAAATTACCGCAACGACAAACGCAAGTAAATATTTCCAATGAAATTTTTTTATTAAAACGCATAATACTAAAAGTAGCACGCCTTGGAAAATATACTCAACGACTCCAACACTAAAACCACTCCACACCTTAGATAACGCCTCCGACAGCACGAAAGCGGGCGCAGCAATCATAGAAACGCCTAAATCGGCTTTAGAACAGATTGAAACGCCAAGCGCAACGAAAATCGTTCCAAATAGCCACATTAATTCCGAAGCTTTTTTTACTTTAAGCATAAACCCTTTCCTACGTAAAAAATCAATAAATTCTTATAAATTATAGCATAAATTTTTAAGTTAATCAATACTACAATAAAGAAAGGAATTATTAAAACTAATATTTTTAACAAAATCCCTTAGAGTATATAAGAAATCGTTTGACAAATATATAAAATTATGTTAACATATCGTAAGTAAAAGTTAATAAAATACAACTTAAGCAATATGGAGAAATACTTTGGGTGGCTCAAGGTCACCAAGGTGCCGGCTCCAAGCAAAGCTTGTTCACGGCTTTGGCTACAAACCGTCCACTGGACGCTTTGCTTAACGCGTCGCCCCCCTGCTTCGGGAACCCTTAGCAGTGGAGCATAAAAAAACAACTTAAATATTATTAAAACTTAAGCAATATGGAGAAATACCCAAGTGGCTCAAGGGGCTCCCCTGCTAAGGGAGTAGTACGTTTATAGCGTAGCATGGGTTCAAATCCCATTTTCTCCGCCACATAAAAACTAAACCATTTTTGGTTTAGTTTTTTTGTTTACGTAAGTATATATGGGTTTTGAACGGGTAGGTATCGGCAACTTAAAAGTGGGAGCAAACAGAATTAGTTGCCGACAAAAGGTAGTCACCTACCTTTTGCTACCCAGGCGTGATAGTGAGCGTATATCCGTTTAGGATATGTAAAAATTTGTTTTTACAAAAGCGTGCAAACGCTTTTAGCGAAACGGAGCAAATCCCATTTTCTCCGCCAAGAGAGATTCTATTTGAGCCCAAATAGAGTCGCTTTTTCTATTACCATAATAAAATATTTTTTCATTAAAAAAAACGAAGGGATATTCTTTGATTTTGTACGAAACAAATAGAAAAACAAAACGGCAGATTTAAAGTCTGCTGTTTTGCTTAATTTTGTGCCAAATTTACTTATATTCTATTTTGTATGGAGACCCCTTTCTACCCATTCCTAACAATATTGAAGAAGGATAATATTTTTTTATTAACATAACAAAAAGTGTAGCATTACAGGGAGTTTGTCCATAAATTTTTGGAAAATCTTTTTTTAGGTCATTTGTAGTGACCCAACCCTTTCCCTTATAATGTGTAAACGTATCACAAAAATCACTAATTTTTAATGTATTCTTTGTATCATAGTGTATTGTATTATTTATTATATCTCTGACAAAAACATCTTTTCTATCTCTATTTATGTAAATAGATACAGCCCCATTCTTCAAATCACTCATTAAGTTGTTAATAATTTTTACAGGCATAATATTTTCTCCTTTTCTTTTGTTGATTTTTTATATTTTAGTTTCCCGTGTAATTGTAAGTAATAGTATAGTTTCCTGTATCGTAATTCCAATACTCTCCTTTATTAATTGCCCCCCATTGCGATTGAGTCCCACGATATTTAATGCTTGTTAATGAGTGGCAATCAGCGAACGCACCACCACCTATACTTGTTACGCTATCGGGTATTTCTACGCTTGTTAATGAGTGGCAGTCAAAAAACGCGTCTGCACCTATACTCTCTACGCTATCTGGTATTACTACGCTTGTTAATGAATCGCAATAATAGAACGCATATTTATTTATTGCAGTTATATTATTAGGTAAAACTAATTCAGTTTCTTCTCCTAAATATCCTACTAATATCTTTTCTGTTCCATCCGTGTAGATTATATATCCATTGTTGTTAATTGAAACTTTACTTGTATATGGCTCGGTATATACTGCTAATGCATAACAACCAACGTATCCATTATCTACTCTTCCTGCTACTATATTTAAGGTAGATTTGTTATATACTTCTACAAGTCTATTGCAATATCTGAACGCATAATTACCTATACTTGTTACGCTATCTGGTATTACTACGCTTGTTAACGAAGAGCAACGTTCGAACGCACCACCACCTATACTTGTTACACTATCTCCTATTACAACGCTTGTTAATTTATTGCAATAATAGAACGCGTAATTACCTATACTTGTTACGTTATCTCCTATTTTTACGCTTGTTAATGAGCGGCAATCTCTGAACGCATAATTACCTATACTTGTTACGTTATCTCCTATTACAACGCTTGTTAATTTATTGCAATAATAGCACGCCTCTTTACCTATACTTGTAATACTAACGCCATCTATTGCATTTGGTATTGTAATTTGAGATAAGGTTTTGCCGTGAGAAGTTAATCCTGTTACTGAATTTCCACTGATATTAAATATTGCAAGCCATTTTGCAGTTATCGTTTTATCTTCTGCAGGCATTTTTGTAGGTATAGTTTTATCCCAACCATTAAATGTGTAACCATCTCTTTTTAAATCGGAGGGCAACTCATAATTTATTACAGTGTTATAATCTTGCTTTATAACCTTATTTGCCGTACCATTTCCAAATATAATAGTTAAAGTATATTGATTGATTTTCCATTGTGCAGTTACAGTAAAACTTTCACTAATATTACTATAGTTAGTTTTATCATAACCTGTAAACGTATAACCTGTTCTATTAAAAGTAGGTGGAGTTACACTACCGCCATATTTTACTGTTTGACTTGATTTACCACTTGCAAGATTTCCACCATTTCCATCAAAAGTAACGGTATATTTATCTCTCGTGTAATATACCTTTAACACGGTTGAGCCGTTTGGAGCAATATTTCCACTATCCGTTGAACTTGCTTTGTGCGTAAAATGAGCAAAAGTTTTAATTTCTGCATTTGCAATAGTATCGGTTGTGCCCGTTTTATTTTCCGTTTCTTGTTTTGTATAATTGTCGTTTTCAAGATTTTGCAAATAGTATTCCACCTTATATGGTGTGTTGGTATTTGCCGTCCAATTTGCAGTTATTATAGTGTTTTTTGTAATAGGCTTGTTAAAATCATAGTCCCATTCTTTAAAAACATAGCCCAATCTCTCTGGATTTGCTGGGATAGTTGCAAAATAATCTTCTTCTATACTTTGGCTTTGAACAACACTTCCATTAGCCGTGTTAAACGAAACGGTATACATTGGTCTACGACGAATAGTTATTTCGTATATATCGCCAATTTGTCCTTCCGTTTTCTCTGCCACGTATATTATATTATCACCCTCACTTAAAGGAACAATTTTTGTTTCCACCGATTGACTTAAATACTTATCATATGAAACGATATAATCACTTGCTCCGTTTATAGAAATTTCGTTTACAAATGAAAATTCTAAAATACTATTACTAACTTTTCCGTAAACTTTATCTCTATTAACAGTTAGAGTATTAAAACTTATTTTTTGCTCTTTTTGACACCATTCACACACAGCATCAACGTAATTGTGTGGAGCAATTTCACCATACTCTTCATTACAAGTTGAGCATTTTGCTCTTTCCTTGCAAGTTGGACTTCCACCTGTATGCTCTCCTAACTCTCCATACTCTACACCACAGGTTGAGCATTTTGTTCTTTCCTTGCAAGTTGCTACTCCACCTATATGTGCGTCATAACCATAGGTATCCCCACACTCACACTTATACCAATGCATTGTAGAAGATGATTGCAATTCATGCTCGTGTTCGTGCCCACAAGCTGTTAAGCCTATTATTGAACACAAAGCTAAAGTTAATGTTAATACTGTCATCAAAAGTTTTTTCATAAAAGCCTCCTAAAATTTGATAAAATAAAAAAGTGCGACAACCAAAGTTGTCGCACTAAAAACGCAAACTCCGATTGTCGCCAAACAAAATCGGTGTAAAGCAAGAAAGTTGCTATATATTACCACCAAGGAATTTGCATTTTATCAAATTCAATATGTAATATATAACAAAAACTTGCCTTTTAAAAATAAAAAGACTTTCTTGCACTAAAATTATTCGATTTTGTTTGGCACAATCATTATATCATATTCATATCCATTTTGCAATAAAAATATAAGTTATATTATAAAAGTTCAAACGCAATCACCATTTTCTCCGCAAATATTAAAGGACACCTTTTGGGTGTCCCTTTTTCTTTATTCGTCCTTTTTTAAGTCTATTCCTAATTCTAAACCATCGTAATAATGTTCGTTCCACTTGAAATTCTTATAGTGATTAACGTGATAACGGTGCATTTCTTCAACAAGAAGAGAGAATTTTCCAACAGTTTGATGTTTGGGGAATATATCAAAATATTCGCCTTTTAAGTAGAAGTTAAAGAAACTTGAATCTACCTCGGTGATTAATGTGTATAAATTTTTATAGTCTACACTAAACTCGTAAGGCTCACCATTTCTCGTGCCTTTATAATGCATACCTTTATGGTCAACCCTAATTTTCCCCTCTCCAACGATAAAACTTGTTTTATTCTTCTTTAACAGTTTATATTCGTCTAAATTACCTATTTGACACTCGTCCTCAAAATAATAATCGGGGTTTTCACGAATTTCTTTAATAATATCTCTTCTTTCCTGTTCTACCCAGTCAAAAGGAGATTCGGGAATAACGGCATTTTCATAGGGGTGGAATTGATAGTAATCATCCATAGTTGCGCCGTTGCCACAGTGAGAACAAGTGATTTTATCACCTTCCCCTTTCATTGTAAATTCTTTGCCACACTTAGGGCATTTATAACAGAAATCTTCTAAACGGTGACAAATTCTGCCTTTAGTATCCCATTTAATCTTTTTTTCTTTATTCCAAGCGTATTCGTTACGGCGGAATTTCTCATTTATAATGTCATCCATTTCCTCTACAGAAAGCCTTTCAACGTCCTCTTTAGAGAATAATAAAGACATAGTTGCGTGCGTTTCACCAAACCTTTCGTCCAAACAAACTTTGGTGTTTTGTAAATACTGCCCCTCAAGATAGCAAAGGTATACAGGAACTTTAAAATGCTTAAACATTTTACTTGTCCCCGGAACTATCGGCTTGTTTCCACCGTAGTCACTCGCTAAGCCCTCTGGAGAAAAAGTAACGCAACCGCCCTTTTTAATTACTTCACTAATTCCTTTAATAGTTACGTTATCTGGCGAATAATTCTTTTTAGGAATAACTTTGTCAAGCCAAAATATAAAGGAAAACTTTTTACGATAAAATTCGCTACAACCAGCAACCATATTGGTAACCCTTGGCGCACAAGCACCACTTACGTACATATGGTCAATTCTTGATAAGTGGTTAAAAATTACAAAACAAGGTCCATCACAATCCTTAACACTATCAATAATGTGAAATTTAGGTTTATACTTACGCCCTATAATGTCAACCATTAAAAATTTATATAAGCCAGCAATAAATTTAGGTGCAGGACGATACTTCCTTTTCCTTAACTTTTGCGAAATAGTTAATTTCTTTTTCATACTTTCCCCCTCAAACAAAATTTTTAATAAATGCCAAACTAAACAGCCTAACGTTTTGTTTTCGCTTTATTTATTATACCATTTTAGCACTGAAAAGTCAATAAAAAAGGGGAAATCTAATCTTAATTGACTGTTTTTATATAATTTGATTGTGACATTAGTCGAAGTTAAATTATATAAATACAAAAAGGTTTTTGCTAACTTTATTTATAATCCGTTGACAAAATGATTACGTTGGTGTTATAATATGAACGTAGCACGCAACTGACGGAATTTAGCGGATTAACCGCAAGGGAACGTGTGAAAATTTTGCCGACCGTCTGGGCAGTTCAATTTTTTAAGATTGAACTGCCCTTTTTATTTACTAATTTAGGATAAGGAGTATTTATGGAACATAAAAACTGGATTGGTTTCAACGGAAATGTTTGGAAAGAAAAGATAAGTGTTAGGGATTTTATTCAAGACAACTATTCCCCTTATCACGGAAATGCAAATTTTCTAAAAGGCGCAACTAAAAGGACGAAAAATTTAATGCAAAAACTTCAATCACTTTTTGCATTAGAACGTAAAAAAGGCGGTGTGCTTGACGTTGACACCACTACTGTTTCCTCACTAAAAAATTATGCTCCCGGATATCTTGACAAAGACAATGAGATTATTGTTGGACTTCAAACGGACGCTCCCTTAAAAAGAGGTGTAAACCCCTTTGGTGGTATGAGAATGGTTAAGCAGGCGTGCGAGGCATACGGCTACACCTTAAGTGAAAAAGTACAAGAGGAATTTCGTTACCGTACCACGCATAACGACGGTGTTTACCGTGCATATACGGACGAAATGCGCCTTGCAAGAAAATGTCACGTTATAACGGGACTTCCCGACGCTTACGGCAGAGGTAGAATTATAGGTGATTACCGCCGTGTAGCATTATACGGTGTTAATAAACTTATCGAAGAAAAGAAAAAGGATAAAAAAGAACTTTCTAAGAAAAACTTTGATGCTGATACGATTAGGCTTGACGAAGAGTTGTTTCAACAAATAACTTTTTTAGGCTATCTTAAAGATATGGCTCTATCCTACGGATACGATATAAGCGAACCGGCAAAAAACGCAAAAGAAGCCGTTCAATGGACTTATTTTGCCTACCTCGGTGCAATAAAAGAGCAAAATGGTGCAGCAATGAGTTTAGGTAGAGTAAGCACCTTTTTCGATATCTATATTGAACGAGATATTAACCTTGGAATATTAACGGAAGAAGGCGCACAAGAAATCATTGATGATTTCGTAATGAAATTAAGAATGTCAAGACATTTAAGAACGCCCGAATACAACGAACTCTTCGGCGGTGACCCTATGTGGATAACGGAGGCTCTTGGCGGTATGAGTGAAAATGGCAAAACGTTAGTTAGCAAAACAACTTTCCGTATGCTCAATACTCTCTATACCTTAGGTTCTTCCCCAGAACCAAACCTTACCGTTCTATGGGCACAAAATTTACCTGAAAACTTTAAAAAATTCTGTGCTAAGGTTTCTGCTGACACCGATTCAATTCAATATGAAAACGACGACGTTATGCGCCCGCTATACGGTGACGATTACGCCATTGCTTGTTGTGTTTCCGCAATGAAAATAGGAAAACAAATGCAATTTTTCGGAGCGAGATGCAACTTGGCAAAACTTTTACTTATAGCAATTAACGGTGGCTACGACGTTACGAGTGGTGTTCATATCGGCCCACAAATGCCCGCACTTTCTGCTGAAAATTTCAATTTTGAAAACACGATGGAGCGTTTTGAGATTTATCTTGCATGGCTTTCTAACCTCTACGTTAACACTATGAACGTTATACATTACATGCACGATAAATATGCGTATGAAAAGACGCAAATGGCACTACACGATACTGACGTAGGTAGATTTATGGCGTTCGGTATTGCAGGGCTTTCCGTTGTTGCCGATTCTTTTAGTGCAATAAAATATGCAAACGTTTCCCCTATTTTCGATGATAATGGATTTGTAATAGACTTTAAGACGATTGGTAGTTTCCCAAAATTTGGCAATGACGACGATAGAGTTGATATTTTTGCCACGGATATTACAAAAAAGGTTATAAGTGAACTTAGAAAAACTCCCACTTATAAAAATGCAATTCACACTCTTTCCGTTTTAACTATTACTAGTAACGTTACCTACGGAAAACATACGGGTGCAACCCCTGATGGTAGAAAAGCGGGTGAACCCTTTGCACCTGGGGCAAACCCCATGCACAATAGAGAGGAAAACGGTGCGCTTGCATCACTTAACTCGGTTGCAAAAATAGATTATAAAGATTGTAGGGACGGAATTTCCAACACCTTTTCAATTTCTCCAGAGGCACTTGGTCGCACAAACGAAGAGCGGATAGAAAATTTGGTTTCCATATTAGACGGTTATTTTGAAAAAGGCGCACATCATTTAAACGTGAACGTATTAAATAGAGAAACACTTATTAAAGCATACGAAAATCCAGAAGAATACCCTAACCTTACAATACGAGTTTCGGGATATGCCGTAAACTTTAACAAGTTATCTAAAGAACAACAAAAGGAAGTTATTTCAAGAACTTTCCACGAGAGTTTATAAATGAAGGAAATTAAAGGTAGAATACACTCCTTTCAAAGTCTTGGAACTGTTGACGGACCGGGTATTAGATTTGTCGTTTTTATGCAAGGTTGTAATTTGCGTTGTGGGTGTTGTCATAACCCTGACACGTGGGATATAAACGGCGGAGAAGAATATTCGGCAAAAGAAGTAGTTTCAAAAGCGGAAAGATTTAAGAGTTATTTTAAGGATAACGGAGGTATAACCGTTTCTGGCGGAGAACCGTTGCTTTGGGCAAAGTTTGTACGACAATTATTTTTACTCTCTAAAGAAAAAGGAATAAATACTTGCCTTGACACTTCAGGTTCAATCTTAAATAACGACGTAAAAAGTTTACTACAAGTTACCGACAGAATTTTACTTGACATCAAATACGTCGATAACGAAAGGTATATAACGCACGTAGGTTGTAAATTAGATAACGTTATAGAATTTTTAACCTATGCAAACGGGTTAAATATTCCGATAACCGTTAGACAAGTTATTATACCAACGATAAATAGCGACGTAGAGAGTGTTACTAAACTAAGAGAACTTGTTAAACAATTCCCCTCGGTAGATAAAATTGAACTTTTGCCTTTTAAGAAGATTTGCGAGGTAAAATATAAAAAAATGGGTATACCCTTTCCCTTTGAGTCAATCCCCACCCCTAGCGAAGAGTTAATGCAACAACTTAACGCAATTTTATCCGAATAAAATAGTTAAAGCAGTTATTCATTAATAACTGCTTTTTGTTTACCTATGACTATTAATCCCGTTATAGGATTATATTTATCATCTCTTAGTTTTATAATTTTAACCGTCTTACCATTTTGCTTTTTTATAATGTAGGCAGTACTCTTTAACCCATTTTTGCTGTACGTTATTGTTTTTTTCTCCCCTTCTAATAGTTCGGGGTATTCGCCCTTTTCGTCAATTACTATTTTTTCTTTTGGGGCAAGAATTTCCTCAGTAGTTATACTTAATCTTTCATAGGTAAATTGATTTTCTTCACCGTATATTTGAACAGTTAATCTTTTTCCATCTGCAACCGTTTTAATTATTATGGGATTATCGGTGTTATTAACAAATCTCAAATCGGAAGTGCCGGAATTAACCATTGCGTCAAAGGAGGGCGCAACGTAAGAAACGGCAAGTGAGTGCGGGTGATATTCGGTAATTTTCAACCCACTAAGCAAAAGAGCGTTATATAACGTGGTTGAAACTTGACATACTCCTCCACCAACGCCCTCTATAAAGTTGCCGTTAAAAATGATTTTTGCCTTTTTATATCCCCTTTTTAATGTTCTTTCCCCAACCGTTTTATTAAAGGAAAATTCACCGCCCACGTCTACTAAAGTATTATTAAGCGACGTAGAGGCCAAATAAATATTGTGCTTTCTTTCTTCATTAGAAGAAGAATAGGTTGTATAAAACTCAGAGCGCAATACTATGTCCTTAGGTTTTAAGCCGTAAAAAGGCATACTTGCGCTAACGGAGATTATACTATTAACGTAAACGCATAATATAAGTAATAAGGTTAAAAGCAATACGCTTTTTTTGTTTTTCATTTATTAAAAAGTTTGTGTAATATTTTATTTTTTATAACTAAAAACGCTCCAAATAGGAGCGTTTATTTTAATTACTATTTATTCCGTTCTTAATGCAACAACAGGGTCTTGATGAGCGGCCTTTTTTGAAGGAATAATACCCGCTAAAACTGTTAAACCAACGCTTAAAGCGATCATTATAAGCGCAGTTGATAACGGCAATATCATAATGGAAAAACCCGCCGCCGCCTTTACTATAACGTTTGCAATGATAGATATAACGTACGTTACGCCTACACCAAACAATCCAGACGCCAAACCCAGAATAAGCGTTTCTGCATTAAATAAGTTAGATACATCCCTTTTTCTTCCTCCAAGCGAACGAATAACGCCAATCTCTTTTATCCTTTCCACAACGGAAACGTAGGTAATAATTGCAATCATAACGGAAGAAACTACGAGGGATAGCGAAGTAAATGCAATTAGGGCAATGGTAACTACGTCAATCATAGTGTTAATCATAGAAATTACTAAAGATAGCGTATCTGTGTACGTTATTTCCGTTCTGTCCTCAAATGAAATGACCTTGTCACCAACTTGAACGTCAATTTCGTCGTTCCAACCATCTAAATAATCAGTAACCAAATCCTTAGTGTCAAAATCTTTGGGATATATTTTTATCGACTCGGCAACGTCGTTTCCGCCAAGTTCACGCATAGATAAACTATATATATCACCACTCGAAGATGCCCCTCCTCCTAAACTACCCATACCAGCCATTAAGCCGGACATCACGTTAAGAGAACCAACTACTCCTTGGGACGATAAGGGGGTTTCGTAATCTTCGTAATAGTAGGTATAATCGTAGGTAATCATTGGGCTACCAAACACCGTTTGAGCAACACCGTTTACCACCCTACCACCATAGGAATCAATTTCATTACCCTCTCTACCCATATATTCAACGACCTTACTATTTAAGTTGCTTTGAAGAAGGTGTTTAGTTAACTCTTCGGTATAATACATACCTGCACTTAAGCAACCGAAATTTAGCCCTTCTTTTGGCATTAAAATACCAACCACCTCTAATTCAATCTTATTATTTTCGTCAGTGGCAAGGGTAAATTCAGAAGAACTGTCGTTATAAGTGAAGGGAATATTCATCATCATATTCCCAGGGTTTGACGCATTTTCGTTGAAAACTACGTCGTTAGAATACCAAGCAAATGTTTTTTCCTTTAACTCGTCAAAGGAAAATCTTTCCTTTTTGTTTTCAGGGTTATTCGTATCATCGTCATCAACAGCGTAAATTAGTTCCAAAAACTCCTCTTGAGTATAATACCCTAATTGAGCCAAGGTTAAATCGGTAAGCGCTTGGTCCTTATTAATGACAATCATAACCTCGTTCTTTTCTGTAGCAACCCTACCCCCGTCAACTAAATCGTATTGCGATAAAATATATTCGCTATCGGGAATAGACTGCATAAAAGTTTCGGAAAGGGAGGCAATTAACGACGATTGTTCCTTAAATTGAGTTTGTTGCATTATGCTCGTGTATACCGACCTTATAGCAGATAAAGATAGATTATCCTTAATAGAAGAATTAACTACGTAATCGGTATAAATATTGTTAGTAATATCAATACCGTAATCTATACCTATCGTTCCATACTCTTTTGGCATATTAGAAACGTAGTCAACGTAATCTTGAGTAATTTCGTTAGTATTAATAAAGGTGTTTAGCGTTTCATATTGCTTTGCTAAATACTCAAGCATAGAGTCAACGTTAACGTAACCTTTTTCTTTAACCATTTCCACGGCATCTTGCATTTCCATAGCATTGGTAATAGCAGAAAAATCGTACCCCGTTTCCTCAATAACAATAGGATTACCTGAGAGCATATCGTCTTGCATATTATTGATAAATGCTCTAACGCCGGTAGAAACGGCAAGCACTGCCGATATACCTATAATACCTATAGAACCTGCAATAGATGTTAAAGCAGTTCTCCCCCTCTTTGTAAAAAGATTTCTTGCGGAAAGCTTAAATGCAGTCCAAAGGCTCATCTTGGCTTTCTGCCTTTTTTCCGACCCCTTTGAAACTTTTTGAATTTCCTTTATTTCTTCCTCTTCTGAATAAGGGTTAGTATCTTCAGTAACTTCACCATCGACAAGACGAATAATTCTCGTTGAATATTTTTCGGCAATATCAGCATTATGCGTTACCATTATAACCAATTTATCCTTACTAATTTCCTTAATAAGGTCCATAATTTGAACGCTCGTTTTACTATCTAACGCTCCAGTAGGTTCGTCCGCAAGCAAAATATCAGGCTCGTTAACTAACGCCCTTGCAATAGCAACTCTTTGACATTGACCGCCAGAAAGTTGGTTTGGACGTTTATAGTATTCACCCTGAAGCCCTACTTTATCAAGTGCGTTTATAGCCCTTTTGGTACGCTCTTCTTTACCGACGCCTGAAATTGTTAAGGCAAGTTCTACGTTACCTAAAACAGTTTGGTGAGGAATTAGGTTGTAACTTTGGAATATAAAACCTATTCTGTGATTACGATAAACGTCCCAATCTCTATCGTTAAAGTTTTTAGTAGATTTTCCAGAAACAATCAAATCACCGGAAGTGTACTTATCTAACCCACCAACAATATTAAGAGTGGTAGTTTTTCCGCATCCAGACGGACCTAAGATAGAAACGAATTCGTTTTTACGAAAGTTTATATTAAGACCTTTTAATACTTTTATTTCGCCACCGGCAACTTTATAGTTTTTTGTGATATCCTTTAATCTAAGCATTTATGCTCCTTAAAAATTTGTTAAACTATATTTTAATTTTACCATTTATAGAGTAATAAAAAATTCGTTACTTTTGATATTTTTTGGCTTTTTTAGGAAATTATTGAAGAAATTGCAAGAACGAATTCTTGAGTATTTTCAGTAGAAAGCCCCTCTAATAATCTTGCTTGTTCGTATAAAACGGTAGAATAGTTTTTGAGTTTTTCTCTATCTTCATTAAATACTTTCTTTAAGGTTTCTAATATAGGGTGATTAACACTTATCTCTAAAATCTTTTCCGCTTTAATTTTTCCGTCAGCGTTGGGCATAGAATTAAAAACTTTTTCCATTTCAATAGAAACATCGCCCGCAGAAATTAAACATACAGGGTAAGTTTTTAAGTTTGCAGTTAGTCTAACTTCCTTAATTTTGTCCCCTAAATCTTCCTTAATTGCATCAAGCAAAGACTTTACCTCTTCACTTTTTTTATCAAGTTCCTCTTTTTCCCCTACCGAATCTAAACTAAAGTCGGCTTCTGCAACGGACTTAAACTTTTTACCCTCGTATTCTATTAAAATTTTAGCAAGGAATTCGTCTACACCGTCTTTGAAATATAATATGTCGTATCCCTTTTCTTTAGCCTTTTCAATTTGGGGAAGTTTTGCTATCTTTTCGTAGTTTTCACCGCAAGCATAATAAATTTCCTCTTGTCCTTCTACCATTTGCTTAACGTATTCTGCAAGGGTAACTAACTTTTCATTTTTAGCAGAATAGAACATTAAATAATCCTTGAGTTTATCTTTGTTCATACCAAAACCAGCGTAAACACCAAACTTAAAAGATAATCCAAACTCACTAAAGAGTTTTTCGTAAGTTTCCCTCTCTTCTTCTTGAAGTTTTTTAAGTTCTGCTAAAATCTTCTTTTCAATGCTATTTGCAATAGCCTTAACTTGTCTATCTTGTTGAAGAATTTCCCTTGAAATGTTAAGGCTTAAATCGGCAGAATCTACCACGCCTCTAACAAAGCCTAAATAATCGGGAATAAGTTCTTCACACTTTTCCATTATCATAACGCCGTTACAATAGAGTTTTAGTCCCTTTTTATAGTCCTTTGAATAATAATCAAGGGGTGCTTTTGCAGGGAAATATAATAACGTATCGTAGGTAACCACACCCTCAATCTTTGCAAAAATCCCCTTTAACGGGTCAACGAAATCGTGAAATTCACTCTTATAAAAGGAATTTAGTTCTTCATCACTAACTTCTACTTTTTTCTTTTTCCAGAGGGGTATCATACCGTTTAACGTATTCTCCCCTAACTTGATAGGATATCTAATATAATCGGAATATCTTTTTACTAAAGAGGTTAGTTTATATTCTTCTAAATATTCTGAATATTTATAATCTTCAGTATCTTCTTTTAGGGTTAAAACAATCTTAGTGCCCACGCCATCTTTTTGTGTTTTAGTAATTTGATAACCCTCTACCCCCTTACTTTCCCACTTAAAAGCCTCGTCACTATTATATGCCTTTGAATACACCTCGATTTTATCCGCAACCATAAATGCAGAATAAAAACCAACGCCAAACTGACCAATAAGTTCACTTTCCTTTTCGGCATTTTCCTTCTTAAACGCCAAAGTGCCAGACTCAGCAATAGTACCTAAATTCTTTTCCAAAGTCTTTTCGTCCATACCTATGCCGTTATCTTCAATAGTAAGCGTTTTATCCTCCTTACTAACTGAAAGAATAATCTCAAAATCGGAATTTATAGAAGTATCCGTTAATGAAATAAACTTTAACTTATCAATAGCGTCAGAAGCGTTTGAAATTAGTTCTCTTAAGAATATTTCTTTATTTGTGTAAATTGAATTAATCATTAAATCAAGAATTCTTTTTGATTCCGTCTTAAATTGTTTCATTTTTTCTCCTTAATAAATATACGAATATAAAAAATTATACGACTTTTTTCTTAAAAAATCCTTGAAGATTAAACCTCCTCAAGGATTTTTCTTTAGTAACTCTTTCTAATAAGTTCAACAGGCTTACGCTTGCAAATTCTAATAATCGGAATAAGCGAAGCGAGAATAGCCGTGATTACGCTTGAAAAGAATATTATCAATATTTGGCGAAGTTCAAAAATTGCAAAGCTTACGTTAATCATCATTTGGCTTCTAACGAAGGTATTAACGAATATGCACCCCAAGAACCCAAACACCGCTGCAAATATACCGTTAATGACGGCAATTAGCAAACTTTCAATAATGAATATTATAAAGATATCCTTTCCACCAGAGCCAAGCGCTCTTAAAATACCTATCGTCTGCTTTTTTTGAATGATACTCGTGGAAATGTAGTTTGTAAGCATAAACACCGCGAATATCGCAATAACAAGGTCTAAATAGAAGAATAATCTAAAGAAAGGTTCAATTTGTTCCTTGAACGTTTCAAGCATAGAGATAACGGTATTATTATACCAGTCAAAAACGACGCCCTCTTCTCTACACATCATTTTAGCAAGCTGACTTCTTGCATAGGAAGATGAAATTACCGGAGTAACGATTCTCGTGTAAAATCCTTGCTCGGGATAAATACTAAAGTCCTCCATATCCGCTTGTCTAACTGCTAAAATCCAGTTGCTCGGCGTTACGTCGGTATTAACACCAAAGTATACGCCAACTATATCAAAAGAAACGGTGTCTTTATTTGGATAACTCTCAAACGTTTGCTCAATAGTTGCCTTTTTGTGCGTTATAGTTTGTCCTAACAAACTACCGGTAATACCATCTGGCAATTTATAATTTTCCAATGTCCTTATAAAGGTAGTTAACGCACTTCTTTTTTCGGCAAAAGTATAAGGCGGTTTTTTAATAATATTATTGTCAACTTTAACTTCCTTATCAAGAATAACGTTAATGTAATTATTTAGTTCTTCTCTAATTTCAAGACCCCATAACTTATCATATTCTATAGAAAATAGGCTCGCAAGATACTTTGCGTCAATCAAAACTTGCCTTTTACCTATTTCTACGTTACCCTTAACTTCCACTCCGTTTTCAATTTTAGTAGAAGATTCTGCAAAGGTTAAATAATTCCCATTAGGTATATCGGAAATATTATACCACTCGTTTTTGGTTTGTTTAGTAGTTGATATCTCGTTAATTTTAATTGTCCCCGTTCCCGAAGGCATACGGTATGTTTTAATGGTATTAAATTTTTTTAAGTGATAGTCAAAATGCCCTGTATCTGTAAATATATTAAAGTAAGTTCCCGAATACAAGAAAGCCAAGAATTCATTTTGATATTTACCATTTTCGTCGTTTTTCAAAATATTATATTTAGCAGGTATTTCACCACAATCGATAATACAATTTATCGTGTAAACTCTACCATTATCCAACGTAAACGACTTACCTACTAGGTCAGAAATAGTAAAAACTCTTGATTTACCAAATTCTCTCTGTCCACAATATTGCAAAATACACTCGGCAAGATAACTGGAAATACCTACTTGGTTTACTTTTGACTCATCTATATTGCCGTAAGCATCTTTATTATTTGGGAAAGTACCGTATAATATCTTATAGTTAAAATCGTTTTCCGTAATATATTCGGTTACGTTGCCGTCCGCATCAGTCTCTTTGTAGATTTTACTACTATCAAACTCAATTTGTCCGTTAAAAAACTTGTGATAATAAGCTTGTCTTACGGCAGTAGAATATCCAGCAAGTTCTGTAATGGTGTGTTTTCCCGCAACCCTAGCCGTAGTGTCCCCTCTATCGTCCAAATAGTGAACACCCTTAAATTTATACCCGGTATCAGCATTTATTTGCTCAATAGCCTCATCGGTAAACTTCATATTCATCGTGTCACCGTAAGGCGTAACGTATTTTGCAGAAGAAACTATTGCGTTAAAACCAGACTGTTTAAGATTATAGTAAATTATTTTTTGTCTATCGTACGTTGCAACAGAGTCGATAATCCCAAATAGCCCGAAAGCGATAACCGCAAGTAGAATAGTTATAATAAGTCTTACTGGTTTTACACTTAATGATTTAAGACCAAGCCATGCGCTCGACTTAAATTTCATTTTACTTGAAACAAGTTCTCTCTCTTTGGTTTTTTTAATAGACTCCTTAACCTCCGTCGTTGCCCTTTTTTCCCTAATCTTAAGGTTTTTGGTAATTTCTATCTTCCTACCGTCTTCAACTGCCTTAATAAGTTTTTTACCTTCTTCTTCAGTAAGTTTTGCCCCCGACTTAACGCAGAAATTTTCCCCCTCGTAAATTCCGCCCTCAACCACAACGTCCGATACGGTTTGGTCTGAAATAACCTTTCCGTCTTTAAGCGAGATAATCCTATCTGCATATTTTTCGGCAAGTTCAAGGTCGTGCGAAACTATAATAACAAGTTTTTCCTCTGAAAGTTTTTTTAACGTTTCAATAACCTGTATGCCGGTATTAGAATCAAGTGCGCCGGTCGGTTCGTCTGCAAGTATAATGTGCGGGTCTTTAATTAAAGCACGGGCAATAGCCACCCTTTGCATTTGTCCACCGGAGAGTTGACTTGGAAGTCTTTTTTTGTATTCTAAAATTTCCACTTGCTCAAGAAGTACGTCAATCTCCTCTTCAGTAGCATCTATCCCTTGAAGTTCAGTTGCGATTTTAATATTTTTTTCAACAGTGTATTCAGGAAGTAGATTATACTCTTGAAAAACGACTCCGATAAAGGTGTTTCGATAGGAATCGTAATCTTTTGCAGATAAATCCTTAAAACTTCTGCCGTCAATAATAATTTCACCGTCGTCAAACCCGTCAAGACCACCAATAACGTTAAGCATTGTAGTTTTACCACTTCCGCTTTTACCCGTTATAAAAATAAGCCCTTTATTTGGGAAAGTTAGACTAACACCGTCAAGCGCAGCCGTTTCTCCAATTTTAGTGGTGTAAATTTTCTTTACACTTCTTAACTCAATCATTTTCTATTCCTCAAATTTAATCTACTTTTTATTTTATCATACCTGATAAAATTAGTAAAATGTTTTTTTATACATAAATAGCAAAAAAGCCCTGAACACAAGGCTTTTTTTAATTTAATATTACGTCTTTTAATTTTGCATACTTTTCTAAAGCAACGCTTTTAATATTGTCGCTAATCAAACCTGAAACAAACGCCTCGTCACTTATTTTTTTTGCGGTAAAAATAGCCTCCGTACCATAGTTCAAATTGCCGAGTTCAGTCATAAACTTTCCACTCTGCTTTTCGCCCATAAAATCCCCTGATCCTCTTAATTTAAAATCATATTCGGAAATCTTAAAACCATCTACGTTATCTCTAACTATTTTAAGCCTTTCAATCGATTCACCCTCCTTTTTCGAAGAGAGTAAAAAGCAATAACTTTTTATATCGGAACGCCCAACCCTCCCCCTCAACTGATGAAGTTGTGAAAGCCCAAAACGCTCTGCGTTGTATATAACTATAACCGATGCATTTGGAACGTCAACCCCCACCTCGATAACGGTAGTGGAAACTAAAATATCCGTTTCGCGCTCCTTAAAAGCGGTCATAACGGCTTGTTTTTCCTTCTCCTTCATTTTACCGTGTAAAAGTCCTATTCTAAGGGTCGGAAGTTTACTTTTAAGTTCTTCAAAAAGTTCGGTAACGGATATAATTTCCCCCTCTTCGTCCCCCTCGATTTTTGGAGCGACAAAGTAAACTTGCCTACCCTTTTTAACTTCGTTATTTATAAAGTTAAGCATATCGTTATACTTTTCTGTAGGAACTATACCCGTTTGAATAGGTATTCTATTTTTCGGCTTGTCGGAAATAGTAGTAATGTCAAGGTCACCGTAAAAAATTAGTGACAAAGTTCTTGGAATAGGCGTTGCACTCATTACTAAAACGTCCGCCGTAACACCTTTTTCTGACAAACTACTCCTTTGAGCAACGCCAAAACGTTGTTGTTCATCACAAATGCAGAGCGATAAATTCTTAAACTCAACGTCCTTTTCTAATATAGCGTGCGTACCACAAAGAATATTAATCCCCCCATTTTTAACGCCCTCTTTCAACTCTTTTTTCTCTTTTGAGGATAATGAACCCGTTAAAAGTGCTACGTTATATTCAGGAAAGGTTTTTTGAAGAACTTTATAGTTTTGCCTTGCCAACACTTCGGTAGGTGCAAGCATTGCAACTTGATATCCGCTTTTTACCGCCATGAAAACTGCGCAAGAAGAAACTGCCGTTTTTCCACTTCCAACGTCACCTTGAATAAGCCTATTCATAACCTTACACCCCGTAAGGTCGGCAAAAATTTCGTTCACTGCACTTTTTTGCCCGTCAGTAAACTCAAACTCAAAACGCTTTGATATAAACTCCACGAGTTGAGTTGAACTAACATTATATTTATTAACTCTAACTTGTTCCCTTCCACCCTTAATATACTTAAAGGCAGAAATAAGGGCAAAATATTCTTCAATAGCAATTCTTTCCGATGCTTTTTTCACCCCTTCAAACGACGTTGGGTTATGAATTTCTCTGTAGGCAAAATATAAGTCTGAAAGACCGTATTTATTAATCAATGGGTAAGGTATTATACTCTTCGGCTTTTCAATATCAACGGATAATCTACAAGCATCTCTAACTACTTTTTGATTAAGATTTCCCTTAATTTTATATTGAGGAACGATACCCTTTAATCTATAAGCCTTATCCAAAAGTTCAAACGAAGGATTTGTCAATGAAATACTGCCGTTTTCCACTCTTACTCTTCCATAGAAAAGGTATTCCTCGCCCACCTTTAGTTTGCTTGCAACGTAACTTTGGTTAAACCACGTTATAGTAAAAAAGAGCCCCTCTTGTTCACAGGAAATCTTTACCGTATCAATACGGCGAAAATACCTTTTTATGGGCTCTGAAACGACCTTACCAACCGTCAACACAACGTCGTTATGGTAAGCGTATTTAAGTGGCTGAACACTCCTTAAATCAAGATAAGAGCGTGGAAAAAACCTCGACATATCAAAAGTATCTTTTATGCCAAGTTTGAGTAAATCTTCTTCTCTTTTTTCACTTATTCCACGAATTTTTGAAAGTTCCATATCTTGTAAAAAAGGGAAGATTTCTCTTCCCTTAAAGCTTATTCTAATGCAATATAGTAGTAGTAAATCGGTTGACCGCCGTAGTGAAGTTCAACGTCACAATCTGGATACCTGTCAGCAATAATCTGTTTTACTACGTTAGCATCCTTTTCCTTAACGTCTTGCCCGTAATAAATAGTGATAATCTCTTCATCACTTCTGAGTTTTTCAATAAGGTCAATCGTAACCAACCCAACGTCGTTACCAGAAGCAATAATCTTTTTATTATCAAGACCAATAACGTCCCCAACTTTAATATCGAAACCACTAACCGAAGTGTTTCTAACCGCATAGGTAACTTGACCAACGGTAACGGTGTCAAGTGCGTGTATCATATTAGCCTTATTTTCGTCTACCGAAAGTTCGGGGTTAAATGCAATTGCAGCAGCAAAACCTTGAGGAATATTCTTAGTAGGTATAACGTGTAAAAGTTTGTTTTCGACTAATGATTTTGCTTGTTCTGCAGCGAGAATAATGTTTTTATTGTTTGGGAAAACGAACACGTTTTCAGCGTTTATTCTTGCAACGGCGTCTGCAATATCTGATGCCGAGGGGTTCATTGATTGACCGCCCTCAATAACCGCATCTACCATAATATCTTTAAATATGTTAGAAATTCCCTCACCAGCAGAAATAGCAAGCATGCCCATTTCCTTTTTCTCTTCTTCGTACTTCTTCATTAAAGCACGATTTTGCTCTAACATATTTTCAATTTTAAGTTTATCAAGTTCGCCAAGTTCTAAGGCTTTAGTAAGCGCAACGCCCGGTTTATTAGTGTGAACGTGAACTTTTACAAACTCAAGGTCACCAATAACGATAACCGAATCACCAATAGCCATTAAAGATTGTTTTAATCTTTCAATGTCTGCCATCGTAGTCTTTTTCTTTAGGTTAATAATGAAAAACTCAGTACAATAAGCAAACTCTATATCGCCTAAACTCATTATGTCGGCGTGTTCCATAAGTGTATCACCCGTAGAAACACTTCCAACAACGCTTTCAGCAGAAACAACCTCACCCAAGAGAGCCTTATTCATACCCTCAAAGATAAACATAAGTCCTTTACCACCTGCGTCTACCACTCCGGCTTTCTTAAGAACGGGTAATAAACTGGGAGTAAGGTCAACAGCCTTGTTTCCTGCATTTATAATTTCCGTAAAGAAACTTTCAAAATCCTTTTGTTTACGGTAGCAAGAAGAAGCGTGCTCCGCCATCATTCTGATAACGGTAAGCATAGTACCTTCCTTAGGAGCGGTAACTGCGCCGTAAGCAACCTCAGCACCCGTCATAATTGCTTGAGCAAAGGTTTTAACGTCCACCTCTTCCGTTTTCTTAAGTACGGAGAACATACCTCTAATAATTTGGGAGGTAATAACTCCAGAGTTGCCTCTTGCGCCACGGAGAGCACCTTTGATAACAGCCTCAGCAATGTCCGCAATCTTATTACTGTTACAATTAACCACTTCTTTAACCGCCGATTGTATGGTTAAAGACATGTTAGTACCCGTATCTCCGTCTGGTACGGGGAAAACGTTAAGAGCGTCAACGTTGACTTTGTTTACGTCAAGAAGTTTTGCCCCCGTTATTATCATTGATTTTAACGTTGCACCGTTAATAGTTTTTTGCATATTTAACTCCAAATTATATGAAGAAGATTTCTATATGTAAATACCAGATTATCTCTTAACACCCATAACGTTAACGTTAATGGTGTCAACAATCATACCGGTAAATCTTTCAACTTTGTATTTTATTGATTCTTTTAAAGCCTCGACAACTGCTTTGATAGAAACGCCGTATTTTACGATTACGGACACGTTTATAGCTATCCTGTCCCCTGAAGTACGAACTTTAACGCCCTTTACCTCCGAACCGAATCTGAAAAAACTTATTATAGAATCCCATAAATTAACGGGAATAAATTCAACTATACCGTAGCAGTCAAGTGCAACACGGTAAACGAATCTTTCAACCGTTTTATCGGATATTATTATCTTTCCGTAAATGTTGTTTGTTTTAACAGACATAACTACCCCATCTTCTATCGTTGTACCTATTTTACAATATATTCTCCTTTTTTGCAACCTTTTAACTTAAATTAATTAAATTTTTACTCCTAAAAATATTTTAAGAGGTTTTTTTTAAGATTTCTACTAAAAATTGTTGCATTTTATTTAATTATGTGGTACAGTATTTGGAGTGAAAATAAATTAAAAATTCCAAATTAGCGGAGGATAAAGATATGAGTAAAGTATGTAGCGTTTGCGGAAAAGGTAAACTCTCCGGCAACACCGTTAGCCACTCTAACCGTAAGGCACCCAAATTATACGAAGCAAATCTTCAGAAGGTTACCGTAAAAAAGGAAAATGGTAGCACTTCTAAAGAATACGTTTGTACGAGATGCCTTAAGAGCGGTAAAGTAGAAAGAGCGTAATTTTTAGTTAAAAATATAAAGCACCGTAAATTTGCGGTGCTTTTATCCTTTTAAATTTATAACTGCGTGCTGAATCAGCACGCAGTTTTTTTATTCTATAACTAATTCCTTTCTTTCGTCGGGCAAAATAGTTTCAAAAGTAACGTTGTTTAGGTTTAAATTTTTAACCCCCTTAGCGTACAAACCGTAAGCAGGCAACACAAGTCCGTTCATTGTATGTGTTGGATATCCCGTTGGATTATCCTTAAAATCAACGTCTTTAAGCGTTTTTCCACCCATCACCTTAAGATGAACGTTATTTAACGTTACGTTTTCTAAAGGATTATCGGTTAAATTTACTATACTGCTTGCAATACAGCCGTTTCTCTCGTATTCACTACCCTCTTTAATGTAAATGTAATAAAAATCAATAGATTTATATACTTCGTCATTATTATCAGCAAAGACGTTGGAAATGGTAATATTTTTTAAGCTACCAATGGGCGTACCCTCGGGTGCACGCATACGTTTACCAAGCGCAATGAACAACGGACAAGTTACGTTTTCCATAACTATATCTGAAATATTTATCGCTTCAAGGTTTGCCCCGTCCACACTTTCTATAGAAATACCTGTACATTGAGAGTGGTGTATAACGCAGTTTGAAATAGTTACGTACTTCATATCGCCCGTACTTTCCGTTCCAAACTTAATGGCGTTGCACCTTGAGGATATAATACAATTAGTAACCGCAACCCTTTTTAAGTGGTGAACTTCACCGTCGAAAAGCGAAGTCTTAAACACTAAAGCGTCGTCCCCACAGAAAAGATTACAGTCGGAAATAATAACGTCCTCGCAACCGTCTGGGCTAATTCCGTCAATGTGACTTTTAATATATAGTCCTCTAATAAAAATTTGCTTACAAGCACCTAAGAGAATTGCAATATCTGTGGCATTTAATATCTGAAAATCTTCAAAACGCAAATTTTCACCGTATGTAATAGAAATAACTTTTGCTCCTCTATGCCCACGCCTTGTTGATTCCATGGGTGCCCAAGCAGATTGCATATCAACCACAAATCTACCCTTAAGAGTTACGTTTTTCACGTTAGACGCATAAAACATAGTTTTAGAATAACTACTATGTGAAAGGTCTTGATAGCAAGGTTCTGATAAAATTTTATCTTCTGCAAAGTCGTTTATATCTTTTGAACCTAATAGTTTAGTTCCGTCCTCAAACTGAATTGTAACGTTACTTTTAAGTTCCACCGTGCCAAGAAGATATTCTCCAAACGGAACGAATAACGTTTGATTAGTTTCAGAAGCATAATCTATTGCTTTTTGAAAAGCGTTAGTATAAAAAACCTCGCCACCAACTAAAAAATCTTTTAAGTTAATCATAATTCACCTATTTTATTTTTTCTACTTTTATTACTTTTAATTTACTCTTTTCTCTTCTTTTTGGGAATATTTTTTCCAACTTTTCAAAAACCCACTCTTTATACTTTACAACCAACGCAAAAGCAATAACCAACAGAGCAATTAGAAGAATTAGAATAATAGTTTCCGTTGAAAGGGTAATAAGTTTAACCTTTTTCCACATCTCGTTAACCCTTTCAAGGTCCTCTCCCGAAAAATTTTGCATAACGGCACAACGATTAATAATTTCTTCCGTTGGATATTGTGCCTCAAACATAGAAAGATATAATTCTTCTACGTTAACTACGTAATCATCTCCCTCGTGAGTTGGGTCAAAGAAATACTTTAAGTCGTATTCTTTAACACCCTCATCAGAATCGTAAGAATCTAAAACGTATTCAAACACCTCTTCCCCAGCAACACAACTCGTATAGCCAGTGTAGTCCATATTGAGCACCGCAACGTCAGGTCTTGCAATAAAATCAAGAAATTTTATTGCGTTATCGTAATTGGCGTTTTTATTCATAACGTATCCGTCAAACCAAATATTAGAACCCTCTTCAGGAACTGCATATCCAAGATATAACGGCTCGTCCTTTAGGTTACCGTCTAAGTCAAAAAGAGCCTCTTCAATAGAACAAACTGCGTCACCACTCCAAGCAACGTTAACGTTTATTTTACCAGTCAAAACGTCGTTTTTACCAGCATCTACTTCAAATCCGTAAAGATTATTCTTTAGGTTTAATAGAGCCTCTTCCACCTTTCTTACACTCTCTTTGTCGGTACGGTTAAAGATTTCTGTTAAGGTTTGGTTGTATTTAATAGCGTCACCACCGCTTAAATATTCTTCCTTTGCAGAAAGCAATTCGTCCTGATAAACGTAAGCAAGGGCTATAAAATATGAATCCCTAATGCTATCTTTAATAGTAACCTTTTTAGTAAAATTCGTCCAAATATTGCTCCAGCTCGATAAATCTTTAGCAGTAATTTCCCCACCCGCTTTAGGAGCAGTATTATAAATAAGACCTACCGTTCCCCACATATAACCGACTGCATAAGAAGTTTCTTCGTCTTCACTCATAAATGGACGAACATTTTCACCCTCGCCTATTTTAAGCCCCTTAAATACGTCTTTAATATAGGGCGAGCCGTATTCTTTAAAGTTATATGGAGTGTCGAAGGAACGAATCATATCCTCTTCCATAAGTTTCATTATCATATACTCGGAAGGACATAGAAGGTCGCAAGCATAAGGGTCTTTAGATAATTCGTTATACATATCCTCGTTGGTTGCAAAAGTAAGATAGTTTACTTTTATACCCGTTTCTCTTTCAAAAACATCTAATACACCTTCTTCACTATCGTCCTCAGCCTCGTGAATATAATCCTCAACGGAAAAGACAGTTACGACTTTTTCCTCCGCCTTAACCAAAGATATTCCATTGGAACAAAACAAGGCTATACTAAATAAAACTGCAAGAAACAATGAGGTCGCTCTTCTTAAAATTTTCATACTAAGCACCCCTTTTTTCTTGGTTTTTCTTCTTTGAAGAAAGGTTCATCAATACCACCGCTAAAACGGTGAGTAAGAATATTATAGTAGTTAGTGCACGATAAACGGGGATTCTTTCGCTCGCTTTATCCGTAGTTAAGGCAATGGATTTATATACGGCGGTACTTATGGTGTCAAAATCAAGTGGCGAAAGCGTTGCCGTTATAATATAATCGTCAAGCGAAAGAGTAATCGCAAGCATAAAACCAGATAAAATTCCTGGTAAAATTTCCGGTAAAATAACCTTAAACAATGCTTGAGTAGGTGTTGCACCAAGATCTAAAGCAGCCTCATATAAACTGCCGTCCATTTGTTTTAGTTTGGGTATAACGGATAATACTACAAAAGGTGTACATAGGATAATATGTCCAATATACAAACCAAACATAGAACGGTGCGCAAGACCAAGTGCAATAAACAACATAACGAGCGCACAAGCCGTTACAACCTCAGAATTAACTACGGGTATTTGTGATAAACCGTTTATAGATTTACCAAGCCTACCTTTGTTATAAAAAATTCCTATCGCACCGAGAGTACCTAATACGGTAGCAACCGTTGCAGAAACTAACGCAAGAACAACGGTGTTAACCACAACGTCTTTTATCTCGCCAAGTTTTCCGTACCACACGAGCGAAAAACCTTCAAAGTTGCCTATCGCCTTACCTTTATTAAAACTGTAAAAAATAAGTAAAAATATAGGAATATATACAAAGGCGAGAACTAATAAGATATAACAAACTGATAAAAACTTTTTCATTATAAATTAGTCCCCCTAACGCTATTTTCACTTTTAAATCCGCCTGTAGCAATCATCGTTACGAATAAAATTATAAGCATAACGAGAGAAATGGTTGCACCTCCATGAACGTCGGATAACGTACCGCCCTCCCCTAAGAAACACCAAGCGATAAGTTTACCAATAACGGTAAAGCCCGTGCTTCCACTAAAGGTATCGGTAACTACGTAACAACTCATTACGGGAAGAAAAACCATCATTGCCCCACTTATAATCCCGGGCATTGAAAGCGGAATAGTAATATCAGTAAAAACCTTAACCTTGTTTGCGCCAAGGTCTAAAGCCGCCTCTTCCAAACTCTTATCCATTTTTATAAGCGTTGAATATATAGGCAAAATCATAAAGGGCAAAAAGTCATAGGTAAGCCCGATTAAACTTGCAAAGTTACCAAGAGGAACACCAACAAGTGATAAAAGTTCCTTCATTGCCATTGCACGCAAAACGAAGTTTATCCACATAGGCGTTACGAATAAAAGTAAACATATAAGCGCAAACTTGCCTTTCATTCTAGAAAGAATATAAGCAACGGGATAAGCAATCAATAAACATATAGCGGTAACGGCAAGAGAAACTAATATACTTATAAATAAGGTAGAAAGTTTAGTCGTATCGCCAAAAAAAGCAATAAAATTTGCAAAACCAAAACTTCCATCTTCCCCCGTAAAAGCATAATAAACAACAAGTAATAAGGGAAGAGCAACAAAAAGAAGTAAAAATAACCCGTAAGGAATACAAAGTTGCTTTCTTGAAAAACCTATTTTGCCGTTTAATTTAAACTTTTTTTCTAACGGCGTTTTAGCAATAATCTTTCCTTTAATCATCTTTTAATCTCCTGCTTTAAGGAAAGTTTAATTTTTTCTTTAGGAATAATAACGGAAACTCTATCGTTTTCGTTCCAAGTATATTCAGTATCTAAAACGTAATCTTCTTCCTCTTCGTCCGTCCTAACTATAACTTGATAGTGGTCTCCTTTATAGATTATAGAAACTATATTACCGATTGCGCCACCTTCTTCTGCGTCGTCGGAAATTTCAATATCTTTTAAGCCAACCTCAACGTTAACGTCAACGTCGGTAAGGTCTATTTTTTCTCCATCACCGGTAATTAAATATCCCTCTTCGTCTAAAATAGAACCGGGATAAAGTTGAGTAACGTCACACTCAAACTCTCCGTCACCAAATACAACCGTATTCTTTTTAGTTATATATCCATCGTACTTATTAGAAGAAAACTCTTTTTCCATGATATGAATATTGTCGGGCTCAATGCGGATAGAAACTGTTTCTCCAACCTTTCGCTCCACGGTAGACTGAATAACTACCTCGTTCTTGCCAACCTTCATTACCATCTCGTAATGCACGCCCTTAAATATAGAACTAATGATTTTACCAGTGGCCTGCCCCTCTTCTGCTGAAACGATAGCAACGTCCTCAGGACGAACTACGATATCTACCTTTTCATTTTTAGGGAAATCGTCAACACAGTCAAAGGATGCTCCTATAAACTTAACCTTTTTCTTACCTACCATAGTGCCGGAGAAAATATTGCTTTCACCTATAAAGTTTGCAACGAAGGTGTTTTTAGGCTCGTTATAAATATCGGTAGGCGTACCGATTTGTTGAATAACTCCGTCCTTCATAACTAAAATAGTATCACTCATAGTAAGAGCCTCTTCCTGATCGTGCGTTACGTAGATAAAAGTTATGCCAAGTTTTTTATGCATCTCTTTTAACTCTAACTGCATATCCTTTCTCATCTTAAGGTCAAGTGCACCCAAAGGTTCATCAAGAAGTAAAATTTCCGGCTCGTTAACAAGTGCCCTTGCAATAGCAACCCTTTGTTGTTGACCGCCCGAAAGCGTGGAAACACTTCTTTTTTCAAACCCCTCAAGGTCAACCATATGAAGAACTTTTTCCACCTTTTTATCAATTTCTTTTTTAGAAAGTTTCTCTACCTTACTAAAGGTTTTCCCATTTTCATCTTGATAAGTTACCTTGTACTTTCTAAGTTTTAATCCAAACGCTATATTTTCATAAACGTTAAGGTGCGGAAAGAGTGCATACCTTTGGAAAACGGTATTTACCGGACGTTGGTTGGGCGGAAGGTTTGTTATATCCTTTCCGTTAAGCAAAATTTTACCCTCCGTTGGTTTATCAAAACCTGCTATCATACGAAGAGTTGTAGTTTTACCACAACCAGAAGGCCCTAAAAAGGTTACGAATTCCCCCCTACGTACGTAAAAATTAAAGTTGTCAACGGCTACCACACCGTCGTCAAAAGTACGGTTAATACCAACCAATTCTATTATTTTTTCATTAGTATAATCTGCCATAATTTCCTCTCCTTTCATTAAAAAGATGGTGGGGACGATACCCATACCACTTCCGCTTCCGACTTAGAAACGTTGATTATTTTATGTACTGATTTGGAAGTAAAATAAAAACTTTCGCCCTTTTTTACTTTAACCTTTCTTTTTCCAAGCACCACGGCTATTTCGCCCTTAATAACGTAGCCAAACTCTTCCCCCTCGTGCGGAATATCTTCGTCCGTACTTGCTCCCGCATCAAGTTTTAGATGTATAGGCTCCATTGTGTTTTTTTGACCGTTTGGCGCAAGCCAATTTATAACGTACCCGTCTGCTTGTTTTTCAATAAACTCGTTTTTATTAAAACTAATCTTATCCTCCGTACCAACGTCGGAAAAAAACTCCTTCAAGTCCGTTCGTAGCGCCGAAAGAATATCTATAAGAGTTGCAATAGACGGACTGGTTAAATCGTTTTCAAGTTGAGAAATATATCCTTTAGTTAGTTCGCACCTATCGGCAAGTTCCTCTTGCGTAAGTTCACAAAACAGTCGTAAATTTTTTATCTTTTCACCTATTTTCATAATCTCCACCTCGGATTTTTACTTAGTTTAGGCATTTTTAACAAAAAGTTTAATAAAGTTAAACTTTAATAACGGAAACTATTATATATAACCTTAGGTTATATGTCAATTATTTTAACGAAATATTTATTAATTTTTTTTAACATTTTTTACCCATTTAAAATAATCCCTAATATACGGTATAATTTTATTGACAAAAAAATAAGCAAATCCTATAATATTTTTGGATAAATAAAGGAGAAAGCATTATGTTTTGGTGGGATATCTTCGTGCAAGGTTTAGGCTTTATTGGTATACTTTTTATGACTATATCCGTACAATTTAATAAGCACTATAAGATAATGCTTTGCAAAACTTTAGGAACGTTTATGTTCGTTTTGCAATATTTCTTCTTAGGTGCATATACCGGTATGGTTTTGGACTTTATCGGGATAATAAGAAACTTCATTTTTGCCGAAAATGTTAAAAAGGGAAAGGATAATAAACCTTGGATTATAGGTTTTACCATTTTTACCATAATTGCTGGTATAGTTACGATAGTTTTTACTTGGAAAGGTTTAGTAAGCAAAATGGCTAAAAGGACTAATAATTACACTCTAATGATTATCCTTGCGGTAACAATGAGCATCTTTTCTATTATCGCAAAATCGCTTACCACCATAGGATACGGACTTAAAGACCCGCATAAATTGAGATGCTTAAATTTCCCCTCTTCTGCGCTTTGGCTAATATATAACTCCGTATATTTCTCCTTCTCTGGCGTTATAAACGAAATATTCGTTATGAGTTCCATTATAGTTGCAGAAATTCGATTTAAGAAATCAACAGACGTACCACCCGCCGAGATTGAGAAAGAAAATAGTTTTCCTCAAGACGAATAAAGATAAAATAATTAACAATATATAAAAACCTCTCGAAACCAAACGTTTCAAGAGGTTTTTTATTAATTAAATTATAATTTGTTTCTTTGAATTTTACCACTCGTGGTTTTAGGCAATTCATCTCTAAACACAACGATTCTTGGATACTTATAAGGAGCAGTCCTTTCTTTAACGTATTTTTGAATATCCTTTTTAAGTTCTTCAGTAGGCTCAGTACCTTTAACTAAAACGATACTTGCTTTAACAACTTGTCCACGAACTTCGTCGGGCGCAGCCGAAACGCCACACTCTAAAACGTACGGAAGTTCCATAATAACGCTTTCAATTTCAAAAGGTCCTATGCGGTAGCCTGACGATTTAATAACGTCGTCCACCCTACCAACGTACCAATAATATCCGTCCTCGTCCATCCAAGCGGTATCGCCTGTATGATAAAATCCGTCGTGCCAAACTTCTTTAGTCTTTTCCTCGTCGTTATAATAACCCGTAAACAAACCGCAAGGTGCACCTTTAGATACGTTAACAACGATTTCACCAACCTCGCCTACGGGAACGGGTTTACAATCTGCATCTACGATAGAAACGTCGTAAATAGGTGCAGGTTTACCCATAGAGCCAATCTTGTGAGGTGCGCCAATCATATTTCCTAAAATCATAGTACTTTCCGATTGACCAAAACCCTCGTGTATTTGAAGTCCCGTTAATTTTTCAAACTGACGATAAACTTCGGGATTTAACGCTTCTCCAGCAGTAGTCATATGCTTAACGGAGGATAAATCGTATTTAGATAAATCTTGCTTAATCATCATTCTAAGCATAGTAGGTGGAGCACAGAAAGAAGTAATCTTATGTTTAGCAAACATAGGAAGAATATCCCCTGCATCAAACCTATCGAAATCGTAAACGAAAATTGCGCCTTCCGCAAGCCATTGTCCATAGAGTTTTCCCCACATTGACTTTGCCCAACCGGTATCAGAAATGGTAAAATGCAAACCGTTAGTATCAACCGAGTGCCAATATTTTGCTGTGTGGAAATGCCCTAAAGGATATTTATGGTTATGCATTGCCATCTTGGGGTAGCCAGAAGTTCCAGAAGTAAAAAACATTAAAAGTGGGTCGTTACCGCAAGCGGTATCTTCCGTCCTTTCAAAATGAGTACTATACATTTTATACTCTTCGTCAAAATTTCTCCAACCTGAAATTTCGCCGTTAACGGAAATTTTGCGCTTCATCTTTCCGTATTTAGCCATAGCGAGTTCCGCTTGACGATAAGTCTCTCCGTCGGCAGTACAAATTACGGTAGATACACCGGCGGACTTAAACCTATACTCAAAATCGTGTTCCTGAAGTTGGTTAGACGCTAATATTGCTATTGCGCCGATTTTGTTTAAACCCATCATAATAGGCCAAAATTGATAATGCCTTTTTAATACTAATAGAACTTTATCACCCTTTTTAACACCTATCGACTTAAAGTAGTTTGCGCACCTATTTGATTCCTTTTTTATATCGGAAAAGGTAAATCTTCTTTCCGTTTTGTCTTTGGAAACATGCAACATTGCAAGTTTATCAGGCTCACGCTCAGCAATAGCGTCAACAAGGTCGAAAGCAAAGTTGAACTTATCGGTATTTTTAAATTTAATTTTTAAGGGATAACCGTTTTCGTCCTCTTTAACGTCAACGTACTTTTTATATATTCTATCCCCTCTATCCTTAGCAACGGCTTTAATAGATTTACCAGCAACTGCACTTTCACCCTCAAGGTCTGGGATAGGCTCACCAGATGGGTTTAATACTATTGCGTAAAACACACAATCTTCACCACCAACTGCAATCATGCCGTGTGGCGTGCTACTATCGTAATAAATACTATCACCAGCGTTAAGTGTTTCTCTATGTTTTCCTACTTGAACCATAAGTTTGCCGGAAACTACTATGTCTATTTCCTGCCCAGCGTGGGTAGTGCACTCGATAGGTTTTCTCTCCGCCTCAGGGTCGTAAACGGTTTTAACGTATAAAGGCTCAGCAATACGATTTTGGAAAGCATAAGCAAGGTTATAATAAGTCATACCGTGGGCGTTTGCTATCTCTTGACCTTTACCCTTTCTCGTAACGGTGTAAGAAGTAAGTTTAGGTGAAAAACCCTCGATTATATCGGTAACGTTTACCCCAAGTGCGTTTGCGCAACGGTAAATAAAGGCAAAATTAAGGTCACTTTTACCCTCTTCACACAAAACGTATTCTTCCAAAGAAACGTCCGTCTTTTTAGCCATTTCCTCTTGAGTTTTTCCCTCAATCTCACGAAGCTCCCTTATACGCTCCGCCATTTCCTTAATTTTTAAATCAAGTAACTCCATAATAACTCCTATGGTATAAAAAAACCGCCCCAAAGCATTTACTTTGAGACGGGTAAAATCTGCCCGCGGTACCACTCAAATTGCGAAAAACCGCCACTCTACGGAATCTATCAATTCCTCTGCACTATCGTAGCATACACGGAAAGGTTCTAATCACCAACTCTAGGCTTTCTTCCTTTCTGCTCCGAAGTTACACGAGCCTGCACCCCTTATCGATTTGCACCAAACACCGACTCTCTAAAAAGGTTACGGCAGAAACGCCTCTTCATCAACGCTTTGATTTATTTTATCATTAAAAAAACAAATTGTCAAATAAATAATTTATTTATTTTTAGGTTTTATAACGGAAGTTGATAAAACTGCTATCCATTGACATAAAAATCCGTACCAAAACCATAAAACTTCGTTCATATCTGGGTTTTTATCTCTAATAATAGTAGCGCAAATTCTACCGCAAACTATCCCCGAACACACGAAAAACGCTACCCCTATTATCGATAAAATAATATATAAAGCAACCATAGTTAATCTCCTTATATCCTTATTATACTATTATAAAACTACTTTGTCAAGTAAGTTCATATGCTTTTAACTTCGTCAAGCCAAACGTTAGCAATAGCATCAGACGGCATCTTAAATCCTCCCCTTGGTGAAAGAGAAAAATCAAACACTTTTACCCCGTCGGGTAAGCAAGAACGCTTAAATTGTTGAGAGAAAAATCTTCTTATAAAAGTTTCTAACCATTTTTTTATAGTATGGTTATCAAATTCCCCCTTAAAAGTGTTTACCGCAATAAAATAAACTTTTTTAGGAGAAAGCCCTCTATTTATTAGGTGGTATAAGAAAAAGTCGTGCAATGCGTAAGGTCCAACTAAATCTTCCGTTTTTTGTGTAATTTCTTGACTGTTTGACGGAATAAGTTCAGGACTTACGGGTGTGCCAACTATATCTAAAAGAACGGCCTTTAATTTTGGCTTTGAGTTTTCAGCGTAAACTTTAACCAAAAATTTAACTAACGTTTTAGGAACACCAGCGTTTACACCGTACATACTCATATGGTCACCGTTGTAAGTTGCCCAACCTAAGGCAAGTTCGCTCATATCCCCCGTGCCAACAACTAACCCACTCTCCATATTTGCTAAATCCATTAACACTTGAGTACGTTCCCTTGCTTGTGCGTTTTCAAACGCTGCGTCGTATTTACTACCCGAATGCCCTATATCTTTTAAGTGTCTTGTAACGGCTTTAGATATATCGATTTTTTTAAGAGTTACGCCACAAATTTTAGCAAGTTTTATAGAGTTTTCAAGCGTTCTTGAAGTCGTGCCAAAGCAAGGCATAGTAACGGCAACAATATCTTTAAGCGGTCTATTAAGTTTATTAATAGTTCTCATTGCAACGAGCAGAGCAAGGGTAGAATCTAAACCTCCCGACAAACCTAAAACCAACTTTTTAGAATAGGTGTGCTCCACCCTCTTTTTAAGTCCTTCCGCTTGGATATCCAAGATATAATTTAGCGTTTCCTTCTCATTTTTATCCGTGGGAATAAAGGGATATTTTTCGTAAATTCTACCCTCTTCAATATCCCTATTTGCATCGTAATTTATAAATAGGTATTCGTTAGAATTTTCTTTATGATTTTTATTATTTATCTCTATTGTTTCAAGGTCTACTAAAGCATTATTTAGCCCACTCTCAAAAGGTTTATTTCTTGATAAAATTTCACCGTTGTGCACTATTAAATTATTTCCACTATACACTTCGTCACCAGTAGACTCCCCGTCACCAGCAGTACATAAAGCATATGCAATATTTAGCCTTTTTGAATGAGCAACGACAGTGCTTGTAATTCTATTCTCACTTTCAACCGTATGCGCAAAAGCACCACAATTTACTATTACGTTTGCCCCCGCTAAAACGTGATAAGTTGAAGGTGTAATCGGTGCAAATAAATCTTCCCCAACCTCTATGGAAATTCTTGCTAATTTATTATCTTTATCAACAAAAATGACTTTATCGCACAAAGGAACGTCGTCACCAAAAAAATTAACGTAAATGGTTGACTTCAAAGCGGAAAATTTACTATCCCTTACCTCTTTTTTTGGAATAAAACAAAGAACTTTTCCTCTATTAACCACGGCTATAACGTTATATACAATTCCGTTGCAAATCAAAGGTAAACCAATAAAACTTAAAATGGAAATTTCCTTTGTTTCTTGGCAGATTTCCATAAGTGCACTTAATGCCTTTTCACAAAGCAAATGAGAATAGAGCATCTCTTTTGCCGTACTACCCACTAAGGTTAGTTCGGGAAAAAGCAGTACTTCTACGTTCATTTTATCTGCATTTTTTATTGCCGAAATTATATTTTGCTTATTAAATTCAAGGTCACACACTCTAATTTTAGGTGAAAAAGTGCCTATTTTCAAATATCCGTTTCTCATAGATTTCTCCACTTTTTAAATATTTTGATGTTTTTTACAATTTAATAATACACCAAATTTTAATTTTTTGCAATATTTTTAGAAACAAAAAAACGGTTTTTTGCCATTTTTTGCAAAAAACCGTATTTTTTATGAAATTTTTTAGTCGTCGTAACCATTGGGGTTTTTCGTTTGCCAATTCATTGCGTCACGGCACATATCGTCAATAGTCTTTTCCGCCTTAAAGCCTAAAACCTCAAACGCATAAGCAGGGTCAGCATAACACTCGTCAATATCCCCTGGTCGTCTTGGCATAATCTTATACGGAATAGGCTTACCAGTTGCCTTTTCAAAACCTTTGACCATATCGAGAACGGAATACCCTTGTCCAGTACCGAGGTTAACGATAAGTAAACCAGGGTTTTCCGTTAGCTTGTTAACGGCAAGAACGTGACCTTTAGCGAGGTCAACTACGTGAATATAATCTCTAACGCCAGTTCCGTCGGGAGTATCGTAATCGTCACCAAAAACACCTAAATATTCCCTCTTCCCAACTGCCACTTGAGTAATGTATGGGCAAAGATTGTTTGGAATACCTTTTGGGTCTTCCCCAATAAGTCCCGATTCGTGAGCACCTACGGGATTGAAATATCTAAGTATTGCAATGTTAAAGGAAGGGTCCGCCTTATAAAGGTCTTTAAGTATATACTCAATAAAGAGTTTAGTGCTTCCGTATGGATTAGAAGTAGAAAGAGGAAAGTCCTCTCTAATAGGAACGGATTCCGGCTTACCATAAACGGTTGCAGAAGAAGAGAATACTAACTTTTTAACGTTGTGGTCACGCATTGCAAACGCTAAAACGAGCATACCCTCAATGTTGTTTTCGTAATATTCTAAAGGTTTTGCGCAAGATTCGCCAACGGCTTTAAGCCCTGCAAAATTGATAACCGCATCAATTTTATTTTCAGTAAAAATTTTATCTAAAATTACTCTATCCCTAATATCACCCTCATAGAATTTTACCGATTTTCCGGTGATTTTTTCAACACGTTTAACCGCCTCAAACTTACTATTCATAAAGTTGTCAATACAAACAACCTCGTGTCCTGCGTTTAACAATTCAACCGTGGTGTGTGAACCGATATATCCCGCTCCACCAGTAACTAATACTTTCATAATTTACTCCTTTATTAAATTCCTATTTAATGCCTACGGTACTTAAAAATTCTATAAAGCCGTTGTTACCAACTTCATCATCCTTAAACACTGCAGTATTAACCCAAGATAATATCCATAATATAATACTCTTTATCCCTTCCGTAAAGGGGAGATAAGAGTTGTGAGGCACACCGTCAGTTAAGGCATATCTAATCAATTTTTGAGTTAAAATTCTTCCGTCTACAATTTATTTTCCTCTTTGCTCTTGTAGTAATAATATAACCTACACTCCCTATTGGAGTTGTAGAGTTTTTTATTTCTATCACATTTTTTACCAAAAATTTTTTCAAACCTTTTTTCCGAAGTTATCAAATACATTGACCAATTATCAAGAGTATCAAAGGCTTTTCTTAACCCTTTATAACATTCTTCCGCCTCTTTTTTATCGTAAACTCTCTCCCCGTACGGTGGATTAGTTACTATCGTGCCGTTTTTAAGTTCACATCTAAAATCTTTTACGTCCTTAACGGAAAACTTGATTTTATCGGCAACGCCTGCCCTTTCTGCGTGTCTTTTAGCAAGAGCAACAGCCTTTTTATCAATATCAGAGGCAAACAATTCAATTTTCCTACCCCTCGTTTCCTTATCTTTAGCCTCGCTAAAAGCCTCGTCAAACGAGGACACGGGAAACCCTTTCCAATCAGCAAAATCAAACTTTCTACCCATACCGCCGGCAATGTTTAAGGCAATTCTTGCCGTTTCGATGGCAATAGTACCCGAACCACAAAATGGGTCGGCAAATGGCTTTTGATAATAGAAATCGCTCGACAACACCATTGCCGAAGCAAGTGTTTCCTTTATCGGAGCAATTCCAACCAAATCCCTATAGCCTCTCTTATGTAACCCGTCGCCACTCGTGTTAAGCAAAATGCACGCAACGTCTTTAAATATAGAAAACTCAACACGATAAACACTCCCGCTTTCTGATAAATATTTAGTTTTATATTTTTCGCCAAGCCTAACCGCTATTGCTTTTTTTACTATTTTTTGACTATCTGATATGGAAAAAATCTTGCTTTTAACGCATTTTCCATTAACGGGAATTTTACCGTTAACGTCAATATAGTTCTCCCAAGAAATAGCCTTAACCCCTTCAAAAAGTTCATCAAAACTTTCGCAAGGAAATTCCGCAAGTTTTAGATAAACTCTATCCGCCGTGCGCAAGTTTAAGTTGCATCTTGCAACGGCACTTGCGTCCCCCTCAAAGGATATCGCACCGTTTACTGCGGGAGCAGAGGGATACCCTAAACGAAGCAGTTCCTTTTTAAGCACGCTTTCCACGCCTGAAGCAACGGTCAAGGTAATATTCAGTTTACCGCTAAAATCCACTTTTGTATGCATTAAACTACTTCCATTTTTTTCTTGCTTTTATTATATCCCAACAAAGTAAAATAATCAAGTATTTATTTGTCAATCCAATTATTTTTAACAAAAAGAACATCTTTCTTATCATATTTTAACCTTTACTTTTTATGCAAAACGCTTGAAAAAAAACGCAATATATAGTATACTATATAAGTATAGAAAAGTATTATACTCAGAGGAGCAAAAAATGAATCACCTGAGAAACGGCTACGTAGCAAAATTTTTCAAGAATTTTCACTTTATTCCGATGTTATTTATAACGTCTATTTTATCCACGCTTTTTATCGGTTGCGAAAGATTTGGTGTGTTTGGCAGTCTTATGACTGGGAATTTCGCCAAATATAATATTTATGCTTGCGCATACTTTTCATTAATCTACGTTACCTACGCATTTGCCGAATGCAAAAACCAAAAGTTAACCGTTGTTGACCCTGCTAATATAGCAATCATGTTAACTTCGCTAATCTACGCTTTTTACGTTTTATTTATTTCTAAAACCTTTACTTTGATTAAACTGCTCGTTTCAGGCGCATTCTTTTTAGTAATGCTCTTCGTAACTGTAATGAGAACGGCGTATTTTAACCCCTACGAAAAAAAGGGTAAGGTTTATTATACGAAGAATTCTATAAACGCATATTATCGTACTTTAACTAAAAACCACACGTTTTTTGCAATATTTCTTTTTTCCGCCTCGCTAACCTGCCTTTCATATTTAGTTATATCAAGTGGTTTTATCGTAAACTTTAAGTCATCTAAGGTTATTTTGCCGATAATCGTTGCGGGAGTATTTTTGTCACTATTAACATTTAACTCTATAAGCAAGAAAATAAGCGTGTTAGACGCTGCTCTTTTAGGCTTTACGTTAAGCCTACTCCCCATTTTAACTCAAATTCTATTTGTTGCTGTAGGAACGGTTAAACGTGTTTACCTCAGTTATTGGACCATCCTTTTAGGTACGATAATAATTTTAACCATACTAAGATTTATTTTCTTTGATATTTCAAAAATAGGTAAAGACACTTCTGAATCTTTCAGTGACGTTAGAATTATAAATTACATTAAAAAGATATCTCACAAATACGGCTGGGGAATTATTATAACGGTATCAATTTTTACCGTAATCTTTTTCCTATTCACTATCACGTTTGCAGACGTAACCAATTTCTTTAAAATGGAAGGTGGTAATTTATCGATAAAATATGGACTTATCCCCTCCTGCATAATAAATCTTTTATTTATCGGCACTTTAATTTTAGGCGCAATTTTATCTGCATCAGGATTAAAAGCAACAAAGATTACCTTTGCAGACTTTCTAATGCTTACAAATCTTATATTTTCCGTTGTAGCATCTTCAATATTTGCGCTCCAAAAAACTCTTGATTGGAGAATTTATTCACTAAGTGTTCTCTTTGTTTATTCTCTCGCAATGACTCTACTTAGGATAATAAAAGTTTGTCCAAAAAATATTGATTAACCTTTTTAGAGGGATAAATTGAAAAACATTATTTTTGATAAAATAAAAAAAAGGAAAGCCTTTGAATTTAACGATATTTTTATATATCTTTTTCTGCTTTTAACAATATTTTTACTTTTTCTTTTTTTCATAATTATTCCTCAAAGAACCCAGTCAAAAGGTTTTAAGGTACTAATTGATAATAAGGAAGTTTTATCTTTTTACTATCAAAACCAAGAATTTACTTATTCAGAAGATTTAGGAGATTTTGTTGAAATAGACAAGGATAAATGTCAAATTACAATCTTTTATAATTCAGAAAAAAGCGATTACAACACTATTAGATATAGCGCATTAAGTAATTCCGTCGTAATGGTTGATTCTACTTGCTCCTCTTCAAAAGATTGCATATACGAGCCTGCCATTTCAAAACAGGGAGTAATTTATTGCGCTCCACATAATTTAATTATTGTTCCAATAACAAACGTTTCTCTACCCGAACCACCGATTATAGGAGGTGGCTATGACTAACGTTAAAATAAAAAAAATAACTTTCACCGCACTATATTCCGCCCTTGCGTTAATAGCCTTTTACATTGAAAGTCTATTTCCACCGTTAATTATTCCCGGTGCAAAAATGGGTGTGTCGAATATTTTTATTTTACTGTCGGTGATTACCATATCTCCAGCACACGGATTTATAACTTTAATTACAAAAGTTGTGCTGGGCAGTTTATTTATCGGTAATTTTTCGGCAATTTTGTATTCGTTACCGTCAGGAATTATTGCGCTCATAGTTGAAATAATTATATTGCGCTACAGTAAGAAAGTTAGCATAATATCAACAAGCATATGTGGAGCGGTAATTAATATAACCTTGCAAAACGTTGTATTTTGTTTAATCACGGGCACGGTTGGGTATTTAGTATATATTCCCTATCTCGCCATAATAGGCGTGTTAGGTGGAACGATAACGGGTTTAACCGTTTATATTGCGATAAAGAGATTACCCACCCTTTCCGTGAATATATGATAAATAAAACTCTTAACGAGAGAAAAGGAGATAAAATTGAGTTTTATAAAAGCAAAACGCTACCCTTACGGTAGTAAAATTAAAGGAACTAAACTTTCTAAAGATTCCCCTATCGAAAGAATAACACCGCCAAAAACGGTGTATATTTCCATGTCCCAACATATCGGTGCTCCCGCCATCCCAATAGTTCAAGTGGGCGAACACGTAAAGAAAGGACAACTTATCGGAGAAGCAAGCGGTGCTCTTTCAGCAAACGTTTTCGCCTCAGTTTCGGGAACGGTTACGGAAATTAAAAACATAGTAAACGGCTTAGGTCAAAACCTAAATCACGTTATTATCGAAAACGATTTTAAGGATGAAGAAGTTTTATTTAACGACGTTGAAAACTTTGATACGAAAACGTTAATTGAAAGAATAAGGCAAGCCGGAATCGTTGGTTTAGGTGGTGCGGGTTTTCCTACGGCTATTAAACTTTCACCCAATCACCAGTTAGACACGCTCGTTGTTAACGGAGCAGAGTGCGAGCCCTATCTAACGTGCGATTATAGACTTATGATTGAGCGCACTGAAGACATTTATAAAGGTATAAAATACGTTGCTAAAGCGTTAGGTATTGAACGTGTAGTTTTCGGTATTGAGGCAAACAAGCCTAAGGCAATAGAATTATTTTCTAAGTACGACGATATTGACGTTGTAGTTTTAAGAAAGCAATACCCTATGGGTAGCGAAAAACATTTAATTTACGTTACTACCGGTAGAAAAGTTCCCGTAGGCAAAATGCCTTTTGACATTGACTGTTGCGTTCAAAACGTTAAAACTTTAATTGCTTGTTACGAGGCGATTGAACACAATAAACCCCTTACTGAAACGGTTATAACCGTAAGTGGTAAAGGAATAAAAACGCCTAAAAATATTCTTGCCCCCTTAGGAACTCCCGTAGAAGAACTAATTGAATTTTGCGGAGGAAAAGATGAGGACGTTATTAAGGTTGTTGCCGGCGGACCTATGATGGGAAGAGCGTTAGTAACTCTAAACCACTACACGAGAAAAACCGATAGCGGTATTTTATGCCTAACTTTAAAAGAAACAAATACGAGCAAACCTACCAACTGCATCAACTGCGGTTTATGTGCAAAAAATTGTCCTATGAGACTTATGCCTATGTATATTGAATCAAACGCCATTGCGGGAGATTTTGAAAAGGCACAAAAATACGGTGCAATGAACTGTATTGAATGCGGACTTTGTACTTATAACTGCCCAGCAAAAAGGTCACTTGTACAAAGCATTGTTTATGCTAAAGGAAAAATTAAGGAGATGAAGAAAAATGGATAAATTACTTACATATTCCCCCTCTCCGCATATAAAAGCACCGAGAACGACCAAAGGTATAATGGCAAGAGTATGCATAGCACTTCTTCCCGCATGCATAATGGGTATTGTTTATTTTGGAATAAACGCACTTCTAATTTTATTAGTATCCACCCTTTCTGCCGTTGCAAGCGAATACGTATATAATCTTATACTAAAAAAGTCATTTAAGGAAATAACCAACGATTTTGACTTTACTTCTTGCGTAACGGGTTTATTAGTTGGTATGTGTATGGGCTCTCAAACGCCCCTATACGTTCCCGTGTTTGCAAGCGTGTTTGCAATTATAGTAGTTAAAATGATTTTTGGTGGAACGGGTAAAAATCTCGTTAATCCCGCCATCGCAGGCAGAGTTTTTGCATTTATGTCTTTTACTGCGGTTATGGCGAGTAATTGGGCAATGCCGTCCATTGCTCCTATAACGTCTACCTCTACGCCAACTACTGGGGCAACCGTTTTAACTTCTCTTATGGGCAACGGCTCACTCCCCTCTCTTTCCGTTTTAGATTTACTTCTCGGCACGGGATTAGCAGGCTGTATAGGCGAAACATGTAAAATAGCACTTGTTTTAGGCGCAATCTATCTTGCCTGCACGAAAATTATTAACATTATTTACCCACTTATTTATATTGCAGTAACGGGATTATTTAGCGTTTGCTTGTTTGGGTTTAATTTTGCATATTTCCTCCCCTCCATTTTATCGGGCGGATTAATACTCGGTGCATTTTTTATGGCAACCGATTATACCACTTCACCAAACACCATTTTAGGCAACGTTATATATTTTATCCTTTTGGGACTATTAACCGCAGGGCTTAGATTTGCAACAAAAATCGAAGTAGTTTCCTTTGTAATTTTACTTGGGAACTTATTAGTTCCTTTAATCGATAAATTTATCGTAAATAAACCCTTTGGTTACGTTAAGAATAAAAAATCAAAGGAGGGAAAATAAAAAATGAAAAAGTTTTTTTCTAACATCTGGTTTAGATGTATTTCCACCCTTTTGATTATTATATGCATATCGGGTGCATCACTTTCAATATTAAGCGATATTTTGCACGTTTCTGACAAAGAAAGAACTGATAGAGCAATCAAAAAAATCTATGGTGAAGTTGAACTTTACAATACGGTATTTAACGGAGAAGAAGGCTCTATTGAATACGACGAAGGTTCTATTGACAGCATCTATGAAGTTCAGGTTAACGAAAATGAAAGTTATCTTCTTTTTAAGTCTACGGGTAAAGAAGGTTATAAAGGTGGCACTATTTCACTTTGGATAAGTGTAAAGGAAAATTCTAACGGAGTGCTTTCAATTAAAAAAGTAATCTTGGACGGATATGAAAAACAAACGTTAATGAGTAAACTTACCGCATCTTTTTATGGTAATTTTGAACTTTTTGACGTTACTGAGGCTTACGAAAAGGGGGAACTTTTTTCCACCAACGAAAGCGCAGTTAACTCTAACCCTATAACGGGCGCAACAATGTCGGCAAACGCCGCTAACAACGCAGTAAACTGTGTAATAAAATATTTGGGGGAAAATTATGAAAACTAATTTTAGAAAAATCGCCGTTGACGGCGTTATCACTCAAAACCCCACGTTAAAACTCGTGCTCGGCACCTGCCCCACTCTTGCTCTAACCACAATGGCAATGAACGGTATTTATATGGGACTTGCCGTTACCTTCGTTTTAATTTGCAGTAACTTGTTAGTATCTCTTTTGAGAAAGGCAATACCTTCTCAAGTTAGGATACCAGCCTTCGTTTTAATAATTGCAACCTTCGTAACGATAGTTAGATTGTTGTTAGACAAACTTCTTCCAGACGCATACGAAGTTTTAGGACTATATCTTCCCCTAATCGTAGTAAACTGTGTAATATTAGCAAGGGCAGAAAGTTTTGCAAGTAAAAACTCCCCCGTTGCCTCTATTTTAGACGGACTTTTTATGGGAATAGGCTTTATGCTCGCTTTAACCCTTATGGGTGCTTTTAGAGAAATTTTAGGTAGTGGCAGTATTTTTGGAATTCAACTATGGGATTTCACTATCGGATTCTTCTCTTCAAGTGCAGGTTCTTTCTTTACATACGGTTTATTTATTGCGTTATTTAGCCTTGCCGAAGGGGTTATCGGTAAAAAACAAAAAATAAAAAAATACGCTGATTTAGTTGCAAGCAAAAACCAAACGTCAAGCGAAATTTCGGAGGAAAAATAAGATGACTGAATTTATATTGATTATTGTTTCTGCCGTATTTATTAACAATTTCGTCGTAGTACAATTCCTCGGAATCTGTCCTTTCCTCGGCGTTAGCAAGGACTTTAAGAGCGCACTCGGTATGGGTATTGCAGTTACCTTCGTTATGACGATAACTTGTTTAATCACCTATCCCATTTACACTTTGATTTTAGACCCTTACGACATAGAGTTTATGGAAATTATCGTTTTCATTTTCGTAATTGCAGGTTTAGTTCAAATGATAGAGATGGCGCTCAAAAAGTACTCTCCTACCCTATATAATGCAATGGGAATATATTTACCCTTAATAACCACTAACTGCGCCGTACTCGGCGTTGCCGAGCTTGTTATCGACCATAACCAAATGGCATCAATAATAGGACTTTCCTCTCCTGCACAAATGGGCTTAGGATATGCGGTTTTATACGGATTATTTGCAGGCGTTGGATTTACCGTTGCAATAGTTTTAATGAGCGGTCTTAGAGAAAAGATTTCAAGACTTCCAATTAATAAGCATCTAAAAGGCTTTCCTATAGCAATGATAGCCGCTTGCTTTATAGCAATGGCTTTCTACGTGTTTGCCCTTATTTAAGGAGATTTAACAATGAATTATTTAATGCTAAATGCAAATTCAATAAACGTAAATAAACTACTATTAGTTATAGCAATAGTTGCAGTAGTAGCAGTAATTTTTGCAGTGCTTATCGTTCTCGTTTCTAAAATTTGTTACGTTAAACCAAACGAAAAAGCCGAAGCAATATCGGAGCATCTTGCCGGTGCAAACTGTGGCGGTTGCGGATATGCAGGATGTAGCGACTTTGCTAAAGCGTTGTCTGAAGGCAGAGCAGAATTATCTTCTTGTGGTCCAACCTCAAACGAGGGAAAAGCAAAAATCGCTAAAATATTAGATATCCCCTTTTCTGCAGAAGAAGAACGTTACGTTGTTGTTCACTGCGCCGGGGGTGATAGATGTAAGGATAAATTTGAATATTTTGGCAACGACGGTTGTATTGCGCAGTCAAACTTTCAAGGTGGTAAAAAGGTTTGCCCCACAGGTTGTCTTGGGAGCGGTTCATGTGTAGAGGTCTGCCCCTATCACGCTATTGAAGTAAAAAACCACGTTGCAGTAGCAAACAAGGCTCTTTGCGAGGCGTGTGGACTTTGCGTTAAAACTTGTCCTAAAAAAATTGTTGAACTTATTCCAAAATCTTCTAAAGTATACGTTGCATGCTCCACACATTGTCGTGGCAAAGAAGTTATGGGTGCGTGTGAAAAAGGTTGTATAGGTTGCGGAATATGCGCAAAAAACTGCCCCTCAGGCGCAATTACTATGAACGACAATATACCAGTAATTGATTATAAAAAGTGTACTGGATGTAAAATTTGCGCTAATAAATGCCCAAGAAAGTGCATTTGGGAAATTTAGTTTATAACTATATTATAATTAAAGACAAACAAAATTGTTTGTCTTTTTATTTTCCATAATTATCTATAATATAATTTATAAAAAAGGCTACGATTTAATTGTAAAGGCATTTTTTTTATGATATAATTTACCGAGAATTAAATGAAGGAAGATTAAAATGCATAAATTCGACACAAAAGTTCAGCATTTAAAATACAAAGTATTAAAAGAAGTTGCCCGCCTTTCTTGGGAAGATAAATTGTTGGAAAAATTACTCAATATTCCAACGACGATAGTTCCAGGGAAAGAACCTACTATGCGTTGTTGCGTATATAAAGAAAGAGCAATCTTAAGCGAAAGAGTTAAAATTGCGATGGGCGGAGATAGAGAAAACTCTAACGTTATAGAAATTATAGAAATTGCTTGTGACGAATGTCCCGTAGGCGGTTTTGAAGTTACGAACGCTTGTAGAGGTTGTTTAGCCCACCGTTGCGAAGATGCGTGTAAGTTTGGCGCAATATCTTTTGACCACCATCACGTAGCGCATATAGACAAATCTAAATGCAAAGAATGCGGGGCGTGTGCAAAGGTTTGCCCTTACACTGCGATAATAAGTCGTAAACGTCCCTGCCAAAACGCTTGTAAATTAAAAGCCATTTCTATGAACGAAGAAAAGGCTGCAAAAATAGACGATTCAAAATGTATTCAGTGTGGAGCGTGCGTTTATCAATGTCCTTTCGGAGCAATAATGGATAAATCTTACATAATTGACGCCGTTAAGTTATTAAAGAACAGTCAAACGAACTGCAAAGAAAATGGCGTTCCTACCTACGCAATAGTTGCGCCATCTATAGCAAGTCAATTTTCGTACGCAAAACTTGGTCAAGTTTATAGCGGGCTATACGAGTTAGGCTTTGATAAGGTGTTAGAGGTTTCCCTTGGCGCAGATATAGTTGCCTTAAAAGAGGCTAAAGAACTTGCAGAAAAAGGGTTTTTAACAAGTTCATGTTGCCCTGCATTTGTTGAATACGTTGAAACAAATTTCCCCAACCTTTTAAAGCACGTATCAACAAATCTTTCCCCTATGGCGGAACTTGCAAAACTTCTCAAAGAAAAAACTCCAAACTGCAAAGTCATATTTATAGGACCTTGCACGGCAAAAAAACAAGAAAGGCTAAAAGATAGCGTTAAGCCTTACGTTGACGTAGTTATCACGTTTGAAGAACTTCAAGCCCTATTTGACAGTAGAGAAATTGAACTCAACTCTTTAGAGGAAAGAGAGATTGAAAACTCTTCACCTTTTGGCAGGATATTTGCAAGAAGTGGTGGTTTAACAGAGGCAGTTATAAACGCCATTAAAGAACAAAACGTAGATTTCCAAGTTAAACCCGTTGTTTGTGATGGAATAGAGGCTTGCAGAGTTGCCCTTCTTAAACTTAACAAGGGCATGTTTGATGGAAACTTTATCGAGGGTATGGCTTGTATTGGCGGTTGTATCGGTGGTGCTGGGTGCTTAACTCACGGCGAAAAGAGTAAAATGGAAATAGATAAATACGGCAACCAGTCAAAAACAAACTCAATGACAAATTCAATAAATAAGATTTAATAAAAAAAGGGAAACAAAAAGTTTCCCTTTTTAATTTATTCACCTTAATTATTATAACGACCTAATGCTGTCTACGGGTGATTTTTTAGATGCCTTTATTACCGGTGACAAGGTTGCCACAAAAGAAATAAACACGGTCATTGCAAGTAGCATTAAAACGCTTAACACGCCAAAATTCAATACCGACATACCAATCATACTACCAATCAACGATTTGTTTGCTAAACTACAAATAACGAGGGAGGCGACTGTTGATAATATAAAACATGTTCCAGTTATCATAAGTGCTTCTAAGATGAAAATCTTAAACACGTCTATCCCCCTTGCACCTATAGCCCTTAGAATACCTATCTCCCTCGTCTTAGAAGAAATAGATACCGAAATAAAGTTAAATAGCATTAACGAAGCAAACACGGCAAAAACGCCTGTTATAACAGAGAATATTATTTTTAATAAGTCAATAGTATCAGTAATTTGTTTGCTAAAATCATAAACGGAATTTTTAATTCGGTTATTAAAATTAGAAAATTGACCTAAAACGTAGTATGCTTGCTTATAACTACCGTCAGTTAAACTAATTAGTTTTCCGTACTTTTGCGCTTTAACGTCAGGCTCAAAATCTAAAACTATAATATAATGTGAATCATTTTGAGTAAAATACTCTTCCATTGTCAAAGCAAGTTCGTCAAAAACCTCGTCGGAAATAAATGGAATTGAGTAAGTTGATTTACATTCACTTATATAAAAGCCCTTTGTTACGATTTCTATACTTTCACCGTCAACGTTCTTTATTACTTTTTTTCTTGAAACACCACTGTTATTTAAGTAATTTATATTAAGTTCCCTAAAGGCTCTTAAGCAAGAAATATATTCTTCCTTAGTTAGCGAACTCCAAGTACTGGTAATTTTTTTAGCAATATCAATTACCTCTTGATAATCTGACGCATTAGGAAGATAAGCAATATACTCACCTACTGCATTGACTATAGCATTATGAAGCAACGATGCGTTAACGTATAAATCCTGCTTACCAAAGTCTTCTTCTATAACGTTTCCATCAAAATCAACAAAAGTAAACAAATCATCATACTGCCAAACGGAATTTTTCGTGTAAGCCGTAATGTTATCGCTTGCTTTGACAGGACTTATTTCAGGTCGAGAGTTACCTATATTTATACCAAGCCCACTTCTATAAGACGGCTCAACGAACCGTCCCCTATACGTTTCATAAAAGCTTGGTGAAACGAACACAACCGAGTGAAATGAACAGGAAACGAAATCAACAAGTTCTATTACTAACTTTTCCCTCTCTGTTGGGGTTAAATTAATAATTTCGTTAACATTTCTCAACACGTCAAACTTCTCGGGGAAGTTGCCAACGTTATAAACACCCGTTACAGTTAATTTAAAATCACTTATAGTAATTTCTTTTCCTAATATATCGTCAACTTCATCAATATCAGAATAAATCGCCTTTTCGAAAAAACCAAAATGATATTCGGAAATAGCAATTTCGTTGGCTTTTTCGGGATATCTACCACCGAGCAAAGTAAAACCTCTGTCTAATAAAGACTGTTCTCCCCCGTCATAAAATCCACTGACGTTATCATTGCAATAAAAATATTGGTCATTTAGTGAAATGGCTTGATTTTGTAATATGAAACTTCTACCCGTGTAGTAATCGCTTTCAAAACCGCCTTCAATATGTTTATAATAGCCAAAATCAATAAGTCCAGAAAAGTTCATACCGTAGGAGTTATCGTTTAACAGGCGAATATCTTCTTCAGAATATGCACCCCTAAACTCCATAGTCCCACTTACTTCCGATACTAATTTATAATTAGCATCCAAATACTGCACAACGTTTTGCGCTTGATATTCCTTTTCAATAACGTATGCGCTAAATTCGGAATTTTCAAAAGCGGTAGACATTGAATATCTTGGACTATAAAGCATTAAGGTTGAGGCAACGCCAAAAAAGGTAAAGGCAAGAATTGATAATAATATGGTAAAAACCAACCTAATAGGTTTAGTTTTTATTGCCCCTAAAGCCACCTTAAAAGCGTGAACAAAAGGCAATTTTGATTTAATAAACTTTGCCGATTCACCATTATAACTAACTTGCTTATTTTTTGTCGGACTAAAGGCTTTAACAGTATTCGTCTTTTTATGCGTTTTCTTAATTTCCGTAATTTCTTTCTGGTCCTTAGTGATAACCGTTTCACCCTCGTTTTGACTCATAACGGAAATTATGCGCTTAATATCCTCGTTAGAAAGTTTTTTCCAGTCCTTAACGGTTATAGTATCGTTATCTAAGTAACTTACGTTTTCGATAGCGGTGTTTTCCTCTATAATTTCCCTTGAATTATCTTCAATAACCTTACCATCTTCAAGCTCAATAATTCTATCAGCGTAAGTTTCGGCAAAATCCCTATCGTGAGAAACAACGATGACTAATCTCGATAATGAAAGTTTCTTTAACGTATCAAAAACTTGTTTACCCGTTTCTGAATCGAGTGCGCCCGTAGGCTCGTCCGCCATGATAATTTCGGGACTTTTTATAAGCGCCCTTGCAATAGCAACCCTTTGCTTTTGTCCACCGGATAAAGTGTTGGGCTTTCTTTTAGCGTATCCCTCAAGGTCAACTTCTCTTAAAATTTCATTTACCCTTTCAATATCATTGTTTTTATTTTGCAACTGAAGTGCAAGCGCAATATTTTGTTCAACGGTAAATTCGTCCAAAATATTATACTCTTGGAATACGAAACCTATGTAGGTATTTCTATAACTATCCCAGTCGGAAGGAGCAAAGTCTTTACTACTTTTACCCTTAACGATAACTTCACCGCTCGTAGGGATATCTAATCCACCCGTAACGTTTAAAAGGGTAGATTTACCAGAACCACTCTTACCGAGCAAAAAGACCATACCCTTTTCGGGAAAGTCTATATTAATTCCGTCAAGAGCGTTAACTATTACACCGCCCTTGCTTTTATATATTTTAACTAAGTTTTTTACAGATAGCATAATATCTCCCTACAAATCTTTTTCCTTAATTAAATTACCATCAATATCAAACAAACTTAAAACGCCATCTTCCAAAATAATATATGAAGATGGTGTTCCATTTTTAGGCAGAGAAACAGAACCTGAGTTTGCAACTACAGTTTCATCTTTCTCTTCTATAAACCCTGTATGAAAATGCCCGTAAATAACCGCATTAAACTTAGTTTTAGGCAAACTGTCTTTATTATAAATGTGGCCGTGTGTTAAGAACACCGTTTTATCTCCACTAACGATAATGGAATTTTCAAAGAAATCAAATTCAGAAATCATTTTATCCACTTCACTATCGCAGTTTCCCTTAATAACTATAAGTTTATCTTTAATAGAATTTAATAAAGTCGCAACTTCTCCAGGATTATATTCAATAGGAAAAGGATTTCTTGGCCCGTGATTATAAATATCACCTAATAAAACTAAATTATCGGCGTTCTTCTCTTCCATAATGGAGAGAATTTTTTTCGTATAATATGCAGAACCGTGAATATCTGATGCAATTAAAAACTTCATAACTTTACCTTTTAATTAAATAATTAATAACTTCGCTTGCAATAACTAATCCCGCTGTACCCGGAACGAATATCATTGACGGCGGTTGCTTTTCTTTAGAAGAATCACCCTTTGGTTCTTCTTCAGAATAAACTACCTTAAGTTTATCAATTCCTCTTTTTTTAAGTTCTCTTCTCATAACTCTTGCAAGAGGACAAACTTTTGTATCTTTTATGTCTGCAACCCTTAAGAGTAAAGGGTTTAATTTTCCACCCGTACCCATACAAGATATAACTTCAACTCCAAGATCCTTTGCCCTTTTAATAATTTCAATTTTGGCAGTAACCGTGTCAACTGCATCAATTACAATATCGAAGTTAGAAAAAGAGTATTCGTTTGCATTTTCGGGGAGATAAAAAACGTTGTTAGTGTGTATTTTAAGGTTAGGGTTTATTGATAAAAACCTCTCCCTTGCGACGTCAATCTTAGACTTTCCTACAACTTCTTTAGTAGAAATAATTTGTCTATTTAAATTACTCAAAGAAACTTGGTCGTTATCAAAAATGGTAATTTCACCAACGCCACTGCGAACGAGAGCCTCAGCAATAAAACCACCAACACCACCAACCCCGAAAATACAAACGTGGGAGGACTTAAGTTTATTATAACCTTCCTCTCCTATTAAGAGTTTAACTCTGTCAAAGGTTTCCACTTAAATTTCCTCCCAACGCAAATTTTTATAATTCTTCTCCACTATAAAGGGGATATTTTGCTATTAATTTAGCAACTTCTTCTCTAACCTTATCAAAAGCGCCTTCTTTTTCTCTAATAATCATAGTGATAAGTTCAGCAATCTTAGCGCAGTCTTCTTCATTAAAACCTCTTGAAGTAACGCTTGGCGTACCGATACGAACACCACTGGTGATGAAAGGACTTCTTTGGTCGAAAGGAACTGCGTTCTTGTTAAGAGTAATGTTAACTTGGTCAAGCATGTTTTCAAGTTCCTTACCTGTAACGTCTAAACCAGAAAGGTCTAAAAGCATAAGGTGATTGTCAGTTCCGCCCGAAACGAGATTAATACCAAGTTCAACGAATTTTTCACTCATAGCCTTAGCGTTTGCCATTACTCTTCTTTGATATTCCTTAAATTCAGGCTTCAACGCTTCACCGAAAGCAACGGCTTTTGCAGCAATAATATGCATTAAAGGACCGCCTTGTGTACCAGGGAAAATAGCCTTATCAATAAGTTTAGCATATTGTTCCTTGCACATAATCATACCGCCTCTTGGACCTCTTAAAGTCTTATGAGTGGTAGTAGTAACAAAGTCTGCATATGGAACGGGGCTGGGGTGTAAACCTGCCGCAACTAAACCTGCAATATGCGCAATATCAACCATCATATATGCGCCAACTTTATCACAAATTTCTCTAATTCTCTTAAAATCTATAACTCTGGGATATGCAGATGCGCCTGAAACGATTATTTTAGGTTTAACCTCTAATGCAATTTTTTCCAACTCATCATAGTCGATAGTCCCGGTTTCTTGAGAAACACCATAACCAACACTGTTAAAATATTTACCAGAAACACTTACAGGACTTCCGTGAGTTAAGTGTCCACCGTGAGCAAGGCTCATACCTAAAATGGTATCACCAGGTTGAAGTACTGCAAAGTAAACACCAAAGTTTGCGTTTGCACCACTGTGGGGTTGAACGTTAGCGTGGTCACAACCAAAAAGTTGTTTTGCACGTTCTATTGCAAGAGTTTCAACTTCGTCAACACAGTGACAACCGCCGTAATATCTCTTTCCGGGATATCCCTCAGCATACTTGTTGGTAAGCACGCTACCTGCAGCGTTTAAAACTGCTTCTGAAACAAAGTTTTCACTTGCAATAAGTTCAATGTTGTTTCTTTGTCTTGCAAGTTCTTTTTTAATACTTGCGTAAACTTCTGGGTCAGTGTTCTTAATTGCTGAATAATCAATCATTTTTTTATCTCCTGTTAATTATTTTCTATGTTATTAATTTTTTTATCATTTATCAATGAAATTATTTGGGCTCGATAATCCTTTTTTTCCTTTATCTTTTTATCAATTAAAGGAAGAATTAAATACCATACTACCACCAGACAAAGCACCAAAACTAAGGTGAATATGTCGTTTCTAAAAGTTAAAGCGTTTACTAAAAAGGATATACCTATAAAAAGTAATGGAACTACAAAAGCAAGAAAAACGCCTAATAGTTTACCTTTTTCACTAAGTTCGATTATAACGGTGTCCCCCACTCTTGCATCTATGTGATTAACTGCATTTATCTCCACGCCCTTAGCGTTTTGAGGAAATAAGCACATTCCACATTTGCTACACTCATCCTTCTTTTCAACGTAAACCACGCTATAATCTTGCTCGGTTTTTACAACTTTAGCAACCTCTTTCATTATCTTTTCTTAATGTATGAAGTAAGGTCAGAAAAACTAACAATTTCTGAAACGCCGTCTTTCATATTTTTTACCGTTAAAACGCCCTTTTCAAGTTCATCAGAACCAATAACTGCAACAAATTCTGCACCTATTTTATCTGCGTACTTGAATTGAGCCTTTATCCCTCTCCCCATATGGTCGGTTTCAGAAATAATTCCCTCTTTTCTTAACATAGTGGTAAGTTCAAACGCTTTTTCCGCCTCTTTTTCGCCCATAGGTGCAAAGTAGATTTTAACTTTATTGTCGTTTGGAATTTCCACTCCCGTATTTTCTAAAAGCAATAAAAGTCTTTCAATTCCCGTTGCAAAACCGATACCGGGAACGTTTGGTCCACCAAATTCCGATACTAATCTGTCGTATCTTCCGCCACCGCAAACCGTACCTTGTGCCCCGATATTTTCCGAAACAAATTCAAACACCGTCTTTGTGTAATAATCAAGCCCTCTAACGATATTAGCGTTAATCTTGAACTCCACGTTAGATATTTGTAGTAAATTTTGAACGGCATTGAAGTGGTTAGAACAGTCCTCGCAAATATAATCTAAAATGCTTGGAGCATTTTTTGTTAACTCCTTACAATCTTCATTTTTACAGTCTAAAACCCTCATAGGATTTTTAGAAAACCTATCTTTACAAAGTGGGCATAGATTATCAAAATTATCGCTTAAATACTGTTTTAACGCCTCTCCGTACTTTTTCCTACAATCAGGACAACCTATACTGTTTAAGTATAACGTAACGTTTTTAGCCCCTAAATTATCTAAAAAGGTTTTTGCTAAGATTATGGTTTCGGCATCAGTAACGGGAGAAGAACTACCTAAAATTTCCACTCCGAATTGATGAAACTCTCTAAGTCTACCCGCTTGTGGACGTTCATATCTAAAACATGGCGTTATGTAGAAAAGTTTACAAGGAAGAGCACCTGAATACAATCCGTTTTCTACAAACGCTCTTGCAACCCCTGCAGTACCCTCGGGTTTTAAGGTAATACTTCTATCGCCTTTATCCAAGAATGTATACATTTCTTTATTAACAATATCTGTCGTTTCGCCAACGCCCCTCAAAAAAACCTCAGTGTGTTCAAAAGTTGGAGTTCTAATTTCCGAAACGGCAAACTGCTTTGCAGTTTCTCTTGCCACCTTTTCAATATACTGCCACTTATAACTATCCTTTGGTAATACGTCTTTTGTTCCTTTTGGTATATTAATCATATCCGTTTTTCCTTAAAGAATATATTTTTTGAAATCTTTTTTAGTTAAGTCTTTTCCGAACTTATTCTCAACGTATTTTTTATCGATAACAACCTCTTTCGCTTTTTCTCCGTCCGCCTCGAAACTAACGTCCTCTAAAAGGTTTTCCATAACGGTATGAAGTCGTCTTGCACCAATATCTTCACTCGTTGCGTTCATACTTTCAGCAAGAGTAGCAATCTCTTCAATAGCCTCGTCGGTAAACTTTAATTCTACGCCATCAACCTTAAGCAAAGTTGCGTATTGCAAAGTTATTGCATTTTGCGGTGTGGTTAAAATATCGATAAAGTCTTGCTTTGATAAACTGTTGAGTTCCACTAAAATAGGAAATCTACCTTGAAGTTCTGGGATTAAATCGCTAACCTTTGAAACGTGGAATGCCCCCGCCGCAATAAATAAAATATAATCCGTTTTAATTGCCCCGTACTTAGTCATAACCGTTGAGCCTTCAACTATAGGAAGAATATCTCTTTGAACACCTTCTCTTGAAACGTCTTGTCCGCTACTGTTAGCACCTTTAGCGGCAATTTTATCAATTTCGTCGATAAAGATTATACCCTCTTGCTCTGCCCTTCTAATCGCCTCTTCATTAACAGAGTCTTTATCTATTAATTTATCCGCCTCTTCTTCAAGCAAAAGTTTTCTCGCCTCTTTTACGGGGAGTTTTCTTTTTTTACGTTTTTTAGGCATTAAATCGCCAAATATATTGCCTATGCTAATTTCCGCACCACCGGGAATTAACTCCATAGGTTTAGCTACGTCAGCAAGTTCAACTTCTATAAGTTCGTTATCGTAATAGCCCTTTTTTAAGCCTTCCAAAATATTCTGCTCAAAAATGGGCTCTGGTGTTTCCCCTCTATCCGCCTTTCTAACACCAGCAACAATAGACGCAAGCTTTTTATCAACTATAACACCTGCTTTTTCAGTTACCTTCTTAAAACGCTCTTCTTTTACTAACCTAACGGAGCACTCTACCAAATCTCTAATCATTGACTCAACGTCACGTCCAACGTAGCCAACCTCAGTATATTTTGTTGCCTCCACCTTAATAAAAGGCGCACCCACTAATTTAGCAAGCCTTCTTGCAATTTCCGTTTTACCAACACCGGTTGGTCCTTTCATAATGATATTTTTAGGAGTTATTTCCTCCATCTCCGTTAAGGTAAGCATACTTCTCCTATAACGGTTACGAAGTGCTATTGCAACGGCCTTTTTTGCACTCTTTTGTCCAATTATATATTTGTCTAATTGGGCGACTATTTGTTTAGGTGATAAATTCATTTTACTCTCCTTATAAAACCTCACAAGTAATATGGTCGTTTGTAAACACGCAAATTTCACTTGCTATATGCAATGCCTTTTTTGCAATCTCTTCTGCTGAATAGTTTGTTTCTTGTATTAACGCTCTTGCTGCTGCTAAGGCGTAATTTCCACCGCTACCTATAGCACATACGCCCTCTTCAGGCTCAATAACTTCACCAGTACCTGAAACGATTAAAAGAGTATCCTTATCGGCGGTAATCATCATTGCCTCAAGTTTTCTCATTTTATCGCTTCTCCAAAGTTCCGCAAGTTCAACGGCACTGCGCATAAGATTTCCAGAATATTTATTTAACATTTCCTCAAATCTTTCAGAAAGGGCAAAAGCGTCCGACACTGCACCAGCAAAACCGAATAACACCTTACCTCCGTGAATTCTTCTAACTTTTACTGCGTTGTTTTTAAATATTATAGACTGTGACATGGTAACTTGTCCGTCACCTGCGATTGCCGTTTTCCCATCTCTTTTAACGGCACATATCGTCGTTCCCTTAAATTCCGTCATATATTCATCTCCTTAATAAACTTTTGGATTTCAATTAAACTTCTCTCCGCCTGCAATCTCTTTTTTAACGCCTTATCCCTCGTCATCACGTCGGGCGGGGGTAAAATACCGAAGTTTGCGTTCATAGGTTGAAAATTTTCATTTTCCGTCGTTATGTATTTTATTAACGCACCCGAAACGGTTTTATCTGACAAAGGCACAGCCTTTTCACCCTTAATCAACTTTTCAAGATAAATTCCCGCAATAAGCCCGCTACCTGCACTTTCAACGTAGCCCTCGACACCCGTTATTTGACCAGCAAAAAACACTTTTTTATGCTGTTTCATAGAAAAATCTTTATCTAAAACCTTTGGGGAATTAATAAAGGTGTTTCTATGCATAACTCCGTATCTAACGTATTCTGCATTTTTGAGTGCGGGAACAACTGAGAAAACCTTTTTTTGTTCGCCAAACTTTAGGTTGGTTTGAAAACCAACTAAATTATACATAGTTCCCTCTTTGTCTTCCTTTCTAAGTTGCAAGGTGGCGTAAGCCCATCTACCCGTCCTCGGGTCGTCAAGCCCAACGGGTTTTAGAGGTCCAAATCTTAAGGTATCCTTACCTCTTGACGCCATAATCTCAATCGGCATGCACCCCTCGAACACCTGAGACTTTTCAAAACTCTTAAGTTCCACTCTTTCTGCGCTTTCAAGTAGCGAGATAAACTCCTCGTACTGTTCCTTATTCATAGGACAGTTTATATGGTCACCGTCACCTTTTCCGTATCTATCTCCAAAAAACGCTTCGCTCATATCAATAGAAGAAAACTCAACTATCGGTGCAGATGCGTCAAAGAAATACAAGCCTCCGCCAATTTTATCGGCAATAAACTTTGAAAGTTTATCCGTCGTTAGCGGTCCAGTTGCTACGACGGTATATTCGTCAAAATCAATTTCACTAACTTCTTTTGAATAGACGGTTATATTTTCCTGCGCTTTAATTTTTTCGGTAATGTATTTAGAAAACTCTTCCCTATTTACTGCTAAAGCACCACCAGCGGGAACTTTAGTTTTATCCGCCGCCTCCATAGTTAGCGAACCCATAAGTCTAAGTTCTTCTTTTAAAAGCCCCGCAGCATTGCCGTAAACGTCATTATTCTTTAAGGAATTAGAACAAACTAATTCTCCAAAGTTTTCCGACTTGTGTGCGGGAGTAAACCTCTTTGGCTTGATATCAAAAAGGTCAACCTTTATTCCCTTTCTTGCAAGATAATATGCAGTTTCGCACCCAGCAAGCCCTGCACCTATAACCTTAACTCTTTCCATTTTCCAAACTCTTGCACTTTTTATTAGAGCAGATATTTTTACCGTCTACATTAACGATAAATGCTCCACAAGTTGAACACCTTTCCCCTGTTGGCATATCCCAACTCATAAAGCCACACTCTGGGTAGCCCGAACAACCATAGAATATTTTACCCATTCTACTAGTCATCTTCTTTGTTGGTCTACCGCAATCAGGACAAGTACCAACGCTTTCCGTCATACTAACGGTATGCTTACACTTAGGATAGTTAGAGCACGCAAGGAATTTTCCAAATTTACCCTGCCTTTCCACCATCATTCCGCCACACTTAGGGCAAATCATTTCGGTAGGTATTGCAACCTTTTCATTAACCGATTTAATATTCTTACAAGCGGGATAATTTGAACAAGCATAGTAATTGCCATACTTACCGCTATTAATAATCATTGGTGCTCCACACTTATCACACAAAACGTCGGTCATTTTAGAATCTCTAAGTTGTTTTTCAAACGGCTCGTAAAAATCTGCAATAAGTTTATGCCAATCTTTACCGTTCTCTCCTATTTCGTCCAAATCATCTTCCATTTTAGCGGTAAAGTCGATTTGCATAATATTAGGGAAATATTTAACAAGGAAATCTATTAAGGAATAACTTATCTCGTTAGGGATTAAGTGTTTTTTCTCTTCTCTTAAATATTCTCTCTTTTTATCCGTTAGTTTACCTATAATGGTGGCGTAAGTAGAAGGTCTCCCAATCCCCTTATCTTGCATTGTTTTAACTAACGTTGCTTGAGTGTATCTTACTGGGGGTTTGGTAAACTTTTGTTCTTTTAAGAGTTTTAATAACTTAAGCCCCTCACCCTCGGTAAGAGGTGGCAACATAGCGTTGTTTTCGTCCTCATCATCAGCCTTAGTATCGTCGTAAACTACGGTGTAACCCTTAAAAAGCAAAGTCTTGCCACTCGTTCTAAATAAATATTCACCACTCTTAACGTCAACAACAACGCTATCGTATTTTGCCTCAGTCATTTGCGATGCTAAGAATCTTTCGTAAATAAGTTTATAAAGCCTATATTGGTCTTTATCTAAAATAGATTTAACGCTTTCTGGAGTTTTATTAACGTCGATAGGACGAATAGCCTCGTGTGCGTCCTGCGCATCTTTTTTAGAACGATACACGTTAGGCTTAGTAGGCGCATATTCTTCGCCGTAATTTTTCTTAATGAAATCAAGCGCCTCTCTTTGAGCATCGGCAGAGATTCTAACCGAGTCCGTTCTCATATAGGTAATTAACGCCACGTTTCCGTTAGGTGTTTCTACACCTTCATAAAGTCTTTGCGCTATCTGCATAACCTTAGGTGCAGAAATGCCGAGTTTTATTGAGCCGTCTTGTTGCAAAGTACTTGTAATAAAGGGTGCTGGGGCGTGTGATTTAACTACTGATTTTTTTACGGAAGCAACGTAAAATGGAGATGTTAAAAGTGTTTTTTCAACGTTTAACGCCTCTTCTTCGTTAGACGGCTTATATTTTTTTCCGTTTTTTTCAATGAGAAGAACCTTAAACGAACTTTTATTTTCTGGCATAACTTCCGCCTTTAAGTTCCAGTATTCTTGCGGTTTAAACGCCATAATCTCACGTTCTCTATCCACAACCATTTTTAATACTACCGACTGAACTCTACCAGCAGAAAGATTGTCGTTAAGCCTTGAACTTGCCGCAGGTGAAACACTATAACCCACTAATCTATCTAAAACTCTTCTTGCTTGCTGAGCGTCAACTAAAGCCATATCGATATTTCTTGGATTAGCAAGAGCGTTTTTAACAGCCTTTTCGGAAATTTCGTTAAAAACAATTCTATTTATATTATTCTTTTTAAGTTCTAAAACTTCTGCTAAGTGCCAAGAAATAGCCTCCCCCTCTCTATCAGGGTCAGTTGCGAGATAAACTGTGTCTGCTTTTTTTGCAAGATTTTTAAGCCTTTTAATTTCCTCTTTTTTATCGGGAGAAATCTCATAAAAAGGTTCAAAATTATTATCTATTTTAATACCCATACGGTTTACGGGTAAATCTCTCACGTGTCCTTTAGACGCATCAACTTTATAGTCGCCCTTTAAGAATTTTTCTATCGTTTTTGCCTTATGTGGCGACTCTACTATAATTAATTGCATTTAATCCTCCAAGTCTCTTATATCTTAGAATAAACGTTTGCACCAACCTTTGCTACTGCGCCCTTAATTTCAAGCGCACTTAGTATAGCGGTTAATTCAAACGGTTTTTTGCCGGTTATATCACTAATTTTTTCCACGTGTAAACTTCCGCCATCAAGTGCCGAAAGCACGATACGTTCTTCTTCGGTATAGACAATCTCTTCTTCTAACTTAGTTAGACCGTAAAAGTCCAAAATATCGTCTGGCGTATCGGTAAGGTGTGCTCCCATTTTAATTAATTCGTTACAACCCTCACCCGAAGCCACACCTACGTTATACGGAATAGCAAACAAATCTCTACCATACTCTTCGGTAAAGGTAGCGGTATACTTAGTACCGCTCTTTTTTGCACCGCTAACGACAAGCGTACCTTTTGAAAGCCCTGCAATTATTCTGTTCCTTGCAGGAAAGAAATAAGGTTGCGGAACAACGTCTAAACTATGTTCGGAAATAGCAAGACCTTTTTTACATACTTCTTCAAAAAGAGAAGTGTGACTTGCGGGATATATATGGTTGAATCCACCCGCAATAACGGAAATAATTTTCCCCGTATTTAACGCTGATTCTATTACAGTTTTGTCTACGCCTTCAGCAATCCCCGTAACTAAGGTTAACCCCGCGTCAGATAATGCAATGGCATACTTTTCTGCTGATTTTATAGATAAGGGTAAACTTTTTCTACTACCAACCATCGCAAAGCATTGCGTATTGAGTAGTTCTATATTGCCTTTCGCATATAACACCAAAGGAGGAATATCCGTTTGTAAAAGCAAAGGTGGATAAATTTCTGAATCAATAGTAATCACCCTAACTTCACTCTTTCTCAACTCACCTAAAACAAAATCTAAATATTCAGCGTTAGCAGAATTAAGGAGAGTGGAATAGTTGTTTTCCCCTATTTCCCTTTTGATATACTCGGCGTTATTTTGTATAAAGGACCTAATGCCTTTAACCTCACCGAGGTTATTATATAAATACGCTTTATGCTTATATTCAAGCCCAATGAAACTATCGAGCCAAATAAGACATAATTCCTTTTCCGTATATTTCATATTAACCGTGCCTATAACTTATAGCCTCTAAAAGATGCTTAACTCCTATATCTTCACAAAGGTCCATATCAGCAATAGTTCTTGCGACCTTAATTATTCTACTGCGTGCCCTAGGTGATAAGTGTAACGTCTTATATGAAGTTTCCAAAAGTTTTTCACACTCTTTAGAAAGTTTGCAATATTTTGCAATTTGCCTTTCACCCATATCGGCATTAGTAAGTATATTGTCCTTTTCAAATCTATTTTTCTGAATAAGCCTAGTCCTATTTACCCTCTTTTTAATGTCAGCACTGCTTTCTCCCCTTTCTTCAGAAGTAAGTTCAGCATATTTAACTTCGTCTACGGCAACTTGAATATCAATTCTATCTAAAAGAGGTCCGCTAATTTTTGCCTTGTATCTTGAAATTTGAGAAGGGGTGCACACACACTCTTTTTCTTCGCTACCAAGATTTCCGCAAGGGCAAGGATTCATACTTCCGCACAAAACGAAGTTTGCGGGATAGGTAACGGTAGATTGAACTCTCGTAACAGTCACAACACCATCCTCTAAAGGTTGGCGTAATGATTCTAACGTTGCTCTCGAATATTCCGGCATTTCGTCAAGAAATAAAACGCCATTATGAGCAAGGCTTATTTCACCCGGTTTTGAGTTTACACCGCCACCAACCAACGCAGGTGTTGACGCTGTATGGTGTGGAGTTCTAAAAGGTCTCCTATAAACAATTCCGTCAGAAGATTTTAACACGCCTGAAACAGAGTGAATTTTGGTAGTTTCAAGAGCCTCTTCAAAGGTCATATCCGGCATAATAGTCGGAATACACTTTGCAAGCATGGTCTTTCCCGTGCCAGGTGCACCGACAAACAAGATATTATGTCCACCAGAAACGGCAATCTCAAGCGCACGCTTTGCCACCGCTTGACCTTTTACGTAGCACATATCCGAATCGTAAACGTCTTTAACGGTTAATGAAGAGTAATCTTTTGTGGCAACCTTTTCTATAACCTTTAACCCTGATAAATGGTCTATAACCTCGTTTAAACTTTTTGCGGGATAAACGTCAACTCCTTTAACGAAAGATGCTTCTTCAGCATTTTCAAAAGGAAGAATAAATTTATTAAACCCCTCTTCCTTTGCCGCTATAAGTATAGGAAGTACTCCGTTTATTTTTCTAAGTTTTCCATCTAAGGAAAGTTCTCCAAGAAAAACAGTATCCTCCGTTTCGGCTAAAATTTGCGCCGATGCTTTTAATAAACCGATTGCCAAAGGAAGGTCAAACGCAGAGCCTTCTTTTTTTATATCTGCTGGGGCAAAATTTGCAGTAATCTTTTTTGTAGGAAAGTTTCTGCCACTATTTTTTATAGCAGAACGAACTCTTTCCTTCGATTCCTTTACCGTAGTATCTGCAAGACCGACGATTTCAAAGGAAGGCAAACCGTTATTGATATCAACCTCAATCTCCACCGCTTTCCCTTCTAAACCGTATAATGCAAAACTGTTTATTTTTGAAATCATTACTCAAACCGCCTTCGTAGAAATAAAAACCCTATAATTACACTTATATTTATTTATTATATAATAAATAGGAAGAAAAGTAAACAATTTCCATAAGATATTTGAAAGTAAAAAAAGAACTTACCACCTTTTTGGTAAGTTCTTTAGTTTGACTATCTTGCCATTTCCTTAACTTTAGCCGCTTTACCCGTTCTTTCTCTCAAATAGTAGAGTTTTGCACGACGTACTTTACCATGTCTTACTACTTGAATGTCGGCAACCTTGGGCGAGTGGATGGGGAAAGTTTTTTCTACGCCAACACCGAAGGAAACTCTTCTAACCGTAAAGGTTTCTGAAATTCCGCCGTGTTTTTTAGCGATTACTATTCCCTCAAAAGCTTGTAATCTTTCTCTTTCGCCTTCGATAACTTTTACCATTACTTTAACGGTATCACCAACATTGAATTGGGGAATCGATTCTTTCAAGTTTTCCTGATTAATTGCATCGATAATAGTGCTCATTTTAATACCTCCTAGTATACTAAACGTTCGTTGCTTTTCAAGAGGAACGTCCGAAGCGTCTATAATAATATCATATTTTTTTTGTTTTGGCAACTGTTTTAACGTGAAAACGCATCTTTTATTAAATTAATTTTACCGTCCTCAATTTCCACCACGTCAAATCGACAAGGGAATTCAGTTTTTTTTGTTTTAAGCAGATATTGTTCGGCAACCAAATAGTATTTATCTTGTTTTTTTTCATTAACTGCTTCTGCCGGTGTGCCATAATCTGATGAAGTCCTCGTCTTTACCTCGATAAAGCATACTGTATCTTGCTCTAAGGCAATAACGTCAATCTCACCTATATGCGTCTTAAAATTTCTATCTAAAATTTTATAGCCGTTTGCGGACAAATATTTAACCGCCTCTATTTCGCCTTTTTTACCCAAAAATTTTTTATAAAAGTTTTTCTGTGCAATTTGCAAGGTCCAATCTCCTTGATTTTATCTATATGCGCTTTAGTGCCGTAACCTTTATGCTTTTCAAAGCCGTATTCGGGAAATTCTTTAGCGTATTCTTCCATAAGTTTATCCCTGTAAACTTTTGCAACTATAGAAGCACACCCAACGGTATAACTATTCAAATCGCCTTTCACAACATATTTTGCATTTATTGCTAAGCCCGTGTCAACTCCGTCAACTATAGTTATATCAGGTGCTACTTTTAAGCCCTGCACAGCACAAGTCATACACTTTTTTACCGCTTGCAAAATATTTATCTCGTCAATTTCCTCTTGCCAAACTTCATATATGCAATAAGAAATTGCCCTTTCCTTTATCAATTCGGCTAAAATTTCCCTCTTTTTTTCGGATAGTTTTTTACTGTCCGTAACACCGTCGATAACGTCATCTTCGGGCATAATAACGGCACAACAAACAACAGGTCCTGCAAGCGGGCCTCTCCCCACTTCATCTACCCCTGCAATTAAGTTATAGCCTAATTTTTTCAGTTCTCTTTCGTGCTCAAATTTATCCATTAGTCGAATATTATTTTCCCTATTCTACCCTTTCTTAAATCGTCTATAATTGCCGTAGCGCAACGCTCGTAATCATATTCACCACCACGTCTTAAAAAGCCTCTTCTTAAGCAAATCCCGTCGAAAATCTCTAAAGTTTCAACGTCCAAATCGTCAAGAGAATACTTATCTTTTAATAGTTGTGGATATTTTTCTTTTAGTTCTGCGATAAGTTCAAAAGCAAGGTCGTTAAAATCAATATTCGCGTCGTTCATACAGCCGATATAAGCAAGGTGTTTTGCCAAAGTTTGGTTTTCAAACGCAGGTGGCATAGTACCCGGAGTATCAAGAAGTTCAAGTTCTTTAATGCGCACCCATTGCTTACCTTTAGTAACACCAGCCTTGTTGCCCGTAACGGCTTTTTTGCCACCGCAAAGGGCGTTTATAATGGTGGATTTTCCCGTGTTAGGAATACCTGTAACCATTATTCTTATGGGCTTAAATATGCCCTTAGATTTATATTTTTCCACCTTGTCTTTCAATAGGTTAAAGATTTCAGAGTAAAGCAAATCAACCGCACGTTTATCCATTGCTGAAACGGAAACGGCAGTTTTACCCTCTTTTGCAAACTCCTTTACAGTACGCATAGCGTCCGCTTGAGAGATAAGGTCGCTTTTATTCAAAACGTATAAAATTTTCTTTCCTGAAAACATTTTTGACAGTTTATTGTTAATTGACGCTCTCGGTGCTCTCGCATCTAAAACCATCATAACGCCGTCAACCGCCTTGAGATTTTCCTCCATCATGCGAACGGCAGCCGTCATATGCCCTGGAAACCATTGTAAATGTTGCATTTTACTTTTTTTCTAATAAATCAGGGCGATTTTTTTTGGTGATTTCAATGGATTGAGCAAGCCTCCATTTGTCCACCTCGCCGTGATTTCCACTCGTTAATACGTTAGGAACTTTTATCCCCTTAAATTCTTGAGGTCTTGTATATTGAGGATACTCTAATAACCCCGATGAGAAACTTTCCTGCTCTAAAGATTGTTCTTTAATAACACCGCTAACGTATCTCGAAACGGCATCAGTAACCGCCATTGCGGGAATTTCACCACCCGTTAGAACGAAATCTCCAACTGACAATTCTTCGTCTATATAAAGGTCTATAACCCTTTGATCAACCCCCTCGTAATGCCCGCAAAGAAGTAATAATCTATCTTTTTTAGCGTATTCAAGAACGATTTTTTGGTTAAAAACTCTACCTCTTGGCGACATAAAAACACGCCAAGCATTATGCTCGGGGTCAATATCCTCTATTGCAGAGGCAATAGGTTGTGGCATCATTACCATACCTGCGCCACCACCAAAAGGAGCATCGTCACACTTTTTGTGCTTGTCTAAAGTGTACTGTCTAATGTCGCAAACGTTTATTTCCAACTTATTATTACTAACGGCTCTTCCGATAATGCTCGTTGAAAGAGGGGTAAACATTTCTGGGAAAAGAGTTAAAATATCAATCCTCATAACAACACACCTCTAAATATCTTTTCCTTTGTAAAACAATAACTTTTTCTTGCACACTAATAGAAAGAGTTAAATCTTTTAAAAAGGGAAATCTAACCGTCTTATTACTAACCGTTTTAACGGTAAAAATATCCGTTTTGGCAGAAGTAACGTCAACCACTTCACCAAGAGGCATTCCGTCGTCAAAAACAACTTTACAACCTATAATATCGGCTATAAAATATCTTCCCTTGGGAAGAGGTAAGGCGTTTTCCCTTTCCACCTCTAAATATTTTCCACGGAAAAGTTCGGCACTATCTCTATCGGCAACGCCAGATAATAGAAGGATGCAAAATCCATCCGCAATCTTAACGTTTATAACCTTAAAGGACACGCCGTCAATAAACACGTTATTAAGTTTTTTATATCGTTGAATATTATCGGTTAAGGGCTGTACTTTTACTTCACCCTTTACACCTTGTGGCTTAACTATAAGCCCAATTCTAAATTTTTCCTGCATTTTTCACGGAAGGAAAATGGGGAAATTATATTTCCCCACGCTCCTTAATTTCAATAACGTATTTTTTATTTTCTTTTTGTGAACCTGCACGAACGAGCGTTCTAAGTGCCTTAGCAATCTTGCCTTGGCGACCGATCACCTTTCCCATATCACTTGCCTCAAGCGTAATGGTAACGGTAACTTCTCTTCCGTCGTCGTTTACGTCGTATTCAATCAATTCGGGTTTTTCAGCAAAACTGCCAACCACGAATTTAATAAGTTCTATCATCTGACTATCTCCTTAAATCTTAATTATTTAGATTTACGGACTTTGGTTTTTGCAGGTGAAAGTTTAGTGGGCTTAGGTAAAACACCTTGGTTAACTAAGATGTTTTTAACCGTGTCGGTAGGTTGAACACCCTTAGAAAGCCAATCTTTAGCCTTTTCTGCGTCGATAACGATTTCTGCAGGTTGAGCGGTGGGGTTATAGTGACCAACTTTGTCAATATATGCGCCGTCTCTTGCTACTCTGCTGTCCATGATTACGATACGGTAGAAGGGAGATTTCTTATCGCCCATTCTGGTTAATCTCATTTTTACTGCCATTTTTTTTGTTCTCCTTTATTTGTAAATATTAAAATCTAAACAATTTATTGTTTTTCATTTGTTTCATCATCATTTTGCTTTGCTCAAACTGTTTAAGAACTCTATTAACCTCTTGCACACTCGTTCCGCTACCCTTAGCAATTCTTATCTTTCTTGAAGAATTTATTATTTGAGGATTAAGCCTTTCCTTTTTAGTCATAGATTGAATAACCGCTTTCATGGTTATCATCTTTTTCTCGTCGATATCTTCTTCCCTAATCTTTATTTTTGCGCCCATACCGGGTAACATTGAAAGAATAGAACCTATACCGCCCATCTTGTTCATTGTTTCAAACTGAACTAAAAAGTCGTCAAGCGTAAAAGAGTTTTCCCTAAACTTACGCTCCATTTTTTTAGCGTCCTCTTCAGTTATTGCCTCTTGCGCCTTTTCTATAAGGGTTAAAACGTCCCCCATTCCAAGAATACGGTTAGCCATTCTATCGGGATAAAAAGGCTCTAAATCGCCAAGTTTTTCCCCTACCGAACAATATTTAATAGGCTTACCCGTAACCGCTTTCATTGAAAGAGTTGCACCGCCCCTCGTATCACCGTCAAGTTTAGTTAACACTAAACCGGTGACTTCTAAGCGTTTATTAAATGTATCCGCAACCTCTACCGCAACTTGACCGGTCATACTGTCAACGACTAATAAAATCTCGCTAGGATTAACCTCCGCTTTGATTTTCTCAAGTTCCTTCATCAACTCTTCGTCAATCTGAAGTCTACCTGCAGTATCGATAATAACGGTATCAAAACCGTACGATTTAGCGTAAGCAACACCCTCTTTCGCTATTTTAACGGGATTGCCTTGTCCCTTTTCAAAAACTTGACACCCTGCCTTTTCTCCAACTACTTTTAGTTGGTTAATCGCTGCGGGACGATAAACGTCACATGCAATTAATAGCGGTTTTCTTCCCTGCTTTTTAAGGAGCATACCAAGTTTTCCAACTAACGTCGTTTTACCTGCACCTTGAAGCCCCGCCATCATTATAACCGACGGACTTGAGGAAAAGTTAAGTTTAGCGTTTGCCGACCCCATTAACGCAATAAGTTCTTCATTAACAATCTTGATAACTTGTTGCGTAGGACTTAAACTTTTTAATATTTCTTGCCCAACAGCCCTTTCGGATACTTTTGACACAAATTCCTTAACAACTGAAATATTAACGTCCGCCTCTAAAAGTGCAATTCGCACTTCTCTCATAGCAGTCTTTATTTCAAGCTCGGTAAGTCTACCGTGCTTGGTCAGTTTGGAAAATATGTGATTAAGTTTTTCCGAAAGACCTGAAAATAACGCCATTATCTACCTATAATTTCTAAAATTTTATTATAGATTTCTATATCAGAAATCCCGCTTATAACTGCCTTAATTTCCTCGTTTCTTTCCTTTAAGGAAAGAACTTTTTCATACTCAAGCAATTTTGTTTTAACTTTTTTTATTTGGTCGTAAACACTTTGTCTTGAACTCCCCTCTTGCTCGGCAATCTCGGCAAGGGACAAGTCTAAAAGGTAATAAGAAGAAAATAATTCCCTTTGTTTATCAGTTAAAAGCCCTTTATAAACCTCAAAAAGTTCAGTATATTCTAAATTTTTTTCCATAATTAACACAAAAGGTGTAAAGTAAATTATCTTTACACCTTAGTATTATATACGTTTCAAAAAGGTTTGTCAAGCGTTTATCTTAACATTTTAAAACATTGCCTCAATAAATTCTTTAGCGTTAAAATCTTCAATATCGTCTATTTTTTCACCAACGCCAACGTAAACGACGGGAATTTCTAATTCGTACGAAAGGGAAATTATAAATCCACCCTTTGCCGTACCGTCAAGTTTAGTTAACACGATACCGTCAACGCCAACCGCCTCGTTAAAACTTTGAACTTGATTATAGGAGTTTTGCCCCGTAGTAGCGTCTAAAGCAATAAGTTTTTTATAGTTTGCTTCAGGATATTCTCTATTAACAACTCTGTCAATCTTTTTAAGTTCTTCCATAAGATTAACCTTAACGTGAAGTCTACCAGCAGTATCAATAATCAAAACGTCAGTATTTTTTGCTTTAACGGAAGATATTGCATCGTAAACAACGGCAGAAGCATCCGCTCCTTCAGAGTGTTTAACAATTCTAACGTTTGCCCTTTCCGCCCAAACGGAAAGTTGGTCAGAGGCTGCAGCCCTAAAAGTATCCGCAGCGGCGATAGTAACGCTTTTACCCTCTTTCACGAATTTGTTAGCAAGCTTACCTATAGTAGTAGTTTTACCAACGCCGTTAACACCAATAAGCATAATGATAAGAGGTGTTTTCATATCCAAAGGGTCTGCATAAGAAAGAGTTTCAAAAAGTTCGTCTTTAAGCAACTTAATAACGTAATCTTTATCTTTACACTTTTCTTTTATTGCAGTTTCTTTGATTTCTTCCACTATTTCCATAGTGGTAGAAACGGAAACGTCGGAGGAAATTAAAATATCTTCAAGCTCTTCGTAAAACTCTTCACCAAGTTTGTTTTTGGCAAAAAGGTCGTTTAGTTTTTTTGAAAGCCCCTCTTTCGTTTTAGAAAGAACGCTTTTAATTTTAGCAAATAATCCCATTTTCAAACCTAAATAAAAATTTATAGAGCAATATCTCCGTCACCGATTTCAGAAATATCGGAAAGTTTAACGGAAACAAGTTTACTTACACCCTTTTCTTGCATGGTAACGCCAAAAAGTGAATCCGCCCTTTCCATAGTGGGCTTTTTGTGGGTAATAACAATAAACTGAGTTTCATTACTGAATTTTTGCAAGTATCTTGCAAATCTATCAACGTTAGCCTCGTCAAGTGCAGCCTCAACCTCGTCAAGCACACAGAAAGGCATTGGACGAAGTCTTAATATTGCAAAGAGTATTGCAATTGCCGTAAGAGCCTTTTCACCACCGGATAGGAGAGAAAGTTTTTGAAGTTTCTTTCCCGGAGGTTCTGCAATAATTTCAACGCCCGCCTCAAGTTTGTCATCCGTTTGCGTGTAGTCCATTTGTAGCATTGCTCTACCACCGCCAAAAAGTTCTTTGAATATTCTTTGGAAGTTTTCGTTAATTTTAACAAAGCCTTCGTCAAACTGGGTAAGCATTTCTCCCTTAATCTTTGCAATAGCCTCTTTAAGGTCGTTTTCCGCCTTTTGAAGGTCCTCTTTTTGAGCGGTCATTTCTTCAAAACGTTGTCTTAAAACAATACAGTCGTCAATAGCCGAACCGTTTATCGCACCTAAGGAAGAACGCTTTCTTCTAATTCTTACAATTTCAGATTCCCCCTCTTTGGCGTCGTAATTTTCCACGCGATATTTTTGAGCAGAATCGTAGTCCTCGCCGTAATTTTCATAAATACTTTCACCCATATGCTCTAAATCAGAGTCAATCTTGGTAAGATTAATTTCTTCAATATGGCGTTTTTCAGAAAGAGTGATAAGTTCTTCAGAAAGATATTCTCTTCTTTCAGCATTCTTTTCCAACTGCTCACGGCGTTCCTTTTTATAGACTTCGATATTATCAATATCTTCACGAAGTTTGTTAACCTCGTCCTGTTCTTGCTTAGAGAAAGCAACTTTTTCTTGTTGAAGTCTAAGTTCTTCTATAATTTGCTCTGCGCCTTTTATGCTGTTTTCAAGGTCACTATTAGTTTTTTCAGCCTCCGATTTAACGCTCAACAAACGTTCGTTATCGCTTTCTAAAGCGGATATACTTGCCTTTAACTCGGTAATCTTAACTTGTGCAGAAGTAAGTTCTGAACTCAAATCGTCCCTTTCCTTTCTCAAAGCGTCGTACTCTGCTTGTTGCTTATCAGCGCTTGAAGTTGCCTCCGCTCTATCTTCTTCAAGTTTTTTACCGCCAACGGAAATATTTTCCATTTCGGCAGTTAATTTTTCAATTTTTTCAATTATCTCCGCCCTAATAGATTCGGTGGATTCAATTTCTCTACCGATATCCGAAAGAGACTTTTCCGTTATGCTTTGTTTTTCCCTTTCAATAACTACTTGTTGCCTTTTGCCGTTATACACGTCGTTAAGCATACCGAGTTCATCTAAGAATTTATCCCTCTTAGCGTTAAGTTCGCCCTTTTCCGCCTTTAATTTTTCCATTTCTGAACGCTTTTTAGCAAGTTCAGTAGCGTTATCTTCAATCTTTCTGTCTGCGGAAAGCAATCCAACTACGTCCGTTCTTCTCGAACCGCCACTCATTGCACCTTGCGTAGAGAAAACGTCACCTTCTAAGGTAACAATCTTAAAGGCAAAGCGATATTTATTAGCAATTTTGGTAGCATTTTCAATGGTGTCAACTATTAAAGTATTACCTAAAAGATTGGAAATTACGTTTTCAAACTCGGGCTGATATTTTACCAACTTGTTTGCAACGCCCAAAACTCCCGTTTCTTTTAATGCGTTAGTTACTTCTATGCTTTGAACTCTCGGTTTTACCGAAGATAAGGGTAAAAAGGTAATTCTACCCATACGGTTTTCCTTTAGGTATTGAATTAAGAATTTAGCGTCCTCAGTATCTGCAGTAACAACGTTTTGAGCCGCCGCCCCAAGCGTAGTTTCTAAAGCAACATCTAACTTTTTATCGCTTTTAATAAGTTCAGCAACTACCCCTTTGATTTTACCGCCAACCCTTGTGTCCGACTTTCCTTTAGTAAGTAAAAGTTTAACGGCGTTAGAATAGCCTTCGTAATTTTCTTTTAACCCTCTATAAAAGTTATCCTTAGTTACTAACGAAGTTATTACCGAATTTAGTGAATAAATTTTATTATCAAGTTCCGCCTCTTTTTCATTAGTAGAACGAACTTCGTCTTCTTTTTCGGAGATTTTATTCTTAAATTCAAAAACAGAACGGTCTAACTCGTCAATATTTTTATCACTTTTTTCCTTTGCATTAAAAAGTTCTTCACGGTTAAAAGAGAGTTTTGAAATCTTGTCCTCTATTTCACTAAGTTTTTCAGTAAGGGCAGTTTTCTCTACACTTCTTGCCCCTTTGTTAAGTTTAAAATCTGATAACGATTCGATAGACTCTATAATCTTTTTACGGCTTACGTTAGCAAGTTCTTCACCCAAAGAAATCTTTTCGGAAACGGTCATAAACTTTTTAGAAAGTTCGTCCGCCTTTTTAGAAAGAGAAGATAATTCCTCCTTCATTTTTTGCATTTCAGAAAGGTTTGCTGCCGAAGAAGAAGAACTTTCGTCAATAAGATTAATATTATCGTTAATTTCCCTTTTAGAACGTTCAATTTGACTATTTAAGTAGGTAATCTTTTCCTCAAAAAGTTTATTTGCGCCAAGCGATTTTTCCATACCTACACGCTTGTCCATAAGTTTATCGTTTAATTTTCTCAATTTATCGTCTGCAAGAGCGATATCGGTGAAAATTTTATCGTATTCCGCCTGAGCAGAATCATATTCCGATTGACGGAGAGAAGTTTGCTCTTCAATAGCCTTTATCTTGTTTCCAACCCTTTCTTTTGCCGAAGCGACACCCTCCACCTTTGCAATGTAAGTGTTAAGTTCATGGTGTTTTAACTCCTCTGATAAAGCGTTAAATTCCTTTGCTTTTTCCGCTTGTTTCTCTAATGGCCCTAATTGATTTTCAATCTCGGATAAAATATCCGAATATCTAACTATATTTTCGTGAGTACGTTCTAATTTTCTTTCCGATTCGTTTTTTCTCGTCTTAAACTTTGCAATACCCGTTGCTTCTTCAAAAATGAGCCTTCTATCCTCAGGCTTAGCAGACATAATTTCTTCTACTTTGCCCTGTCCGATAATAGTATACCCCTCTTTACCTATTCCACACTCGTGCAAAAGTTCTACTATATCTTTTAGCCTTGCAAGTTGCTTGTTGATAAAATATTCACTCTCACCACTTCTGTAAAGTTTTCTCGTAATTATAACTTCGTTATAGTCGAGAGAGAACATTTTGTTAGTATTATCAAAATGTAAAGAAACTTCACAGTAGGAAAGAGATTTTCTATTTTGCGTACCGGAAAAGATAACGTCTTGCATACTACCGCCACGCAAACTTTTAGCAGACTGCTCGCCTAACACCCATCTAATTGCGTCGGAAACGTTACTTTTACCACAACCGTTAGGTCCTACGATACCGGTAATCCCATCACCAAACCTAATTTCCGCTTTATCCGCAAATGATTTAAATCCGTAGAGTTCTACCTTTACTAAATTCACTTTCCTTTACCTTCCTGTTTCTTTAATAATGCGAGAGCTTTTCTCGCTGAAGCCTTTTCCGCCTCTTTTTTGGACTTACCTTTGCCCTCCGCAATTCTTGCGCCATTTAATAAGGACGCAACCCTAAATTCCGGCAAATGCGCAGGTCCAGACCAAGTTAACGTTTGATAGGATATCGTGCCCAACTTTCTTTTTTGCACGTATTCTTGAAGAGCACTTTTAGAATCGTCTGTAATTTTTTGCTTTTCCAATCGCTTATTTTCCAGCTCGAAATTCGCAATGATAGTCTTTTTAATGAACTTCTTAACTTCTCTAAGCCCGCCGTCTAAATAAATACCGGCACACACAGCTTCGTACAAACTTGAAATTAGTTTATCGTCACCGCCTATCCTATTTTCCAGCCCTCTACCAAGAAGTGCGTATTGCATTATATCAAGTTTGTTCACTGCTCTAATAAGCGGTTCTTTTGAAACGATATTTTTTCTTTTTTCAGTAAGTTTCCCCTCGTCCCCATAAGCGTTATTAAATAGGTATTCCGTAACGACAAACTGGATAATAGAATCTCCAAAAAATTCCAATAATTCGTTATCCTCGCCCCCGTGCTCGTTTGCGTAAGAAGAGTGAGTAAAACATTTGCGCAAAAGCATTTTATCGTTAAAGGCATATCCAATTTTACTTTCTATTCCGATAATATCGAATATCATACAGTCTCTCCTAAAACGACTTATGGCAACTTACAACTTGCCTCGTATAATTATATCATAACAAGTCTTTTTTTTCAAGAATATTAACACAATTTAACGCAAAAAAAGAGCCCTTTCTAATGAAAGGGTTCTAATTTTTTAATTATTTAATTAAAGAGCCTATTTCCTTTTTATAAGTTTGGCGTTTTTTAACAATCTCTGACTCGGCAAATTTCCATTGTCTTTGAATATCAAAATTAGTTTCCAGCATTGGATTAGACTCTATCGCCTCAACACCGTCGTTGATAAGATTTGACATAATTCTTGCAATAACTATTGCGTTAAGACCTAAATTTTTATACTTTTTCTTTACACCGATAAGCGCCATCTCAAGTTCTTTAGGCTTATTTATTGACTTTAATACTCCGATAAATCCCGTAGGGAACAACTTTCCCCTACTCTTAATAAGCGCATCACAAATTGAAGGCAAACAAACACCAAAAGCAGCAACTTCGTCGTTTTCGTCTACAAGAACGCTTATATATCTTGAATTAACTATCGTTCCAAATTGAGAAAGAACGTTATTACGCATTTTTTCCGTCAAAGGAACGTATCCGTCCAAATGCCCGTAAGACTCGTCCACAGTATCAAAAAGTTTTATGCCGTATTTTTTTATAATATCTTTAACCGATATTTCGTCAGCCAAATCCCTAAAACTATATTTGTTTTTCACCCTCTCGGCAAACTTCATTATACGCTCGTATGGTTCTTTAGGAATATTGAATTTAAATTCCACCCACTTTGACTCATCTTCAAAACCTAACGCCTCAAGATTTTTATGGAAATATTCGTAATAATAATTAGTTGCATAGGTGCTACGTTTATCAAAACCATATGTAAGTAAGCCTTCTCTATCTTGGTCGGTAAATCCCCAAGGTCCGTGAATTACGTCAAAACCTCTTTCCTTGCCAAGATTTTCCACCGCACCAAGCAGAGCGGAAAAAACTTCTAAATCGTCAATCGCTTCAAATCTTGAAAATCTTATGTATTTCGTGTCGCCCTTACTGTTTTCGTTATCGTTGATTATAGCGGCAATCCTTCCTACAACCTCACCGTCTTTATATGCCAAAAAGCCTACTATCTCGTTTCCTTCTAAACTTAAATTCTTTTTTTCGTCAAAGATAACTAACTCGTCGGCCACCATGGACGGTACGTAATAGGGACAATCTTTATATAAATCTATAGGGAATTTGGTAAACTTTCTTATGTCACTCTTTGTTGTAACTTTTTTAATCTCTATCATTTTTTCCTCAGATAAAACTTTTTCTTTTAACATTATACTATAAAAACAAATAGAATTGCAATAAAAAACGGAAATTTTTTTCTAACAAATTTCCGTTTCCTTTTATTTAAAATATACCTAAATTCCTTGACCTTCCGTTTCCCTAATGATTTCTGGTGGGACTTCATCCTTTAGCGCCATTAGATATTCGTTGTATTGTTCTTCGGTTAATTTTCTAACTTTATTCTTTTTCTTTTTGGACATAAAATTAATCCTCCTTACTTTTATTATTCCGTTTGTAGCATTTTTTATTCAATAAAAAAGGTTGCTTTTTTACCAAAAAACTTAACTTCATTTTTAGTGATTGCAACCTAATTTTGTCTATTTATTGTCTTTTATTTTCTTAAACGACCTATCGGAAGAAAAATCTCTTATCTTATCGTACGTTCCGCCAAGAGCCTCGATAGCAAAACGCAGTTCTTCAAAGTCGGAATATGAAATTTTTTCCTCTTCTATCGCTTGCATTAAAAAGGGTAAAGCCCTCTCGTCACCAAACCTTGCAAGATACCCTGCGTATAAGGGCGTTTTATCCCGCCTTTTAACAAACTGTAACGTCAATATATCAAAAGTTTTATCGTCCTTTTTAGAATAGGATAAAATTTCAGAAAAAAGTTCCTTACTCTCCTCGTCACTCTCGGAAAATATTGCAATTATATCCTCTTTAACCTCGTCGGCTCTCTTAGATAAAAGTTCCGTCGCAAGTTCCTTTACGTTATAAGGATAATCAAGCGTTAAAAATTCCATATATTTTTTTGTTGGAATTATATCCATATCGGATAAAATATTCATTAAATAGCAAATGTATTCGTCGCTTTCGTCGTCGTTTAACGCGAGATAAAAATCCTTTTCATCATTAGTTTTTTTAGCGATTGCTTCCACTAAAAAATCCGGCACTGAAACACCCGATACGACGTGTTTTTTTAGCACGTCTAAAAGTTCCGAAGCACTGCCAAGAGAATAATAAGTTTCTGGGGTTTTACCATCCAATTCTTCTAATTTTTCTTTGCCAAATTTCTCGTATAATATTGGGATTTGATTTTCAATTTCCTCCGGCTTAACTTTGCCTATATTTTTATAAACGTAATCGGAAATATATTTATCAAAAAGCGCGTCAATATCAATAATTTTAATCATTTTTCTCTCCTTTAACTATACTAATTGCCCCTTTAATTTTAGAATACGAAACACCGAAAATAGCGGAAATTTCCTTGCCTTTTTCTACCTCTTCTACACCTGCAGTACATATTGCTAAAACTGCTAAATCTTCAGAAGTTAAACCACTTTCAATTATTAAACCTAAATGCTTTTCATAGAGTTTTTTAATTGACGAGGCAAACTTTTCATCTTCGTCAAGTTCCCAAAACGCCGTTCTCGCAATTATGGTAGCGTAAGCCGAAGCGAAAACTCCGGTATCATCTACGTTGTCAAAAGGCATTTTTTTCCTTTTTATTTTCTTAAATCTATTACCCGCAACAACGCCGAATTTTTCCTTATAACCAAATATAATTAGTGTATAAATTATTACCCGCTTAACACCTGAACGGACTTCCCCATCCATCAAAAGTGACGTTAATATTTTATAACCTTTTATGTTTTTTGCAAACCATAAAAGTACTGCACTTTCCTTATTTATCACCTCGTCCTGAGAAAATATTCCCCATATTAAGGCGTCTAAATTTTCCTCTTTTTTTAAGATAGAAAGGTCCCTTTTTTCCGAAATTAAATCTTTAATAATTTTCTTAAATTTCTTCTCTATAGTATTGGGATATTCTTTTTGGTATTTAAGCGGTAGTAAGGAAAAACTTTTTTCTTCTCCCTGACAAAGTTTTTGGCAAAACTTGACGTAAAATTTAATTACTCTATCAAACGGTTTTAATCTTAAGGCAAAAGAAAAATGTTCCTTTGCTTTTTCGTATTCCCCTAAATTCACTAAAGAAACGGCATAGTAAAAACGCATTATAACGTCGTACTTTCGCTCGTTAACGATTCTCTCAAGGCACTCGTTTGCAACGACATGGTCGTCTTGTTCTATCGCACAAGACGCAACGTGATAACTTTGTTCAGTACTATTATCAAAGCACTCTAACGCCTTTTTATAATAAAAAGTCGATTTTTCTTTATCACCTTTATTGAAATAGTAAGTACATAAATTGCAAAACGCAGTTAGGTTTGCGCCTTTTATCTTTAAGGATTGCTTGCTCGTTTCAAGAGATTTTTCCTCCTCCCCTTGCAAGAAAAAGGCAACGGCTTTATCACCTAAACTCTCCTCGTCCATACACTCTATCGGTATTGAATCGTAAATCTTACTTGCAGTGCTATAATCCCCCATATTAAAGGCTTTTTTTCCAAGATTTTTCTCATATGAATAATCCGCCCTATCAAAAGGATATGCAATATGATAAGCACCCTTGTCTATTGCCGTGGTTAAAACTTCAGCAATCTCCTCTCCAAGCCCCTCTCGAGATACGAAACCGTCGGCTATTATTTTGCGATGAAGATAATACCCCGCCTCAAAATACTTATCGAGATAAAAAAAGTTTACGGCAAGTTCTTCGTATGCAACAGAGCAGTCGTTTTCGGGAGCGGAATTAAGATACTTGAACCAATATTCAACCGCCTTCTCAAATTGCCCCGTTTCCGAATAAGCATCTGCTAAATCGCCATAAATTTCATAAGGATTTTTACAAACGGAAAGTGCGGAAAACAAAAAACCAAAAGCGCTTTCATAATCTCCGTTTTCCACCTTTCTTCTCGCCAAGGAGCGATACAGTTTTGAACTTTTTTTAAATTCTACTATATTGTCTTTCATCACTTTTTAGCATTTTTAAGTAAGTTTTCTACCTTCTCACGGTCAAAAAGATATTCCTTGTCGCAAAACTCACAGTCAACTTTTACTTGTCCTTCTTTTTCTATTATATCAAACAATTCCTTCTCACCAAGTGATAGTAATATCCCCTCAACGTATTCTTGCGAACAAAGACATTTATATTCTGGGGAAAATTTAGAGACTTCTTCCTTTATTTCCTCACCGAAAAACTCCTTCATAACGCCGTCTATACCAATCTTTTCAATTTTAGTGGAAATATCACTGAAATTCTGCATTAAATTTTCCGCTTTTACGATGTTTTCCTCCGTAGCAAAAGGAAGAGCGGTTAAAATAACGCCCCCAGCACCTATACAATTCCCATCAACACCTATTTTAACGCCTAAAGCAATGGCTGTAGGTTGTTGTTCACTATATGCAAAATAAGCAGTAAAATCCTCGGCAATTTCCCCCGTAATAAGTTCTGCACTGCCAGAGTAAGGTTCTTTAAGCCCCATGCTTTTTACAACGGTAAGCCTACCCCTTCCAACAGCCCCGCCAACATCTAACTTACCATTGGGCTTTAAGGGAATATCTACACAAGGATTATCAACCGTACCTCTCATTTTGAGTTCACCGTTACCACATACGGTAATTTTACCAAGCGGACCGTCCCCCGCAACGGTTACGTATAACTTGTCCTTGCTGTTTTTTAGTCCAGACGACATATACGTACACACCGTCATAGTTCTGCCAAGTGCAGCTGCGGAAACGGGAGTTAATTTATGAATTCTTATCGCTTCGTTAACCATATCCGTCGTATCTAAAAGAGATAAAGAAAATTGATTGTCGTATATTAAAGTTTTATATAGTTTACCCAAAATTTCACCTGTTTTTATCTAATCTTTTTGAAAACGCCGTGTCCAAACTAAGACTCGGCGTTTTAATAGTTATTTATTATGTTTTTCGTGCTTTCTTAAAGCCTTTTTCGCCTGTTCAATTTTCTTTAAGCGTTCTTTTTCGGCAGTCTCTCTATTCTTCTCTTCTTCCGTCATCTTGAACTGCTCGTCGTTGATATGTTCTTCAACGTAACGCTTATGGTCTTCAATCATGTTTTGCTTACTCTCTTTAAGCTTGATTATATCTTCTCTATTGAAACTTTGAGGAAGCGTTGCAATTTCAATCTCCTCGTCGGTAATAGGCTTAATAGGTCTTGAATTTAGACTATTTTTCAAACCGTATTGAGCCTTGTATTGAAGTTTCGTTTTTTCATTAGTTTGCCTATTAACCTTTTGATACATACCCCTATTCTTTTTAGCACCGGGAACTTTATCGTTAATAAAATTATCAAACGTCCATTGTGAGAAGTTCATCCACGCTAGAAGTGTAAAAGAAAATCCAATTACTAAAATCAACAACAACACGAGAAGTAAGAAGGTTGAAGAAGTTGCACTTAACGCCAAAAGAATAAAAGGAACACCCGCAAGTACCAACATTACTATACTATGTGGTAAAAAAGCAAGGGTAAAGTAAAATGAGTTTTTGATAATCTTTAAAACGGAAATATCATAAGTTACCGACATAGCAATCATAAATAGCGTCATAATAGTATAATACACTAAAATAACGTAGGATATAGCTTCACAAACGTAGGAAAGCCACTTAACACCCGAGCCAACCGATATACTATAAGAAGAAATAGACGCCGTTGCTATAGTTACGTAAAAAACAAGTGAATACAAAAGCGAAATAACCACTATTTGCTTATAGTTTTGTTTAATACCTTTCCAAAAATCGTTAGAAACGAAAACACCTTCCGTCCACACCATATTTCTCAATAAATATGCGCCTCCCGAAAGCCCTACAGCCCCCACCATCATAACGAGAGGCATAAAAAGAAAGGAAACGAGATTTGAGGAAAGATTGATATATTCAGAAAAACCCTGCATAGTTACGGGTGCTTGATAACCAACGCCAAACCCTTGTGCAAAAGGATATAAAAAGGAAAATGACGACACCACGTTAGAGCGAAAATAAAAAAGCAGTAGTAAAGGTAAAAAGAAAAGCAAAATAAGTAAGTTGGCAATTATCAACTTACCAAAACTACCCTTAAAGATATCCCAAAAAAGTTCCCACCTATTCGAGGGTAACGAATTTCTTGCAAATTCTTCTGATTTTTCCGAACCCATAAGCATTTTGTTTATGAGTCTACTAGTGCCTTTACCCAAGTTTACACTCCTTTCTCTCGCAGAGCGAGACTAAAACGCATTTTCAATATAAATAGTTTATACTAAAAAGCAAAATTTTACAAATAAATTTAGGTATATAATAGAAAAAACTTTACATTTTTTATATTTTTTGATAAACTACTTAATAAATAATATATTTAGGAAGTACTAACATGAAAAAGTATAGCGTAGCAGTAGTTGGCGCAACCGGTATGGTTGGCAGTAAGTTCTTAGAAGTTTTATCAGAAAAAAATCTTCCTGTGGAAGAATATTTCCTTTTTGCATCAGCAAAATCAGCAGGTAAAGTTATAGATTTCATGGGTAAACCTCACACTATAATCGAACTCAACAAAGAAAACGTAAAAAAATATAAAACTGACCTTGCACTCTTCTCTGCGGGTGGCGACATAAGTAAAGAATATGCACCTATCTTCGCTAAACAAGGCACTCTCGTTATTGACAACTCAAGTGCTTGGAGAAGAGATGAAAACGTTCCTTTGGTCGTTCCAGAGTGTAACCCTGAAGATATTAAAAAGCATAAAAATATTATAGCAAACCCCAACTGTTCTACTATTCAAGCAGTAGTAGCGTTAAAGCCCTTGCACGAAGCGTTTAAGATTAAAAGAGTGGTTTACTCAACCTATCAAGCCGTTTCTGGTGCAGGAGTTAAGGGATATAACGACTTAAAGGGCGGAATTTGCGGTGAAGCACCTCAAAAGTTCCCCTATCCTATCTTTGGCAACTGTATTCCTCATATCGACGTATTCTTAGATAACGGCTACACCAAAGAAGAAGATAAAATGATTTTTGAAACAAAGAAAATTTTAGGTGACTGGAACTTAAAAGTTACCGCAACTTGCGTTAGAGTTCCCGTTTACTTTGGTCATAGCGAATCAGTTAACATTGAATTTGAAAAGCCTTGTACACTTAAAGAGGTTAAGGAAGTGTTGAGTAAGGCAGAGGGCGTAGTTTTACAAGACGACGGAGAAAATCTTCTCTACCCCATGCCACTTACTGCAGAAAACAAAAACGAAGTGTTTATCGGTAGAATTAGAATGGACGAAACGGTTGAATCAGGCGTAAACCTTTGGGTTGTTGCCGACAACATTAGAAAGGGTGCGGCAACCAACGCCGTTCAAATTGCTGAAAAGGCTATTGAACTTGACGTTGTTCGTGACCAATACGAATAATTTTTGGAGTAATTTATGAATAAGACCATTTTTAAGGGTACTTGCACCGCAGCGATTACCCCCTTTACGCCAGACGGAATAGATTACGAAGCGTTGGGAAAACAAATAGAATTTCAAATAAGAAACGGCATTGACGCTTTGTGTATTTTAGGCACTACTGGCGAAGCCCCCACTATTACCGACCAAGAATATGAAACTATTGCTAAATTTTGTTACGATAAAATTGAAGGCAGAGTTAAATACATATTAGGTTCTGGGTCTAACTGCACCAAGAAGGCTATCGAAAAAAGCCAACTTGCTCAAAAAGTTGGTGCTGACGGACTTTTAGTTGTTACCCCCTATTATAATAAATGCACGCAAAAAGGCTTAGTTAAATACTACAACGATATTTGCGACAACGTTGATATCCCCGTTTTATGTTATAACGTTCCTGCAAGAACGGGCGTTAACATTCTACCCTCAACTATGGCAGAAATTGCAGAACATAAGAATATTGGTGGTGTAAAAGAGGCTTGCGGTAACATGGAACAAATTTGCGAAACTGCAAGGCGTATTAGAGGGAAAACGGCTCTCTACTCTGGTGACGACAACCTTAATCTTGCAATGCTTTCAATCGGCTCGTTAGGGCTTATTTCCGTTGCAAGTAACATTGCTCCAAGAGAAGTTGGTGACGTGGCAAGATATTACTTTACCGGTAGGAACGAAGAGGCAACCGCTCTTCAAGAAAGACTTTTGCCTTTGATTGACTCTATGTTCACAGAGGTTAATCCTATACCCGTAAAAAAGGCTTCTGAACTTATAGGTCTTGGTAGTGGCATCTTGCGTGCACCTCTTACCGAACTTGAACCTCATCAAGTTGAGGATTTGAAAAAGGTTCTTATTGACTTCGGCTTAAAAATTAAGGAGTAAATAATGGTTAAAATCTTAATAAACGGCGCAAACGGTAGAATGGGAAAAAAGGTAAGAGAGATTTGCTCTTCTACACCCGAAGTACAAGCAGTTTGTGGTATTGACTTAACTGATAATTTAACTGATAATAGTTTTCCTATATATTCGTCATTTGATAAAGTTAAAGAGGCGGTGGACGTTGTTATAGACTTCTCTTCCCCCTCATCACTCGACAACGAACTTAACTGGGCAATAAAAACTTCCACCCCCGTAGTGCTTTGCCCCACGGGTTTTACCGAAGAACAAATTGAAAAGATTGCTAAAGCAAGCGAAAAAGTTGCTCTCTTTAGGTCTGCAAATATGTCAATCGGTGTAAACGCTATAATTTCAGCCGTAAAGGAAGTTGCAAAAAAACTTATCGGGTTTGACGTGGAGATTATCGAAAAACATCACCATAATAAAGTAGACGCTCCAAGTGGAACGGCACTTATGCTTGCTGATGCAGTTAAGGAAATTCAAAATGAAAAATACTACACCTACGGCAGAGAAGGTATCGTTGGCAAAAGGGACGTTAACGAAATAGGTATTCACGCAGTAAGAGGTGGTTCAATCGTTGGCGAACACGACGTTATTTTTGCAGGAGAAAGTGAAACTATTACCATTTCCCACCAAGCAACGGATAGAGCCGTTTTTGCTTCAGGAGCAGTAAGAGCGGCAATCTTTATGAAAGATAAAAAACAAGGTCTTTTTAATATGGGAGACGTTTTGGGGACAAATGTATAGAGAAAATCTCGAAGATATCCTTTCACTACTTGCTAAAGGCAATGATAAAGGTGAAAAAATTTCTCTTGTAGGTGCAACTAAAACTATTTCAGCAGACGTAATAAACGATTACGTTAAAAGGGGTTTAACTATAGTTGCTGAAAACAGAGTTCAAGAGTTTAGAGAAAAAACCGACCTTATTGATAAAAGTGCCCGCCAAGATTTTATAGGGCACTTACAAACTAACAAAGTCAAATATTTGGTTGGAAAGGTGGACACAATCCACTCGGTAGACAGTTTTCATTTAGCGGAGGCTATCTCGGATAGAGCGGTAAAGGTAAACTGCAATCAAAATATTCTTATGGAAATAAACGTTGGTGGAGAACTTTCTAAAAGCGGTTTCTCCCCCGATAATGCAGTTGACTGTGCTATTAAACTTGCTAAATATAAAAACATAAATCTCGTTGGCATTATGGCAATGCTTCCTAAAAGCCAAGATGATGAGTATTTAGCGTCACTTTGCAAAAAAGTTAGAGATATTTACGACACGTTAATTAAAAAGGGGCTAAACTTAACCGTCCTTTCAATGGGGATGAGCAACGATTATAAAATTGCCATTAAGAACGGCAGTAATATGGTAAGGCTTGGCTCAAAAATATTTGGAGAAAGAAATTACGGAGAAAAATAAAATGGGAGTTTTCGATTTATTCGGCAAAGAACCTAAAATTAAAAGCGAAAGACAAGAACTACTGGTTGATTCAAGAGTTGGAGAAAGATTAGAGGGAAATAAAGGCCCTGTAGCGATATATTCCCCCACCTCTTATAAGGACGTGGAAAAGATTATTGATGCACTTCGCTCTAATAAAACGGCAATAGTTCATTTAACCGAACTTAAAACGGAAACGGCAATTAGAATTTTAGACATGCTCTCCGGTGCAATTTACGCACTTGGCGGTGGCGTTTACGAAATGGAGAAAAATATCTTTATGTTCTCCCCCTCAGGTATTGAAGTTAACGGTTAATAACGAAGAAAAATAGTAAAACCAAGCAAACTTGCTTGGTTTTTTATTTTTAACTATAATATACAAATAATTAAGGTAATAACGTACGTTACTATCGGAAGAATTGTCAAAAGGATAAAATGCTTAACGTCCTTTTTCCGTTTTTCCACAAGCAATGACTGACTTTCCTCACTAATAAGATTATTTTGATTTTTCAAAATTTTGTTTTTAGAATTAAGCGCAACAATCATCATAATGAATGAGAAAATCAAGAACACACCGTCTATAACTCCGCCGTAGACTAAAGCAAGCACGACGGCAAGAGCAACACCCACGCCTTCCCAACCTTGTCCGCCGACATTAGCGTATTGAACTTTAGCACTTATAACTAAAACGGAGAAAAAGACGAAAGCAAGTATCGTTAAAGCCAATATTACAATTTTAATAATTTTAAGCGCGTTACTTAATTTATTATTTTCCATAAAAGCCCCTTTTCTTTTATTTTAACATAAACGGGTAAAATGTCAATACCTTTATAATTTACAAAAAGAGAAAGAATTAAACTCCATATATTATCTGTTTACACCTAATATTTTAATAAACCTAATTTTTTCATAGTAATATATAGACAAAGGCACGTTTAACCTATCAAAAGAGTGGGAGCATACTATGGGCTCGTTATTATAAAAGTTTGTTACTATTACCATGTGATAGAAGCCGTTATTATTCCCAAAACTTATAAAATCACCCTTTTCTAATTGATTAAAGGCACACTCCTCACCGTAAGGACCTTTACTTTTATTTAAAGTGATAAACCTATAAAACTCCTCCACCCCCGTCCACGCAGGCGCACGATTATTTACAGAGTAGTAATACCACCCAAGGTTTACGTTATCGTTCATAACCCCCGCTCCAGCATATAATACTTGAGAGCAAAAATTAGTACAATCCCCTCCCAAAAGGGAAAAATCAAAATATTTTGGATTTCTTGCTAACGCCCATTTTTCCGCATACGAAACGGCTTTATCTCTATTATAATTCATACTATATCTTATTATTACAAACTTAATATAGGTTACCATAAAATAAAAAACCCACGAAAGAGTTGTTTTCGTGGGTTATTAATTACAATTATAAAAGAATTATTCTTTATTTGTTTTTCTTATTTTTTCTTTTTTTACAATTTCGTGGTGATGCTCTCTACCACCTGAAATGCTTTCACCTCTTGAACTTACCCTCTTTTCAGGTTCGATATCGCCTGCCTTTGTGAGCGCAACTTTAGTGAGGAAAGGACCAAATAGTTCGTAAATTAAAACTGCAAAAAGAATAATGTTTCTAACGATTTCTCCGTCTGGACCGAGTTCCATTGCCTTTAACCCCATACCAAGAGCAACGCCCGCTTGTGGGAGTAAAGTGATACCCAAGTATTTAACAATATTTTCGTCGCACCCAGTAATTTTTGCACTAAAGGCTGCACCGTAGTATTTACCTAACGACCTTGTTACGATATATGCCACACCAATTAGAACAATTATTATATCGGCAAACACCGAAAGATCAAGTTCCGCACCACTTATAACGAAAAACAAAATAAGAATTGGCGCAGTCCATCTATCCGCCCTATTCATAAGTTCTTCAGAAACGTCACAAAGATTGCAGAACACAGAACCAAGCATCATACAAGAAAGTAGCGACGAAAAGCCTATATGTATACCAAAAACCTCAAACTTTAACGAAGAAATGGCAACCGTCATTAAAACAAAAGTTACGGTAACAGCCATACGCTTAGAACGAGAGTGGAAAAACTTTTCGACAAAGGTAAAAATTTCACCCATAATAAAGCCTAAGCCTAATGATAAAACCACTTCAAGTAAAGGCTCTAAAACAATAGAAATAACGTCCATTGCTCCCGCACTTAAAGATTTTGCAACACCGAAAGACACGGCAAAAACCATTAAGCCAACAGCGTCGTCAATAGCAACTACAGGCATTAAGATGTCGGTAAGTTTACCTTTTGCTTTATATTGCTTAACAACCATTAACGTTGCCGCTGGCGCAGTTGCCGTTGCCGCAGCACCTAAAATAATTGCTGACGATAAGGAAAGTTTATCGGGAATAGCAAAATGTAACGCAATTAGAGCAACGTCTACAACTACGGCGGCAATTACACCTTGCAGTATACCAACTACTGTTGCCTGTTTGCCAATTTCTTTAAGATGCGCAAGCCTAAATTCGTTACCCATTGAAAAGGCAATAAACCCTAACGCAACGTCTGAAATAATCGTTAACCCCTTAAGCGAATCATTAGTAATACCAATACCTGGAATATTAAGACTACCAAGCAAAAAAGGTCCAATTAAAATACCCGCAACTAAATAAGCCGTTACTGCGGGAAGTTTGAGTTTTGACGCAAGACGAGTTAATAATAAACCCGCCAAAAGTGCAATAGATAAAGTTAATAAAATTGATGCTGTATTTGACATTTTTCGCCTCTTTTCCTAACAATTTATAAGTTTATCACTATACATTAAAATAGTCAACGAAATATAATGTTTTTATTAATTAAAAAAAGATTTTTTCTCTTGAAAAATATTTTTGTTGTGGTATAATTTAATTATGAAAAAATTAGTTAAACAAAAAAAAGTTTTAATGAGCGGTTGTGACCACACTGCCCGTCTATCAATACCTGAATTTTTTTCTGGATTTATTGACGTTGCTACCGAGCACGGAGATTTAATGGGTGTTTCTTCCGTTGACCTTGCAAAATTAGACCTATTTTGGGTCGTTACCAAAAGTAAAATCAAAATACTGCGTCGACCTGAAATGATGCAAGATTATTCTATATCTACTTGGCCAAACACACCAGAAATATTGCGCTCTATTAGATTTTGCACCTTTGAGGACAATAACGGCATTTTTGCACAAGGCAAAACGGAATGGATAATGCTAAAAAAACAAACCTTTAAGCCTTCAAAAACTACGGGAATATACCCTATAGGCACAACCTTTTGTGACGATGTTGCCTTTGACGAGCCTTGGGTAAAATTTGATAGTGATTTTAGTGATTTTGATAAGGAATTTTCCTACGTGGTTAAATCTACCGACATAGATTTTAGCAACCATATGAATAACGTTAATTATATTCGTGCCCTATTTTCCTGCCTAACTACTGAACAAATAGAAAAGGCGGATATAAAAGAACTTGAAATACACTACAAATCTCAATGCTTTGAGGGAGACAACCTTAAAATCAGATTTAAGAGAACAAAAGAGGGATTTACTGTAGGCTTTATAAATAATGGAGTGGTTGCCGTTACAGTTAATGCTATTTCTTCACAATTTAATATATTATAAAAAGAAAAGAAAAATAGTTAAAATAATTAAAAAATCAGATTGACGTCAATCTGATTTTTTAATTTGAATATTAGTGATTTATAGTTATACCCTGTCTTTTCATATTATACTTATAAAGAACGTGAAGTTTAGTTAAATTATACCTTAATATAAACGTTGGCAAGGCACTTAAAACTACGTTTACCGCCACTACCGGAACGCCCACACTAAACCATAAAGTTTTAGGGCAACAAAACACAGCACCAACACCGAAAATTATCCCCGCCACGTGACAAACTATACCAAAATTTGCTTCGATTATATACCTTCTAATATATTCCACGTTATTAGGCTCTGCGATTTTATTTTTTCTAAACGAAGTAAATACACCAAGTTCAATTACCTTTTCCTTCCACTTCTTTATACCAATTTTCTCATAAAAACGACGCTCTCTCTTTCCCGCCACAAACCCCTTTTTTTCAGCTGAAAACCATTTAAGGGGCAAAAGCCTTCTAACTATGGTAGCAAAAATCCCGTCGATAATAATTACCGATATCGTGCATACAGTCGTCCAAAGCACAAGTTCTATAATACTAAATCCAAGTGCTGACGGAAGAATAGTAGCGTTACATAAAACAATTATAGCCATGCAAAATAAAATGGTAAAAATATAAAACATCATTATTCTCCGTATTTGAGTGGAATGCCGTAAACTTTCTCATAAAGTTCTTTCCACACCTTGAAATTCTCTTCTTTTAAGTACTCTATGTTTTGCTTTACCGTTAATTCCGATTTGGGATAAATTGCAGGCATAAACCAAACGGTATAGGCAAAAATCTCAAAACCATCCGCACCAACTCTACCTGAATCCTCCATAGTTATAAACGAAGGAATCACCGGTGCAGAATACTTTGCCGCAAACTTAAACGCACCGTTTTTTAACGGTCTCGGTTTTTTGTAATTCCACCACATTGCTTGTTCGGGATAAATAAGAATTTTTTCTCCTCTTTTAATAAGTGTTTCAACTGCTTTTAAGAAATTCTTCATAGTTTCGGTATTACTGGATAATGGCAGAGTGTTGCAATGACGAAACATAAAGCCGAAAAGCCCCTTAAAGTTTGTAAAATTACCCTCTCTAATAACCTTATATAGACGTTTGCCACGCTTAAATTCCCCTCTTATTGAACGCCAGATTGCATAGTTATCGTTGGGGTGAAAATGATTACACGTTATAAAAGCACCACCTTTTACCGCCCTGAAATTTTCTAACCCTTTTACCTCTTTTATTATGAAATTCCCTTTCTTTATTTGTTTTTCGTAATAATTAGTAGCCACGCAGTTGGCAATCTTTGTCCAAAACCTCGTCGAAGCCTTTTTAGAAAGATAATCAACTTTATTAGGAGTTAAAATTATAGTCTCAGGGTCGTCTTCAACGTCAACGTCAAACTTTTTCTCCTTTTCTAATCTTCTTATTTTTTCCAAAGCCCTAAGTCTTTCCGGCGCTTTGCTGTTTACAAGGTTAATATAAGCATCTATCCTCTCTGATTCTTGCACTGCCGTTTCAGAAAGTATTTGACAGCTCTTGGCGTCTTTTGCCCTCTGCTCGTCAGTGTAAGAGTTTAACACTTGTAAAATTTCATCGTAAACACAAGTTTTTTGTGCATACTTCCAAAAGTATTCCTTTAGCCTACAATCGTGAAAGTGCCAGGGCTTTGCAACCATAATATAGTGAATAATTTTTATCTCCTCTTCACTTACGGGCAATTTACCGTAAACTTCGGTGTTCCACGCAGGAGAAAGCCAATAAACTTTATCCTTACAAATAACGTTAAGATAATCTTCGTCTTGCGTAACAACGAAGGAATAAACGTGAAGCAATGATAAAAACTGCTCTAAAACTTTATTTTCTCTTAACGCCTTGCAATTCAACAATAACACGCCCGCATTAAAAAACTTGTTTCTGTCTATTCCCATAACTTTTTCAACGTAGTTACCGTAAACTTCCGTTTGCACCATAACTTGCTCGTTGCAAGCACCAACGTAATTGTTGCCGATATCGATATTGTAAAGTTTCGAAATATCACCTAAAACAACAGTGTCACTATCTATATAAATTGCCTTGTCATACTGAGGATATAAGTCTGCTATATATAAGCGAAAATACGTTGTTTTAGAATAATAATCACGGAGTGGTAAATGCTTGCTCGTTTTTTCCACTTGACCTCTTATATCTACAAAATTCACCTCAAGGTTTTCACAAGATAGTTCTTCTGCCTCTTCTTTCATTCTACAAGACACGCCGGTATTAAGAATATATACTTTATAGAAATTTTCCTTGCTTGCATTTTCTATTAATGATTTAATTGATACAATGGTGTATTTTACGAAAGCATCGTCACAAGCATAAAATATCGGTACAACGTTTTTTTCAAGTTTCTTTTCATATTTATCCATAAATTGTAAGCCCTCCTAAATCATGCGTCAATTTATCTACGTTGGTGATTTTATCAAAGGTTTATGGCTTTTACAACCGTTTTTTCTCTACAAAAAAAAGAAAAGGCTTGAATAATATTCTACCCAGTTTCCAATAAAAAGAGAGTTTACATATTTCTCTACCGTTAGTAGAATATTCTCAAAAATAAGCGTTTTTCATCATATTTATAGCGATTTAACAGTAGAAAGTAATATAGCATAAAGAAAAAACGGCTTGATTTTCAAGCCGTTTTATTTTTAAGTTCTTTTTATCTCTTCTTTGCGTGAAAACAAACGCCTACGGTATCAGGTCCGCAATGGCTACCCGCCGTGGGGTTTACCACCACTATTTCCGTGTTAAGATTTTGTCCGTAAATATTCTTTAGTCTTTGTTCTAATTCAAGCGCTAAATCCAAAGCGTCAGCATGACCGATTATAACCCTATGAGATTCAATATCCTCTTGAAGATTATTCACGTATTCAACTAATGCTTTAAGCGCACCCTTTCTACCTTTTGCTTTTGCTACCGAGCCCATAATTCCCTCAGAATTCATATTGATTATAGGACGAATACCTAAAATTCCACCCATAGCCGCCGCAATTCCACTAACTCTTCCGCTACGAGCAAAGAATTTCAAATCATCTGCAAAAAAGTAAACGGCAAATTTTTCGACTTCCTTATCAGTCCAAGCGATGATTTCCTCCACGCTTGCTCCATTTTTTGCCATATCACCTATTTCTTTTACAATATTGTAACTACAAATAGTAATAGCCTTAGTATCAATAGTATAAACGGTGCGGTCTGGATATTTTTCCTTTAATTCTTGCAAAGCAATATTCATAGAATTAAAAGTTCCGCTCATTGCAGCAGAAAAATGAACGTACAAAATATCCTTTCCCTCTTTTAAGAAAGGTTCAAAAATCTCTACATATTTTTGAGGTGATAAAGCAAAAGTTTTTGGAAGTTCTCCATCACGGAGTTTTCCATAAAATACTTTATAATCAAACTTCTTAAAATCCTCGTATGGATAAACGTCCTTTCCGTCAGACGTGGTATAAGGCATACTGATTAATTCATAACCGTACTCTTTAGCAACCTCTGGCGTTATATCAGTATCGGTGTCGGTAAATAATTGATACATGATTTTTTTCTCCTTTTTCCTCTCTTGAATTTGGTCTTGTATTTTTTGTAGAATTTTGTCGAATAAAACTGTAAAAAAATATTCGCTATTTTCTAACGATTATATTTTACAATGAAAAACAATTTATTTCAATAGTTTTAACTTCTAATATCAATAGAAAGATATTAACCGTTCATTTACCTAATTTCTCTTGATTATAGAATTAAAAACTTTTCTCTACTATTGGTAGAAAAACAGGGGTTTTTTAACTAACTTTTTAGATTTTTTTCTTTATAATAGGTAGGCTTAAAATATTACGCCTACCTATTTTAATTAAATCATTTATTTTCTTCAGTTTGAGCCATTGCTACGGCAATAGCCTCTCTTAAATTATTCTTTTCCATATTATACGCTTGCTCTATACAACCGCAAACGCTTTTTGCCTTGCTTGAGCCATGCCCTTTAACTACTGTCTTTTTTGTACCAAGAAGCACTGCCCCACCGTAGTTATTATAATCCATACGGTTTTTAATTGCCATTACGTCTTTTTTTAGTAAAAGCGCACCGAGTTTATTTTTAATATTTTTATAGAACGCACCTTTCATTAGTTTCATAACCTCAACGCAAGCCCCTTCCGTTGACTTTAATAAAACGTTTCCTGAAAAGCCGTCACTCACAACTAAATCGCAACAACCGGTAATAAAATCTCTCGCCTCCATATTTCCAGTGAAATTAATTCTCTTTTCTTCCTTAAAAATTGCATGCGCTTCCTTTCTCAAAAGGTCACCCTTTTCATCTTCAACGCCAACGTTTAGGAGTTTAACTCTCGGATTTTCTACTCCGTAGGCTTTTTGCATATACAAACTGCCCATAATAGCAAACTGCCTTAATAATTCTGCATCACAATCAACGTTTGCACCGCTATCGGTAAGTCCAACGATTTTACCGTCCATAGTAGGCAGTACAGGACAGAATGCCGGTCTTTTTACTCCCTTTATCCTGCCTAATTTTAATACTGCGCCAACAAGCAACGCTCCCGTTGAACCCGTACTTACCATTGCGCCGATATCTTCTTCACTACGTAAAAGTTCGTAGCATTTGTACATAGAACTTTCTTTTTTTAACTTCATTGCCTCGGTAGGCTTATCGTTACAATCAATGACGTCCGGTGCGTGAACGATGGAAATTCTTTCCATATCAACCTTTGCACCCTCTAATCCACTTTTAATTACTTCTTCGTCACCAACGAGAATTAAGTGAATATCCTTATTTTGTTTTAGCGCCATTATCGCACCGTCAATATTTGCTTTAGGACTATTGTCACCACCTAAAGTATCAACTAAAATTTTTATCATACCTTCTCCTTTGTCAAAATCTACACGTTTGCAGGTAGAATAGTTTTTTCTCCTAATAAATGCCCGTCGTAACTAAAAACAACCGTTTCCCAATTTCCTTGATGGTATTTTACAACCGTTATTGATGCGTTTGAAGTCCACGGTATTTCCTTGGCGTAAATTATGGGTTTATTAGCCATTTTACATAACGCCGTTCTTATTGGTGTAGCGTGGGTAGCGACAACCAAAGTTTTTCCTACGTTTTCCTTTGCGATTTTTTCTAAAAAGGTAAAAACCCTTTCTCCTACTTTTTCTACCGACTCACCACCGTCACACACGGCTCTTCCCACGTCGTTTATCCACGTTTGTCCGTATGAAATGGGAAAAAGTTTTTCTAATTCGTCAAACCGCCTTTTCTCCCATTGTCCAGCGTTAATTTCTCGCAAATCTTTTTCTTTAATAATTTCAACTTTAGATAATTTTGAAACTTCTTGCGCAGTACTATAAGCCCTATCTAAATCGCTTGAATAAATTTTATCAACCTTATAGTTTTTTACAACGTAATCAGCGGTTAATTTTGCTTGGTGCAATCCTTTTTTAGTTAGGTTAACATTCCAACTTCCTGCAAAGGATTTTTCAAGATTGGCAAGGCTTTCACCGTGACGTATTAATATTAACGTTGTTTCCATAAAACCAACCTCTCATAAAAACAAAACACCTATATATTTTATCACATTTTATAATATATTACAATACCTTTTTTTATTATCATATAAAAAATAGACCGAAAAATTTTCAGTCTATCATTTATCTTATTTTATTTCAGCAATAGCCTCGATTTCGCATAAAACGTTTTTAGGAAGTGTTTTAACCGCCACGCAAGACCTTGCAGGCGCATTCTTAACGTATTTTGCGTATATCTCGTTAAAAGAAGCAAAATCCGCCATATCGCTTAAAAAACAAGTGGTTTTAACAATGTTGTCTAAACAAGTTCCAGCCTCAAGCAACACCTCTGAAAGATTTTTAAGAACTTGCTCCGTTTGTTCAATAATATTACCACCAACTATTTCCCCTGTAATGGGACTTAGCGGTATTTGACCAGACGTAAACACTAAATTTCCCACTATCATACCTTGTGAATAAGGTCCTATAGCCTTTGGTGCTTTATTTGTAGAAATCTTTTTCATACATATCCATCCTTTTATTTATAAATTTGGTGCGAGTAACAGGATTTGAACCTGCACGGTTTCCCATTAGAATCTGAATCTAACACGTCTGCCAATTCCGTCATACTCGCTCGTCTAAGAAAACTTATATAGTTCTCTTAATTTTTACTTAAACGGTATAACCGCTTTTGCGTTTAATGATAAATCGGCAAAGTTTCCCTTTAGATATTGCAAGTATCCTTCCGCACCAATCATTGCTCCGTTATCAGTGCAATATCTTTTCTCTGGAACAACTAACTTTAGCCCCTTTTCCTTACCTCTACGCTCCACTTCCGCCCTAAAATAACCGTTTGCAGAAACGCCTCCAGATAGAGTTAGCGTTTTATACCCCGTTTTATCGATTGCCTTAAAGGCTTTATCGATAAGAACGTCTATCGCAGAGCATTGAAAACTTTTTGCAACGTTTGCCTTATTTACCTCTTCACCCTTTTCCGTTTTATTATGAACGTAATTTATAACGGCAGTTTTAAGTCCGCTATATGAAAAATCAAACTCTCCACCCTCGTAATGAGCGAGCATTTTAGGGAGAGTAACGACCTTTTCACCCTCTCTTGCAAGTGCCTCAACGTTAGGTCCTCCAGGGTATTTTAACCCCAAAACCCTTGCAACTTTATCAAAGGCTTCGCCAACTGCGTCGTCAATAGTTGAACCTAAAACGTTAATATTATAATAGTCCTTAACCTCGACTATAGCAGTGTGTCCACCGCTTGCTAAAATAGTTATAAAAGGTGGCTCTAACGTCTTATCCGCAAGGTATGAGGCTGATATATGCCCCCTTATATGACTAACTGGTATAAGTGGTTTTTCCCAAGCGTAAGCAAGTGATTTAGCAAAAGAAACGCCAACAAGCAACGCACCTAATAATCCAGCACCGTAAGTAACGGCGATAGCGTCAATCTCATTTTTAGTTATTTTAGCCTCTTCTAAAGCACGCATAGTTGCCGTTAAAATAGCCGTCGTATGCGCCCTTGATGCAATTTCTGGAACTACGCCACCAAATTTAACGTGCTCCATTGCAGAACTAATTATAACGTCGGATAAAATTTCTCTACCGTTTTTTATTACCGCAACTGCCGTTTCGTCACACGAAGTTTCTATACCTAATATAATAGCCTCTTTTTTTATAGGAAGGCTTTTTATTTTCTCAAAATAACTCATTGTGATTTTCTCAAATAGTCGTTAATAAACTCACTTATATTGCCGTTCATTACCGATTGTACGTCACCCGTTTCAAAACCCGTTCTGTGGTCTTTAACCATTGTATAAGGACAGAAAACATAACTACGTATTTGACTGCCCCACTCTATCTTTTTAATCTCGCCCTTAATATCTTGGTCACGTTCCATTCTTTCCGCTTCACGTTTTTCTAAAAGTTTGCTTATAAGCATTTTCATAGCCATTTCACGGTTTTGCGTTTGACTTCTTTCATTTTGGCAAGAAACAACAATACCCGTTGGCAAGTGCGTTATTCTTATAGCGGAATCCGTTTTATTTATATGCTGTCCACCCGCTCCACTTGCCCTAAAAGTATCTATTCTAAGTTCTTCTGGGTTAACTTTAATTTCGTTATCGTCCTCAATTTCCGGCATAACTTCAAGTGAGGCAAAGGAAGTGTGTCTTCTTTTATTTGCGTCAAAGGGTGAAATCCTAACTAATCTATGAACGCCTTTCTCCGCTTTTAAATATCCGTATGCGGAATCGCCCTCAATCTTAAAGGAAACGCTCTTTATACCCGCCTCGTCACCGTCTAATCTATCAAGTTCAGTAATAGAATAACCTTGCTTTTCCGCATAGCAAATATACATACGGTATAGCATCTCCGTCCAGTCACAAGCTTCCGTTCCGCCTGCCCCTGAGTGAAGAGTTAAAAGCGCGTTTAGCCTATCGTACTTACCTTTAAGAAGTGAAGTTAATCTAATCTCTTGTACAGTTTTAGATATGGAAGAAATTTCCTTTTCCATATCTTCCAAAACCGACTCGTCGTTCTCAAGTTCCGATAGTTCTATTATATCTAAAGCGTCGTCTACGGCTTTTTCCGCACGAGTAAATGTAGAAACTTTGTTAGTTAAAGATGCAATTTCTTTTGAAATTTGTTGCGCTTTTTTAAGGTCGGAATAAATTTCGGGTTTTTCAGAAAGTTCGGTTTTCTCTCTCAATTCCCTCTTTAACGATTCCACGTCAAAGAGAGTGTCCCGTTTCACTAAGGATACCTTTTAATTCTTTTAATTTAATTTTATATTCTTCGCTTTTTAACATTGTTTCTCCAAATATTATATGGATTGTGAAGCAAATTGCTTACCGTCAAAATATGCAATTTCCGTAAACCCACAGTCCTTTGCATATTGTATACCTTCCTTAAAATAAAAATCAAGATTTTCTTTTAAGTGGCAATCAGAAGAAAGAATAATTTTTCCACCTTCTTTATGAATTTCTTCTAAAATCCACCTTTCGGGATATGGTTCTTTCTTAATACCTCTTGCAACTGCACCAGTATTAATCTCAAATACACCAACTTTTTTTACGAGTTTTTTAATAGCATCTTTCACGTACGACTTGTATTCTCCACAAGTGGTATCAATAATCCTTTTCTCGTCGTTACTTTTAGTAATTAAATCAAAGTGACCCACAACGTCTATTCTACTTAAAACGTCAGGCAAGGAAGCGAGTTGATTGTAATAACACTTTGCAAGAGCCATAGGATTTCCATCAAACTCTTCGTTTACTGTTTTTATCAAATTCTCGGTGTTTTTAATGTCAAGCGAAAAATACTTTCCGTCCTTATTTTTTGCATAATGAACCGACCCTATAACGTAATCGTAAGGCAGTAAACTACCTTCTGACATAAGGTCGAATTCAATACCCAAATACACGTCGATAATGCCTTTATATTCTTCTTTAAGGTTATTAACTTCTTGAATATACTTTAAGGTGTTTTCCTTGCTCATACAGTAATTACTGTCAAAACAAGTATAACCGTGCCCCGAAAAACCTATAGAATTAAAACCTAATTTAACGGCTTGTTCTACTATTTCACGGCAAGAATTTTTTCCATCACAAAAGGTCGTGTGGGTGTGTAAATTTTGTAAATGTTTCATAACTACCTGTTGATTTGAATACTATTTTGCCCCGCAACAGTTTTTATATTTCTTACCTGAGCCACAGGGACATGGGTCGTTTCTTCCTATTTCTTGTTTTGCCTTTCTAACCAAGTTTTCTCCACCCTCTTGATTAGTTACGAAATCTCTCTTTTCCTCCTTTTGCATTGCAGGAATTTTCTTGAGTTCCGCTTTTAATAAAAGAGTAACGGTATCGTCTTGGATTGATGCAGTTAAATCCTCAAACATTTCAAAGCCTTCTTTTTTATATTCAACAACGGGGTCAACGTTGCCGTATCCACGAAGACTTATGCCCTTTTTGAGTTGGTCCATAGAATCAATATGGTCAATCCACTTGGTATCAATGTTTTTAAGAAGCACCATTCTCTCCACTTCAGAGAAATTAATACCCTCTTCTTTATACCTTTCAATCTTGTCGTTATAAACGTTTACCGTTTCTAAAGTGAGTTTAGAAATAAAATATTCGTAATCCCAACTTTGAATTTTTTCCTTAGTAACGAACTGATAATCTTTTGGTAAAAGTTTTAATTCTATAATAGAATTAAGTGCATCAATATCCCAAGTGTCGGGTTTGTTTTGGTTGTTAATAACACTGCTTACGGTATATTCAACGAAATCGGGAATTAGTTTCAAGATGTCCTCGTGAACGTTCTCGTTCTTTATAACCTTCATTCTCTCAGCGTACATAACTTCACGTTGTTTATTCATAACGTCGTCGTACTCTAAAACGTGTTTTCTTATACCAAAGTTTCTACCCTCAATAGTTCTTTGTGCGTTTTCGATACTCTTAGAAAGCATTTTAGATTGCAAGGGCTCGTATTCGTCAATACCCATCATATCGTAAACTCTTTCCATTCTTTCACCGCCAAAACGCTTTGCTAAATCGTCCTCAAGCGAAATGAAGAACACTGACGAACCGGGGTCGCCTTGACGGCCACTACGTCCCCTCAACTGATTATCGATACGGCGCGATTCGTGCCTTTCAGTACCTAAAATGTGAAGTCCGCCAACCTCTAAAACTTTTTCCTTTTCAAGGTCGGTAGTCTTTTTAAAGTTTTCATACACTTCTCTATAGTGCTCTCTAACCTTTTGTGCCTCTTCAGAGATATTGCTAACGAAAGAAGTTGCTAAGTCAATCATTTCTTCGTCAACACCCTCTTCTCTAAGTTTTCTCTTTGCTAAAAACTCAGGGTTACCACCAAGCAAAATGTCAGTACCACGACCAGCCATGTTGGTGGCAATAGTAACCGCACCAAGTCTACCCGCTTGAGCAACGATATCCGCTTCTCTTGAATGGTTTTTAGCGTTTAACACGTTGTGCTTGATGCCTTTTTTAATTAAAAGTTTACTTATCTCCTCAGACTTTTCAACGGTAACAGTACCAACTAAGACTGGTTGTCCTTTTTTATGTTTTTCTTCAATATCTTCAATAATAGCCTTGTTTTTACCCCTTACGCTTCTAAAAATAATGTCGGGATAATCAATTCTTGCAACGGGTCTGTTTGTGGGAATTTCAAGTACGTCAAGTCCGTAAATTGCTCTAAATTCTTCTTCTTCCGATTTTGCAGTACCCGTCATACCCGAAAGTTTTGAATAAATTCTAAAGTAGTTTTGGAAGGTAATAGTTGCAAACGTTTTATTTTCGTTTCTAATTTTAACGTTTTCCTTTGCTTCGATTGCTTGGTGCAAGCCGTCAGAATAACGTCTACCAATCATAAGACGACCGGTAAATTCGTCAACGATTATAACCTCACCGTCGGAAACGACGTAATCGTTATCCTTTTTGAAAATAAAGTTAGCTTTTAACGCTTGTTGAATATTATGCGATAGGTCTGCGTTCTCAATGTCTGAGAAGTTGGAAAGTCCAAAGAAACTTTCCGCTTTTTTAGCACCAGTTTCGGTGATTTGAACGGTTTTTTCCTTGATATCAATGGTAAAATCCTTATCTAAAACTAAGGTTTTTACAAATTTATTTGCCTTAAAATATTTATCGCTCGATTCCTTGCCTTTGCCTGAAATAATTAAAGGAGTTCTCGCTTCGTCAATTAAAATGGAGTCCACTTCGTCGACAATTGCAAAGTTAAGTTTTCTTTGAACCATTTGTTCAACTCTACTCTTAAGATTATCACGAAGATAGTCAAAACCCATTTCGTTATTTGTACCGTAGGTAATATCGCAAGCGTAAGCCTTTCTCTTATCATCGTCCTCCATACCTGAAACGGCAACGCCAACGGTAAGCCCTAAAAATTTATATATTTTTCCCATCCACTCTGCGTCACGCACGGCAAGGTAATCGTTTACGGTAACGATATGCACACCCTCTCCAGTGAGTGCGTTAAGATATGCGGGCAACGTTGCCACTAAAGTTTTACCTTCACCAGTTCTCATTTCGGCAACTCTGCCTTGATGTAGAGTTATACCCCCGATAATTTGAACTTTATAGTGCCTCATATTAAGAACTCTTGCAGACGCTTCTCTAACAACTGCAAACGCTTCCGGCAAAATATCGTCGAGCGTTTCGCCCTTTTTTAGACGGTTCTTAAATTCTTCCGTTTTTTCTTTCAACTCTTCGTCTGACAGGTTTAAGTAATTAGGCTCTAAAGATAAAACCTTGTCGGCAATAGCATCTACTTTTCTTAGATTTCTTCTTGCCTCTCCACCTAATAAATATCTAAATAATCCCATTCTCTTCTCCTTTGAGATTTGTTTATTCTCTAAATTTAATATCCCTCTTTAGTGGCAACGCTTGCAACCGTCAATAAATAAACGGCTTTAGCGCCCTTCTTTTTTAATGTTTCCGCAACGGATTCACTCGTTGCACCCGTAGTCAACACGTCGTCAATCAAAAGAACAGTCTTGCTGTTAATTTCCCTTTTAGGTTGAGCCTTGAAACAGCCTTTTAAGTTTTTTAGCCTTTGTTCTCTCGTGAGTTTTGCTTGACGAGGCGTTTCCTTCGTCTTAATTAAAATGTCTTTTATCGGAAGTTCGATTTTTAAAGACAACGCTTTAGCAATCAGTTCAGCTTGGTTAAATCCCCTTTTTCTCTTTGCCTTATCCGTCGTAGGTACGTAACAAATAAAATCTGCGTTAAAATAGTTTTTGCGATATAGATTTGCAAGACTGCCACTAAAAACTTCCGCCAAATATTGCTTATCGAAATATTTTAACTGCATTATTAAATTGCTTACCGGCTTTTCGTAATTAAAAATACTTCTCGCTTTATCAACGCTTAGCATTTTATTTTTACAAGAGGAGCAATAATTTGACGATTGAGTTAATCTTCTTCCACAATGTTCGCAATAAGATGCACCGATATAAGGGAGAGATTTTTCACATTCGTCACAAAAATACTTACCGTCAAAAATTTCGTCGTTACAACAAACGCAACGCCATTTAGGGTTAAAAAAGTATTTATGGAAAAACTCTTTAATCTTTCTAAATAACACCTTCATATATTAAAGATATTTTTTTAAATCTTCCGCCCTATCCGTTTTTTCCCAAGCAAATTCTTCCTTTCCAAAATGTCCGTATGATGCGGTGTTTTTATAAACGGGGTTTCTCAAAGCAAGTTTTTCGATTATTGCAGAAGGTCTTAAATCAAATTCTTTTGCAACGATTTCTGAAAGCCTTTCGTCACTTATCTTACCCGTACCAAAAGTGTTTACTAAAACGGAAACGGGGTGTGCAACGCCTATTGCGTAAGCAAGTTGAACTTGACAAACGTCCGCAATACCAGACTTAACGACGTTTTTGCAAATATATCTCGCCATATACGTAGCAGACCTATCAACCTTAGTCGGGTCTTTACCAGAAAAAGCCCCACCACCGTGAGGTGCTTTTCCACCGTAGGTGTCAACGATAATCTTTCTACCCGTAAGTCCTGAATCTCCCGCAGGACCGCCAACTTCAAATCTTCCCGTTGGATTGATAAAATATTTAGTATCCTCGTCAAGATATTCTTTGGGAAGTACCACGTCTATAACTTTTTCTTTTAATTCTTTTCTTAATTCTTCCGTGGAAATTTCCTTATCATGTTGAGAAGATAAAACAACCGCCTCAATTCTCTTAGGTTTACCATTTTCGTATTCAACGGTAACTTGTCCCTTACCGTCCGGTCTTAAATGTTTTACTTCTCCGGTTTTTCTAACCTCTTCAAGTTTAGCGCACATTTTATGCGCAAGAGTTATGGGAAGAGGCATAAGTTCTTCCGTTTCCCTGCACGCATAACCAAACATAATACCTTGGTCACCTGCACCGATTTTATCGTAGGCATCTTCTCCACCGTTTTTAACTTCCGTAGAATTATCAACGCCAAGTGCAATATCTGGACTTTGCTTATCTAATTTTACTACAATTTTCACCTTATCTGCTGAAAATCCCGTTCCCTTTTCAGTGTAGCCTATTTCAGCAATCACCTTTCTCGCAATCTTTTTAACGTCCACTTTTGCATTTGAGGTTATTTCCCCCATAATAAGCATAAAGTTTGAGGAGGCGCAGACCTCACAGGCAACTCTTGAGTTTTTGTCTTGTCTTAAATATTCGTCTAATATAGCGTCGGCAACAACGTCACAAACCTTGTCGGGGTGACCTATTGAAACGCTTTCACTTGTAAAAAAGTTTTTCATACTGTTTTCCTACCGTAAGATACAATTTTCCTTATACCGAAATATTATACACTAAATAAAATTTTATGTCAATTATATAGCAACTTATACCCTAAGTTTTTATCCTTTTTTATCCGCTAATTTTGTCGTTTATTTCAAGGATAAATTTTGCCTAATTATCCCCCTTTTTTTTACATTGTCGCCATATTCGTTTGACAATTTTAAAACATAATTTTATAATAAATTTATTATATTTTTTATATATTACAATAGCCCTTTTTTGTGGAGATATAAATGAAAACAAAAAACGAAACAAAACAAAATGCATTTTCTTCTATGAAAATACTTTCCAAATCAATTAGAGAGTATAAAAAGCCCTCAATTCTCGCCCCTATTTTCGTGGCGTTAGAAGTCGTTTGCGAGTGTCTTATTCCATATATAATGACATTGCTTTTGGGAAGGATTAAAACTATATCCGAATTGGGCGAAACAACCCTTCTTATCCCCGAAATTTTAAAATATGGATTATTATTAATACTTTTAGCGTTAGTTTCGTTAACTTGCGGTGTTTTAGCGGGTAAGTTTTGCGCTACCGCTTCAAGTGGTTTTGCAAAAAATTTAAGAACGGATATTTTCTCGAAAATTCAAGGATTTTCTTTTGCTAATATAGACAAATTTTCCACCTCAAGTTTAGTAACGAGATTAACTACCGACGTAACTAACGTGGAAATATCTTATATGATGATTGTAAGAACGGCGATAAGAGCGCCTTTTATGCTCGTTTTTTCGCTTGTAATGTCATTTATAATAAACTCAAAAATGGCACTTATCTTTCTATGTACCGTTCCTTTCTTAGCAATCGGTTTAATCCTTATTATTACCAAGGCCATGCCCTTTTTTAATAAAATTTTCCCTAAGTACGACGCACTAAACGAATCAGCACAAGAAAACATTAGAGGTATGAGGGTAGTTAAATCATACGTTAGAGAAGATTTTGAAAGAAAAAAATTCAATAAAGCGTCAAACGAAGTTAAAAACGATTTTACCAAGGCGGAAAAAATAGTTGCCTTAAACGGACCATTAATGAATTTTTCAATTTACTCAGGATTGATAGCTATTTATATCGTAGGCTCACTTTTGATAATTAATTCTAACGAACAATTATTAAAACTTGCAGAACTTCAAAGTTTTATGACCTACTCTTTCCAAATGCTTATGAGTTTAATGATGCTATCAATGATTATGGTTACGATAACGATATCAATAGCATCGGCAAAACGTATTGCAGAAGTGTTAACGGAAGAAAGTTCTATCACTTCTAAAGAAAACGCAATTACAGAAGTTAAGGACGGTAGCGTTTCTTTTTGCGAGGTTAGTTTCAAGTATTCAAAGAGTGCAAAAAGGCATGCTCTTTCAAACATAAATTTTAAAATTGAAAGTGGCGAAACGATAGGTATATTAGGAGCAACGGGTTCAAGTAAAAGTACCCTCGTTCAGCTTATTCCCCGTTTATACGACGTATCTGAGGGAGAAGTTCGTGTAGGTGGTGTTAACGTAAAAGACTACAACCTTAACGCTTTAAGAAATTCCGTTGCAATGGTTTTACAAAAGAACGTTTTATTCTCAGGCACTATTAAAGAAAATATGCGTTGGGGAAATAAGGATGCAACCGATGAAGAAATTATAAACGCTTGCTCCCTTGCCCAAGCAGATGAATTTATACAAAAATTCCCAGACAAATACGACACCTATATTGAGCAGGGTGGCTCTAACGTTTCTGGCGGACAAAAACAAAGGCTTTGTATCGCAAGGGCACTACTAAAAAAACCCAAGATTTTAATTTTAGACGACTCCACCTCCGCAGTCGACACAAAGACGGACGCTCTTATTAGAAAATCATTTAAAGAATATATCCCAGAAACTACTAAGATTATAATTGCTCAAAGGGTTTCTTCCGTTCAAGATGCCGATAAGATTTTAATAATGGACGGTGGAGAAATAGTCGCTATGGGTTCACACGAAGAATTACTTAAAAACAATTCCATTTATCAAGAACTTTTCCATTCTCAAAACAAGGTAGGTGACGACAATGAGTAGAGCAATGACACCTAAATCACCAGTTAGGGGCGCACACACCCGCCCGAAAGCAAAAAAAGGAACGTTAAAAAGACTTCTTAAAATGCTCTTTAAGAACAACTCAAAATTATTATTTTTCACTTTCTTTTGTCTTACTGTAAGCGCAATAGTTGGCGTAATGTCGTCGGTTTTTTTAGAAAAGTTAATTATTACTATAACTAAAGGATTGGCAGAAGGACTTTCCGCAGTTTGGTCTACCCTACTTTCCATTTTTATAACTATGGGTGCGGTATATGGAGTAGGTGTTTTAGCCTCTTTCCTTTATTCAAGGATGATGGCTACCATCACGCAAAGATTTTTACACCAAGTAAGAACGGAAGTTTTTAATAAAATGCAAACTTACCCCATTAGTTTCTTTGACGGCAACAAGACTGGCGATATAATGAGTGTTTTTACAAACGATACCGATGCGCTTCGTCAATTAGTTTCGCAAAGTATCCCTCAAGCATTTTCCGTTACTATAAGCCTTGTTTCTTTACTTATAATAATGTTTTCTTCAAGCATTTGGCTTTCTTTAGTAATTTTCCTTGGCGTAATACTTATGTTTAACGTAACAAAAATAGTTGGCGGAAACAGTGCAAAATACTTTATGCGCCAGCAAGTGTCGTTAGGTAACGCAGAGGGCTACGTTGAAGAAATGATGCACGGACAAAAAGTAGTTAAGGTTTTTTGCCACGAAGAAGAAAGTCTAAAAGGGTTTAACCAAAGAAACCAAGCGTTGTTTAAGGACGCAGAAAAAGCGCACGCTTTTGCCAACGTTTTAGGCCCTATTATGAACAACTTAGGCAACTTTTTGTACGTTTTAATTGCTTTCGTCGGCGGAATACTCGTAGTATTTAACGTTAAAAACCTTACGTTGACCGGTTTTCAAGATTTATATACGGTATCTGAAGAGGGTGTAGTTAGTTTAACCTTCTTAGCGACGATAATGGCTTTCTTACCAAGAAGTAAACAGTTTGCGGGCAACGTTAACCAAATTTCACAACAAATAAACTCTATCGTAATGGGGCTTGCAGGCGCAAGTAGAATTTTTGATTTAATGGATAAAGCGCCGGAAACGGACGAAGGATACGTTACCTTAGTTAACGCTAAAATAGACGAAGATGGCAACCTAACGGAAACGGAGGAACGAACGGGCATTTGGGCGTGGAAACACCCACACAAAGCAGACGGCACAGTTACCTACACAGAACTTAAGGGCGATATTAGAATGTTTAACGTTGACTTTGGATACGTTCCAGAAAAAATCGTTTTACACGACGTTACGTTGTATGCTGAACCTGGTCAAAAAGTCGCTTTCGTTGGCGCAACAGGTGCGGGAAAAACTACTATAACCAACCTTATTAACCGTTTCTACGATATTGCGGATGGTAAAATTCGTTACGACGGAATAAATATCAACAAGATAAAAAAGGACGATTTAAGGCGTTCTCTCGGTATAGTTTTGCAAGACACTAACCTATTTACGGGAACTGTTATGGATAATATCCGTTACGGCAAATTAGATGCAACTGACGAAGAGTGTATTAACGCTGCAAAACTTGCTAACGCACACGACTTTATTACCAGACTTCCTAACGGATATAACACTATGTTGACTTCGGACGGTGCTAACCTTTCACAAGGTCAACGCCAACTTTTATCCATTGCAAGAGCAGCGGTAAAAGATGCCCCCGTTATGATTCTTGACGAGGCAACTTCTTCTATCGATACGAGAACGGAGGCGTTAGTTCAAAAAGGCACGGATATGCTTATGAAAGGCAGAACGGTTTTCGTAATTGCGCATAGGCTATCCACCGTTAAAAATTCCGACGTAATTATGGTTTTAGACCACGGCAATATTATAGAACGTGGCTCGCACGAAGAGTTGATTGCTAAAAAGGGTAAGTATTATCAACTATATACGGGGGCTTTTGAACTTGAGTAATTTATGCCCCCTCTGCCCCAACTTTTGTAAGGTTGATAAAAAGTTGCAAGCGGGTGCTTGTGGAACGGGTGGGCAAATTAAAATTGCTAAATATTATCTTCACCCTTTTGAAGAGCCGTTAATTTCAGGTAGCAAAGGCTCGGGCACGGTGTTTTTTTGCGGGTGCTCTCTTAAGTGTGTTTTTTGCCAAAACTTTGAACTTTCAAGAAATTTAAGAGGCAAAGAAATTTCAGTAAATGAACTATCTGATATCTTTAAGAAATTAGAAGATATGGGGGCGCATAATATAAACTTAGTTAGCCCCACTCATTATTCAGATAAAATTATAGAGGCACTATCAATTTATAGACCTTCAATCCCCGTTGTGTATAATACGCACGGATACGAAAACGTTGATATTATAAGGAAATTGTTCCCTTTTGTAGACGTTTTTTTGCCCGACATAAAGTTCTTTTCGCCCCTGCTTTCTAAAAGGTATTGCGGTAAAGAAAATTATTTTGAAATTGCCTCTAAGGCGGTTGAATTTATGATGAATAAACCACTCGTTATAGACGAAAACGGGCTTATAAAAAGTGGTGTTATCGTTAGGCATTTAGTTCTCCCCACTTGCACTTCTGACAGTAAAAAGATTTTAGACTGGTTTAGCGCATTTAAGGACAAGGCTTATATAAATATTATGAGCCAGTATACCCCCTTTGGGGATATTGATGCTTTCCCCGAATTAAAGCGAAAAATCACTAAAAGAGAATACGAAACGGTTATTGACTATGCCATATTCTTAGGCATAGAAAAAGCCTTTTATCAAGGCTTTAAAAGTTCTGGAGAAGAATATATCCCCTCTTGGGATTATTAATAAATTTAATTTTAACACGACAAAAAAGGCGACCTGAAGTCGCCTTTTTACTTTTAACTATTTACTTTATAATCTTATCGCAGTATGCACAACGCTCATCATTATGACTATCAATATAAGTATAAGATTTAATCTCCTGCTCACAAGTAGTTATACAGTGTGGGTTGGAACATTTCTTTTGGCTTACGGTAATTACCCTATCATCTGAAATATCTTTTTCATCCTTAGATGCTAAAAGTTTTAGAATAAGCGCCATTCTCATAAACTTTCCGTAACGGGTTTGCTTAAAGTAGCAAGCCCTTTTATCGTCATCCACGTCAACGGAGATTTCGTTTACCCTTGGTAGTGGGTGAAGAACGCACATGTCTTCTTTAGCAAGTTTCATCTTCTCTTTTGTTAAAACGTAACAGTCCTTAAGCCTAATATACTCGTCCTTATCAAAGAAACGTTCTTGCTGAATTCTCGTCATATATAAAATATCAAGTTCAGGGAGCGCATCTTCAAGGTCGGTAAATTCTTGGTACTCTACCCCACCCTTTTCAAGATAATTCTTTTTAACAAAACTCGGAAGTGCAAGTTCCTTAGGAGAAATTAAGCAAAATTTAATTCCGGTATATCTCGACATTGCCTCGATTAAAGAGTGAACCGTTCTACCGTACTTTAAGTCACCACAAAGACCGATAGTAAGGTTGTTTAATCTACCCATTTCGTGCTTAATAGTGAGCATATCGGTAAGAGTTTGCGTGGGGTGATTATGCCCACCGTCTCCAGCGTTGATTATAGGAACGCTTGCGTGTTTTTTAGCAACGAAGGGCGCACCCTCTTTTGGGTGACGCATAACCAAAATATCAGAATAACCCGATACAACGGCAATAGTATCTGCCACGCTTTCACCCTTTGATGCAGAAGAACTGCTTGCTGAAGAAAAACCTAAAGTCTTTCCGCCAAGTGATAACATTGCCGATTCAAAACTTAACCTCGTTCTGGTTGAAGGCTCAAAAAATAACGTTGCTAAGATTTTATGTTTGCATGCCTCGTTGTATTTTTCGGGATTGGCGATAATATCGTCGGCAAGGTCGATAAGTTCTTCTACTTCTTTGGTGGAAAAATCTAAAATATTTATTAGATGTCTCATTATTTTACTCCTATCCAACTCTCGTCTGAGGGGTTGTTTCTAAAGGCGATAAGCCTTCTAACGTCATCCTTTTTAATGTAATTTTCTTCTGCGGCTATTTCTGCAATGCAGTCAAAATCAGTTAAACTAACGTTTTTAACGTTTGCAGCGGCAAGTCTTTCAATACCCTTTTTCATACCGTAGGTAAAGATGCTTACGATGCCTAAAACTTCCGCTCCAGCCTCTCTTAAAACGTTTACTACTTCAATACAACTGCCACCGGTGGAAATAAGGTCTTCTACAACGACAACCTTTTGACCCTTTTCAAGTTTACCTTCAATTTGGTTTTGTCTACCGTGGTCTTTTGCACCCGAACGAACGTAGCCCATAGGTAAATTCATAATATGCGCGGTAATTGCTGCATGCGCAATACCTGCAGTTGAAGTTCCCATTAAAACTTCTACTTCAGGGTATTCTTTAGCAATAACTTTAGCAAGGCTCTCTTCAACGTCGCATCTAACCTTTGGCGCAGTTAAAGTAAGTCTATTGTCACAATACACTGGGCTTTTAATTCCGCTTGCCCAAGTAAAGGGTTCGTCCGGACGGAAGAACACCGCCTTTATAGATAAAAGGTCTTTTGCAATAAGTCTGTTAATTTCCTTCATATTTATCTCCTTTGGTTAAATTAAACCTTGTAAAACGTTTTCTAATTCGCTAACAGTATCAACAACGAAAGTTGGGTTAAATTTATTTAATTTTTCCCTATCTCCGTAACCATAGGTAACGGCAACGCTCCTAATTTTATTTTCGTTAGCACCTATAATATCGTTATGATGGTCACCTACCATAACGCACTCATTAGGATTTGCGTTTAATATCTCTAAACCGTATTTTATAATGTCGGCTTTTTTTCTACGACTTGCGTCAAACGTTGCACCGAAAGCCTTGTGTAAATATTTATTTAAGCCTAAATATTCTAAATCGTTACCCATAAAATCGGTGGGTTTTGACGTGGCTACAACGCATTTTACACCTTTTTTGTTTAGGCTTTTTAGCATTTCCCTCACGCCCTCGAAAAGGCAATTATCAAACCGACCAACGGTAAGATAATAATCCCTATAATAGGCTAACGCCCTATTTGCTTGCTCACTTGAAAACCCGTTAAACTCCATAAAACATTCAACGAGTGGAGCACCGATATAGCGTTTTAAGAAAGATTCGTCGTTTATTTCTATATCAAAATTAGCAAGTGCGTATTTAATAGCCTTTATAATTCCTTTTGAAGAATCGGACAGTGTTCCGTCAAGGTCGAAAAAAGCGTATTTTAGCAACCTAAAAACTCCTTAATGCATCTTTCGTATGCTTTAACAGGGTCATCCGCCGCCGTAATAGGTCTACCAACGACAATGTAGTCAGAGCCGATTTTTCTTGCCTCACTAGGCGTCATAACCCTTTTTTGGTCACCCTTATCACCATCAGCAAATCTAACACCGGGGGTTATTGTTAAAAATTCTTCCCCACATACGTCGTGAACTTTTCCCGCCTCTAACGGAGAACAAACTACGCCGTCAAGCCCCGCAATCTTAGCGTTTTTAGCATAGTGCATAACAACCTTATCAATAGGTTCTTTAATTAATAAATCGTTTTCCATTGACGCTTGGTCGGTAGAGGTTAGTTGCGTTACGGCAATTAAAATAGGTCTACTCCCGTCCTCTCTCGTTAAGCCTTTAATTGCCCCCTCCATCATATTAATAGTTCCCGATGCGTGAAGGTTGGTCATATCAACGTCAAGCGAAGATAAAACTTTCATTGCCTTCATAACGGTGTTAGGAATATCGTGAAGTTTTAAGTCTAAAAAGATTTTATGCCCTCTCTTTTTAATTTCCTTAACGATTTCAGGTCCTTCCGCATAGAAGAGTTCCATACCTATTTTTACGAAAGGTTTTCTACCCTCAAATTTATCCAAAAAATTTATTACTTGCTCTTTGCTTGAAAAATCAAGTGCAACGATAACGTCCTTAGCCATTATGTGCTCCTCCTATAATATCCTTTAACGAATTTATTTTATACTTTTCCATAACGGTAGGAAGACTTTCAATAATCTCCTTGCATGCAAAAGGATTAACCAAGTTTGCCGCCCCTACTTGAACGGCTGAGGCACCTGCAAGCATCATTTCAATAACGTCTTCTGCCGTAGTTACGCCACCCATTCCGATAATGGGAATATTTACTGCCTCATAAACCTGATACACCATTCTAACAGCAACGGGGAAAATTGCACTTCCAGAAAAACCGCCCATCTTGTTTGCTATAACGGGTTTTCTTCTATTTAAGTCAATCCTCATACCGAGCATAGTGTTTATCATACTTATTCCGTCCGCCCCGCCGTTTTCCACCGCTTTTGCTATGGAAACGATATCGGTAACGTTGGGAGAAAGTTTAATATATACGGGCTTTTTAGTAACCTTTTTTACTGCTTTTGTTACCGCCTCTGCATTATTAGCGTCCGTTCCAAAAGCCATACCCCCGTTATGCACGTTGGGGCAACTAATATTGATTTCAAGTATACCAACTTGCTCTTCTTTATCAAGAATTTCCGCAGTTTTTGCATACTCTTCTAAAGAAAAGCCACCAACGTTTGCAATAACTTTTTTGTTAAAATATTTTTTCATTTCGGGAAGTTCACAAGATACTACGTATTCTACCCCGGGGTTTTGTAACCCTACTGAATTTATCATACCCGAAGTGCACTCTGCAATTCTTGGCGTAGGATTGCCAAAACGTGGTGATAGCGTAGTTCCCTTAAAAGAAAAACTACCCAAAATATTTATATCATAAAAATTTGCAAATTCTCTGCCGTAGCCAAACGTTCCAGAAGCAGGAATAATGGGATTGTCAAGGGTAAGCCCTGACAAGGTAACTTTTGTATCTACCATATTATTTCCTCCCTCTCTAAAACAGGTCCGTCTACGCATATTCTTTTGTTGCCGTACTTAGTTTTACAAGAACAACCCATACAAGCACCAAAACCACAGCCCATTCTCTCTTCAAAACTATACTGTCCGCTACCTTTTGCCGTCTTTTCAATAGCCTTGAACATAGGCATAGGTCCGCAAGTATAGAAATAGGAATAATCTAAATCCTTAATAACGTCGGTAACAAAGCCTTTAATACCAAAACTTCCGTCTACCGTAGTAACGTAAACTTTTATGCCAAGTTTTTCAAACTCCTCTTTATAAAAGATTTCACTTTTCGTATTAAAGCCTAATATAACAGAGGGTGTTTTCCCCTCTTTTATTAGCCTTTTAGCAAGGTTATACATAGGGGGAATACCTACTCCACCACCGATTAAAAGCGGATTGTTTCCGCTCTTACTCGTGTCGTATCCGTTCCCAAGCCCAACTAAAAGGTCCAAAACTTCTCCCTCTTTCATTAGGCTCATTTTCTCCGTCCCTCTTCCTACAACTTTATATAATAAGGTTAAGGAATTATCAGTGTAATCGCAAACGGAAATAGGACGGCGCAAAAATTCCCCGTCAATTTTAATATTTACAAACTGACCGGAACGGGTAATTGCGTTAGTATCCCCTATAAGAACCATTTCATAAACGCTTTTGGTAAGAGAGGCGTTTGATTTGATAGTAAAAAATTCTTGTTTCATTTTATAACCTTTAAGCATCTATTGTGGAAACACAAAGCGTGGTTTCTTCTAATACGTCTAAGAGTACCTTAACGGTATCAAAAGAGGTAAACATAGTTATGTTGTTTTCCGTTGCAAGTGCTCTAATTCTAACACCATCGTGGCTATGTCCCGTATTAGAAACGTCACTCGTGTTGATAACGTAGGCAATGTGTCCTTGACGAAGTGCCGTAGCAATTTCATCTGCATCTTCAGAAATCTTTTTAAGAACTCTTGTTTTGATACCCTTTTCTTTTAGGAATTTAGCCGTTCCTTTAGTTGCTTCAATGTTAAATCCAAGATTATAGAATCTACTTACTAACGGAAGAACTTCCTCTTTATCTTTATCACACACGGTTACAAAAACAGTACCGTAGTTTTGAATTTTCATCCCCGATGCTTGAAGTGCCTTATAGAGTGCTCTATTAAGTTTATCGTCGTAACCAATAGCCTCACCAGTAGATTTCATTTCGGGAGAAAGATATGCATCAAGCCCTCTAATCTTGCTAAATGAGAATACGGGAACTTTAACGTACCAACGAGATTTTTCCTTAGGATATACCACGTTAATACCTTGTTCCTTTAGGGTTTTACCCATAATAACTTCGGTAGCAATGTCGGCAAGACTATACCCCGTTGCCTTTGATAAGAAGGGTACTGTTCTTGACGAACGTGGGTTAACTTCAATTATGTAAACCTTTTCGTCCTTGTCAACTATAAATTGAATATTAAATAATCCCTTAATACCGATACCTAAACCTAATTGTTTAGCGTATTTAATAATAAGTTTTTTAACCTTTTGTGAGATACTAAATGATGGATAAACGCTTATTGAGTCACCACTATGAATACCCGTTCTTTCAACGAGCTCCATAATTCCTGGGATAAATACGTCCTTTCCGTCACAAATAGCGTCAATTTCTACTTCTTTACCTATAATGTATTTATCAACTAATACAGGCTTATCAGCGTCAATTTCAACGGCAGTTTTGAGGTAGTGACGGAGTTGCTCTTCGTTTGCAACAATTTGCATTGCTCTACCACCCAATACGAAAGAGGGACGAACTAAAACAGGATATCCAATGGAATTTGCAGCATTAACACCGTCTTCAATGTTTGTAACTGCAACGCCTTTTGGTTGTGGAATTTTTAACGATTTTAATAATTTTTCAAAGAGTTTTCTATCTTCCGCCTTATCGATAGCCTCACAATCAGTACCGATAATTTTAACCCCTCTATTATAAAGCGGTTTAGCAAGGTTGATAGCAGTTTGTCCACCGAGAGATGCAACAACACCGTCCGGCTTTTCAAACTCTATAATATTCATAACGTCTTCAGGGGTTAAAGGCTCAAAGTAAAGTTTATCGGCAGTAGTATAATCGGTAGAAACCGTTTCTGGGTTATTGTTTATGATAATAGCCTCGTATCCCTCCTTTTTAATCGTTTGAACGGAGTGCACGGTTGAATAGTCAAACTCTACACCTTGACCTATTCTAATAGGCCCTGCGCCAAGCACTACGATTTTTTTCTTGTTAGTGAGTTTTGATTTGTTTTCCCCCTCGTATGAAGAATAAAAGTAAGGAATGTAAGCACCTGTATGTAGAGTATCTGCCATACGGTATACGGGAATTATGCCTGCGCCCCTTCTTCTATTGAAGATTTCTATTTCGCTAACACCCCAGAACTTAGCAATAACCTTGTCGGCAAAGCCCATCTGTTTAGCCTTTCTAAGAGTTTCGGTGTCTTTATTTTCCTTTAGTTCCTTTTCCATTTCGCAAATATTTTTAAATGCATGTAGGAAAAGAGGGGTAATCTTTGTTGCTGAATAAATCTTATCAATTTCCTCCCCCCTTCTTAAGAGTTCGCAAACAGCAAACACGTTGTCGTCCTTAAACACTTCTACGTAAGAATAAAGTTCCTTTGTGGTAAAGGTGTCGAATTTTTTAAGGTAGAAATGGTCTACCCCCGTTTCAAGAGAACGAACTGATTTAAGTAAGCACTCTTCAAGGTTAGAACCAATACCCATTACCTCACCCGTCGCTTTCATTTGCGTGCCTAACACGTTAGACGCTTGGGTAAATTTGTCAAAGGGGAATCTTGGAAGTTTTGCAACGATATAATCAAGCCTTGGAGCAGTTGACGCTTTAGTGTTTGCTATACCTATTTCATCTAAAGTCATACCAACTGCAATTTTGGCGGTAACCTTAGCAATAGGATAGCCACTCGCCTTACTTGCAAGTGCAGAAGACCTTGAAACTCTTGGGTTTACTTCGATAAGATAGTATTCTGAAGAATCGGGTGAAAGTGCAAACTGAACGTTACATCCACCCTCTATTTCAAGTGCAGAAATAAGTTTTATTGCGCTATCGTTGAGCATTTTATGGTCTTTTTCGTTAAGACTTAAAATGGGCGCAACAACTAAAGAGTCACCGGTGTGAACACCAACAGGGTCAATATTTTCCATACCACAAATGGTGATAACCTTGCCCGTTCCGTCCCTCATCATTTCAAATTCTATTTCCTTAAAGCCTCTTACACTCTTTTCAATAAGAACTTGATGCACGGGAGATAGTTTAAATGCGTTTGTACCTATTTCGACAAGTTCTTGCTCGTTATAAGCAAAACCGCCACCCGTTCCACCAAGAGTGAACGCAGGACGTAAAACGACAGGATAACCGATTTTCTCCGCAGCGAGTTTAGCCTCTTCTAAATTGTAGGTGATTTCAGAAGGAATGGTGGGCTCGCCAATTCTTTGGCAAAGTTCTTTGAACATTTCCCTATCCTCAGCCTCTTCAATACTCTTACTGCTTGTACCTAAGAGTTCTACTTGACACTCTTTAAGAACGCCTTTCTTTTCAAGTTGCATTGCAAGATTTAAGCCCGTTTGTCCACCGATACCAGGGATAATTGCGTTAGGTCTTTCATAACGCAAAATCTTAGCGATATATTCTAACGTTAAAGGCTCCATATATACTTTATCGGCAATAGTCGTATCCGTCATTATTGTTGCGGGGTTAGAGTTACAAAGCACCACTTCATAGCCTTCTTCTTTTAAAGCAAGGCACGCTTGCGTTCCCGCATAGTCAAACTCCGCCGCCTGACCTATAACGATAGGTCCTGAACCGATAATCATAATCTTTTTTATGTCTTTTCTCTTTGCCATGTTGTTCTCCTTAATTTTGATAAACGATTTTTCCATTTTTTACAGTACGAACGCATCTGCCAAATACTTTTTCTCCGTCAAAAGGCGTACTCTTTCCCTTTGATATTAGTTTTTCAGATTCTATAACGTACCCTGTTGCAATTTCAAATATCGAATAGTCATTTTTATTTATAGCAAGGTTAAACCTTTTTCTTGGGTTAACCGCAAGTTTCATAATTAATTCTTCTATTGTTAGTATACCCCTCTTAACGAGATGAGTGTATAAGATGGGAAACGCCGTTTCTATACCGGTAATCCCAAAGGCACTTTTTTCTAACCCCTTAGATTTCTCCTCTTGAGAGTGGGGAGCGTGGTCGGTTGCAATCATATCAATAGTGCCGTCCTTTATCCCCTCAATTAAAGCCTTTCTATCTTGTTCACTACGAAGCGGAGGGTTCATCTTGAATTTCCCATCTTCTTTTAAGTCCATATCGGTTAGAACGAGATAATGAGGAGCAGTTTCACAAGTTATGTTTACGCCCTCTTTTTTTGCCTTTCTAATAATATCCACGCTTTCTTTAGTGGAAATATGGCAAACGTGATAAGCACACCCCGTTTTTTTAACAAGTTCGATATCTCTTGCAATTTGCAAATATTCACTTTCCGAACAAATGCCTCTATGGTTGTGAGCCTTAGCATATTCACCGTCGTGAATATACCCACCTTTTAGTAGCGAATTATCTTCACAATGGGCAACTATCATTTTATTTAAGGACTTTGCCTTAAGCATTGCCCTTTCCATCATTTCGGAGTTTTGAACACCTCTCCCATCGTCGGAAAAAGCACAAACGTATGGTGCTAAATCCTCCATATCAGAGAGTTCTTCCCCCTTTTGCCCCTTAGTTATAGCGCCATAGGGCAACACGTCGATAACTGCGGACTTAGAAATTAAATTAAGTTGTTCTTTTAAATTTTCTAAGCTATCGGGCACAGGGTTTAAATTAGGCATTGAGCAAACGATAGTATAACCACCGCTTGCCGATGCCATTGTGCCTGAATAAATAGTTTCCTTATAAGAAAAACCCGGTTCTCTTAAATGGACGTGAACGTCACAAAAAGAAGGCATAATTATATATCCGTCTTTTTCTATATAACTTTCGTTACTGTTTAGATATTGTTGAGTTAAGAGATTTAAGTCCATAGGTTTTTCCTTATAAATTTATATTATTTCGTGCCGAAAATTCTATCGCCCGCATCACCGAGCCCGGGAAGAATATACCCGTGTTCGTTTAAGCACCTATCTAAGGTTGAAACGTAAACTTCTACGTCAGGATGTGTCTCTGCAACCTTTATAACGCCTTCGGGAGCAGCGATAATTGACATTAACTTAATGTTTTTGCACCCTCTCTTCTTAAGCATGCTAATTGCGTCACATGCGCTACCGCCCGTTTCAAGCATAGGGTCAACCACCATTACAACTTTCTGGTCAATGCCTACGGGAAGTTTACAATAATACTCTTCTGGCTCTAAGGTTTCCTCGTTTCTATAAAGTCCGATATGTCCTACTTTTGCTGCGGGGAAAAGTGAAAGAATTCCGTCAACCATACCAAGCCCTGCACGAAGTATTGGTACGATTGCAACGGAGTTTTCCTTAACAACCGTTTGCTTAGTTACCTCTAAAGGCGTTTCAACCGTGATTTCTTCGGTAGGAACGTCCTTAAAACTTTCATAAGCCATAAGAGTTGCAAGTTCCGACACTATTTCTCTAAACTGTTTCGTAGTCGTTTCCTTATTGCGAATGATTGCAAGTTTATGTCTAATTAAAGGATGGTCAAGAATATGTACGTTTTTATACTCTTTCATTTTATACTCCATTTTATGGTGAAAGAGCGAATTTTCTAAATTCGCCCTTTCTATTGTTTTTAGTTTTATTCTGCGTCTTTTTCTTCTTTTTTGCCCTTGATGTTTCCAAGTAGGTTTACTAAGATACCAAGAATTAAAGCACAAGCAACTGAAGTTAAAGTTACAGGACCAATATTAATAGATAAACCACCAACGCCAGCAATTAGGATAGCAGATACGGTGAAGAGATTTCTATTGTCGTTAAGGTCAACCTTTTGAACCATCTTCAAGCCAGATACAGCAATAAAGCCGTATAGAGCAAAACATACACCACCCATTACACAATTAGGAATAGTAGCTAATAAGGTTACGAAAGGAGCGATGAACGCTGATAAAATACAAATGATTGCTGCAGTAATAATGGTAACTACTGAAGCGTTTCCAGAAATTGCTACGCAACCAACTGATTCGCCGTAAGTAGTGTTAGGACAACCACCGAAGAAAGCACCAGCCATAGAACCGATACCATCACCAAGTAAAGTTCTGTGAAGACCTGGGTCTTTAGTTAAATCTTCGCCAATGATTGAAGAAATGTTCTTGTGGTCAGCAAGGTGTTCTGCAAATACTACGAACGCTACTGGAACGTAAGCAACTGCAAGCGTTGCTATATATGCGCCAAAGTTACCAAGGTTGCTAAAGCCTTCAAAAGCCTTAATAAAGGTAAATTCAGGAACCCATTGCATATTTTCAAAAAGACCAAAATTAATTACGATAAGGCTTGGAACTTCTGCAATAGTACCAATAAGTGTAAAGATAGCAGCAAGAGCATATCCTGCACCGATACCGATAATGAAGGGAATAATCTTAGCCATCTTTTTGCCGTAAACTGAGCAAACGATAACGGTTGCTAAAGTTACTAAGCCACAAAGAAGCGCAATGTAAGGACTGCAAGTTGAAATAGCACTCTTACTTAAATCGCCAACCGCATTACCGGAAAGTGATAAACCGATAACTGCAACGGTAGGTCCAATAACTGATGCTGGCATAATTTTGTCAATCCAGTTAACACCTGCGTATTTAACGATTAAAGCAATAATAACGTAAACTAAACCTGCCATAACCGCACCGATAATTAAACCGATATAACCAACTGATACACTAACAGCACCAGCAAAAGCTGCACACATAGAACCGATGAAAGCAAAAGAACTTCCTAAAAATACTGGGCTCTTAAATTTAGTGAAGAGAAGGTATACTAAAGTACCTACGCCTGCACCGAAAAGTGCCGCAGATTGGCTCATATTTGCGTAAATCCCCGCTGAATTTAAGCCTTCGTTCGTGTTAATAATAACAGGAACTACGATAGTTGCTGCTAAAATAGCAAGCACTTGTTGCAATGCAAGCACTATGGTTTTCCATAAACCCGGCTTGTCTTTTACGCCGTAAACTAAATTACTCATAACTTTTCTCCTTAACAGTTTTTCCTTTGTTATAAAAAAAGAAGCCTAAAAAAGACTTCTTAACAAAACGAAATTTTTAAACACTTAGACTTTAAAAGAGAATAAGACGCCTTAGGTGGAAAACTTTCAGATATCATTGAAACATAACCTTTTTCAGCCATATCGTTTCTCCTCTTTGCATTTTGTAAATTATATCATAAACGTGTATAAATAGCAACTATTTTGTAAAAATTTCTTGTAAAATTTCCCCTATTTTTTCACTTGGAAGCCCAACCACATTGTTATAACTTCCGCTTAATTTTTTTACAAGGTTATATCCGTCTTGAATACCGTAACTGCCAGCCTTGTCAAAAGGTCTTTTATTATCTATATATTCGTTAATAAACTCGTCAGAAAAATCGTTAAAAGTCACTTCACTAACAACACTTTCGTTATAGGTTTTTTTATCTGTTATAATAGCGTATCCAGTAATAACTTTGTGAGTTTTTCCGCTAAGTTCCTTAAGCATATTAAAAGCATCTACCCTATCTTTAGGTTTTCCTAAAATTTTACCATTATAGTAAACTATAGTATCTGCGCCAAGAACTACCACGTCCTTTCTATTTAAACGTAAAAAAACCTCTCTTGCCTTAAATAAAGCAAGTTGCTTTGCCGTATCTTCACCGCAGTCTTTTACACCACTTTCATCAAAAAGAGAAGGGGAAACGCTAAAAGAATACCCCATCTCTTTTAATATTTCCTTTCTTCTTGGCGAATTGCTTGCTAAAATCACTTCCATATATCTTCCCTCGTAGAAACTTTATCTATAGAATAAATATCTTCAAAATCAATTTTGTTTTTTACAACAGTTAGGTTTTTCAACGTTAAATCTAATGCAGTTATAATGCCGGTAGTCTTTTTATATTCACCAAAGAGATAATAAACGACGGTAACTAAATCTCCTTTCTTAAGATTTATCACCTTTTGCGACAATTCCGCTTGCTCTTCTTCAGTTAGGTTTTTTTTATCTATTTCCACTCTCTCTTTCTTTCTAACTTCCTCGTCAAACCCACGAAGAGAGGCAAAAGGCATAAACTGTTTCGCCCTATCGCTAATCTTCATCTTCTCCACCAGCGTGTCCCCCCACCATAGTATTGCGTTCTCTCGCCGTTGCCTTTTCGGAATAACTAAGTCCTTTAAGTAGTGCGTTTTTGCCGTACTTCTTTTTAATATCAACAACGGTTTTTAATAATTTCTTTTCTTTTTCCTGACTTTCTACTGAAGAAAATAAATCTATCGTAGAAAACTCTTCTCTTACAACGTTGTTAAAACCAACAGTTACCCTCCTTATAGGAGAATATCTATCGGTGGTTTGATAGTAATAATCCTTAAAATGTCTAAGAAGTCTTTTCCCAGAACTAGTATAGCCACCGATATTCATAGTTCCACCCGTGTGCTTTTGCGTTTTATCTGCGTAGTTTATTACTAAAATTATGCCGTCGGTTACAAGGTTCTTATCAATTAGTTCCATCAAAAGCCCATCTACCATTTCTTTAACAATGATAAACGCCTCGTCAAACGTATAATTACAAAAAAGTATTTGACTATTGGTTAAAGAATGATGTTTTGACCGATAAGAATGAATATCTTTAATAGTGCAAGGCTCAATTCCGTTAGCGTGGTCAATAAGAAGTTCTGCGTTAATGCCAAAAAGGCGATATAACAGTTTTTCACTTGCATGGGCAACGCCGTAAAGGTCGGTTATACCGTATTCTGCAAGGCGTTTTGCCGTACCTTTACCTACGTTCCAAATATCGGTTATAGGTTTATGATGCCAAATGGTTTTCTTAAACAAGTCCTCGTCTAAATACCCCATAAAATCAGAGGATTTTTTTGCGGTAATATCAAGGGCAATCTTTGCCAAAAATAGATTAGTGCCTATACCAACTGTTGCGGTAATTCCCGTTTGTTCGTAAACTTTATCGATTAACATTTTTGCAACTTGATAAGCGGTTTTTTTATAGATTTTAACGTAGTCGGTTAAATCAATAAAAACTTCATCTACAGAGTAAACGTGTATATCTTCGCTACTTATATATTGCAAATATATAGAATAAATTTCCGTCGATTTTCTTACGTAAAGTTTCATACGTGGCTTTGCCGTGATATACTCTATATGTTTTGGAATTTCAAAAACTCTACATCTACTTCTAACCCCCAACTCTTTCATTGCGGGGGTTACCGCAAGGCAAACGGATTTATCTGTCCTTGCGGGGTCAGCCACTATTAAATTAACCTTAAAAGGGTCAAGCCCACGTTCTACACACTCTACTGATGCGTAAAAACTTTTTAAGTCTATACAGCAATAAATCCTATCCTTCATACTACTAATATGCCCAATTTTTAATTACGTATAATTATCAATCTTATTAATTTTTTACTACTTTTATTAGCAATTTTCTTTAACGATATTTTATCACGATTTTATTATTTTTTCAAGACTCTTGCTTTTTATTTTTAATTGTTTTATAATATTTCTACTATGGAGAAGACGATAAAACCTATAGCCGTTATTAAAACTGGATTTAAGGAAAAATTTGGTATTCCCCGTCAAAGCGGAAGAGCCCCCTCTTCTATTGGAGAAATAGTTTTTCTCGATAAATTTAACGACGAAAAGGCAGTTAAACGTATAGAGGAATTTTCCCACCTTTGGCTTATCTTCGGTTTTTCAAAAAATCCTGATACTGAAAGCCTTTCCGTTCGACCTCCAAGGCTTGGTGGCAACGAAAAAGTGGGCGTTTTTGCTAGCCGTTCCCCCTTTCGCCCAAACGGGCTTGGTCTATCGGTAGTAAAACTTTTAGAAGTTAAAAAAGATAAACAAATTTCTCTAATAGTTAGTGGTGCGGATTTACTTGACGGCACACCAATTTACGACGTAAAGCCATACCTCCCATCTGCCGATAAGATTGATGACGCTATCGGTGGATACGCAGACCAAGTTAAAAATTATAAACTAATAGTAGATTTTAGTGATGAATTAAAAATACTTATACCAAGTGATATTCTCCCCACTGTTATAGAGTGTCTTGAAGACGACCCACGCCCATCATATCACGATGACGGCAGAGAATACGGTATGATATATAACGGATACAATATTAAATTTATCGTAAATAACGGCACGCTAAAGGTAACTTCAGTAGAATAAAATAAATAGCATAAAAAAGACTTGCTAACCAAAAGCAAGTCTTTTTTTAATTTTAAGTTTATTAAAGCGTTACGCCTTTTTTGTAAAATGCTATCTCTCTAATATCTTCACTCTTAACTTTGTATTCGCCGTTAACGGTTTTCATTAAAAGGTTAAATAATCCCTCTTCATCCATTGAGTAGGCATTAAAGTCTATCCAATTATCCTTGTAAGAAGAAACGTGGTTATTAGTGCCGATTTTCATAGTGGGAACGAAAGTTGAAAATGGTGTTCCCCTACCCGTGGTAAATAATACAACTTGGCAACCTGAGGATGCTAATGCCGTTGCGGCAATAAGGTCGTTACCAGGTGCGTCTAAAGCGGAAACACCCGCTTTTTTAACCAATTCTCCGTACCCTAAAACATCAACTATTTTAGTTGAACCTGCTTTTTCAACACAACCGAGTGACTTTTCTTCTAAAGTGGTGATACCGCCCTTTTTGTTTCCGGGACTTGGGTTTTCATACACGGGGAAACCTTGTGAAATATAGAAATCCTTAAAGTCAACAATCATTTTTTTGTATCTTTCAAATACTTCTACGCTTTCACACTTGTTCATAAGTAATTGTTCTGCACCAAACATTTCAGGAACTTCAGTTAAGATTGCGCTACCACCAAGGGCAACTATTCTATCAGAAATTCTACCAACCAGTGGGTTTGCGGTAAGACCGGAATATCCGTCACTACCACCACACTTTAATCCGATGCAAAGTTCACTAATTGAAACTTTTTCTCTTCTTAAATCCTTTGCCTTATTAGCAAACTTTTCAATGATGGAAAGACCGTAATCAATTTCGTCCTCTACGTCTTGGCAATTAAAATATTCAATATTATCTCTGTTAAATGGCTTTAAGTATTCCTTAATACCGTCCATACCGTTGTTTTCACAACCAAGCCCTACGAACAAAACGTAAGATGCGTTGGGGTTAAGAGCAATGGCACAAAGAAGTTTTTTTATGTTTTCGTTATCGTCACCAAGTTGCGAACAACCAAACTGGTGAGGAAGAGTAAAGATTGCGTCGATAGAGCCTTGCACGTATTTTTGAGCAAGTTTTTCCATACGCATACAAACGTTATTTACACAACCAACGGTAGGAATAATATAAATTTCGTTTCTAATACCCGCTCTTCCATAAGCACGCTTAAATCCGTAAAAATAACCCTCGCTAATTTCTATTTCGGGATATTTTGGATTGTATTCGTATTCAAACGCTTCGTCAAGGTGAGATTTAATGTTGTGCGTATGCACCCAATCTCCCGCCTTGATATCTTCCTTTGCTCTACCTATTATTTCGCCGTACTTAATAACGAACTCACCCTTTTTAATATCACGCCTTGCAACCTTGTGCCCTGCGGGGATTTTGTCATTTCCTTTAAGTTCTACGGCAACGTTATCTTTTTCGTTAATGATTATTCTTTCTTTCATATTATACGTACTCTTACTTATTAAAGTAAAACTTCGCCAGCCTTAATTTTAGCAACGTTTTCTACTACTGCTTCTGCAAAGCCCTTGTATGCGGTTAAATCTTCGCCCCAAACGTTAACGTCTTTCATAAACTCTACGATATCGCCCCCGTTTGCAAAATACTTAAGATAAGGAAGGTCATCTTTATATACAACCTTACCTGATGGAAGATTTGCGTAGAACTCGCCATTTTCTTCGGTAAGTGAAGAATATAAACACATAAGGTATGAAAAACCAATAGTTAAATACTTGCCGATTTTACCGTTAGCATTGTAGTAATCGGTAAATGATGGCAAATCTCTTGCACGCCACTTACTAATACTGTTAAGTGAAATGCTAATGAGTTGGTGATTAAGATAAGGGTTTAAAAATCTTTCAGTAACACTATCAGCAAATTCGGTAGTTGCAACAATATCGTCTGAAACGAAAGGAATAATCTCATCTTTTAAGGTGTTTTGTAAGAAAGCACAAAGTTTACTATCGTTCATACATTCGTCAACGGTCTTAGCACCAAGCCACAAACCTGCAGGCACTAAGTTGGTATGACTTCCGTTAAGAACTCTAACCTTTCTCTTTTTATAGTACTTAATGTTATCGGTAACTACAACGTCGATACCGTGGAAACCTTCTTTAACGTATTTAGCGATATCCCCTTTCTTTTCAACAGCCCAAAGACCAAAAGGCTCACCAACGGAAACCAACTCGTCCACTTCACCGATAAGCTCTGCAAGGTGGTTTTTAGTTTGCTCATCTCTCGGATACCCTGAAACAATACGGTCAACTAAAGTGTTACAGAAATAACATTCTTCGTTAATCCATTTTTTGAAATCGTCAGAAAGATTCCAAAGTTCGATATACTTATTTACGCATTTAGAAAGTTCGTCTGCATTGTTATCAATAAGTTCCACGGGCATCATATAAACGCCAGGAAGATTTGCGTTAAATCTTTCAAGCAAGAATTTAGTTAATTTTGCAGGGAAAGTAATGCCCTCAAAATCATCAAACTTGTCGTTACCGTTATAGCAAATACCTGCTTCGGTAGTGTTAGAAACGATAAGTTTTAAATTTTCATCTTTTGCAATAGCAATATATTTTTCATAATTTTCAAAAGGACAAATAACGTCACCTAAAACGTCAATATTATAAACGTCCTCAACTGCTTTACCCTCTTTTACACCACGGAGAACGATATGGTACTTGTTGTTTTGCTTTTTAAACCTCTCAAGAGTACCAAAAGTTATGGGTTTAACGATATCAACTTTATAATCGCCACCTTCTTCGTTTAACGTGTTGAAATAATGGTCAACGAACGTTCTTAAAAAATTGCCTTCACCAAATTGTAAAACCTTTATCATGATTTACCTCAAAAAATTTTTATAAAATTATTATAATACACGTACTTAAAAAAAGCAATTAAAAAACTAATTTTATTCTCTATTTTATTGCTTTTTTATTTTGCTTTATTCGTTTGATTATTATTTTGATATGTGATAAAATAATTTATGTTAAAAAGAGGAGTAGAAAATGGCTAATTTTTCCCATTTTAATTATAAAAACGGCGTTAGGGACGGTTTGCCTATCGGTTTAGGTTATTTCCCCGTTGCGTTTGCCTTCGGTGTGAAAGCAAGCCTTTTTAACGTGCCAATTTATATAACGTTATTAATCTCTATGCTTAACCTAACCTCTGCCGGTCAACTTGCCGGGCTGGACGTTATTATTGCTTGTGGAACGTTAGTGGAAATTATTTTTACTCAACTTGTAATCAATTCAAGATATTTTTTAATGAGCATAACGCTTTCACAAAAAACGGACGATACTTTTAATCTGACAAATAGGCTTTTAACCTCTGCGTTTATTACCGACGAAATTTTTGCTGTTTCCGCATCTAAGCCAAAAAATATAAGCGCAAAATATCTTTACGGTTTAGCACTTTTGCCATATCTTGGCTGGACGCTTGGAACACTTGCAGGCGCAATTGCAGGTAACGTAATTCCACCCTTTATATCTTCATCATTAGGCATTGCGCTTTACGCAATGTTTATTGCAATAATTGTTCCACCAGCAAAAAAACAATTTAGCATTTTGCTAACGGTAATTTTAAGCGCAGTAATAAGTTGTACCTTTTATTATACGCCTGTGTTATCGAAATTATCAACGGGAATTGCAGTTATAATTAGCGCACTTTTAACCGCTTTAATCTTGGCTTATTTCTTCCCCGTAACGGAGGAAAATCATGAGTGATTTACAAATGATTTTATACGTTCTCGTTATGGCGTTAGTTACCTATATAATAAGAATGCTACCTCTAACTTTTTTCAAGAAAAAGATAAAATCTCGCTACTTAAAAAGTGTTCTATATTACATACCTTATGCCGTTTTATCAGCTATGACCTTTCCCTATATTTTATATTCAACCGGTAATTTTTACACTGCACTAATAGGCTCTGTCGTAGCACTTTCGGTGGCTTTTTTAAATAAATCTTTACTACTCGTAGCCGTTTGTGCATGCCTATCCGCATTAGTTTTTGGGTTTATAATTTAAGGAAAAATTTGTTATAAAAATCTATCGCCCGCCAAAATTGGCGGGCGATTTTTTTCTACGCTTTTACCTTAAAAACTATTTTTTCTATTAACTCGTCGTCTACTTTTAAGCCAGGTTTATGCAATTCTTTTGGGAAATATATTACAAAATTTTCTTCATCTAAGGTTAAAACGGTGTCCTTTTCTGCTTCTGTAAAATAACAATCCTTTGCGTTGATTTCAGCTTTATCAGGGCACTTAAAAGAATAGTTGTTCTTTTCTTTTCCCTTTAGAACTATTTGAATATCAATATAATCCAAATGGCTTTCGTAACGATTATCAAGCTCTTCTTTACCAACGTATTGTTGCCTATTAAGATATGCTCTTTCACTTATAGGTTGCTTTCCTAACGGAAGTGAAAGTAGGTCGTTTTTCTCTATAAACTCCAAAACGTCCTTAAATCCCTCGTTAATAGAAACGTAAGTTTTTAGGTTCTCAATTTTATCAAAAATCATTTTATTTTCTCCTTGATTTTTCTTTCTTTTTCTATTTCTTTAACCATTCGCCATAATGCAAGCGCCTCTTCGGGTGTTTCCGGCGGTTTTATATCCCCGAAAACGTGGGGGTGACGGCGAATTAACTTTTCAGATAGAGTTTGCACAACGTCGTCAAAATTAAATAGCCCCATCTCAAATGCAATTTCGGTATTTAATAAAACTTGCAACAAAACGTCACCAAGTTCTTCTTTTAAGTTGTCGTAATCTCCCTTATCAATTGCAGAAATAACTTCATTGCTCTCGTTAGTTAAGCACTCTCTCATACTTTCAAACGTTTGTTCCCTATCCCAAGAACACCCGTTAGGACCACGAAGAATACTAACAATCTCTTTAAGTTCTTCAAAATCGTGAGGCTTTTCCTCTACATAAATTTTGCCGTTATGTTCCCTCATTATCTCTCCTTTTTTAATATTGTATCACAAGCAATTTCCCTTGTCAATACTTGCGATTTACACTAAATATAAATTCCTAATTTTTATGCCTTAGATAATTTTATTGATTATAGAGTTTACGCTAATAAGCAATAAAAATATAATAATTCTATCATTATTACCAGCAACTACCATGTGTTTGCTAAATATAAAAAAGATAAAGAGTGTAAAATGTAAATTTTACACTATAACCGTTAGGCTTAAAAGTTTAGGATAAACTTTTCTTTATAGAAAATATGATTTTATTGATTATAGAGTTTACTCTAATAAGCAATAAATCATAAAAATTACATCCATTAATTACAGCAGCAACTACCATGTGTTTGCCGTAGGCAAACATGTCGCGACTTGTTTGTATTTGTTAAAAATCAACGCACAAAAAGGGTTGTTTGCATAAATTGAGTTGAGATAAACTGCGACTTCTTCCCTGCAATAACGTAGTGGTTGCCTTGGGAAGATACGTTGCTAAATAAAGAAAAAGAACTAATCAGAATGATTAGTTCTTTTTTTGGATGCAGCAACTACCTATCTTCCCAAGCCGTCGCCAGCTAAGTATTTTCGGCGCTGATGAGCTTAACTTCTGTGTTCGGTATGAGAACAGGTGGGACCTCATCGCTAACGTCACCGCAATGGTATATTTCAAGGCT
>JAZONF010000008.1:0-41787 GCA_045654365.1 Christensenellaceae bacterium | reverse complement strand
GTGACCACATTGATACTGCAGTTGCTATTGCTAAAGAACTTGGCATTATAACTGAAGAAACTTACGCAATAACAGGCGCAATGCTTAACGAAATGAGCGACGAAGAGTTTGAACAAAAGTTCCAAAACATAAGCGTATATGCCCGTGTTCAACCGGAACATAAAACTCGTATCGTAAACGCTTGGAGAAAAGCAGGTTACGTTACCGCTATGACTGGCGACGGCGTAAACGACGCACCATCAATTAAGAGTGCAGATATCGGCGTGGGTATGGGTATTACAGGTACAGACGTTACCAAAAACGTTGCAGATATGGTTTTAACTGACGATAACTTTGCAACCATAGTTGGCGCAGTTGAAGAAGGCAGACGTATTTACGATAATATCCGTAAGGCAATTCAATTCTTACTTGGCTCTAATATGAGTGAAGTGTTATCTATCTTTATTGCAACTCTTATGGGCTTTACCATTTTAGAACCTGTACACTTACTTTGGATTAACCTTGTTACCGACTGTTTCCCTGCCCTTGCACTTGGCACGGAAAAAGCAGAACCAAACATTATGAAACGTAAACCACGTTCTGCTAAATCAGGTATTTTCTCAGACGGTATGGGCGTTGACATAGCATATCAAGGCGTTTTAGTTACCATTTTAACTATCCTTTCATACTTCCTTGGCCACTATATGGAATACGGCACTTGGGTTATTGAAACAAGCGCACACGGTATGACAATGGCTTTCTTAACAATGTCTATGGCTGAAATCTTCCACAGTTTCAATATGCGTTCGCAAAGAGGTAGCATATTTAAGTTACCCTCTCAAAACAAGGTATTGGTGTTTGCAGGCTTGGCATCGTTAATTGCTACCACCTTAGTGTGCGAAGTTCCTTTCCTCGCAACAGCGTTTGGATTTGCAAGCGTAGGAATAGTTGAATATTTAATAGCAATCGGTCTTGGCGTAATAGTTATTCCCGTGGTTGAACTCGTTAAGTTCTTCCAAAGAAAGCACGCAAAAAAACTTGAACAAAAAACTTTTATTCCTAACGAAATTTAAGAAAAAACAATATTAAAAAAGGATGCAAAATTCGCTCTTCCCATAAGAATTTGCGACAATTAAACAAATCCTTTGTGGATAAGAAAAGCCCACCATATTTCGCTTTTGCGAAGTATAGTGGGCTACACTTTTATTATGGCTTAAAAATCCATAAGAGAAGAACAGTAATCGCCCTTTTTTATTTTTATAAAAGTTATTGACATATTGTTAGAACATAAATATAATAATATCAATACGTTTATGATTATTCATATAAGCAAACGTTGTTAGAGGTTTTATGAAAAAATTATTTAAATGCTTTTTAGCCGTAATGCTTGCACTTACGATATCGCTTAGCGGTGCTTGTAATTGCAATATGTCTGGTGACGGCACTAACGAGGCGTATTACTACTGCGTAAATAAACTTGAAAACGCAGACCTTTCCTTTGATTTTGACGGCAGTCAAAGTGGTGGCGTTGCTTTGGCAAGTTTACAAACAAATAGTAGCAGTCAAAATAGTGGCTTAACTTTAACAAGTTTAGAAACAAATAGTAACAGTCAAAGTGGTGGCATAACTTTAACAAGTTTAGAAACAAATGGTAGCGGAGATTTAATTTACACTTGCGAAGAAGGTGACTATTATTATGACGAAGGCTGGCGTACCTACTTTGGCTGGCAAACTTCTGAACTTCAAGATTTATCTTCACAAGCACGTATGAGAATTGACGAACTTACTCAATGCGTAACAGTTTTAAACAAGTTAGTCGTATTTAACGGTGTTACCGCACGTTACATAGGTTACGACGAAGAAAATGACGTTGTTACAGGCTTTATCGGCTATATTCATAATGACTATATTCAAGATAAAGACGAAGGCATTGATAGCGGTATTACAATGGAAGGCATAGGTTCTACCAACGGCGGTGAGTACAGCGACCCTAACGCCTTTTTGCCAAAAGACACTTTAACTGGTGCATTATACATTAAAATTTACGATGAAGGCGGCGTTGAAGTTGTTGAATTTTCAACTTTTGAATATATAGGAAAAGCGTATGAAGACGAAAGCAAAGGTCGCTACCTTTATACTTATATTAAAAACGTTCCGTCAAAGGAATACGTTGTTGAACGTTCTACCTTATACACTAACGCATCAAGTTTAGACATTTTAGAAAATCAAGGCACAAGTTCTATTTTTAGAGCGATAAAACAAGACGGAAGGTTTATTGGTAGCAAAGCGTCTTTTGACTATTCTAAACCAAATCCGCTTGTTGAAGGTGAGACTTTCGTTGAATTAAACGGCGGTTATTTTGTGCTTGACCTTGTTGACGAAACAAATCGCTGGTACCATGCCGGCTATGAAAGTTTTGATTTAAGCGATGAAGCCGAAACTAATACAGAGCAATATTTATCATTAACAATGCTTGAAGGTTGGGATAGTTTTGTTCATAATATTGAAGATAAAAACAACGATAACGTTATAGACCAAGCCGACTACGACATAACACTTCAAAGCACCGTTTACATAACTGGTGACGACTATATTTTACTTGACAACGGCAAAAAAATTATGGAAGGTATGCTTTGGAGTAAGCAAGACGGATTTATAACTCTTAACAAAACCGGTAGCGTGGAAGATTGGACGTACGTTAAAAAAGACGGCACAGTTATTCCTTATAACGACTTCCCTGAATATGCTAATAATGCAGGTTACAAATTCTTAAGTTTTAATTGGATTCCTCTTACCCCACTCTATATGCTAGGCAGTAGCGACATGGGCAAACTTATTGGTGGTGGTATAATGGTTTCGCTTTATGGTTACTTCGGTGGCGGTACGTCTACTCCAAGTGGCTCTGGCGAAGGTACTACCCAAACGCTTATGAGCGTGTATTTTGACTTCTTAAATGAAAACGGGCTTACTGTTGGTGGATATAATGCGGGCGAACTTTATACATATAGGCAAACTGCAAAAGTAGAAAGAGACGCAATGGTTCAAAATCAATTTAAGGCAGCGTTTAATTACGACTTTAATGCACAAGGCGTCAGCACCTTAAAAGATAGCATAATACAAGATACTAAAAACTTTGTTGCTAACTGCCGTACTTACTATACTACTTTTGAGCGTTTGCTTAGAAAAAATATGCCTAAACTTGAAGAAGGTGCGGGCTTAGTAAACCTTGAAAACGCTTCAAAAGGCGAGTTTACGGTTAGTGACGGCATGTTTGATTTTAGCAACCTTTCAATAACCGTTCCTAAAAACATATTGCTTCAAAGTGGCGAAACTTACGGCATTAAAGTTTACCTTTCGGGCGCAAAAGACGTTGAAGTTGAAGGCGTGTTTAATACCTTTACTTACAACAAGCAAGAAACGGTTTGCGTTGGCAATAGCGGTATTGCAATTCCTGACGTAACCGAAGGCGAATATATCGTAAAAGCCGTATTTGGCAAAATTAATAACGATAAGTTTATGGAACTTTCAGGCAACATATATCTTGAATCTTCAACTTTTGCAACTATTGAAAAATCAGTTACAATTAACGGCAACAACTACAATATTACCATTCAAAATTTAGGCGGACGCTTTATGATGACAAGCGTACTTAATAACGGTGCAAACTAAAATTTTGGGCTTGATATAAAATTGCATAAGCAAAAGAAAACTCGACTTTTCATAAGTCGAGTTTTTATAATTTATCTAAACAAAATTCCTTGTAGCGATTAGGTGATTGCATCCTTCTTTGTATTACGTTTGATTATTTCATTTTAGAAAGATTGGTTTTATAAAGCCATTTTCCGCCGGTGAGTTTACCGAAAATATATTTATCTGAAGCCGATTCGCAGTTAACGTAAAGTTCTCCATCCACCATTACCATTTCTTCACTCATAGGTGCAATTTTGTATATTTTATTTAGGCTTGCACTATCCATAGCGTACAAGGGAATATTTTCACCTAAAATCTCTTTTTCTCCTTGTAACACTAAATTGTTTTCGGAAAATTCGTATATTTTAGAAAAAGACAAACCCCAAGACGTTGAAAGATATATTTTTCCGTTATCCACGGTTAGCCCTTGAACTTGGTCTGGCATTGAATATGCTTTTATCGGCTTAGAGGCTATACCCAAAGGCATAGTTGCGTCTAAATTATATTCCACTGCTAGTGCTTGGTTATAATCCCCTGTCTTAGTTGTAATTTTATGACTTTCGGGAGTGGGATAACTTTCTGCACGGTAAAATTCACCGGTAATTAGCCTATCTCCACAAACGGTAACAAAAGCATTACCTATGTAATCGGTATCACTCTTCATTAGGGAAAAAGCACCAAGACAAGAAAGCGAATCACCGTTAGTTGCAGTTACTAAATCGTTATACGAATAAACGTATATGCAACAATCTGAACCACCCGTTACGTATAAAAAATCACCCCAAAAGTCAATTCCACCACCGTGCCCTACATAGTCTTTACCATCGGGCGTTTTAAGTGTAACCTTTTTAATTAACTCGCCGTTCTTAACCAGATAGACTGGAGATTTTGAGTGGTCCTTCATATAACCCGACAAAATGAAAGTTTCTCTTTCTTTGTCGTAGCAGATACCCTGTGGAACGTAGCCGTTTCCGATTTCGGGAATCTTAAATGCTTTTTCACTTGCACTGTAATAATTACTAACGGGCAAACGGAAATACCCGATAGCACCGCATAAAATTACACCTATTGCAACTATAATGCTAGAAAAAATGACGGCTAATTTAACCCTTAATTTTATCTTTTGTTTTTCTCCCATTTTTATCCCCTAATTTTTAATTGAATTTAAATAAAAAGTACAATCGGATAATTTTTTTCGTTTAAGAGCAAGTTCTTTTCCACTTTCCATAACGAAAGTATAACCCTTTTGATATTTGCAACTCTTACAATCTCCCCCAACGTGCGTTTTGATAGGACAATGACGAAGCGTCATATAAGCAAAATCCGTTCTCTCACCTACTCCGTTTTCCGATAGTATCACGGGTTTATCAAAAACCTCGGCAGATATAGAATTATATACGTTAAGTCCACCACCTATTATAACGTCATCCGTTAAACTTAATGCGTAATAGTTATTTGCAACTATACCTACACCCGTTTTATCTACGATATCTTTTAACAACTCAACGTCTTTAGATAGGGCAAAGTTAGGTGCAAAAAGATAGGGTTTTTTGCCTTGTTTTTTGCAAGATATCACAAAATCTTTCACGTCGTCTACGCCATAAATTTCGGGAGAGTATATCACCGTTTCGCACTTTAAGTTCTTAAAACTCTCTTCAACAATTTCAAAATTCTTCAAAAGTTTTATGTTGTTAGGGATTTTAATATTTATGCTATAAATTTTTTCTCTATTTAATTTAGTAAGCAACTCTATTGCTGTAGCGTACACCCTTCTTCTAAACTCGTTTAGGGCAGATTTTACTAAGAAAAATTCCTCAAAATAAGAATAGGTTATTTGGGGAGAAAAATATTCCGATTTATTAAAGCAACTTTCAATATCCCCTAAAGTCATCGGTCTGTTTAACGGTGCTTCTATAACCTCTCCCTCAATAGCCTCTTTTACACCATTTAAATTAATAACTGCCTTAATTTTCTCACCAACTTTAAGGTGTAAATCTAATTTAATATCTCTCCTAAATTTTTGTGCTAAAAATTCTTCTTCCCTTTCCACGTCAGAAATAAGCCTAACCTCAAGCCCATCTTTTATCCTTTGCGTAGTTGTTAGAAGATATAAATTTTTATCTATTTTTTTCACGTCGTATGCAGAAATAGTTGCAATCTCACTATTGCCTTCGGTAAATTTTAAAACTGATTTGGGATTAATCTCTTGGCACGAGTTAACGTAAACTTCATTAAATTTTTTGCCGAATTTTACCCTTTCCACTCTTCCTACACGTATACCAATATGGTTTTGAATTAAGGAAATAATTTTTCCGTTTCCGTTAAAATACCCCTCGGTAAACTCACGGTTAAAAGCAAGGTCAATAGTTTTTTTGTTAGGCGAAATTCCGTCTAAAGCCTTTCTATACTCCCTCGTAACTGCGCCAACGTAATAAGGTCTTCTTGCCCTGCCCTCTATTTTTAGGGAAGTTACGCCTGCATTTTCAAGGTCAGTTAGCCTATCTATCATATTAAAATCTTTTGCGCTCAATAGGTAGCCTTTTTTGAGCGTCTTCCCATCAAGAGTAATGGAGTAAGGCAACCTACATAGTTGTTTACATTTTCCCCTATTACCGCTCGCATTAAACATATATGAACTCATATAACAGTTCCCCGAGAAACTAACGCAAAGCGCACCGTGAACGAAGTATTCTATTTCAATATTAGAATTATCCCTTATTCTTTTAATTTCTTCAAGTGGCGTTTCCCTTGCAAGCACCACCCTTGAGAAGCCAAACTTTTCAATCTCTTTCACGCCCGCAAGGTTATGAATACCCATTTGAGTACTTGCGTGAAGTTCTATTTGGGGATAATTATCGTGCAAAATTTTTGCTAAGCCTAAATCTTGCACGATAAAGGCATCTACGCCCATATTATAGGCGTTCACAACAACGTCTACCGCCGACTGCAATTCGGTGTTTGTAAATAATATATTTATCGCTAAATAGACTTTAACTCCAAAAAGATGAGCAAAATCTACTGCATTGCCCAAATTTTCCAAATTAAAGCCCTCAATATTATTGCGGGCATTAAATTCTTTTACACCAAGGTAAACCTCGTCCGCCCCATTATATACGGCGGTTTTAAGGCTTTCTAAATTACCTGCGGGAGCAAGAATTTTCATTTAGCATTTCTCCTTTTAATAGCGTTAAATAATAATTTCCTTGATATTATAACAAAGTCACATAAATCAGTCAAGAATATAATTTTTTATAATAATTAAAATTCCCCCACGCTTATTTTTGCGCAGGGGTTTTTTGTCAATTTATTAAATTCTATTTAATCCACATTTGATAGCAGCGTCTTTAACTGCTTTTGCAACGGCGGGAGCAACTCTATTATCAAATGGTGCAGGGATTATATAATCTGCACGAAGTTCTTCATCTGAAACGATACCTGCAATGGCTTTTGCAGCGGCAATCTTCATTTCTTCGTTAATATCAAGAGCCCTACAATCTAATGCGCCACGGAAAATTCCGGGGAAAGCAAGAACGTTGTTTATTTGGTTGGGGAAGTCACTTCTACCAGTACCAACTACCTTTGCACCTGCTTGTAGAGCAACGTCAGGCATAATCTCGGGAGTGGGGTTAGCCATAGGCATTACGATTGCGTCTTTAGCCATAGTCTTAACCATTTCTGCCGTTAATACTCCAGGAGAACTTACGCCAACAAAAAGGTCTGCTCCTTTAACCGCATCTGCAAGCGTACCTTTTTTGCCAAGTTTATTACTAAACTCTGCAATTTCTTCCTTGCTTGAATTCATACTCTCTTTTCTACCCTTGTAGATAATACCCGTTCTGTCGCACATTACAACGTCTTTTGCGCCCATTGAAATCATAAGTTTAGCAATTGCAACACCTGCTGCACCTGCGCCACTAAATACGATAGAAAGGTCTTCCCACTTTTTATTAACGAGTTTTAATGCGTTAATACAAGCAGCAACGCAAACTACTGCAGTACCGTGCTGGTCATCATGGAAAATTGGGATATCAACCTCTGGGTCTTCTTTTAATCTCTTTTCAATTTCAAAACATCTTGGTGCTGAAATATCTTCTAAATTTACTCCACCAAACGAACCCGCTAAAAGTTTAATAGTATTAACGATATCGTCAACACTTTTACTTCTAACGCAAAGTGGAATAGCGTCTACGTTACCGAAACTTTTAAACAACACGCATTTACCCTCCATAACGGGCATACCAGCCTCAGGACCAATATCGCCAAGGCCCAAAACGGCAGTTCCGTCGGTAACAACGGCAACCATGTTGCCTCTGCCGGTTAGTTCAAAAGATTTATTATAATCTTTATTTATTGCAAGACAAGGCTCTGCAACACCGGGGGTATACGCTAAAGATAGGTCTTCTTTATTTTCCACCCTAACTTTAGAAACAACCCCTATTTTACCTTTCCATTCCCCATGAAGTCTTAAAGACTCTTTTGCATAATCCATAACTTAACCTCCAAATCTCTCTAGTTTATGCTTATAATTATTAGCCTTAAATAAATGCCTTATAAATAGTCTTTATACATTTTTCATAATCAGAGTTTGCAACCCCTATTATAATATTAAGTTCGCTTGAGCCTTGGTCAATCATAATAACGTTTATTCCAGCCTCTGCAAGAGCGTTAAATAAATTGCCTGCAGTACCAGGTCTTCTCGTCATACCGTGACCAACGGTTGCGATAAGAGAAATATTTTCAACAACCTGAATATAATCGGGGCTTACGTTTTCTCTTATTTCGTTAATTATATCGGATAAAATTCCGCCTTTTAATTGTTCAGAAGATACAACTATTGAAAGCGTATCAATGCCTGAGGGTAAATGTTCAACGCCTATTCCGTGATGCTCGATAACGGAAAGAACCTTTCTTATAAAACCTACCTCAGAATTCATCATAGATTTTTCTATAATGATAACGGTAAAATCTTTTTTACCCGCAATACCCGTAATAACGGGGTCTCCCTCACAAGAAACGTATTTGTCGTTAGGAACAATCATAGTTCCCTCGTCTTGTGGACGGAAAGTATTTTTAATATTTATCGGAATTTTGCCCTTCATTACGGGGAAAATTGCCTCTGCGTGAAGTACCGAAGCACCCATATACGAAAGTTCTCTTAATTCCTTATAAGTAATTTGTTTAATAGGTTTAGCGGTAGAAACTATTCTTGGGTCACAAATTAAAAATCCACTAACGTCCGTCCAGTTCTCGTAAATATCAGCCTTTACGCCTCTTGCAATAATCGAACCGGTAATATCACTTCCGCCTCTGCTAAACGTTTTAACGTTGCCCTCGTAACTTCTACCGTAGAAACCGGGAATTACAACGTATTCTTTACCCTTTAACTTGGTCTTAACCTTGTCGTCGGTGTATTCTTGATTAAGCCTACCCTCACTGTCAAAACGAATCATTTCCACAGCATCAACAAATTCAAAACCGATAAATTCCGCAAAGATTAAAGCGGACAAATATTCCCCTCTCGAAGCGCAAAAATCAGCGTTTCTATATTCCACCATTTCCCTTTCCGTTCTATCGAGAATTGCTTGTATATCCATGTTGAGTTTTAAATCCTCAACTATTCCTATAAACCTTTCTCTAATAAGTGAAAAACTTTTATTACAGTTTCCTTTATTTACTATCTCTTCATAGCAAGAATAAAGGGTATCTGTAATTTTAATATCCTCTTTATTCCTCTTTCCGGGAGCAGAAACGACAACGTATTTTCTGTCTTTATCTTTTAATATTATATCTTTTACTTGTCTAATGGCGTTTGCGTCTGCCATGCTCGTTCCGCCAAACTTACATACCTTTATCATTTTACAAGATAACTTCCTTCTAAATAATATCTTTTTTCAACTGCCTCTCCCATAGAAAAAGTCTTTCTGGGAAGTGCGCCACGTGCCGATACAAACTTGAAAAGTTCCGATTTATCCATCTTAGGCAAGAAAATACCAACACCGTTTTCCTTTTCAACTAAGTCCTCAAGGTTTTTCTCTCCGTGAACGTAGTCAACCTTTCCACCCTTCTTTTCAATATACTCTTTAATATATCCGTCAATACCCTTAATTGTTTCGGGAAGAGTACAGTTTGATTTTTTCTCAATCTTATCTAAGCCGATAACGGTATAGTTACCGTCAATTTCCTTCAAGCCGTTAATAAATTCTTCCTTATCAACGCCAGTAATAAAACGGAAAATAGGCTCAAAGTAAATGCCCTCGTCATAAATATTTACAAACTCTGCAAGGCAATATCTTGCGGGGTGATTTTCCCACTCTGACTCGGGAATTGTTGCCTTAACGTTATTCCAATGCGCTTTTGCAGTTGCTAAAGAGTGATTTCCGTCACCCACGGCAAATTGGAATTTATCAGCAACGCCGTATTTTCTAACTAAGGTGTCCTCGTTTAATAATGCCTCAAACTTTTCTAAAACGGGCTTGTAGTCTTCAATAAAGTATCCTTCAATTTTACCGCCACCCATATTGAGGTTGAAATCGTAAACCTTTTTAAGAGTATCTCTTTTTGCATAAAGTTCTTCTGCAATTTCTCTCTTATCGTCGTCAAACAACACCATTATATGTGGAAATTCAATCAAGGCATCCTTTCTAATTTTAAGTCTTGGAGGAATACGCTCGGTAATAGTGCCCTCCGTTGCTCTTACTAAGGGTTTTTCCCCAACCTTGTAATCGTAATGCTCAAGGTCAACAGATGCAATAATACCTATTCTTCTTTCAACGAAAGGAGTTTTTCTAACCGTTAAAATAATACCTTCCGGAAGTTGGTTAAAAACGCCCTCTTCTATGTACTTTTTCATCTCTGCATTTATCTTTGCAATACGATTATCGGTATCGTCTTCAAGATAAACTTCGGGATAAACTAACTTTGATGCGGAGGGAGCATCGCCCACGAAAGCGTATAACTCCTTCCAATATTCTTCTTCGCTCGTGAATTGGTCACACGCAATCGACGCCCATCTTTCCATATCGGAAACGTTTGGCAATAAAATCTTCTTTGCTTTAATACCTGTTTTCATTTTTATCCTCACTAAATGTTTATTACAAGTACGGTAATTAATGCAAGCGCAAGGGCTAGCGCACCGTAACCGATGTTTTTCCAAACAACTTTTGATTTGCTTTCAACGCCTTCAGTCTTAATTTTTACACCCTTATCCATAATTACCTCCTCATACTGTCAAGTTCTTGCCAGTAATATTGACTTAAAGTTTGCTTTAACCTTTCGTAATCGGCGTATCTAGTAATTTTACCAGCCTTTGCTATGGATATGATACCCGTTTCTTCGGAAACGATTAAACTCATAACGTCGATAGTTTCGGTTACACCGATACCGGCACGGTGACGTGTTCCCAAATCTTTTGGAATACCGTCAAGGTTTTGAGAAAGGGGTAAAAAGCAACCCGCCGCCACGATTTTCGTACCAGAAACAATCATTGCTCCATCGTGAAGTGGAGTTTTAGGAAAGAAAACACTTTCAATAAGTTCTGACGAGATATCGCTCTCTATCCTTACACCACTGTCTATAATCTGCGAAGGCACATTACCTGAAGATAAAACTATAATTGCCCCTACGTCGTTTTTAGACATGTTTTGAAGCGCCTTAATAATTTCAGTGATGCAATTATTGACTTTTTCTTCGTCAACAGCCCTTGAATTGCCACTTTTGCCTTCTAACAATTTACTGTTCTTTCTTGCAAGTAAAATTCTTTTAAGTTCTACCGAGTATAAAATTGCGGTGAGCAGAATAAAAATTGCAGGAATTACTAAGAATATCGCACTATTCATAGTAGACGACATAGTTACTATAGCCGCACTGATAATCATAACCGTTGCAAATAACACGACCATAATATCCGTGCCGTTATCAAAATAAAATTTTATTAGGTAGAAATATAAAACGGCAAAAACTAATACCATTACCACAGCCACAACCACGTTATTCGGGTCAGAAAGATTACTAAAAAAGTTAGCCACCCTTGCTGTTATATTCATACACTCCTCCTTTATTTATCTATTAAAATGCTAAAAAGGGAAATAAAAAATTCGTTACTTAAATCGTTTTTTCCGCTTTTAAATTTATAATCCGCATCTTCTAATAAATCAACCGCTTTTTTAAGGGCGGTTATCTTAAAAGCTCCCGCTTGAACCTTTGCCTTTTTAACGGCAAATTCTTTTATTGAAAACACTTCGGCAAGTTCAGCCTCCGTCATTGAACTTATAGAAACGTGAAGCAACCTTCTAAAATAATTGTAAATGCTAATTAATAGCCTTTGCTCCGTTTCCCCCTTTTCTAAGAGTTCAAAAACGACTTTTACTGCGTTATTAATTTGTCTTTTTGCAATATAGTCGGTCATTTCATAGATTTTATACTCGCTATCCCTATAGACCAACTCATCTATATCCCCTACGTCTATCCTTTTTTTGTCCATAGCGTAACATATAAGTTTTTCCGTTTCGGTAGAAATCCTTGCCATATCACATAGACAATACTCTGAAAGAAGATTAGCCGTTTCAAGATTAATTTCCACTCCTGCTCTTTCGCAAGTAGCCTTAACCCATCTGGCAAGAGTGGTGGATTCCGCCTTTTTACAATCTACCACGCATACGGAAGGTAGTTTTTTTAGGCTTTCGTCCGCCTTGCTATTGACGATAACAAGAATAGAACTCTCTGCATCTCCGCTTTCAAAAATTTTGGATAGTTTTTTTATCGAATCTTTGTTTGGATAATATTCGCTAACAACCGTCATTCTCTTTTCGCTCATAAAAGGATACGACGTTAAAGAAGATAATAGGTCGGAAAAGGACGATGTTTCTTTAAGCGTATCCCCCTCAAAAGATGCGTAGTTAACGCTTGGCTCGGTGATTAGACGAGTTTTAAGCGTATTTTGAGCCGAATTCCTAAAATACGCATCCTCCCCCTCAACGAGATATATAGGAAAAACCTCTCCATTTTCCACACTTTTCTTAAAATCTACAAATTTCAATACAAACTTCCTCTTATACAGTTTAGCACTTATATTTTATTTTTGCAACGAAAATTTATTATTTTTAATTTAATTTTAAATTATATAATAGCATTCCCGAACTTTGCGCATTATCATAGTCTTTAGAATATCTATACGTTACGGCAATTTTTACGTCAATTAAGGAAAATAAATATTCTTCCATTTCGTACGCCACGGCATAATCGGCGGTATAACCTTCAAGAAGTTTAAGGTCGTCTTCTACGCCATAGTCCCCTAATATTAAAGCACGGCTTTTGCCGTAAATAATTTCAACACCCTTCCCTCCAAGTATATATGACGAACTTCCACGCCCTTTGTCTATACTTAAGTTGGAACGATATTGAAGTTCTATTTCGGGAAAACTCTTATTCATAACGGCATTTAGTTTCTCGTTTTCCTCTCCAAAAACGCAAACACTTTCCACCTTTACTCTACCAGTTAACAAGGTGCAAACTTGTTGCACGTCTAAATTGTCTACTCCAGATAAAATAAATAACGCCGTTACGTTTTTACGCCTATTAACAAAAATATTATCTATACAAGAAAGGTCTGCGCCCCTTTTAACGTATGGCAGTATTAAAAAGTTTTCGTTTTTAACGCTTACAACGGTAGCGCAAGAATAATTATCGCTTACCGAATAAATTTTGCATTTATTAAACTCTACTAAACTTTCCGCGCCCATAGAAAAGAAGAAAGTGCAAATTAAAATTATTGCAGTAACCCTTTTAACCATCTTTTTAAGGTTAATCAACCCCGACGTAACGATAAAGAATAAGTAGTAAAAAACTACTGAAACGCCAATAGTTATGCCACCAACCATAAACACCGTGTAATCTAATAGGTTTATAAACCAAATTATCGCTTTCACGACAAAGTTTAGAGGAACAAGAATTTCAAAAACGCCTAAAATTCCCGCAAGCAAAACGGAGCAAAGTGAGAATATAAATATAACTGACACCGCTGGTAAAAAGATTAAGTTTGCAATAACTGAAACTAAAGAAAACTCCCCGAAATGATATAACATTATGGGTATGCTTGCCACTTGCGCAACCAATACGGTGGCAAGAGAAAGGGCAAACCTTTCGGGCAAAAATCTCAATAGTTTGGTGGTGGGCAAGGAAAGCGCAAGTATTGCAAAAACTACGGCAAATGATAACTGAAAACCAACGAAAAACAATTGTGTAGGAAAGGCTAAAAGTAACAGCGTTAAAGCCGTACCTAATGCAGAAAGTCCGTCGTACCGTTCGCCAAAAATGGTGGCAAAAAGCATAACGGAACACATTATTGCCGCCCTTAGTGAAGATGCGGAAAAACCACATACTCCCGAATAGAAAAATAAAGATGCGATTATCAAAAAAGTCTTTAACCATTTATTAACTTTCAGTTTATTAAAAACAAAGGATAAAAGTGCAGATAAAAAGCCTATATGTAGCCCAGAAACGGCAAATATATGCGCAATGCCAGACGCTCTAAAATTTGCCAAAGTTTGCGTTTCTATATAATCGGAATTGCCTGTAAGTAAAGCGTAAACTACCGAAAACTCCTCTCTATCAAGACCTTCTTTTAGCGTTTCCCTTATAAATATTCTGACCTTTTCAAAAAGGTTTTTATCGCTACTAATTAATTCGTACTCCCCCTCTGATAACGTGGCGGAATACTTAACTCTGTTACCAACGTCGTACACGTTAAATCTACCGTTAAAGATTAAACTTCTATCCTTTATGGTAGCGGTAAAAGTTATAGTATCACCATAGTCTAAATTATTTTCAGAAGGTACAATCAATGAAATTTTATATTTTGTATTAACGTTTTCAGGATAGCCTATGCGTACATTTGATAATATGAGCACACGATAATCTTCCTTATCGGTAATGTTAACTACCCTACCAGTAACGTCACATAAGTGGTTTCCTAAATCCGCCTTATTGTAATTATTTAAGGTTGTGGTAAATGATATTCCGCCAGCAAGGGCAAACGTAAGGAAAACAAAACAAAAAATTACGCCCTTAATTCTTTTATTTTCCTTAAAAGAAAAGAGGGCGTATAAGATAAGTGCCAATATAAAAGCCGTTGCAGAAAATACGGCGCATAAAACTTTCTCAAAGTACACGCCGTAAGAAAAAACTATTCCAAAAATCAACGAGATTCCCGCAAAAAGCGAAACTCTAAAATTAATTAACTTTTTCATTGGTATAAATTTCTATTTAAATTTTATAATATTCTTGATTTTTTGTCAACAATTCCTTGCGTGCAGTTAAGATTTTTGGTACAATATATTTAACCTTCATGGTGCGATAGGAACTGCAAAAAAAATCCACAAATCATATTAAAGAAAACCGTATTCGCTACTTGAAGAGCGGGGCTTTCCGTTCAGCGTTATCCTGAACATTTTTATTGGAAAGATGCAGACTCAGTAGGAGAGGTATTCGCCTGTTTACGTAACGGGTTATTATTTTCTGTTCCGTCGGCCAATGCAGGTTGTTTTTTTTATTAAACCATATTAAATTAATTGCCAAACGCAAATTTTTGTGTTATACTACTAACGCTAAATAAACACGGCCTCATGGTCAAGAGGTTAAGACGCAGCCCTCTCAAGGCTGAATCACGAGTTCGATTCTCGTTGGGGCTACCAAAAAACAAAGCAGTACTTTACGTATTGCTTTGTTTTTTATGTGTCTTAACAGAATTAACTCGTCAGTTCGTTCGCCTTTTGACGGGCTATCATTGACGGGCTAAGTTTTGCCAGGGTTCCCTATTTATAGGGTATGGCAATTTCTCGTTGGGGCTACCAAAAAAACAAAGCAGTGCTTTACGTATTGCTTTGTTTTTTTATGTGTCTTAACAGAAACTTGAAAAATATTCAAGTAGGAAATTCATTAATTTTGGTGGTTTAATTTAATTTATATGTTATAATATATCTTACTTAACGGAGGTTTTTATGGAAAACAATTTTGGGGCTTTCTTAAAGCAAAAACGACTGGAAAAAAGTTTAACTCAAAAACAACTTGCAGATATATTATTTGTATCCGAATCAGCAATAAGTAAATGGGAAAAAAATGTTGCTCTCCCCGATATAACTTTGTTGCCTACCCTTTCAAAAACTTTAGGGGTGTCTGAACACGAATTGATTACCGCAAGTATTGACGAAGATACTAGAAAAGAAAAAGCACAAGCAAAAAAATGGAGAACACTCGCTTTTACTTGGAGTTTATTTTTCTATATATCTTATTTGGTTGCCCTTATCCCTTGTTTCATCACCAATCTTGCAATAGATAAAAAACTTTCTTGGTTTTGGATAGTTTTTTCCGCTCTTTTATTAGCTTTCACTTTCACTAATCTACCAAAACTCATAAAAAAACATAAATTACTTTTAATACCGTTATCAAATTTTTTAGCGTTATGCTTACTCTTAGGCGTGGTTTGTTTGTTTTCGGGTGGAAAATGGTTTTTAATAGCAACAACTTCAGTGTTACTTTCTTTAGTAATCGTTTTCTTACCCATTTTTATTTCAAAGTATAAGATTTTCTATAAAACTAGAAATTTTAACGATTTTATCTGTATTGCAGTAGATTTTATCTTAATTAACACTTTACTTATAATCATTGATAATTACTGCGTTAACAACGGTTTTTCTTTAACTCATTGGTTTTTACCATATGCTATGCCCATATGCACACTCGTTTATTTAGCTGTTAATTTATTAATTTGCGTTAAGTTCTTAAAATTAAATAGATTTTTCAAAACGAGCATTATACTATCAATTATAACCCTTTTAATATATTTGCCTCCACTTTTTATAAAGGTAAGCAATCAAGCACTTCAACAAGAAATTAACGATATAAATATTCTAAAAGCAAACCTAACCTCTTGGAATATAGACGTTATTGAAAATAATATTCATCTTATAATTTTTCTAACTCTAATAACTCTATCTCTTGCCTTTCTACTCGTTGGCTTTTTAATCAAAAAGAGAAAACAATAATTCTGTTTGCATCTTTATTATGTGTTACAGAAAAAAATCCGCACCATGCTTAGTAGGTGCGGATTTTAAATTTTATAATATAATTACTTGGTCATTTTTTCTTGTTTTACCTTGTGGTCGATAACGTGGCGAGATGCAAGTTCTTTTTGAATATCTTCAACTGATATTCCCATTTCCACCATCATAACCATTACGTGATAACAAAGGTCGGCAATTTCGTAAATAGTTTCTTTTTTATCGTTTGCTTTTCCTGCAATGATTACTTCGGTACACTCTTCGCCAACTTTTTTAAGAATTTTATCTATGCCTTTTTGGAAAAGATAAGTGGTATAAGAACCTTCTGGCAAAGTGTTTTTTCTATCCAAAAGCAAATTAAACAAACCGTCCAATGAAAACTCGTTTTTTTCTTGATTTATAAACAATTTATCGTTAAAACAAGAGTCTGTACCTAAATGACAAGCAGGCCCGTCCTTTTCCACCATAACAACCAATGCATCTTTATCGCAATCGGCGGTAATTGAAACTACGTGTTGATAATTTCCACTCGTTTCTCCTTTTAGCCACAATTGTTGCCTTGAACGGCTATAGAAACAAGTTTTTTTACTTTCAAGGGTAATTTTTAAACTTTCTTCGTTCATATAGGCAAGCGTCAAAACCTTTTTAGAAAAGGCGTCAACTACTATTGCTGGTATTAAACCTTTTTCGTCAAATTTTAAATCTTTTATATCTATCATATTTAGCCTACCTTACGTTAATGTTTTCTTTTTTTAATTTATTTTTTAAATCTTTAATACTTACTTCGCCAAAGTGGAATATTGAAGCGGCAAGACCTGCGTCTATCGTTGGAATTTCCTTAAAAAGGGTGATAAAATCTTCAATGCTACCTGCTCCTCCTGAAGCAATTACCGGAACGTTTACTATCTCACACACCTCTTTAAGCAAGGGGATATCAAAACCTTTTTTAACGCCGTCGGTATCTATAGAGTTTACAACAACTTCACCTGCGCCGTATTCTACGCATTTTTTTATCCAACTAATTGCTTCCATTCCCGTATTTTCTCTTCCACCTTTAGCAAAAACGGTATATTTACCATCAACCCTTTTTACGTCAACTGAAATTACAACACATTGATTACCGTATTTTTGTGCGCCTTCTTTGATAAGTTCGGGATTTTTAATAGCACCAGAGTTTACGCTCACTTTGTCTGCACCACACTTAAGAACTCTATCAAAATCCTCAATAGTATTTATTCCACCTCCTACCGTTAATGGAATAAATACGTTTTTTGCAACTTCCGTTAAAACTTCAGTAAATAATTTTCTTCCGTCGCTACTTGCGGTAATGTCGTAAAAAACCAACTCGTCCGCCCCACAACTACTATAATATTTGCCAAGTTCTATAGGCGAGTTAACGTCTTTTAAATTGTCAAAATTAACGCCCTTTACCACCTTTCCGTCTTTTACGTCAAGACAGGGTATAATTCTTTTAGTTATCATTTTGTAGCCTCCAAAGCATCTTCAAGTTTAATTGAACCTATATAATACGCTTTCCCTATTATAGCACCATATAAATTAAGTTCTTTAAGAGCCAATATATCTTCTAACGACGAAACACCTCCTGATGCCGTTATGTCGAGAGAAAATTTATTAGACAACTCTTTATATAACTGTCTATTAGCGCCTTGCATAGCACCGTCTTTAGAAATATCCGTACAAATAATGTTTTTAACACCGTATGACTGCATAAGGCTACAAAACTCATAACAATTATACTCGGATTTTTCTTCCCAGCCTTTTATTGCAACGTATCCGTCTTTTATATCTACGCCTACTGCAATTTTATCCTTATATAAATTTAATGCAGTTATCAAAAATTCTTGGTCAACAACCGCTGAAGTTCCTAAAATAATGCGATTAACTCCAACGTCAAGATATTTTTTTATCGTTTCAAGATTTCTAATTCCGCCACCTATTTCAATAAATAGGTTGGTATTTTTTGCTATTTGATGTACAACGTCTAAGTTTGGCGTAGTTCCAAATTTTGCTCCTTCCAAATCTACAATATGTATATACTTTGCTCCCGCCCTTTCAAAATCCTTTGCAACGGAAAGGGGATTTTCACTATATACGGTCATTTTAGAATAATCGCCTTTATAAAGCCTAACGGCCTTTTTTTCATATAAATCTATTGCTGGAAAAATATTCATTTTCGTATCCTTTTTAGTTAAATTTCCGCAAATGCTTTTAAGATTTTAAGCCCTACGTCTCCACTTTTTTCTGGATGGAATTGACAGCCGTACACGTTATCTTTTTGAACTATTGCAGTAATTTCCATACCGTAATCAGTGGTAGCAACTACAGATTTTTCACAGTCAACTGCGTGATAAGAGTGAACGAAATATACAAAATCGTTTTCGTTTATATATTTTAAGATAGGACTTTGTTTTTTAAAACGTAAAGCGTTCCAACCTATGTGTGGAATTTTATAATTATCGGGTAAATTTATATAAACGACCTTTCCACTAATAAGCCCTAAACCGTCGTACTCACCGTATTCATAACTTTTATCAAAGAGCATTTGCATACCAAGGCAAACGCCAAGCAAAGGCTTTCCCCTTTTAACTTCTTGGGCTACAACTTTATCAAGCCCACTCTCAAACAGTTTTTTACTCGCATCACCAAAAGCACCTACGCCAGGCAATATTAACTTATCTGCTTTTTTTATAATTTCAACGTCGCTAGTAATTACTACGTCTTCACCTATCGCCTTAAAGGAAGAAGTTAGTGAAAACAAGTTTCCAACACCGTAATCAATAATTGCAATCATTAAAGAACTCCTTTCGTTGACGGAATTTCATTAGCATATTCCTTATCTATAGCGACGGCACTTCTTAAAGAACGAGCAAACGATTTAAACGCCCCCTCTATTATGTGGTGAGCATTTGTACCCGCCATTTTAACGACGTGTAACGTAATACCTGCGTGACGAACAAATGCTAAAAAGAATTCTTCTACAAGTTCTACGGGGAAATCACCTATTTTATTAGCTCTCGTTGGTAAATCAAGTTTTAGAAAACTTCTTCCCGATATATCAATTGCGGTTAATATTAAACTTTCGTCCATAGGAAGAATAGTCGTTCCGTATCTAACAATACCTTTCATATCCCCAAGTGCTTTTTTTATGGCTTGACCCAAAACTATGCCAACGTCTTCAACCGTGTGGTGATAATCAACGTTAATATCGCCTTTGCAAACAACCGTTAAATCAAATCTTGCGTGGCGAGAGAAAAGTTCTAACATATGGTCAAAAAAGCCACAGCCAGTGTTTATATTAGAATCGCCTTTTCCATCTAAATTTATGGTAAGGTTAATATTTGTCTCTTTCGTTTCTCTTTTTATCGTTATTTCTCTCATTTTAGTTCTCCTAAAATATCTTTTATTTTGCTTATAAATATCTGCATTTCATCTAAACTTCCAATTGTAATTCTTATGTAATCACTAATTTTATCTTTATCAAAATGCCTTATTAAAATACCATTTTTTTTGAGTTTTAAATATAACTCCTTCCCACTTATCTTTGAACTTTTTGCAAATACGAAGTTTGCCTTTGAAGGAAGCACTTCAAAACCTAATTTCTGAAGTTCAAGCGTTGTAAATTGCCTATTGTTTTCTATTATTTTTGCATTGTTTTTATAATATTCGTCATCTATTAAAGCGTTAAACCCTGCAATCTGCGTTAATGTGTTTACGTTGTAGGGATTAGTTGAATATTTAATTTTTTCTAAATCTAAAATTAATTGTTTATCCGCTATTGCAAAACCAAGCCTTGCTCCCGCCATACTTCTTGATTTTGAAAAAGTATAAACACAAATTAAGTTTTTATATTTTTTAGTTAAATAATTAAAGTCAGTACCGCCAAAGTCAACGTAAGCGTGGTCAACAACTACAACGCTATCTTTGTTAGTTTTTAATATTTCTTCTAACTCTAAAGCGGAAATTTCTATCCCCGTTGGAGCATTAGGGCTTGCAATTACTATAAGTTTTTTTTGATTTAAAAATGCTTTACAATCAAGGTTAAAATCGTCTTTTAATGGAATAATGGTACTATTTAAATTATATAAGTCGGCAAAAACTGAATAAAACCCGTATGTAATGTCAGCATAAGCAACGCCCTTTTCTCCGTATGACATAAATATAAAGTTTAGAATCTCGTCAGAACCGTTTCCTACAAAAACGCTCTCTTCCTTAGTTTTATAAACCTCGGCAATTTTTTCTTTAAGTTTTTTGCAAGTTGGGTCACAATAAAGCCTTAAAGACTTCACACTATTTTCGTTAATGGCATTTATAACACTCTCGCTTGGCGCAAATGGCGATTCGTTAGTATTTAACTTTATATAAGTTCTATCCCTCGGTTGCTCGCCAGGGGTATATGCGTTTAATTTATTTAATTGCTCTTTTAAAAATTTACTCATTTTAATCTTCAAACCTTATCTTTGCACTATTTGCGTGAGCGTCTAATCCTTCTTTTTTGGCAAAATACACAACGTCGTTATATACTTCTTTTAACGCCTCTTCCGTATAATAAGTGTATTGCGTTTTTTTAATAAAATCGTCTACTGAAAGTGGACTTGAAAATCTTGCTGTTCCTGAAGTTGGCAAAGTGTGATTTGGACCTGCGTAATAATCTCCCAAGGCTTCAGGACAATATCTTCCCATAAATACGCTACCTGCGTTTGTGATTTTGTCTAAGTATTCAAAGGGGTTATCAACCATTAATTCTAAATGTTCTGGGGCAATTTTATTGCTAACGTTTATAACTTCTTGTAAGTCTTTAGCAACGATAATTTTACCGTTAACGTCGATTGAAACTCTTGCAATTTCACGCCTTGGCAACTTTTCAAGTTGTACTTCAATTTCTTTTTGAACTTTTTCTGCTAATTCAAATGAGTCCGTCACCAAAACGGCACTTGCCATTTTATCGTGTTCGGCTTGCGACAATAAGTCACTTGCAATATGCTTTGCATTAGACTTCTCGTCGGCAATTATTAAAATTTCGCTTGGACCGGCAATCATATCTATATTAACCTTGCCAAAAACTTGTCTTTTCGCCTCAGCAACGAAAGCGTTGCCTGGACCAACGATTTTATCTACTTTTTTAATAGTTTCCGTTCCATACGCCAAAGCCGCTATTGCTTGAGCACCGCCGACTTTATACACTTTATCAACTCCAGCGATTTTAGCCGCAACTAAGATATTAGGATTAACCTTTCCCTCAGCGTTAGGTGGAGTCGTTATGCAAATCTCTTTAGAGCCGGCAATTTTAGCAGGGATACTATCCATTAAAACGGTTGACGGATATACCGCCGTCCCTCCAGGAACGTAAAGTCCAACCTTTTCTATGGGCGTTATCTTTTGACCTATTATTACGCCCTTTTCCTTTTTAATTTCAAAACCTTTTCTTAGTTGTTTTATATGAAATTCCTTGATGTTTTCGCTTGCCTTTTTTAATATTTCAACGAATTTTTCATCCACAAGCGAAAAGGCTTCTTCAAATTCTTTTTCACTAACTAATAGGTTATCTAACTTACATTTATCAAATTTTTCAGCATAGTAAAACAGTGCTTTGTCGCCATTTTTAGAAACGTCATCTAAAATATTTTTTACAATATCCTCAACGTCAAAATTACTCTCTTCTCGTGCAAAGATATCTTCTTTAAGTTTAGAATAATCTAAAATTTTAATCATTTTTTATCGCCTCGTTATATAACCCGTTTTTTATCTCATTAATTTGCTTGTTCTTAAAGCCGTATGAGGTCTTATTAGCTATAAGCCTTGCGCTTATTGGCATTATAGTTTCAAAAGGTACTAAATCGTTTTCAAGAAGTGTTCTACCCGTCTCAACTATATCTACGATAACGTCAGATAAGTTTAATATAGGTGCAATCTCAATAGAGCCGTTAAGATGTATAATATCTATATCTCTACATTTTTTAGCGTAATAATTGCTTGCAATGTTAGAAAATTTCGTCGCAACCCTTAAAGTTTTAGACTCGTCGTCAACAAAATCTTTTTTAGATGCAACTGCCATTTTACATTTACCAATATTTAAATCTAAAAGTTCGAAAACGTCAGGCTTATATTCTTCTAAAATATCTTTGCCCGCAACCCCCATATCCGCACTTCCACGCTCAACGTAAATGGTAACGTCCGATGGTTTTACCCAAAAGAATTTAAGTTTCTTTTTGGTGTTTTCAAATATAAGTTTTCTATTGTTTTCTTTAATTGATGGACAATCAAAACCAGCATTTTCAAACATTTGATAAACTTTTTCGCCAAGCCTTCCTTTTGGAAGAGCAATTTTTATATAATCGTCAGAACTACTTAAATCTTCCTCAAATCTCTCGATTTCATCTAAGTAAACAGCAAAACCTATCGCCCCTGATTGTCTATTCATCTTTTTTAGTAAATTATCATATTGTCCGCCCGATAAAATTTTTGTAGAAATACCGCTTACAAAACCTTTGAATACTATCCCACTATAATAACTGTTGAAATCAATAATAGAAAAATCAATAGCAATTTTATCGCCAAATCCAAGTTTTATTAACCTATCAATAACGTCTCTGAAATTATTAAACATCAACTTGCTATTATCAGAAATGGCGATTTTTTCAATATCTTTTAAATTTTCTTCTATGGAACTATAACTGTTAACTAATACCTTTATTGCCTCAAATTGTTTTTCGTTACATGTCCCTTTTATACATTCGGTATTTTTTTGAGTTATTGCAACCGTAACCTTTTCTAATAAATCCTTAGTGATTTCGTAATCATTAAGTATCGCCTTTGCTAAATCTATATTAGCTAACTGCAATAGAAAATCATTTGAAAACTGCTGAAGTGTTTTTAATGCAAGTTCCGTCACCTCAACTATTTCATTAAACGTGATTTTACCTATACATTCTAACCCCGTTTGCATAATTTCCTTGTAGGTGTGTGAAGTGGGCGAAATTCTATATACGTTTTCATTATAGAAAACCTTTTCAATACTATTTAAATCATCTTTCGTGTTTTTAATTATTGATAACGTAACGTCTGGCTTTAACGCCAAAAGTTTACCGTTAGTATCATTAAAAACGATAACACCATCCGACACCAAAAATTCTTTATTCTTAGAATACAAATCATATTCTTCGAATTTATTCATCTTAAATTTACGGTATCCGTTATTTATAAAAAGTTCCCTTAATTTATATATTGACTGTTCTAAGTTACTTAAAATATTTTGATTAATCATTTTTATTGTCCTTTATTCTTTCAATTACTATGGAATAACCGCCATCACCATAATTCAAATACTTGCTCACCCTTGAAATAGTAGCCGTACTTGCGCTTGTGATTTTGTTGATGTCTGAATAACTCATACCCTCTTTTAATAAAAATGCAACTTCCAACCTCTGCTTAAAAGCCTCAAGTTCTTGAATGGTGCAAACGTCGTTAAAAAATGCATCACATTCCTCAACTGTTTTTAAAGAAAGTATAGCCTTGTAAAAAACTTCCATGTCTTTTTTGTTAATTTGTTTCATAGTAAAATTACCTCTTCACTTTACTGCTTTACCATTTTAACACACTAAAGTACGAAAGTCAAACAAATTGTAAAACTTTTTATTGTTTTTAATAGTATATAAGCTTAAACTTTTCTCCTCAAATAACTAATTCTATTATAATGTAAAAAGTTTGCTCTTACAAACAATCTTCATCAAACTTTTTTAAATGCCATCATAAAATAATCCTTTGCCTTGTTGTGGCAGTTGGCTCTGCCTTAGGTTTTTTATAAAGTGCCGTATGGTTCGGCTACCTTATGTAAATCGGGTTTTCCCGTTTTTACCAATAAAAAAGCACTACGTCTTTTTAACGTAATGCTTGCAATCTTTTGTTATTTAACTGTAAACAAAAAGCACCGCCCTTTTGGGTAGTGCTTAATGATGTTTTTTGTTATTTAGTTTTTGTTATAAACTTCGTCGTAAACTTCTTGAAGCATTGAACTTGTTTCTGTAGGTCTATAATTAGTGTCAAGCTCTCCAACAATGGCGTCGTTTAACTCGGTAAGAAATTCTTTAAGTCCCTTTTCAACAACTTCTTCTACATTGTCTATGTAAGGACTAACCTTTTCTATCTGTTCCTTTGTAATATTAAATTTTGCCATTATATTACCCTCCTCTAAAATGGATTGACTTGTACTAGTTGCCCAGTGTCTGGATTGATAGATACAGAACAAACACCAACGATTTGAATTTGTTGACTTTTTCTTCCGTACTTGTCTGTTTTAACTTTTTGTGCTTGTCCTTCAAACAAGCACTTTTCAATATTTGCCACAGAAACTCCTTGTCTATTTTTTTTAACAGAGCCAAAAATTCTTGCTACAAAATGAATAGAAACGCCTTTAATTTCAACCCCATTGACTGTTTTTTTACCTACAAGTTTGTCACTCGTGGAAACAAAAGTTTTAGCAAAAGTGTGAAAACCAACATCGGTGACTTTTTCTGCAGCAACTTCTTCTAAGTATTGACGATTAAGGTCTTTTATTAACTCGATAGTTTTTTCTTTATTATACCCTTTCTTTGCATAAAAATCAAGTATTTTTGCGTCTTTTTTTGCTGCACCCAATTCCGTTATATCTCTATGAATACTCAAGTATGTATCGGTATGCGCCCTACTACCACGCCTAAAACTACCAAGTGTCTTATATGGCATATTGTCGCCTAACTCTGCTGTAAGCTTGTGGAATTCTCTACTTTCCTTTATCCATTGCCTTTGTAAAGCTTGGTTTCTATTGTAAAGTTGAAAAAGCTTACTATTTGGGTCGTGGTCTTCAAAGTGGTTGCTTTCTTTTATTAATCTCTCAACAACTTCTGGTCTTTCAAGTTTCACGGCAAAAGGTAAAAACTCATGTCTGAATATATATATTATAGAAACAACAAAAACCACAAACTGTTGTGGTTTTTGTTGCTACTCCCTGCGGGAATCAAACCCACAACTACCCCTTAGGAGCTTGAAATGTACTTAGAAATTAAATCTTTTATATTAAAAGTCGAACATAAAATTCGTTTTGTCAAATAATTTGTTTCGTAAAATTCGTATCGTTTCGAAAAATTTGTATCGTTTTCTAACTTTTCTAATGAAAATAATTCAATTTCAATTCCAAATCGCAAAAATGCAATCCCAAAAATTTCGCCACTCTCGTAGAGAATCGCACCGAAAAGAATCTCCAATGTAGTCATCCCCCACTTTTTGGAATTAATCTGGAATTACAAAACCCGATTTTTAGCCGTTTTTCACTCTCTTTTATTAAAAAGATAATTTAACAATTCCGAAAGTTCTAAATCTATTGAGATGTATTTTTTATATTCTTCTACTGAAAGTAGATCGACTTTTTGGGCTAACGCATCTTTAAGACGACATATTTCCATAGCTTTCCATATCGTAGAAGTAGGACGTTTATGAAAAAAGAAAACTTTTTCACTCATATACTTACCAAGTTCAGTAATTGGCACAATCGTCCCTGTTTCATCTCGTTGAAGGTGCTTATCGTATTCATCAAGCGTTGGATCTACTAATCCAACCACACCATTATTTGGCACTGCAGTGTCGTTGGTTGGCCATTTACTGCTCTTTTTGCGATTGCATGTAAAGCATGAATATACAAGATTATTGTAATCATCACGTTTTGTAGGATCTAGATCTTGTGGAACGAAATGGTCAATTTCAAACCCCCTTTTTGTAACTCGTTCACTCTTACCACAATAGCCACAAACGCTCTTAAAGTCCTCTCTAAGTTCTTTTTCGTATTTCTTGTAATCTTTTTTTTCTATAATCTGACGACGTGTCAATCTTAAATTTCCATGAACTCTCATATTTTTCCTACGTATTATCTACTAATTTAGAAAGTTTCTCAATAATTGAATCTAATTTTTTGTCTGCCTCTGTTGACATAAGTTGAATAGGAATATCATCTGTTTCTCCATATTTGCTAAACAATGAATGTAGTTGTAAAAATCTCTCCTCTTCATCTGTGGATAATGCATTGTCACATCTTTTTTCCATTAATTCCGAATATTGAGAAAACATTATTTGTTTTCTTTTCAAAAATACTTCAACTTCATTTTTTATATCTTCAACTACCCCACCAAGATCTTGTGAACTCATTTTACTCCTATCCCAAATCAAGCGCTTTGAAACAATTTTTTCATTTTTAGAAGGTTCAGGATAGTTTGTTAACATAATACATGGAAACTCTGGCAACATCTGATTTAAATCAAATATAATGTTTGTTCCGTTGCCTTTAAATTTCTTTTGAAGGTCATAATCAACAAATAAACAAACTATATTCTCTTCAATAATCCAATCAACTATTTTACTACTGTTAATTTCCATTGTATACTGAATTAAATCAATTTCTCTTCTAGACAATCGTTTCGCATAGTCTGCATAATTAGTATTTTCATCATCTATAAATCCAACTTTAATCATTTGAACCTATCCTTCTTCCTTTTAATGTTATTTTCGCATAAAAACCAGTTTCACAATTGATATTTTTTGACAAATCTACACTTCCCTTATATTCTGCAACCGTTTTGGCAACAATCCACATTCCCATTCCAGTACCTATTATTTCTCCATCAAGATCTGTTTTATCAGTTTCCATAGCCTCCAAAATCTTATTAGGTTTTGACTTGTATTTATCTGATAATCCTGGTCCATTATCTTGGTAGTCGATAACGACTCCATTATCTATAGAAGAAATGATAATTTTAATTTTTTTATCTTTTTGTCCTGATGACTTAAAAGATGTAGTGCTATTCGCTATAAGATTATTTACAATACTTTCAATCTCGTATGTGAAACATTTAAATTCAATTGATTCTGATTCTATATCAATGATTATGTCGTTACAAGTATCGTTCCAAGCATTCTTCAATTCAAACATCAAATCATGCAAATTAACATTTTTCATAGTTCTACGATCTTTTCTCACAGTTTCAATCGTTACCTTAAACCATGAACCAAAACTTTCTTGATATGCTATTGCTTCTGAAATATTTTTTAAAGCTTCCGGTATATCTTCATCATATTCCAAAGCTTCTTTTGCCATAACCATCTTGAGCCCAAGATTATTTGTATTTCCTCGTATCTCATGAACGTAAGTATTAGTTAGTATACCTATAGTACCAAGAGCTCTTAAAAGTTGTATTTCATTTTCAAGATTTTCTATTTGTTTGTCTTTGCGTTTAATAACTGCTTGTGCTTTAGCTGCCTCTACATGGGTGCTTAAATTGGGCGTATTTACTCTTTCCGAAACATTTGAATATGTTAATAAATCGTTATGTCTTTGATAGCCTTGTTCTTGCGCTTTTTCGCTAATTTCCTTTTCAAATTGAGCAACCGGATGTGTTTCATCATAATAGATACATAACTTTCTAAATACGCCTTGTCTATCTTCTTCAAATTTTTGTATAATTCTTGTAAGAAAAGATTTTAATATTGAAAATTCAGGAGTTTCAACAAATCCTTCTCTATTTGCTTGATCGGGTAATGTAATGTTTGTGCGTGAAATTAAAACAGTCCCACAAATTTGATCTGCACCAACTCTCCATTTCCCTGATTCATGTGAAGGGGCAGCTGGAGATTTTGCCTTTCTATTAGCCAACAACAACCAGTCATATGCAGAGGTGTCATGATCACCATATGGCCTAACACGAAAATTATCTCTGTATATACGTATCCCTTTCCATGGCAAGGAAACCTGTTTATCATTTTTATAATAATATTTTTGTTTGTCATCCTCTTGATATTGCATTTTCGCGAACAAAAACATTCCACTAAATTCACCAATTGTATTCTTAATTACAATTTTTTTTGATGACATTATTTTAGAAAAACTTAACGTTTCCTCTATCGCCGTTCCTTTAAAATACTTTTCTTCGCCTTCATCAAATTTAGCTCCAGTTAATATTTGTTGAAATTCATCTTGAAAGTCAAATTCATTTCTAACTATAGATGTTTTGACCTCATCACCTTTTACACTAAAAGTTACTTTATAATCATATATACCATCCGAGCTAGGCATTATAAGTTGCGCATCTTCTCTTTTAGTTTCCGTCTCAAAAAAATAAATACTAAAAATTGATGAGATTTCCTGAGGAACTAAAGTAGATAAATTTATCTTTAATTTGCCTATTAATTTCTCATCCCACTCATCTCGAACAGGCTGAATTTTAAAAATAGTTCCCGTATCTTTAAACTTCTCTTCTATTAATTTTTTAAACTCGCTTGAAATTGATTGGGCAATAAAATCAGCAAACGAATACGTCACATTATTCAATTCTGCCGTAATATTAGTAAGTGGTGTTCCATCCTTAAAAACAGACCAATCTACTGACCATTCTAGTGTTTCATTGCTAGATTTTGTATACATTACACAATTATCACCAATTCTATCTAAAGCAAATCGTCCTATCCCCTTTGCTCCGGTTTGTATTCTTCCTTTATTAGAAACATAGTTTCTTTTTTTAGATGAATTACCAATAGTCATCCAATGCTTCTTAATAATATCAGTGCTCATACCTGATCCATTGTCTGCCAAATATAGCGTATTTGTTGCAGTCTCATAATACAAAACACAGCAACTTGCATCAGCGTCATATGTGTTTTTAACCAACTCTAAAACAGCACTCTCTAAACGAGAAACATTCTCTCTCCCTATAAGTCTAGCCGTATAAGCATCAACATCAAATCCAATTTTTGCCATATGATTACCCCTCAAACATATAATTCTCTATATCTTTAGATGAAATTCTAATAGAATCTCCACTTACGGGAATACCTATACCCAATAAATATTTATAGAACTCTTCTGACTTTAAAATTTTTACTGCCTCTTTTAAGCTTTTATTTCCTTTAGGTATAATATAAACACCTGAATATGGAATTTCATCTTTTTCTAATTCGTAAACAATAACTTCATTGGTAACAATTGACGACAACATCAACTTTTTCTGATTCAAGTGTGCCAACGCCTGTGACCTACCATATTCATACCATTTCGCACTACTGTCGCTATCACGCTTTTCAAGTTCTTCTTTTTTAGTTGTTAAATAATGATATACATTGGGATATTTGCTTTTAAAATCAGTTTCCCCAACACGCACCAGTTCTCCTTTCTTATATCCATATGGAAATATAATTTTCTGTTTAACCGCATACTTTTCCGAACGAGGGCTCTTTGCAATCCTTAATACTCCATCTTCTATGCATACGTCGTCAATAATCACTTGTCCATTTTTGTCTACGTTATGTATAAAAACCTTATTAGATAATGTCGCTATGCTATTTGAAACTCTAAAATAATCACCAAATCTTTTAATTCCATTATTAGTTTTTTCAAATATCCATTTATCACTTAAAGTCTCTTTATTAACAAAATGCCCCTCTCCATCTAACCCAACTTGATATTCAATTAAAGCTTGCTGGCAGTTTTTTTGATAAATAGTAATTGACGGTGAAGTTAAAACTTTTTCAAAAATTTTATCGTGTCCACAATTAATAATACTTATTAAATGAGGTTTAATCAACTCTCTTAATGCTCCGCCAAAAACAGTTTTAAACATGTTTGATGGGCTAATCATAATCATTTTACCTTGGGGCTTTAACAATCTCAATCCTTTCTCTATAAAAGCATAAGAATAATCAAATTTTCCTTTTTCACAAGATACAAACTTCTCCTTTACCTCAATGCGTATTTTCTTCTCCAAATCCTTATAAGCAATATACGGCGGATTCCCTACAACATAATCAAACTCTTTATCCTTGTCGACGGACAATCCATCCGCACAATGGATATTCCAACAAATATCCTTAATCTTATATTCTAGAGCCACTTCGTTTAATCTTTGGATACATTCATTGTGTTTTACTCGATCTATTTCATAACCAACAATACATTGCTCAATATTGAATTTTATATCTTTTTTAGAAACCTTTTTTCTTTTTGCCTCTAGAAAAAATCTACGTAAAATTTCAACTAGAAAATTTCCGTTACCACAAGAATTATCAATAATTTTCTTACCGAAAATTCCTTTATTGTATCCTACTTTATCCAACATTAAGTTTACTATTTCCGTTGGAGTAAAGATTTGACATTTCTTCAAATCCATTGTTCTTTCCCTTCGTTTTTAGTCATAACTTTTAATAATATTTTCTGCTATTCTTCTTATAACCGGAACAACTACACTGTTGCCACATTGCTTGTATGCACTGTTTAATGATATCCCCTTGAATACAAAATCTTTTGGAAATCCTTGTAACGCCAAGCATTCTATTGGCGTTATTTTTCTAATGCCGTAATCATCCTTGATAATCGGAACTCTATCTTTTCGTATCCCCATACTTGCAGTTAATGTCGGGCATACGGAAAATTTGTGAGAACACAAGCCCTTATCATTTATTTTATAAATAGCATGTTTATTTGTTACTATTTGAATCATTTCTTCAAAGCAATCAGAAGATTCATTATAATAGTAAATATCATCATGTTTAACGCTTCTATCTAAAATATCGTTTAGTTGCACTGTTCTTTCAATAGGCTCTGGGAAAACAAATCTCGCACACTGGTCATAATCTAAAAACGCAACTATAAAAATGCGATTTCGATGTTGTGGAACATTTCCATATTCTAACGAATCCAACACCTTGTATTTAACGGCATATCCAAACTGCGCAAGCGTATTGTAAATAACTAAAAACGTCTTTCCGTCGTCGTGTTCAATTAAGTTTTCTACGTTCTCTAAAAACACGATAGATGGTCTTTTTATGTCAATAACTCTACCAATTTCAAAGAATAAGTTTCCTCGTGGATCTTTAAACCCTTTTTGTAAACCAGCAATAGAAAACGGTTGACAAGGAAATCCTGCGACAAGCACATCAAAATCCGGAATTTCATGAGGATTTACTTTTCTAATATCTTTTTCAACTAAATATTTATCGCTAAAATTTAGTCGATACGTAGTAGCAGCATCATGGTCAAATTCATTAGCCCACACGATATCAAACCCGGCTTGTTGAAATCCAAGGTCGATACCACCTATTCCACTGAACAAACTGCAAACTTTCATTTTATTGTTGTTCTTGATAAATTTTCTCAAAAAACTCTAATTTTTTCTTTGTGGAAGTAGCCATATTATCATTCCAATGCAACACGAAAAATCTACTAGGCTCTCCTTGTAAATTTAAGAATTTAGATGCGTTTTTAAATCTATAACGTATTTTACCAGGATTTTTCCCTGCACTTAACACATCGTCACCATAAGTATCATACAAACACCCATTAGGCATGCTACAAACATACATAAGATTAAGTTCGTGCAAATCGGTATCATGTAGTAAAACTATAAAATAGGTTAAACATGGTTTCTCTATAATTTTACTACCTAAATGCTTACTATAAACAAAAGGTAATTGTCCTTGATAAGGACGAGAAACGTTTCCTTTAGTAACTATATTACCTACATAACTATTTTGGTTATCACCAACAAAAATTGTTCCTACCGTATCTCCAATGTTCTTCAAAGTAACAGATTTTATATCTATATGTACATATGCATCTTTTCTTTCGAAAAACAAGTCAGAACCAACAGGGGCAGAATTTGGGACTCCAAATTGGTTAAAAAGCCAATAATAGATTCTTTCCGCACCAACAGCGTAATCAGAAGTATTATCTCCCCAAAACTTTTCCCAGTCTCCCCTAATAGCCTCTTTCGTATCTAACCCTTGAAGCATTTTATCTTTTTCATGCTCCAATAAGAAAATTATTTCTTCCAAATAGTTTTTTTCTAAAGTTTCAATTTGCTCTTTTGTAAACATTTTTAACCCTCCAAAGTTTGTTTTATTTTTTCGGCAATTTTTGTTGCCAAAACGACTGGTACAGCATTGCCAATTTGCGTATACATTTTATTTATACTTCCCGTAAATTCATAATTCACTGGAAATGACTGTAATATAGCACATTCTCGAGCACTTAAACGTCTTTTCTTGTTAACATGAATTTCAGGGCTAGTGGCAGTAATCGTATCACTAGGTCTATTCCAATTGGTAATTCTCAACGATTGCTCAAACTTGATTTCTTTTTCAACAAGTGTTGTAACTGCTTCATCGTATTTATCATCAAAGCCTAAAATCTTCTTCAATTCCCACCAATCATCTGGATTAGGAATGCTTCCAGAATTATTATCCTTTCTAAACCAATGTCCTGCAGTATAAGAATATCCAAAGTGGTCATCTACTTTTTTTGTTGTCCAACCAGCTTTATCTCTCCAATATCTTAAATAATCACAAATGTCATGTTGATTTACTTCATATTTTCTACCCCAGAATGTGTCGGCAACGTTTTCTGATGCTATATGATTTAAAATCTTAACTTCATCAAAATTCTCTTCTATGCCAAGAACTCTATAAAAACCTTCAACATCTACAATATTGGTTTCTCGGATATGTTTTTCTATATCTTCACGAGTTATAATTCTTTCTTTGTGAGAAAGTTTTATCTTTGATAAAAAGCCTATAGCTTGCTCTGTAGTTATTGCCGGAAATAAACCATCTATTTTTTTATCAATATAATGAGTTTTTTCAGGAAAAGGATTTTCCACCCCTATACGATTACCAATAATAACAACTCTTTCTCTCGCTTGTGGGACACCATATTCCGCAGCGTTTAATATTCTTGCATTAACTTTATATCCTAACTTTTCAAAATCTGATTTTATCATTTCGAAAACTTTACCCTTTTCAATTGATAAAATACCTTTAACATTTTCTGCAACAAAAAATTTAGGATTTTTATCCTCTATAATTCTAAGCATTTCTCTATAAAGAAAATTTCGCTTATCTTCCATGGAACGTTTTGTATTAGCCACTGAAAAGCCTTGACAAGGAAATCCGCCAATTATAACATCTGCACCGTCAGGAATATCTTTACTAGATATCTTCGTTATATCCCCGTAAATCATATGCTTTCCGATATTTTTTCGGTATGAATCCACTGCCTCACGAAAGAAATCATTAGCCCAAATGATTTCAAAACCGGAATTTATAAAACCTAAATCCATACCTCCAGCACCTGAAAACAATGATACTACTTTGAGCTTGTCCGGAGAATTAACAACCTCATATTGTTCATTCTCATCTCTAACAAGTTCTAAAATATCACCAATATCACAATTTAAAACATCACAAATTTTCATAAGGACATCTGGACTCAGCATCTCTTCTTTTGCAATTTTAGCTATCGTACTAGAACTAATCTTTGCTCTCTCTCTTAACTCCGTCTTGGTCATCTTCTTGTCTATTAAAAGTTTTAAGAGTTTGTTGTAATTAGCTTTCATGTAAAAACCTCATCTTACTGATAAATTATAAACCAGTATTATTATAGCAGTTTTATCTAAAATAGTCAAATATTAAGTATGTTACTTAAAAGAAAATGTTTAGTGCTTTGAAACTAATTTTCACACATGTTTTAATATGCAATATTAAATGAAAAGTTGGTGGAAAATCCACCAACCCTTTAACATGTTTACTTTTTTAAGCTTTCTATAATCATTTGATGTAATTCATCCACATCTATAAGGTCAATCATAACATTTTGTCTTTGCGCAAACTCAATAGCTTCTTTTGTAAAAAGTGATGACGTAATTAAACATGCCTTATTAACCCTCTCAGATGATTGAACTCCATATAACTCCCTAACTATGCTTACATCTACTCTGTTTTCACGACTATACCTTTTGCATTCCACATAAATAACTATTGGTTTTCCGTGAATTCCAGCAATTGTAGCTATTATATCTTTACCTCCATCTCTAGTGGGCTTAGTTAAAACAGTTTCAAACCCATTATCTTTTAACACTTGCTCTACTATTTCTTCGAATTCTCTAGGAGAAACTTTATATATCAATTCTTTATCATGTGCTATTTGAACAATTAACTCCCTTATGCGCAAATTGTCCAATTCTTCATCATCAACTGAAAACTCATCGACATAATATTTCATGCACATTGAAGGCTTATCGATAAAATAACCACCATATATTTTACTCTCATCATAGTCGTACGCGCCAATTGGATATTCATTACCACAAACAGAAATTATTACTTTATTATTACAACGATGACAACTTACTTCAAATTCTGCAGAATAAATAAGTTCTTCACCCATAGCATTATCCCCATGGTCATAGGATGAAATGTCAAAATCTATATCATCTTTGTATATAGTAATTATCTCACCACATCTATCGCATTTTATATTAAACGAATCTTTATCTAATTCCATCATAAACTTACACTAAAAAAATTAATCCTCTAATTCATCAAACAAAGCGTCATCAAAAAACTCTTTAAGAGTAATTCCTAAAGTTGCAACGATTTGATATATCGTATCTAATTTAACTGTTTTATATTTTCCATCTACCGTAACAGAAATAGTAGAACGAGGAATTCCACCATTCTTATAAAGTTGATATTGCGTCATATTACGTTCTGCAAGTAAATTCTCTACCCTTTTTCCTACCGCTTCAGATAATTTCATAAATGCCTCCTTGCGTTTATCACAATAAACGTTCATTGCAATAATTATAGTTTGTGCAATTTAATTTTTAGTTTATTGTGCTGAACGCTTTCAAATTGTAGTTCATTGTGATAAACTATTATATAAACGGAGGTTTCTAATGATAATTACCTTTTGTGGACATTCTAACTGTTTGTTTAACGACGACATAAAGAAACAACTAAAAAATATTCTTCTAGACGAGATAATAAAAAATCCCACCTGTAGGTTTTACTTAGGTGGGTATGGTGATTTTGATGGATTGTGTTTGCGCACATTAAAAGAATTTAAAAATGATTTTCCGGAGATTGAACTTATATTTATCACCCCCTATCTTGATAAGAATTATTCTAAATTAGAGTTCGCCAAATATCATTATGACGACGTTATCTTTCCTCCTCTTGAAAGTGTTCCACGCAAATTTGCTATCTTAAAACGAAACGAATGGATGGTTGAAGAAGCCGATTTAGTTATTGCTTACGTTATGTATTCTTGGGGTGGCGCTGCTAAAACTTTAAAATATGCTAAGCGCAAAAAGAAAACTATTATTAATCTCGCCTCGACAAAATAAATTAAAAAAAGTTTTAACGTGTACATTACGTTGTACAGTTAAGGCTTGACAACGGTAAAATCTGATGCTATAATACAATTACAAAGCGAACATATGTTCTACTTTGTGCTAATTCAATAATGGGTAAAGGGTTCCGTTGAATGCCTTTGCTAACGTTCGTTATAGAGTTGGATTTGACTGAAGCCGTATAAATTAGTTATACGAAACTGTGAATCATCAAGAATTCGGCGAGCAGATGTTACTCACTTTTGGTGGGTTTTGTCTGCTCGCTTTTTTTATTCTCAAAACAACTTGTTATAAAAAAGTATACAACTCAACAGTAAGAAGTGTCCATTAATAGTAGAGAGAAAAAATAATTTATTTTTACAAAAATGGAATATTTTTAGCCTTTTCGATGGCTACCATTTGAGGGGCAAAAAATTCTACCCAAGAAATTTTTAAAAAAAGAGCAAAAACACCCTGACAAATACGGGTAAAAATGTCCATTAATATTGAAGGGATAAACCTTTTTTGTCCTTTTTGTGGACCACTATCAAAAAAATTGTGCAATAGGATAGTGAAAGAACTTTTTTAAAAAACCTAAACTGAACACCTACAAGTGTCCATTAATAGTAGAGGATAAAAAAATTTTTAATGTTTTTTTGATTTAGGGGTTGAAATTTGGCTCTTCAAATGGCTTATAAGTGAAGGGATAATTTTTTTTGAGAAATGGTTGTAAAAATGTCGTTTTCGTCGGCTACCACTTGAGGGATAAAAATTTTTTAGAAGAAAATTATCAAAACAAGCAAAAATATCCCCACAAACAAGGGTGTAAATGTCCATTAATAGTAGAGGATAAAAAATTTTTTAATGTTTTTTTGATTTAGGGGTTGAAATTTGGCTCTTCAAATGGCTTATAAGTGAAGGGGTTAAATAAAAACTTTAAGGAGGTGATGCCTATGTGCTAACTAAAAAGGCAAAGTAGATGTGCCTATAAACACTCTGCAAATAATAAAATTTAGGAGGAAAACATTGAACAAATTAAAAACATTTATCTTTTACGACGAGTATTTAGACGCTCTAAATACCCTATCAGACGAAAAAGCCGGACGTATGATTAAGCGAATTTGCAAGTTCATTTATACCGACGAACCGTTAGAAAAACTTACCGAAGCTGATGAAAAATATGCTTGGAGTTGCATTGAAGAACTGCTTACTACCGACAAAGAGTTTGAAGCAAACGGAACTGTACCACGTGCATTAATGCGCGACAGAAAGTATTTTTACTTTCAAGAAAACTTCTACCTTGCTTTAGATTTGATGACGGATAGCGAGTGTGCTACCTACATAAAAGCAATATGTGCGTTTATGTTTTTAGGCGAAGATAAGCCTAAACTTAAACCACCGATTGATGCGTATTTTAACATTGCAAAGCGCAAGTTAGAACTTTCAAAGATTCGAAAAACAGCTGGAAGCAAAGGCGGAAAAACTAAGAAAACCGTTAACGCCTCCCCTACTAAAAGTGAACCTATAACGATTGAAAAACTTAAAACTGAGTTTAATCTTTACGGAAACTTAAATGAAAACAACCCAATTTTAAAAGGCGTTGACCTTAAAAAATTAAGAGAGTTTATTCTAAACAATAACGACGTAAAGACTCAATCAACGTACCGAATCGTAGAAAAATTTAGGCAAGCAAACGTAATAACAACGTAAAAAACTTGCAAGCAAATAGGTTTGTCCATTGTGCTAAAATTTTGGGAATTAGTTAGTTTTGAGAAGCAGGTAAAGAGAATTGCCAAAATCGACCGATTTTTGCCATATCTGACTTTTCTTGAACAATCGGGAAACCCGATTTTCGCTTCACTACGTAAACTCCCCTACTCTTTTTAGCGACAGAAAAATTCTTTTAAAATATTTTCAAATTTTTTCGTAAAAGTGCTTGACTTTCCCTCTCGGATATGATAATCGTGTTAATACGAGAAGCGCTTGGAGGTAAGAAAGTTTATGAAAGGCTTAACAGTTGAAGAAGTAATTGAATATCAACGCACCCATCCGTACAAAAAACAAGTTTACGGCAAATGGGGAAATCTTAAATACCAATACTTAAAAGATATTGGTGTGGATTGGACGATTGTAGACTTACCCGCCCTACTTCACGCCACCGATAAAGCAGCAAACGAGCTTTACGACGTTATGTATGAAAAGCTATCTAGCGATGAGTGTTTCAAAAGAACTGGCGACTACATAAAAGACGTTCAACTAGAAAACGAGAAAAAGCGTTTGATTGAAGAAGAAATCTTAAACGAAATTATTTACGTATATTAAGGAGAAAATATTATGGAAAGAAAAGAAGATACACCTATTAGAGTTTCAAGAAGAAAGTACGAAGAAGTTCATAGAGAAAAAAGACATCAACAAAATAAAGTTTGGGGTACGAGCATCCCAAGAAAAGACGCCGACGCTATCGACGACTTTTTGAAAACCCACTCTATGTCTAAGGTGGACTTGATTATGGCGGGCTTTAAGGCTCTGCAAGAACAAGTTAAAAGCTCGAAGTAGAGAAAACTGCTTTGAACAAACCACGTATATTCAACCAGCGCAATAGAAAAATATGATATAAGCGATTAATGAAACAGGAATTGCGTGATTTGTGGTACAAATTTGACCACTGTTTTTGGAACGAAAAGTTCGCACGCGGGGTTACGGCAAGAATGATAATGTTAGAAGTTTTATAAGAAACGGCACGTAACGAAGAAATCGGAGATAACCCGCCGTCTCCAACTTAAACGGAGGTTAATATATTGCTAAGAAGCATCAAACAAGCTCTCGATATAATTAAAACGCAAGACAAGGACACGGCTATCACTATGCACTGCATACGTTCGTGGGTAAACGAAAATAAAATTCGTTCGCTACGTTCGGGCAAGAAAATTTTGATTGACGTTGAAAGTCTGCTTGACTATATCAACAATATAAATTAAGGAGGTAAACTATGGCTTATTTTAATATAACGACCAATAAAAAAGGCGTTCTCACAGCTAAAATCCAAGCCTACGGCGTAGATTTAGACACAATGAAACGCAAAGTTCGTTATAAACGCATCACGAACGACGACGGTCTGTCTCGTGCAAAGTTTACTAAACTAGTAGAACGTGAAGCTAACGCGTTTGAAGATTCCTTAAATGAACTTTATCAAAAAGCATTAAACGGCGAGCGAACGGAAATTTTATCCTTCCCAAAACTTGCTGAAGAATGGTTACAAAGAACGAAAACAACTTTGTCCATCAACTATTACGTTCGTAGTAGTAAAATCGTAGAAAAATTTAACGAGTACTTAAAAGACTCGTTCCTTTACGACCAACCCATCAACAAAATAACCGTAAGACATATTCAGCTTTATCTTGATACGTTTGGAAGAAAACCACAACGTGGACTTGTAAAACTTAAAAAGGACTTGCCCGAAAAGGTAAATTTTAGAGAACTTGCAAGGCAAAAAATTCTAACGGCAAATTCTGCGTATCGAATGAAAAAGCTTAACGCCAATATTCAAACCAAGACGGCTGAAAAGATTTGCGAGTTTTACGACCTAAACTTTAAGGAGTATTTTGAAGTTATTGAAACGGAACAGTTCTACGCATCCGAAACCATTAAAGGCGTTAGGCGTGTTTTAAGAACCATTTTCAACGAAGCTATAAGATACGACTGGATAACCAAGAATCCCGTTTGTATGACTAAGATAGGCGTTGGAAATAGCAACATTTCTATCCGTGAAGTAGCTGAAAAGGAAGTCTATTCTATTACCGAGTCGCAAGAGTTTATCAAAGCACTTGATAGAATGCCCGACGAACTAATTTATAAAAAGGTTCCGTTAAAATTTTTAATCTTAACGGGTGTAAGAATTAGTGAACTGCAAGGGCTTAGATGGTCGGATATCGACTTTGAGCACAAGGTAGTACATATACAACGCAACCGAATTTATTCTTCGAGCGTTGGCACGTACGAAAAAGACCCAAAAACCAAAACTTCAAAACGTATTATTCCCCTACCCCAAGATTTGCTGAACGACTTAATTAAGTTCCAAGATTGGTTTAGGGAAGCCGACGACAAGTTTGACGAGCATTTAGATTCAACCTATATCGTATCTAACGTTTACCGTCAACCAGCAGGAATTGGTGTGGTTAGGCAATGGCTAGACAAGTTTGAAAAAGATAACGGCTTTAAGCACGTTTGCTGTCACGGACTTCGCCACACTTATTGTAGCGTACTACTCACTCAAAGCGTGCCCATTCAAACGGTTACTAAATACTTAGGACACAGCGAATCAACGGTCACTTTGGAAGTTTATAGCCACTTCATGCCAGACACTCAAGAACGCGCTCTAAACGCTCTTGACGTTATCACAGGCAAGAAATAGGAGGACTTATGTATATACCAAAATTAAGGCGCATTAGCGACGTTATAAAGGAAATGAAAGCACAAGACCCCGACTCTCCCATTTCGTGGTATTTTTTACGAGAACTTTGTAAAAAAGGTAAAATTACTACGCTAAAATACGGCAACTCGTGGCTTATTAACGTGGACGAGCTTTACGCATTTTTTCAAGGTGGAGGTGAACGAAAATGAATACTTTAATTTCTTCGGGCGAACTTATGAGAATGTTCTCAAACGCCGACCCCGATACGATAATTCGCCGTCCTAATTTAAGGCGTTTTGCTCACGACAATGACATACGTTATATCATAACTAACGGCAAGTGGCTTATCGACCATAAGCAGTTTTTCAAAATGGTAAATCCAAGAAAAATTAGCGAACCGGCAACGATGCCACGACTACGTTGTTTAAGAGATTGCGTTACGCAGTTTAATAAGGACTACCCTAACCGAAAGATAGACAAGGCAACCGTGTCACGTCATATGAAATCAAAGTTGGTAACGAGATATTTTCACGGTAACACGTGGTTTATTAACTACGACGAACTAGAAAAAGTTCTTTTGAAAAAAGTAAGGATTAATAGTAAACTAAAAACTAAATAACAACTGAATAGCAAAAGGTCTAGTGGATTTTCCCACCAGACCTTTTTTTGTTTTTAATCAGGTTCGTAAACCGTTACATAATTTTTAACCAAATGACTTTTATTTATTTCAAAACTTTTATGAGAATACCCACAAGCTTCACATGTCATAATAATCTTATTGCAAAAACTGTTGACCATTGCGGCAGTTAAAGAAATTACTCCATCAGACTTTTTTATTACAACCCACTTATCCTCTATGTTAAGCGGAGCTTCTGGCTTAAAATCATTAATATTAAATATCCAATGGTCACTTTGAGTTATCCAGGCCGCCCCTATTTCCATTAAAACGCCCCAACTTACCGCCGGTGCATCTTTAGAAATATTTATAACATTTTCACTAGTTATAAATAAAGCATATATCATTTGATTAGATGCACTTTGAACAAAAAACTTTCTTAGATAACCATATATGTCGTTTTCGGGCAAATTAGTTTCGGGGTCATCTCCATTAGAATAAATAATATCTGTTTTAGGAACCCCATTAAAGACTAGCATATTATAAACTATGTCCGCTACTTTTTTGTCTTTCGCAGTTTGACTTATAATTATTTTCTTTTTTGCCGCATCCACAGAAGCCTTAAATCCTATCAAAGGTTTAAAAGCTTCAATCTCTTCTAAGACTATTTTTTCTGCAGTTGATGTATTTATTTGATTAATCTTTTTTGTTATTCCACTCGCAACTTTATGAGTCGCGTCCGACAATTTTTTGGTTAATTCAACTTCCGCTTCTTCTCTTTTTCTTTGCTTTTCTTTATCTTTTTCAAACTGAACAAGTTTTGCCCAATCTCCATGCATTTTA
>JAZONF010000007.1:0-88102 GCA_045654365.1 Christensenellaceae bacterium | reverse complement strand
AAAGAAATTTTAGGGCACTACATTGCTCATCAACAATTGGTAATTTTAAGAAGAACTAAATACGAACTTGCAAAGGCAGAAGAAAGAGAACATATCGTTAAAGGTCTTTTAATTGCTTTAGCAAATATCGACGAAGTTATTGAAGTTATTAAAAAATCTGCCGATAAAAATACTGCAGTAGTAAGTTTAATGGAAAACTTTGAACTTTCAGAACGTCAAGCAAACGCAATACTTGAAATGAGATTGCAACGTTTAACGGGTATGGAGGTTAATAAACTCAAAGAAGAACTCGTTGCGTTAGAAAATTTAATTACCGACCTAAAAGATATTATTGCTAACGAAAGTAGAGTTAAGGCTATTATTAGAGCGGATATGGAAGAGATTAAGCAAAAGTATTCTTCCGAAAGAAAAACTGAACTATCCTACGATTATGGTGATATTGATATTGCCGATATGATTCCTGAAGAGGACGTTGTAATTAGTTTAACTCACCTTGGATACGTTAAGAGAGTTCCCGTTGCCGATTATAAGACGCAACATAGGGGCGGAAAGGGAGTTATGGCACACAAGCCTAAGGAAGAAGATTTTGTTGATAATATGTTCGTTTCTTCCACTCACGACGATATTTTATTCTTTACCGATAGGGGTAGGGTATATAGTCTTAAAGGTTTCTTTATCCCAGAAGCACAAAGAACGGCAAGAGGTAGGGCGATTGTTAACCTATTGCAATTATCAGAGGGCGAAAAGGTTTGTGCAATGTTGCCGTTAAAGCAAGGTGCTGAAGGCTATATGATGCTTGCAACCAAAAACGGACTTATTAAAAAGACGGCACTATCTGAATTTGCAAGTATTAGAAAGGTTGGTAAAATTGCTATTAGTATCGTTGAAGGGGACGAACTTATTTCTGTTCAACTTTCCTCCGGTGAAAACGACGTTATAGTTGCAACGCACGAGGGTAAATGTATTAGGTTTGCCGAAACTGACGTTAGGGCAATGGGTAGAGATACTCAAGGTGTTAAGAGTATTGAACTATCGGGTGACGATTACGTTATAGATATGTCGGTAATTAACGGTGACCTTGAAGTTATTACAATGACGGAAAACGGATTTGGTAAACGTTCTTCTCTTGACGATTACAGAACGCAAAATCGTGGCGGTAAAGGTGTAAAAGCGGGTGTGTTCAATGCTAAAACGGGTAAACTTGCAAGTCTTAAACTCGTTTCCAGCGAGCAAGACGTTATGATTATTACTAATAACGGTACTATAATTAGAGTTTCTTCTTCAGATATTAGCAAGATAGGTAGAGATACTTTAGGTGTTAGAATTATGAGGATTGACGAGGGTACTAAGGTTTCAAAAATTGCTTTAACCCCAAAGAGTGAAGAAGAGGAAAATCTTGCAGAAGAACAGACTGAAAATTAGTTAAACGCATAAATATATGATAAAAGACGCAATTTAATTTTGCGTCTTTTTCTTTTTGTTTATAAAAATAAAAATTATTTTGAAAAATTACCCTTTTATTATTGACAAAAAATTTTTAATTAAGTATAATAAGTAAGCGTTTTAAGAAAATGCTGCTATGGCTCAGATGGTAGAGCACATCCTTGGTAAGGATGAGGTCACCGGTTCGATTCCGGTTAGCAGCTCCATTTTAATCGGTAAGTAAAAACTGCTTGCCGATTTTTTTTATTAAAAAATGCAAGATATAATTCTTGCATTTTCTTTTTTTACAAACTATTAAAAATTGTTTTTAGATTATCTAAGAAGCCTTCACTAATGGTTTTTAGATTTTTAATAAACTGCTCTCCGTCTGTACCGAGTCCATAAACGTCGGTTATGCCCTTTAGCATAATTAACTTAACGTTATTAGAAGTGCACACTTGTGCAATTGCCGAGCCTTCCATATCTCTAATATCCACACCCATTAAGGAAATCTCATCAATGATTTCCTTTTTTGAAGTAAATTTATCAGAAGTGCCAAGGGTTACTTTTTTATAAGGAAGAGATGCAGGGCAAAACGTATTAAAGAAAACTCTATCGTAGTCTTGGATGTAACCGAGAGGTACTGGGTCAATTTCCCTTAAATCGAAGTCAAATTGGCAACATTTTTCTACTATACAATATTCGCCAACGGAAAGTTTTTTATTGATTGCACCAACCGAGCCGAAATTAACAACAGTGTCAATTTTATAATTGTCTATTAACGCTTGTGTTGAAAGTGCCGAACTAACCTTGCCGATACCTGTGATTATTAATACTATTTCCTTGCCGAAAAGTTTGCCTTCTAAAATCTTTTTTCCAGCATAAGCTTTTTCTTTTTTATCTTTAATATTAGGGATGACGCTTAATGCTTCCCTTTCCATTGCTACGATTAAACCTATCATTTTAACCTCCGATAATAGTTTAACATATATTGATAATTGAAGTCAAGAGGGTGAGAAATACAAAAATTTTTAATTTTTTTATAATAATTTTTTTATAAAATAACCTTAACACGATTTGAATTTTTTAGGGTTAAAAAGTGTTAACTTTCCTAAATACTAAAATTTACCCCTAAAATTTAAAATCGTGTTTGTCGAAAAAAAGCAAAATTCGACTATTTTTGCGAAAACAACGCAAATTTTCGATAAATTATTTACTTGACAAGGGTGTTTTTTACCCATATAATATAAAAATGTGTAAAACAAAATATAATTAAGGATAGTATTATGAAGGGTGGAAAATATACTTTACTTGATAAGAAAAGTGTCTTTATTGATGATAGCGTAATAATCGGAGAGGGCGTAATAATATACGAAAATAACCGTATTGAAGGAAACACCATTATAGAAGACGGTGCGGTGATTATGCCTAACTGCTACATAAAAAATAGCGTGATAGGAAAAAATTCCACTATTAACTTTAGCCAATGTGAAGATGCAAAGGTGGGTGAAGGGTGTTACGTTGGGCCATTTGCAAGGCTTAGACCTAAAGCCGATATAAGAGACGGCGCAAAGATAGGTAACTTTTGCGAAGTTAAAAATGCAGTGGTTGGAGAGGGTAGTAAAGTAAATCACTTAGCCTACGTCGGAGATGCTGATATTGGAAAAGACTGCAATATAGGTTGTGGTGCAATCTTCGTAAATTATAACGGCAAAGTTAAGTACAGAACGGTTGTTGGAGATAACTGTTTTATAGGGAGCAACTGTAATATAATTGCACCCGTAACGATTGAAGATAACGCATATATTTGCGCAGGCACAACGGTAACTAATAACGTTAATGAAAATGATTTCGTTATAGGTAGGGTTAGGCAGGAAGTTAAAGCAAACCGTGCCGAGCAATATTTAAAAACGTATAAGGAGAAGAAATAAAGTGGGTTTATTTTTTGGAACTGATGGATTAAGGGGAAAGGTTAACGAAGATTTAACCTTTGACGTTGCGTATAAGGTTGGCAACGCTTTGTCGGTGTTAAAGCATAGACCGACGATATTGATAGGTTGTGATACGAGAATATCAGGCTCGTATTTAACTTTAGGCGTTGCGAGCGGTGCAATGAGCGGTGGTGCAAACGTTATTGACGTGGGCGTTGTGCCTACTGCAGGTATTGCATATTTAACGAAATATATTAAGGCGGATTACGGTGTTGTAATTTCTGCGTCGCATAATAGTGCAGAATATAACGGAATTAAGGTTTTTAATTCAGAAGGTTATAAACTCGGAGATAAGGAAGAAGAGCGCATAGAACGTCAATTTATACACGAAAAAACAAACGATTTTCCCGAGATAGGAAGTTACGTTCAAGAATATAACTTAGTAAAAGAGTATAAAAAATTCCTCATTTCAAAGAGTAAAAATTTATTACAAGGCAAAACCATAGTGTTAGATTGCGCTCACGGTGCTTCAATAAGAATTGCACCGGAAGTATTTAGAAAACTTGGTGCAGACGTTATTGCTTCTAACAGTACGGACGAGGGCTTAAAAATCAATCATAAGTGTGGTGCATTACACCCTGAAAATTTAGTAAGGCGTGTGGAAAGGTATAAGGCGGATATGGGTTTTGCTTTTGATGGGGATGCTGATAGGCTTATTGCGTGTACGGAAAAAGGCGAGATTATAGACGGAGATATGATTATCTACGGGCTTTCTAAATACTTAAAAAAACTTGGGAAATTATCTGACGATACCGTTGTTGGAACGAGCCATACTAATATGGGTATAGAACAGGCGTTAAAAGAGGAAGGTATTGAACTTTTAAGAACGGATATAGGTGATAAATACGTTCTTGCAAAATTAGTGGAAAAAAACCTTTCCTTAGGTGGAGAGCAAAGCGGACATATTATATTAAAAGACATTGCAACCACTGGGGACGGAATACTTTCTGCAATAATCGTTGCTAATATGATAGTTGAAGAAAATAAAGATTTTTCAGAGTTGATTAGCGTTAATCTCTATCCTCAAACTAACGTTAACGTTGTAGTAAGGGATAAATTTAGGGTTATCAATAGTGAAGAATTGGCAAAAACCGTTGCTAAATACAACGCAAAACTTACTGATAAAGGTAGATTAATGATTAGAGCGTCTGGAACAGAACCTAAAATTAGAGTTATGGTTGAAAGCAAGGATTCTAATCTTAATGAAAGTATAGCAGAAGAAATAGTAGAACTTATAAAATCTATCAACGCAGAAAATTAGTATTTTGTCTAAATTGTAAAACCGCCAACTTTTTGGCGGTTTTTTATTTTTTATAATAATTCTTTAGTTAATTGTATTTACAAAAATTTTTCATTGTGTTATACTAAAGTTTAAATTGAAGAGTAATATTCTAAATTAAAGTTATCAAAAAAATTATAGTTACAGGTAGAAAATTATGAACGAGAGAAATTTAACGTTACTTACCGACCTTTATCAACTTACTATGATGAACGGCTACCTTCAAAAGGGTAGACGTGAAGAAATCGCCGTGTTTGACGTGTTTTTTAGGCAAAACGGAATGATAACATATTCGCTTGCTTGTGGCTTAGAACAAGTAGTGGATTATATTCTTAACCTAAAGTTTGGTGACGAGGAAATAGAATATTTAAGAAGTCTAAAAATATTTAGCGAGGAATTTTTAGAGTTTTTAAGAGCGTTCAAGTTTACGGGTGACGTTTATGCCGTTCCTGAGGGCACGGTTGTTTTTCCCGGAGAACCCATTTTAACGGTTAAAGCCCCGGTTATGCAAGCGCAACTTATTGAAACTGCCATTTTAAATATAATGAACTTCCAAACGCTTATAGCAACCAAGGCTGCTAAGATTCGTTACGTTGCTAAAAACGATATCGTTATGGAATTTGGCTTAAGGCGTGCGCAAGCACCTGATGCGGGCATTTACGGAGCGAGAGCGGCGGTTATCGGCGGTTGCGATTCTACCTCTAACGTAATGGCGGGCAAAATGTTTGATATTCCCGTTGCGGGTACGCATGCTCACAGTTGGGTTATGAATTTTAAGGACGAATATACTGCATTTAAGGCTTATGCGGACGTGTATCCAGATAATGTTTTACTCTTAGTTGATACTTTTGATACACTAAAACAAGGTGTTCCTAACGCAATTAAAGTGTTTAAGGAAGTTAAGGAGAAAGGGGGAAAACCAAAGGGGATTAGGTTAGACTCTGGTGACCTTGCATATCTATCTAAAAAGGCGAGAGAAATGCTTGATGATGCAGGCTTTAATGATACGATAATTTGTGCTTCTGGGGACCTTGACGAATATTCGATAAGTTCGCTTAAAAATCAAGGCGCAAAAATAAATTCATGGGGTGTTGGTACCAGACTTATTACGAGTGCAGATATGCCTGCATTAGGTGGAGTGTATAAACTTTCGGCAATAGAAACTCAAGAGGGTGTTTTCGAGCCTAAAATTAAACTTTCTAATAATGCCGAAAAAATTACCAACCCCGGGTTTAAGAATATTTATAGAGTATACGATAAGAGTTCGGGAAAGGCGGAGGCGGACTGCATATTCTTAAGAGGGGAAGAAGATATCGATGAAAGCAAACCTTTAGTTTTAACACACCCCACCGAAAGATGGAAAAAAACAAAGTTTGAAAATTACGTTGTTAGAAAACTTCACGTAGATGTTATTAAAAACGGTAAGTTGGTGTACGATATGCCTTCAATGAAGGAAATAAAGGAGTATGCGAAAAGGGAACTTGAAAGTTTTTGGGATGAATATAAACGTATTGATAGACCTCACGTATATAAGGTAGATTTATCTGACGAATTATATGAACTTAAAACTTCTATGATAGAAAAAATTAGAGAAAACAACGCTACAAAATAGATAAGAGGATTAGATTTTGGAATTAAGTAAGAAAAAGTACACTATAGAAGAAGTTAGAAAATTATTAACTTCATCTCAATATGAGTACGAAACAAAACTTAATAATCAAAAGGATAGAATAGCCGTTTTGCTTGAAGAAAATAAGCGTTTAGCGGAGGAACTAAAGGGGTTTAAGGAAAAGGACGCTCTTATTTCCGCTACCCTTTTATCTGCTAAAGAAAAGGCGAACGAAATAGAAGAGAGTAGTAGGCTTAAGTATTTATTAGTCTTAGAAAACCTAAAAAAATTCTCTACTAATTGGAAAAATTATTTTGAGTTTCTAAAGGAAAAATACCCAAATTACGCAACAATTCAAAAGTCCGTTAAACTTAAAGAGGCGTTGGACGAAAGTTTATCTACTAATAATGCAGAAGATATAATTTCAAATATGGGTAAAAAATTAACTTCTGTTACTGAAAATATTGCAATAACTCCAAAAGAACGTGTTAATGATTTTATTGCAGTTACAAGCGATAGCGGTTTTAATATTGACGAGGTTTTAAACCCCGGCAAACTTGAATTAGAGGATTTATGCAAAGAATTAGGATTAATGGAATAAAAGATGTAATATTGTGGGTAGTTTTACCTATATTTTTCGTTGCCATTTTAGTTTTGTTAGACCAATTAACTAAATTTTGGTTTTCAAATTTATATAAAAGTCAAGGAAACACAGTGTTTATAAGGGGAATATTATCCTTTACTTACACGGTAAACACGGGGTCGGCTTTCTCATTTTTGGCAGGAAAGTCTTGGGCTCAAATCTTTTTTAAGGTGATAACGTGTTTTGCGTTAATTGCTTTTGTTGGCGCATATTTTTATGCTTTAATTAATAGGTATAAAACTCTTTCCGTTTCAACTGTTTTAATATTTTCAGGGACTGTTGGAAATTTTATAGATAGGCTTTTATATAATGGTGTTACCGATTTTATCAAGTTTGATTTTATTAGTTTTCCCATCTTTAACTTTGCCGATATATTATTGACTTTTGGGGTGATATTTTTTATCGTTCATTTTTTCTTTCTTGATGAAAGTGCAATATTTAAAAAAACTGAAAAAAACAGCGAGGCTAAGTAGAAATGGCTGAATTAAAAGTAACGTCAACTTCTACCGATTTAGGTAAGCGGGCGGACGTTTTTTTGGCGGAACAAACTAATCTTACAAGGTCATATCTAAAAAAAATATTTGATTTAGATTTCGTTAGAGTTTTAGATTGTCCAATTAAGTCAAAATATATTATAAAGGGCGAAGTGGAGTTTATTCTATCTCTACCAGAAGTAGAAACGTCTTACGCAGAACCGGAAAATATCCCTATAGACGTAGTGTATCAAGACGAAGATATCGCAGTAATAAATAAGGCGCAAGGTATGACCGTACACGCAGGTAACGGCAACAAAGATAAAACTCTCGTTAACGCGCTTTTGTACCATATTGATAATTTATCAGGTATAAATGGGGTGATAAGACCGGGTATAGTTCATAGAATTGATAAAAACACGTCGGGGTTATTAGTAGTTGCAAAAAATGACAAGGCGCACCTTTCTTTAGCAAAACAAATAGAAAATAAAACTTGTAAAAGAATATACGTCGCTCTTTTAGAGGGTGTTCTTAAAGAAGATGAGGGGACTATTGAAACCTTTATAGGAAGAGACCCTAAGTGTAGAACAAAAATGGCGGTTACGAAATCGGGAAGAAAGGCGATTACCGATTTTAAGGTGATAAAACGATTTAGTAAAAATACTCTTTGTGAATTTTCCCTAAAAACGGGCAGAACGCACCAAATAAGAGTTCACGCTAAGTATAAAGGTCACCCCGTAGTAGGCGACCCAGAGTACGGATATAAAAATCAAAAATTTAAGTTGAACGGACAACTTCTTCACGCAAAGACGTTGCAGTTCGTTCACCCAACCACGGGAAAGACGGTGACGTTTAACGCACCGATTCCCGATTATTTTGAAAAAATATTAAATAGTATTAAATAACGATAGATTAAGAGGCGAGAAAAGTGGCAAATCCATTAGTGGCTATAGTAGGCAGACCTAACGTTGGAAAATCAACTTTTTTTAACAAGGTTTGCGGAAGAAAAATTTCAATAGTAGAAGATTTTCCTGGTGTAACGAGGGATAGATTATATGCGGACGCAGAGTGGTGCGGTCGTTATTTTACCTTGGTTGATACCGGAGGTATAGAACTTAAGTCTACCGACGAAATGTGGAGACATATTCAAAAACAAGCGGAAGTTGCAATAGAAACGGCGGACGTTATTATATTTTTTACCGATGTTAAGACGGGGCTTTGTTCAAGTGACGAGGATATCGCTACACGTTTACGTAAATCGGGTAAACCTGTTGTTTTGGCGGTAAATAAACTTGATAATTACGACCCTCTAAAATTATACGAGTATTATAATTTAGGGCTTGGTGAGCCCTTTGGTATTTCCGCTGAGCATGGCACTGGTATTGGCGACCTTTTAGATGAGGTAGTTGCAAATTTAGATAAGATAGGTAGTGAAAAAGAGGATAATTCTACTAAAATTGCCGTAGTTGGTAAGCCTAATGCGGGTAAATCAAGTTTGTGCAATAAATTGTTAGGATTTGACCGCACAATCGTTTCAGATATTGCGGGAACTACGAGAGATGCAATAGATACGCCCTTTGTTTACGATGGTAAGGATTATACCTTAATTGATACTGCAGGTATTAGAAAAAAGAAAAACGTTGACGAAGACCTTGAATATTATAGCGTTTTAAGGGCATTAGGTGCTATCAGAAGGGCAGACGTTTGCGTTATAATGGTGGATTCGTCTATCGGTATAACGGAGCAAGACGTTAAGATTTGCGGGTACGTTCACGAACAAAAAAAGCCCTCCGTTATCGTTATGAATAAGTGGGACTTGATTGAAAAGGATACTAACACCATCAATAAGTTTAATGAAAAATTAAGAGAAGACTTAAAGTTTATGGATTACGTTTTACCCGTATACGTTTCGGCAAAAACTGGACAGAGAACGGAAAAAATACTTTCTCTTTGTAATCTTGCCTTAGAAAACTCAAGAAAGAAGGTTTCTATCGGTAAACTTAATGAACTTATTCTTGATTGCGTAAGAGCCAACGAACCACCTTCAGTAAATGGTAAAAGGCTTAAAATTGGCTACATTACTCAAGCGGATACCGTTCCGCCCACCTTTATTTTGTTTGTTAACGACCAAACGTTAATGCATTTTTCATACAAGAGATACCTTGAAAATAGTATAAGAAACGCTTTTGGTTTTGAGGGAACACCTATAAATATCGTTATAAGGGAGAAAGATGATGCTGAATAGTATTTTGCTTATAATATTTGCCGTATGCAGTTATTTTATAGGAAATATAAATTGGGCACTTATTATATCAAAAACTAAAAAGATGGATATCAGAACGGTTGGAAGCGGAAATCCGGGGACTCTAAATATGAGTAGGACGTTTGGTCTTAAAACGGGACTTTTTACCTTTTTGCTTGACGTTTTGAAAGGTGCTATTCCAACCCTCGTTGCTTATTTTGTTTTTAAGGGTAAGATATTTGAAAATTCAAGTTTTGCTATATCTGATTTTGCCATTTATCTATGTGGGCTTTCTGTAGTTTTAGGGCATATTTATCCTGCAGTGTTAAAGTTTAAGGGTGGAAAGGGTATTGCTTCAACTATAGGCGTTTTAATCGTTTGTGAAAGCGTTAACGGCTTAAATTGGGCAATCGTTATGATAATGGCGTTGGTGTGCGCAGTTTTGTTTATATATTTTACCGAATTTGGCGCAATGGGGTCGTTTATTGCAACAACTCCGCCTGCTATTTGTAGTGGAATTAGGTTGTTTCTAAAATATAACGCAATTACAGATAGCGTGACGACAACTTTTTATATTATTACTTCCATGTTAATACTGTTATTATGTTGCTTTACTTGGTATGCTCACCGTAAAAACATTAAAAGAATGCTATCTGGTGACGAGCATCCTACTTCTATTAAGGGTATGGTAATTAAGGCAAGGCTCAAAAAACAGGAAGAACAAAAAAATAAAGTTTAGAAAATTTTCTCATAAATTACAAAATCCTCTCATATATTACCGATGTAACGTATGGGAGGTTTTTTATGGAAAAATTCGATATTTATACTGATATTGCTAAACGCACGGGCGGTGATATTTATATTGGTGTTGTTGGGCCTGTTAGAACGGGTAAATCCACTTTTATCACTAAATTTATGGAGAATTTTGTTGTTCCTAATATTAGTGATAGACTTCAAAAGCAAATTGCAACGGAAGAAATGCCTCAATCAGCAGACGGCAAAACCATAATGACTACGCAAATTAAGTTTGTTCCCGCAAATGCAGTCAAGGTAAAGTTTAAAAACAAAGCTACGGCAAACGTAAGACTTGTTGATTGCGTCGGCTACTTTGCTGAGGGTGCTACGGGGCATATGGAAGACGATAAACCAAGACTTGTTAAAACACCGTGGAGCGAAAAACAAATTCCTTTTGAGCAAGCGGCAGAAATAGGCACGAATAAGGTAATTACCGATTATTCTACCATAGGAATTTTAGTTACTTCAGACGGTTCTTTCGGTGATATACCAAGGGAAAGTTTTGCTAAAACTGAAGAACGTGTTGCAAGGGAACTTGAATTATGTAAAAAACCCTATATTATTTTATTGAATTCAGCAGAGCCTAACGGCGAAACTGCCATTAAAACTGTAGACTATTTAGAGAAAAAATACGGTGTTTCAGTAATAGCAACTAACGTTTTATCCTTAACTCCAGAAGATATATCTTCTATTATGGAAAAAGTATTGTTTGAGTTTCCTATGACGGGGATAAACGTAGGTATACCTAATTGGCTTAGGGCTCTTCCTGCAGAAAGTAAAATTATAAGTGAAATAATTGAAAAGGTTAAAACGGCATCTTTAGATATTTCTAAAATGAAAGACTTTGGCGTTTTAGTAGGTGCGTTTTCCGATAGTGAGGAGTTTGACAATCTTTCATTAAGCGAATTAAAACTTGGCTATGGAACGGGAGAATATCAACTAACTGCTAAAGAGGGGCTTTTTTATAAAGTGCTTTCCGACGAGTGTGGTGAAGAGATTAACGGGGACTACGAACTAATGTCCTTTATTAAAGGTTTTGCCTCGGAAAGAAGAAAATTTGATAAAATTAAGTCGGCTTTAAGCGAGGCGGAAGAAAGCGGATACGGTGTAGTAATGCCGTCTTTTGAGGAAATGTCTTTAGCACAGCCGGAACTTGTTAAGAAAAAGGGTAGTTACGGCGTAAAAATTAAGGCTACCGCACCAAGTTTACATATAATGAAAGTTGACGTTTCTTGCGAAGTTTCGCCTATCGTAGGCAATCAAAAACAGGGCGAAGATATGGTTAATTATATAGTAAGCAAATACGACGAAAACCCAACGGGCATATTAGAGGCTAATATGTTCGGAAAATCCTTACAAGAAATCGTAGGGGAGGGTTTAACGGGAAAAGCAAGTGGCATGCCAAAAGAAACGCAGAAAAAAATGCGTAGAACGGTAAATAGAATAGTTAACGAAGGACGTGGCGGAGTTATTTGCATATTGCTATAAATAAAAAAACGGCGAAATTTCGCCGTTTTTCTATTTTCCCTTAATAATCTTCTTTTCTACCATTGATACGATAGAATACATTAAGGTTGCAAGTGCGCATAAAACTAAAGTGGTTGCCATAACTAAATCGAGTTTAAATACTTGACTGCCGTATACTATTAAATATCCAAGTCCAGCCTTTGACACTAAGTATTCGCCCATTATAGAACCTATCCACGCCATACCAACGCTTATTTTAAGCATGCTAATTAAAGTGGGGGTACTACCGGGGATAATAAGTTTTAGCATAATTTGTATTTTGGTTGCACCCATTGACTTAAGCAGTAATATTTTATCTTTTTCTATTGCTAAAAAGCCGTTTAACATTGTAATTATTGCAACGATAACGCTAATTAGAATTGCCATAAAAATTATTGCTTTACTACCACTACCGCACCAAACTATAATAATAGGACCTAACGCAATTTTTGGCAAACTGTTTAGCACTACAATATAGGGCTCTAAAACTCTTCTCGTTCGCTCCGACCACCATAATATAAGGGCAACTAAATATCCCAATAAAACGGCTAAGAAAAAACCTAAAAGTGTTTCATATAGGGTTACGCCGATATGATATAACATATTACTTTCTCTAAATAGTTCAACTAAAGTCTTTGCCATTTTAGAGGGAGAACTTGTAATAAATGAATCTATAACGTTTAGTACTGCCAAGAGTTCCCATAATAGTAGAAATCCTATAAGTATGGAAAAGCGTAAAATCCAAACGGTTAATGTTTCTCTTTTTACCTTTTTTAAGTAAGCTATATGAGAGGGGGAATATGTCGTTTCCTTTTTCATTAGTTTAACTCCTTATAAAGTTTTTCAAAATAGTAGGAAAACTCCGGACACTCCCTTTTATTAATAGGAAGGTTGCCGATTAAGTTTGGTCGATAAATTGATTTAACGCGAGCAGGTCTATCGGAAAGCACTATGATTATGTCAGACATACTGATTGCTTCTGATATATCGTGAGTGACCAAAACGGCAGTCTTTCTCTCGGCTTTTATTATCTTGTATACGTCGTCGCAAACGGATAGCCTCGTTTGATAGTCTAATGCAGAAAAGGGTTCGTCAAGTAGCAATAGTTTAGGTTTAGAGGCAAGAGTTCTTATTAACGCAACACGTTGACGCATGCCTCCCGATAACTGGTCTGGGTAGTTTTTCTTAAAGTTTGCAAGCCCATATTTATCAAGTAGATTAAGGGCGTAATTTCTATTTTCTTCCGTGTTAATTTTTTTAATTTCAAGGGGTAAGAAAACGTTTTTTTCAATAGTCCGCCAAGGAAATAGTTGGTCTTTTTGTAGCATATACCCAAGGTTAAGATTAGACTCTACCTTTTTTCCATCAACTAAAATTTCCCCGTCGGTGGGTGTAATTAGTCCTGCAATAAGTGATAAAACTGTTGTCTTTCCGCATCCCGACGGACCTATAATTGATAAAAATTCTCCATCTTGGCATTCAAAATTAAGTCCTTTTACCGCCTCGTTTTCTTCAGTTAACGTTTGATAGGTTAACGATACGTTTTTAATTTCTAATAGTTTTTTCATAATTTTATCCGCCGTGTGAATTTTTAATTTTTTATCCGAAAATTTCCTTTGCGTATTTATTATCTACTAGGTCGTTAAAAGCAACTTTATTGTCAAGTTCGTTTGCATTTTTCATAACGTCTTGTAATCTGTCAAAACTTTGTTCAGTTGCTTGCATATTTCTTTGCCAAGAATCGATTTTTTTATAACTCTTAATAGACGTTTCTATCGAAGTTATGCTTGTTGAGGGGAATTGTTTAACTATACTTTCTGCCACTTCGTATTCAGTGTGCGTTTCAATATATTCAAATGCCTTTTTTAATGCTTTTAAGAAACCCTTAACAGTATCTTCGTTATTTTTAAGATAACTATCTAATGCAATAAAAGAGGTGTAGGGGATTTCTCCGCTTGCTTCACCAACGCTTGCAACGATATGCCATTTACCTTCCTTTTCATATTCAGACGCCGTTGGCTCGAAAACGGTACAATAATCTGCTGTTCCTGATAAGAACGCACTTGTCATAAGGTTAAATTGCACGTCGTAATTAAGTTTAAAATCCACGCCGTCGAACATATTTTTCTCGTTTAATACATATTCAAAAGTCATTGCGGGAACACCGCCTTTTCTTCCTGCTAAAATCTCTTTGCCTTTTAGATTTTCCCATTTAAAATCTTCTTCAGCAACTCTTGATACTAAAAAAGAGCCGTCCTTTTTGGTTAGTTGCCCGAACACCTTAGGTAAATCCTTACGTTCTTGATTTTTAATGTAAATAACCGTTTCAGGACCCATTAGTCCGATGTGGGCATCTCCAGATAAAACAGCCGTCATAGAATTATTTGCGCCACCACCGTTGGTAAGTTCAATTTCTAAGCCCTCTTCTTCAAAATATTTGTTTTCAATAGCAACGTATAGGGGGGCGTAAAAAACCGAGTGAGTTACTTCGTTAAGTTTTACCTTTTTTAAGCCTTCTTCTTTACAACCGGAAAAAGGCAAGGCGATAAGTATGCACGATAGTATTAGTGTTAAAAATTTTTTCATAAAAATCTCCATAAAATTATTTTTTATATAGTTTATTTTATGAATTACGGGCGTTATTTGACAACGTTTTGTTGACACAAAAACTTTTTTGATGTATAATGTCTTAGAATATGTAGTTAAACTTTAAGGAGATTCGCCATATGGATGAAATGGCAAAGGTTTATAACCCTTCGGAATTCGAAAACGAAATATACAGGGATTGGGAGAAAAACGGATATTTTAGAGCGGAAGTTGATGCAGACAAACTTCCGTTTACCATCGTAATACCTCCGCCCAACATTACCGGTCAACTTCACATGGGACACGCACTGGATGAAACTTTACAAGATACCCTCATCAGATTTAAGAGAATGCAAGGGTATTCTGCATTATGGTTGCCGGGTACTGACCATGCGTCTATCGCAACGGAAGTTAAAATAGTTGAACAAATGGCAAAAGAGGGACTTACCAAGAAGGACGTTGGTAGGGAAGGCTTTTTAGAAAGAGCATGGGCTTGGAAGGAAAAGTACGGCGGAAGAATTATTGAACAATTAAAATTGTTAGGTTCTTCTTGCGACTGGTCTAGGCTTGCTTTTACTATGGATGAAAAATGTTCTAAAGCGGTAAAAGAAGTTTTTGTTAATCTATATGAAAAGGGCTTAATTTATAGGGGCGATAGAATTATTAACTGGTGTCCCGAATGTAAAACGGCTCTTTCCGACGCTGAAGTTGATTACGTTGACGAAGATAGCCACCTTTGGTATATAAAATATCAAGTTAAGGGTGAAAATCAATACGTAACCGTTGCCACTTCACGTCCTGAAACTATGTTTGGCGACACTGCTGTTGCCTTTAACCCCAAGGATAAAAGGTATGAAGGTCTTAAGGGTAAAACCTTAATTCTTCCTATCGTAAATAAAGAAATTCCCGTAGTATATGACGATTACGTTGAACTTGAGTTTGGTACGGGTGCAGTTAAAATCACGCCTGCGCACGACCCTAACGACTTTGAGGTTGGGCTTCGCCATAATCTTCCCGTAATAAAAGTTCTTAACGACGATGGGACGATGAACGAATATGCGGGTAAATACTGCGGTATGGACGCTCTTTCTTGCAGAGAAAAGGTGGTAGAAGAATTAAAAGAAATTGGCGCATTAGAAAAGATTGAGCCACTTCACCACGCAGTAGGGCATTGTTATAGATGTAAACATACCGTTGAGCCTATCGTTTCAAAACAATGGTTTGTTAAAATGCAACCCTTGGCTGAGCCCGCTATTGACGTAGTTAGAAAGAAAAGCGTTAAATTTGTTCCTGCAAGATTTTCTAAAATCTACTTTAACTGGATGGAGAACGTTAAGGATTGGTGCGTATCACGTCAACTTTGGTGGGGACATAGAATACCTGCATACTACTGTCAAGACTGTGGAGAAATGATTATTTCTAAAGAGGACGTTAAGGTTTGTACAAAGTGCAATAGCACCAACGTTAAACAAGACGAGGACGTTTTGGATACTTGGTTCTCTTCCGCTTTATGGCCTTTCTCAACGTTAGGATATCCAGATATTACTGAGGACTTAAAATATTTTTATCCGACCGACGTTTTAGTTACCGGTTACGATATTATTTTCTTCTGGGTCGCAAGAATGATTTTCTCAGGTCTTGAACATATGAAGAGAATTCCATTTAAGGAAGTTCTAATCCACGGTTTAGTTCGTGATTCTCAAGGAAGAAAAATGAGTAAATCGTTAGGAAACGGTATTGACCCGACGGAAATTATTGCAAAATACGGTGCAGATACTTTGCGTTTCTCTTTAATTAACGGGGTTGCTCCTGGTAGTGATATGAGATTTTCTGATGAGAAAATCGAGGGCGCAAGAAACTTTATGAATAAGATTTGGAACGCTTCAAGGTTCGTGTTATTAAACGTTGAAGGTAAGGAAATTTTACCTATTTCCGAGTGTAAGTTAAATTCTGCGGATAAATGGATTATTTCTAAACTTAATAAAACGGTTAAAGACGTTACTGTTAATATGGAAAAATATGAAATGGGCGTTGCGTTAGCAAATCTTTACGATTTCGTTTGGAATGATTTCTGCGATTGGTATATTGAACTTACTAAACCCGTTCTTTACGGGGAGGATGATAAAAAACGTTTAGACACGGTAAGCGTGTTAACATACGTTCTTGGTGAAATACTTAAACTTTTACATCCCTTTATTCCATTTATAACGGAAAAAATTTATAAGAGTATGCCAAACGCTAAGGGCTCAATAATGGTTGCCGATTTCCCAAGATACAACGCAAAACTCAAATATTCTGCGTGTGTTAAGGATATTGAAACGGTAAAAGAAACTATTAAATGTATTCGTAACGTTAAAGCAACTGTTGGTGCAGCACCTTCTAAAAAGGTTAAACTATACGTTAAAACGGAAAACAAAAAGCCCGTTAAAAACGGTTCTGTTTATATCGAAAAACTTGCAGGCGTTTCTGAGGTTTGCTTTATTGTCGATAAAAAGGAGCTTTCAGAAAAGGTTATATCTCAAATCGTTGCAGGTATGGAAATTTATATTCCAATGGGCGAACTCGTTGATATGAGCAAGGAAATTGAAAGAATTAAAAAGGAACTTAAAACGGTTGAAGCGGAAATTGCAAGAGCGAGTGGAAAGTTATCAAATAACGGTTTCTTAGATAAAGCACCTAAGGCGTTAGTTGAGGCGGAGAGAGCAAAACTTAACGTTCACCTTGATACGAGAGAAAAATTGAAAAAACAACTTAAAGAACTTGAATCTTAATAAAAAACCCGAGTTAACCTCGGGTTTTTTCGTTAAAATACGGGTTTTTTATCTTAAAATATCACAAGACCTATATTGACAAATTTTACCAAGTGTATTATCATAATAATATCTTATATATAATAAGGAGGATTATATGGCAAGATATAATCAAAAAATGCGCAAGCAAATGGAATTAAAACTCGATTACAACAACATGATGGCGGACTTTATTGGAGAGGAACAAGGCTTTACAAATTTAGATATTAAAAACGCCTTGCCTATCGCATATGATGCTTTTGAGCAAGTTAAAGCGAACCGTGGTACTGGTATGATGGGGTGGACGCAACTTCCTTATAACCAAAATGAAGTTGTTGATGATATCATAAATACGGCAAAGGAGATTAAGAAGAAATTTGACAATTTCGTTGTTTTAGGTATAGGTGGCTCTGCATTAGGTCCTACCGCAGTATTCCAAGCACTATGTCATTTAAGACATAACGAATTGCCAAAATCAAAAAGAAAGTTTCCTAAACTTTACGTTGAAGATAACGTTGACCCTGAAAGAATGGTTGCGCTTTTAGACGTTCTCGACTTGGAAAAAACGGTGTTTAACGTTATAACCAAAAGTGGTTCTACGAGTGAAACTATGTCACAATATCTAATCATAATGGATATTTTAAAGAAAAAGTTTGGTGATAAGGCAAAAGAGCATATGATTGCTACGACTTCTGAAAATAAAGGTAATCTTATTAAGATTGCTAAAAAAGAGGGGCTTAAAACCTTTTATATTCCAGACGGGGTTGGTGGAAGATTTTCAGAACTTTGCCCCGTAGGATTACTTCCCGCAGCAGTCGTAGGCGTAGATATTAAACTCATGCTTGACGGTGCTAAACATATGGACAAGGTATGTTCTACTAAGAACGTAAGAAAAAATCCAGCCCTAATCTCTGCACTTTTACAATATCTTTCAATGAAAAAGGGCAAAAACATATCCGTTATGATGCCTTATGCGGATAGTTTAAGATATATTGCAGACTGGTATTGTCAATTATGGGGAGAAAGTTTAGGTAAGGCGGTTGATAACGACGGTAATTACGTTTACGTAGGACAAACGCCTGTGAAAGCACTTGGCGTTACCGACCAACACTCTCAAGTTCAATTATATAGAGAAGGTCCTTTTGATAAGGTTATAACTCTAATTGGTGTTGAAAACTATAGAAAAGAAGTAGTTATTAGTGACGGTTGCGAAGATATTCCCGACGTGAATTTCTTGTGCGGACACACTATGAACGAACTTATCAATAGTGAAAGAGTGGCAACAGAATATGCGCTCACTACTGCCAAGAGGTTAAATCATACGATAATACTTCCTGAAGTAAACGCTTTTACTATCGGCGAATTATTGTACATGTTTGAACTTGAAACGGCATATTGTGGCGCAATGCTAAATATAAACACCTTTAACCAACCGGGTGTAGAAGGGGGCAAAAATGCAACCTACGCACTTTTCGGCAGAAGAGGTTATGAAGAAACTAAAAAGGAAATGGATAACGCTCCTTTAAAAAAGACGGAATATATAATCTAAAAAACAATGCAAGAAAATAAGCAACAAACTAAAAAAGAGTGTCAAGCATTATATTATTTTCATCAAGGCACTAATTTTAACTCGCAAGACTATTTGGGTGCAAATTTTTCACCCGATAAGTCTTTCGTTACCTTTAGAACGTGGGCTCCAAGGGCGCAGGGCGTTTCAGTCGTTGGTGATTTTAACGGTTGGGACGTTAACGCTAATCCTATGGAAAGAATTTCAGAGGGAGGAGTGTTTGAAACTACTGTTTACGGTCTAAAGGAGTTTGATGCTTATAAGTTTGCCGTGAAAAGTGGTAATAAAATCCTGCTTAAAGCAGACCCTTATGCGTTTCATAGTGAAACGCCACCATTTACGGCATCTAAATTGTATGATATTAAAGGTTACGAGTGGGGTGATGCGGATTTTATAAAAAACAAAACTGCACCCTATGATAAGCCTATAAATATTTACGAGGTTAATTTAGCCTCTTTTATGAGAAAGGAAAATGGAAACTATTACACTTATCGTGAATATGCTGACAAGTTAGTTAATTACGTGTTCGATATGGGATATACTCATATTGAGTTTATGCCTATTTCGGAATATCCGTTTGACGGGTCGTGGGGGTATCAAGTTACGGGATATTTTGCGCCATCTTCAAGATTTGGCACACCTAAAGACTTTATGTATTTAATTGATAAATGTCATCAAAAGGGTATATCAGTTATAGTGGACTGGGTTCCCGCACATTTTCCTAAAGACGAACACGGACTTTATGAGTTTGACGGTACGCCCTGTTATGAAAATCAAGGTTGGGATAGAATAGAGAATAAGGGATGGGGAACGAGAGTTTTCGATTGGGGAAGAAACGAAGTTCAAAGTTTTTTAATTTCCAACGCACTTTTCCTTTTTGACAAATACCACGTTGACGGAATTAGAGTGGATGCAGTTGCGTCAATGCTCTATTTAGATTACGATAAAAAGGAGGGAGAATGGATTCCAAATGAAAATGGTGGAAATTACAATCTTCAAGCCATTGCTTTTTTGCAAAAGTTAAATTCTGCAGTGTTTAACGCCTTTCCTAATGCGCTTATGATTGCAGAAGAATCAACAGCCTTTCCGCTAATTACTAGACCTACCGACGTGGGTGGGCTCGGCTTTAACTATAAATGGAATATGGGGTGGATGAACGATACTCTTTCCTATATAGAGAAAGACCCATATTTTCGTAGTAGTTGTCATAATAAACTCACCTTTTCTATGTGCTACGCTTTTACTGAAAACTTCGTACTTCCCATATCTCACGACGAAGTCGTTCACGGAAAGAAATCTCTTTTAGATAAAATGTACGGAAAGATAGAACAAAAGTTTTCTTCTCTTCGTGCCTTTAATCTTTACATGTTTGCTCACCCCGGAAAAAAACTTTCCTTTATGGGTAGTGAAATAGGGCAGTTTAAGGAATGGGATTACAAAGGGGGTATTGAGTTTTTCCTATTAAAGTATGATAATCATAAAAAACTTCAAAAGTTTAATAGGGACTTAAATAATCTTTATAAAAACACTCCCGCACTATATGAAATTGAAGATAGTTGGGAGGGCTTTAATTGGATTTCTGCTGACGAGTGTGATAATAACGTTTTATCGTTTGTTAGAAAGGATAAAAGCGGTGTAGAGTTAGTATGCATAATAAACTTTTCCGGTAACGATTATTATAATTATCGATTAGGAGTGAGTGAGGGACAATATAAACTTTTAATCAATTCAGACGTTAAAAAATATGCCGGTCGTGGAATTTTAAAAGGAAAAACCTTTAACTCAGTAAAAAAATATGCGCACGGAAAAAAAGATTCTATTAAATTTAATCTTCCTGCATTATCAGGAATATACTTTATAAAATCAATAGAAAAAAATTAAGGAGAAAACAGATGGTTAGAAAGAAAAAATGCGTTGCAATGCTTTTGGCTGGGGGACAAGGCAGTAGGCTTTATGCGCTAACTAACAATATTGCTAAACCTGCAGTTTCTTTTGGCGGAAAGTATAGGATTATTGACTTTCCATTAAGTAACTGTGTAAATTCAGGCATTGACACGGTTGGTGTTTTAACTCAATATCAACCTTTAGTGCTTAACGACTATATCGGAAACGGACAGCCGTGGGACCTTGATAGAGCTTTCGGTGGCGTTCATATTCTTTCACCTTATCAAGGTAAAAATTCTTCTGATTGGTATAAGGGCACGGCGAACGCAATTTATCAAAACGTTCATTTTATAAAGCAGTTTGACCCCGATTTTGTTTTAATATTATCTGGCGACCACATTTATAAAATGAATTATTCTCTAATGCTCAATCATCATATTGCAAACGGGGCGGATTGCACTATTGCCGCTATAAACGTGCCGATAAAAGAGGCGTCAAGATTTGGTATACTTAATACTGATGAAAACGGCGTTATTTATGAGTTTGAGGAAAAACCTAAAGAGCCTAAGTCAACCCTTGCATCAATGGGTATTTATATTTTTTCAGCGGAAAAACTCTATAAATATTTAGAAGAGGATAGCAAAAAGGAAAAATCTTCCAACGACTTTGGTAAAGATATTCTACCTTCAATGCTTGCATCTGGCGAAAAGATGATGGCGTACGAATTTAATGGGTATTGGAAAGACGTTGGTACGATAGATTCTCTATTTGAGGCTAATATGGATTTGCTTGGCGATAATCCCGTTTTTGATATTGGTGATACGTCGTGGAAGATTCAATCGAGAAGCCCTCTTGCACCACCACATTACTTAGGGTACGATGGTAAGGTTAATAACGCAATCGTAATGAGTGGTTGTGAAATTAACGGCACGGTAGAAAATTCCGTTTTAGCAAGTGACGTTGTTGTGAAAAAGGGGGCAATCGTTAGAAATAGTATTATAATGGCAGATGTTGAAATAGAAGAAAACGCCGTTATTGACTACGCTATTATTGATGAAAAAACTAAAATTGGAAAAGGCGCAAAAATCGGTGGTGTTTTAGACGGAAAGAAAAAGAAAATCACTCTTCTTGGTAGAAATATTTTAGTTTACGACGGAGCAGAAGTTGAAGTTGGTCAAATTGTTGACCAAGACATAGTTGGGGAGGAAAAATAAATGAGAGCAGTCGGTATTATTTTTTCAAATATTCACGATAATAACGTTCCTGAACTTGCAAGAATTAGAACACTTGGTTCTATTCCTTTTGGCGGAAGATACAGGCTTATTGATTTTCCTTTATCTAATATGGTAAATTCGGGAATAAGCACCGTTGGTATTATTACAAAAAGCAACTATCAATCTTTAATGGACCACGTTGGTAGTGGTAAAGATTGGGATTTGGCAAGAAAGGACGGTGGTGTTATTATTTTACCACCATACGGAGACGTTGAAAGTAGCAATCTTTATAATTCAAGATTAGAGGCGTTAAAAAACGTTACGAACTTCTTGTTTAGGGCAGACGAAGATTACGTTGTTATGACCGATTGTGACACCGTTTGTAGAATTGATTATAACGACGTTATTGAACACCACATAAAAAACCGTGCCGATATTACTTTGGTTTATAAGAGAAGAAAACCAAACTTCGACGAAAAGAAAGCAACTATTTTTGAAATAGACGAGAATAAGAGAATTACCGGTATAAATTTTTCTACGGAGTCGGAAGATAAAGAATATAATATTTTTTCTAACATTTTCGTTATGAAAAAAAGCTTGTTGCAAAATATCGTTATGGATAGTATTGCACATAATAAAAACCATTTTATGACGGACATAATTGCTGGAAATCTTGACGGTATGAAAGTTGTTGGCTACTATCACGAGGGATTCTATGCGGGAATAACTTCTCTTCAAGCATATTACGAGAGTAATCTTGCATTACTTGACGCAAATAATCGTCATCAACTATTTGGTGATAGAAGCGTATTTACAAAAATTAGAGATTCTGCCCCCACGAAATACGGCAACGGAGCAATAGTAAAAAATTCAATGATTGCCGACGGTTGTATAATCGAGGGAGAAGTTGAAAATAGTATAATTTTTAGAAACGTTAAAGTTGGTAGAGGTACGGTCGTTAAGAACAGTATTATTATGCAAAACACCGTCCTTGGCGAAAACTCAACGATAAATTGCATAATTGCAGATAAAAACGTTACGATAAAGGATAGAAAAATATTATCGGGGAGCGAAAATCACCCCTTCTATATTGGCAAAGGTATTATGATATAAGGAGTAAGTTATGGCTACTGCAAAAAAGTCAAGTACAAACGTTGCACAAAGAAAAAGCACGAAGAAATTACCTGAAATTAAAATTAAAACAAAAAAGAAAGTATTGTTTTTAGCATCTGAGGCAGCACCGTTTATCGCAACGGGTGGACTTGCCGACGTTATTGGTTCGCTTCCAAAAGCCCTTGCAAGTAGGGGTAACGTTGAAGTAAGCGTTATTTTGCCATTATATAGCAATATCTCTGACGAATTTAGAAAAAATTTTAAGTTTGTTACAAACTTTAACGTTTCGGTTGGTTGGAGATATCAATATGCGGGAGTTTTTACATGTGAGCACGAGGGCGTTAAATTTTACTTTATAGATAACGAATATTATTTTAAGAGAGAGGGGAATATCTACGGTTTTTATGATGACGGTGAACGTTTTGCTTTCTTTTCAAGAGCGGCTCTTGACACTATAGCAAGGCTTGATATTTATCCTGATATTTTGCATTGTAACGACCATCAAACCGCCGCCTCAATTATATATCTAAAAGGTATGTATTACAGAGACGAAAAGTTTAGAAAAATTAAAACTGTTTTCACTATCCATAATATTGAATATCAAGGCATTTACGATATGTTTACTTACGGCGACTTGTTTGGTTTCCCCGAAAGTATAAAATCCTTTGTTGAATTTAACGGCTCTGTTAATTTAATGAAAGGCGCAATAGAAATGAGCGATATCGTTTCAACCGTTAGCCCTTCTTATGCAAATGAAATAAAAAATCCTTTTTTTGCGCACGGCTTAGAGGACATTATTAAAAGAAACGAAAACAAATTGAAGGGAATATTAAACGGCATTGACGTTGACTATTATAATCCTGAAACGGATAAATTTTTATTCAAGAATTATTCTACTCATGACCTTTCGGGAAAAAAAGTTTGCAAGGCGGAACTTCAAAATATGCTATCCTTGCCCATTAAAGAGTCTGTTCCTATTATTGCGGTAATTTCTAGATTAGTTTCTCATAAGGGGTTAGACTTAATTAGGGCAATTATTGAGGACTTGCTCGTTTCTGACGTTCAACTCGTTATCCTTGGGAAAGGGGAGGTTGGTTATGAAAACTTCTTTACCCACGTTTCCCATTGTTATAAAGGAAAATGCGCTACGATAATTGCTTATAATCAAGATTTGTCTAGAAAAATTTATTCGGGCGCAGATATGTTTTTAATGCCGTCAAAAATGGAGCCTTGCGGTCTTTCACAAATGATTGCAAGTAGGTACGGTACAGTTCCTATCGTTAGGGAAACTGGTGGGCTTAACGACAGTATAAAGGCGTATACGGGTACGGAGGGTAACGGTTTTACCTTTCACGATTATAATGCGCACGATATGCTATTTACCATAAATAAGGCAATAAAAACTTTTAATGATAAAACTGCTTGGGCGGACGTTCAAAATAGGGCAATGACTTCAGACTTCTCTTGGCGTTATCAAGCGGGCGAATATGAAAAATTATACGAAATTTAACTTACTTATTGGGGAGTGCTTAAAATATGAGTTTTATTACAGAAAAAGATGCGCTTAAACTTATTACGGATAAATTGACGAGATATTTTGGCGTGTCTAAAAACGAGGCAACTAAAGAGCAGATTTATAAAGCCGTAGTAATGTGCGTTAGAGATATTCTATTGGAAAAAAGGGGCGCGTTTCACAAAAAATATCGTAGCAAGGGTGCTAAGAGAGTGTACTACCTTTGTATGGAGTTTTTGCTTGGTAGGTCGTTAAAGAATAACGCTTATAATCTTGGCATATCAGAGGCGTTTAATAACGTGTTAAAAAGCGAATTCAATATTTCAATGGATGACCTTTATGAACAAGAACCGGACGCAGGGCTTGGTAACGGTGGATTAGGTAGGCTTGCTGCATGTTTTATGGATGCTTTGGCAACGGGAAATTATCCTGCAATGGGCTATTCTATAAGATACGAGTACGGTTTGTTTAAACAAAAAATCGTTGACGGCTGGCAAATGGAGTTGCCCGATATTTGGTTGCCTGGTGGTGAGGTTTGGCTTACCCAACGTCTTGATAGAAGTTACAAGGTTAAATTTGACGGACATATTAAGGAAAATTGGACGGAAAACGGTTTAGAAATCAACCATTACGACGCAAAAGAGGTTGAGGCCGTTGCCTACGATATGATGATATCAGGTAAGGACGGAGAGGCTATTTCCGTGCTTAGATTGTGGAAAGCACAAAATATTCATAAATTTGATATGAACGTATTTTCACAAGGCGATTATATGAGGAGTATGCAAGAGGACAACGAGGCGGAACTTATATCTAAAGTCTTATATCCGTCTGATAACCATTTCGAGGGTAAATCTTTAAGGTTAAAGCAACAATATTTGCTCGTTTCAGCCGCTCTTCAAGATATAGTTGGAGAACATAAGAGAAAATACGGTTCGTTAGATACTTTGCCTGATAAGGCGGCAATCCATATTAACGATACTCACCCCGCATTATGCATTCCCGAACTTATGAGAATATTGATTGATGAAAATGGATATTCTTGGGATGATGCGTGGAAAATTGTAACTAAAACGGTTGCGTACACTAACCACACCGTTATGAGTGAGGCTTTAGAGAAGTGGAGTGAAGACTTAATACAAAGAAGACTTCCACGAATTTATATGATTTTAAGGGAAATCAATCAAAGATTTTGCGGTGAAATGTGGAATTTATTCCCCGGTGACTGGGATAGAATAAATAGGATGAGTATCATTTCTCATAACCAAATTAAAATGGCAAATCTTTGCGTTATAGCGTCGCATACGGTAAACGGAGTTTCCGCTCTTCATAGTGATATTATAAAAAATAGTATTTTTAAGGATTTTTACGACGTATATCCTAAAAAATTTACTAACGTTACTAACGGTATTGCGCATAGGCGTTGGCTTTGTCAATCAAATCCAGAACTTTCTTCACTTTTAACGGAGTGTATTGGTGGGGAGTTTATTAAAGACGCATCAACATTATCTAAGTTTAAACAGTTTGAAAATGATGAAAGCGTTCTAAAAAGGTTAAACGAAATAAAGAGGATTAAAAAGGAACAATTTTGTCAGTTCGTAAAGAAAAAACAAGATATCATTATAAATCCCGATTCACTTTTTGACGTTCAAGCAAAGCGTATGCACGAATATAAAAGACAACTATTAAATGCATTATACGTTATAGATTTATATAATGATTTAAAGGAAAATCCCGATTTAGACGTTCAGCCTAAAACCTTTATCTTTGGCGCAAAGGCTGCACCGGGGTATTATTTTGCAAAACAAATTATTAAACTAATTTGCTCACTATCCGAAGATATTAAAAAACACCCCAAAATTAACGAGAAGTTAAACGTTGTTTATTTAGAAGATTATTGCGTTACAATGGCAGAAAAACTTATGCCTGCTACTGAAATTAGCGAACAAATTTCGCAAGCGGGTAAAGAGGCGAGCGGAACTGGTAATATGAAGTTTATGATTAACGGTGCGCTTACTATCGGCACGCTTGACGGTGCAAACGTTGAAATGCAAGAGGTTGTAGGAAAGGATAACATATTTATCTTCGGCTTAACGGCAAAAGAAGTTGATATGCTTTGGGCTTCTGGGTACAATTCAACGGAATTCTATGCTAATAACAAAAAACTTGAAAGGGTGATAAAATCACTTATCGTTGGCTTTAACGGACAAAGTTTTGGCGATATTGCAAACTATCTATTAACGGGTAGCCCCGTGGCTGACCCATATATGTGTTTAGCAGATTTTGGTGCTTTTTTAGACGTGCACGTTAAAGCGGATAAGGTTTATAAAAATAAACTTTTATGGGCGAAGAAGAGCCTTAATAATATCGCAAGCGCAGGTGTTTTCGCTGCGGATAGAAGTATAAAAGAATACGCTGAAAGAATTTGGGGCTTAAAAAAGGTATAGTTATTTATGATTTATAATCCACTATCAATAGATTATAAAAGCGTAACGGGGGCAGTGCCTTCTGATACTAATATAAAATTCAGAGTCAAAATAAATTTTGACTCTGTAATTCTTGTTGTAAAGAAAGACGAAGAGGACGTTTGTTATTATCCTATGCAAAAGGTTGGCGATTTTTTTGAAAGTGAAATATCCTTTTCTTCGGGGCTTTACTTTTACTATTTTAAATGTGGAAATAAATATATTTCATTAAATAGTGACTATTTAGGTGAACTTTCTGATAGTATAAATACATTTCAATTATTAGTTTACGACAAAGATTATATAGTTCCGAAAACGTTAAACGGCGGTATAATTTATCAAATTTTCCCTGATAGATTTTATACTTTAGCGGAAAATAAAGAAGTTGGAAAAGGAAAAGTTTATCATAAAAACAAAAGCGAGTTGCCAAACTTCTTACCTAACGAAAAAGGGGAAGTTTTAAATAATGATTTTTATGGTGGCGACCTACAGGGTATAATAGAAAAATTAGATTATTTAAAAAAATTATCAATTACTGCAATTTATCTTAATCCTATATTTATGGCTTATTCTAATCACCGTTACGATACTGCAGACTATTTTAGAATTGACCCTCTCTTGGGAAAAGAAGAGGATTTAGTTAAATTAATTAGCGAGGCGGATAAACGTGGTATAAAAGTTATTTTAGACGGCGTATTTAATCATACGGGGGCTGATAGTGTTTACTTTAACAAAGAGGGCAATTATGACGAATTAGGTGCATATCAAAGCCAAAATTCCCCTTATTGCAGTTGGTATGATTTTACTAATTATCCAAATTACAATTCATGGTGGGGGATAAAAACCCTTCCTGCAGTAAATAAAAGTGAAGATAGCCCTTTTATAGATTTTATTTGTGGAAGAGGTGGGGTTTTAGAGCATTATACAAAACTTGGTGTAGGCGGTTGGAGGTTGGACGTTGTAGACGAACTACCTGCCCATTTCGTTGAAAGAATAAGAAAAGCCGTTAAAGGAGTTGATGGGAACGCTGTAATAATCGGCGAGGTTTGGGAAGATGCATCTAATAAAATTTCTTACGGCAAGAGAAGAAAGTATTTTTGCGGTAAGGAATTAGATTCAGTAATGAATTATCCATTAAAAAAGGAGATAATTTCCTTCGTAAAAAACAAGCAAGTTAGCAAATTATCATATTTATTAAAAGAGCAAACGGACCACTATCCAAAAGAGGTGGTGAATTCGTTAATGAATATTTTATCAACACACGACACTTTTAGGCTTTTATCCGCATTGTCGTCAAAGCAAGTTGAGGGGCTTGATAAAATTCAGTTATCTAAAATAAAATTAAGCAGGGAAGAGATTAACGAGGCAGTATTTAATCTTAAAGTTGCAACCCTACTTCAATTTACTTTGCCTGGTGTTCCATGTATTTATTACGGTGATGAAATAGGTATGCAAGGATATACCGACCCGTTAAATAGGCAATATTTTACTTGGGATAATATAAATGAAGAAATTTTTAATTGGTACTGTACATTAGGGGAGATAAGGAGTAGATATTCTGTTTTTTCTTCTGGAGAGTATAATGAAATTTATGCTAACGGAGGCGTATTCATTTATAAAATTTCAAGTTTAGATGGGGAAGTGTTAATTTGTATAAACCTTTCTAACGTTGATGTTTCTTTAGAGTTTAGCGGAACTTTACTTGAGTGTATATCTAATATTAAATTTGATAATAAATATAATTTGATTAGTAATTCTTTTGCAATTTTGGTTAACGAATAATAAACGTATTCCTATAAATTTGCAAAAAAATAAAAGTCAAAAAAACACTTGATTTTTTGACGTATTTATAGTAAAATATAATAAACTTGATTGGAGGAAAAAACAATGGATATTGCAAATAAAGTTATTAAATTTATTGCTGAACAACTTAATAAGGATGTAAGTGAAGTTACTTTAGAAAAAGAGCTTGTTGCAGACCTTGGCGCAGATTCTCTTGATGCGGTTGAAATTATTATGAACCTTGAAGAAGAATTTGACGTAACCGTTCCCGACGTTGACGCATCTCAAATTAAAACGGTTGGTGAAATTGTTAAATTGATTGAAGAATTAAAAAAATAATTAAATCTAATAAAAAAGCCTGAACAAAACGTTCAGGCTTTTTTTGTTATTAAAAATTTTATAATCTTTTGCTAATAAAGTTTGGCAGTTTAATATTCTTAAACAGTTTATTAAAAAGGGGAAGGATTGCACAGTCAATTAATAGAACGGATACAACTATTAAAATGTGATGCCAATATGTTGAGAGTGGGGATAGTTTTACTAAGGAAAGCATATTAAGTCCGTTTGTAACTCCGTAAATTGCTATGCCAAGCATAGAAATTAAAATACTAAAGAAAAGCGTGCCCCTGTACTTGTTGAGCGGTTTGCATATATTATATAGGCTTATAATACCCGCAAAGGTTATTGCATAAATACTCATTGTGGAGTATACCTCGAAAGGAAAAGTATTAAGGGTTACTCTAAATATTTCTATAACGGCAAAACTGAATAGCATTAAAATTGCGCTTGGCACTGATTTTCCGAAAACGTAATTTATAAACTTTCCCTCAACTCTATCGTCGTTAGGTTGCATTGATAGAAAGAATGACGCTAAACCTATTATAAAAAACTCTAAAAATATCATTTGGTCAAGTTCGATAGGGTACTTTTTATAGAATGGTAAAATCAACGTTACTAAGGATAAAATCATAGTAAATAACGTTTTCATCAAGAATAAAGATGCAGAACTTTGTACGTTATTTATAACTCTTCTACCTTCGTGAACAACCTTTGGCATAGAAGAGAAGTTGTTGTCCATTAAAACTAAGTGGGCAACGTTTCTTGCCGCTTCGCTACCCGATGCTACCGTTATTGCACAGTCAGCCTCTTTTAACGCTAAAATATCGTTTACTCCGTCACCAGTCATTGCGGTAACGTGTCCAGCCGATTTTATTGCTTTTATAAGTATTGCTTTTTGGTCGGGAGAAACTCTACCAAATACCGTATATTCGTTTGCAACGTTATAAACTTCTTCGTCAGACAATCCTTCTAAACTTATATATTTATCCGCATTTTCAATACCAACTCTCTTGCTTACTTCGGAAACGGTTATGGGGTTGTCACCCGAAATAACTTTTATCGCAACGTCGTTTTCCTTAAACCAAGCAATGGTGTCAACTGCATCTTCTCTTACGTTGTCAACTAAAAGTAGGTAGGCAATAGGGGTAAAATCTTTTGGAAGAGTATCTTCTATAATATTTTTAGAAGAGTGCGCTAAGATTAAAACTCTTAACCCCTCTTTAGCGTATTCGTCAATTTTGTCTGATATTTTTCCGTATTCTTTCTTATCGAGAACAAATTCAGGTGCGCCAAATGAATAAGTTCCAGCACCCTTAAATGAAACCGCTGAAAGTTTTCTTGCCGAGTTAAATGATAAAATTTCTTCAGCAGTCAAGGAAGAATTTTGTCCAAACTTTTCAAATAGGGCAATAGCGGTTTGGTTGTTGTCCTTTAATGCACCAAGCATAGATGACATTATCTCATCAACGGTATATTTATGTTTTTTAATTTGAACAACGTCCTTAACCGTCATTTTACCATCGGTAATCGTACCTGTTTTATCGAAACAAACGGTATCAACTCTTGCAAGCATTTCAAGAGAATATAGGTCTTGAACTAAGGTGTTATGTTTCGCTAACTTAATAATTCCAACTGCTAATGCTAAACTCGTTAACAAAAACATACCTGACGGAATCATACCGATAATAACTGCAGACGTACTGGTTATTGCTGGTTGAAAATCTGTGCCATTAATCATTGTTTTTATCATAAATAATATCCCCATAGGCACGATAACTAAACCTATAGTTTTTATGATAAGTTTTAGCGATAGCATAAGTTCCGAGTGAGGTTTTCTATATTCTTTTGCCTTGGCAGATAGTTTTTGAACGTAATTATTTTTTCCAACTTCTTTTGCGATAGAAGTACATGTGCCGGAAACGATAAAACTACCTGAAAGCAAAGTGTCGCCCTTAGTTTTTTTAACGGGGACGGATTCTCCGGTTAGTAATGATTCGTTAACTTCTACAACTCCGTCTAAAATTTCGCAATCGGTAGGGATTTGTGAGCCAATACCTAATAAAATAATATCGTCTAATACGACTTCTTCACAAGAAACGTCTTGAATTTGACCTTCTCTTAAAACTTTGGTCGTTTTGCTTGACATTAAGGATAATCTATCTATGCAATGTTTTGCTCTAATTTCTTGAAAAATACCGATAAAAAGATTGGCTAAATATATAATGACGAAGAAAAATTTAGAGACAGGTGCTTTTGCTATTATAAGAGCAATTGCAACTATTAGACCTAAAAGGTTAAAAAAAGTACAAATGTTTCCTACGAAAATAGAAAGGTAGGACTTGGAGTATTTTTTCGGTACTCCATTAGTAAGCCCTTCAGCCTTTCTTTGATTAACTTCGTCTATTGTAAGACCGAAATCCATGCTTGGTTTCGGTCTTTCGTTTGTAAATAATATGTTTTGATTATCTTTCATCGTTACACTATTATATTGATTAATCTATTTGGTATTATGATAAGTTTTTTAATTTCTTTATCTTTTAATTCTTCACTAAGTTTTTCGTCAGCAAAGATTAATTCTCTAACGCCCTCTTCGTCAATTCCGGTTGGAATCATTAACTTCGTACGAATTTTACTGTTTATTTGAACGGCAACTTCAACTTCATCCTTTACTAATGCCTTTTCGTCACATTCGGGGTAAGAGGTGTAGAAAATGGAACTCTTATTCCCCAAAATTTCCCAAAGTTCCTCTGCAAAGTGGGGTGCGCAAGGTGCTAAAAGTTGAATAAATTGCTTAAAGCATTTTTTGTAAACGGTAACGTTCTTATTGTCAAGTAAGTCGTATTTAGAAAGTGCATTAAGAAGCTCCATAAGTCTTGCAACTGCAGTGTTGAAAGAGAAGTTTTCCATATCGTTATCAATACACTTTATAGCGTAGTTGGTAGCGTAAAGGAGTTCCTTTTCATCCTTTCCTAAAGCATTTTCCTTTTTAGGTGCTTGAAGTTTGTTGATTTTTAAGGCTAATCTTTCAATTCTATCCAAGAATTTAGTAATAGCCTTAATACCGTCGTCGTTCCAAGGACCACCTTCAGTATAAGAGAAACCAAACATTAAGTATAATCTTAGCGTGTCAGAGCCGTATTTTTCAACGTATGGGTCGGGGGCAATGATGTTGCCTTTAGATTTACTCATTCTTTGTCCGTCAGGTCCTAAAATGATACCTTGGTGAACGAGTGATTTAAATGGCTCGTCAAAGTTAAGGTAACCCATATCTCTAAGTGCTTTAGTAAAAAATCTTGCGTAAAGCAAATGCATACAAGCGTGTTCTGGACCGCCAACGTATTTGTCTACGGGTAGCATTTTATTTATAATTTTTGAATTGAACGCCTCTTTAGGGTTATTAGCGTCTGGATATCTAAGATAATACCAACTTGAGCAAACGAAAGTATCCAAAGTGTCGGGGTCTCTCGTTGCCTTTCCGCCACATATGGGGCAGGTGGTTTCCATAAAGCCTTTATGCTTCTTTAATGGAGATTCTCCATCAGGTGTAAACTCAACGTCGTAGGGGAGTTTAACGGGAAGGTCGCTTTCAGGTACGGGAACTGTTCCGCATTTCTCACAGTACATCATAGGGATAGGTGCACCCCAGTAACGTTGACGAGAAACGAGCCAATCTCTTAATCTATAATTAGTTTTATGTTCACCTTGACCAGTCGTTACTAATTTGTTAACGATAGCTTTTCTTGCCTCTTCACTTGTAAGACCGTCAAAACCGGGGCTATTCATAACGATACCGTCCTCGGTAAAGGGAAGAGCATCGTCAGTTGAAATGCCCTTAACAACTCTATTGATAGGGATATCGTGTTTTTTAGCGAACGCAAAGTCTCTTTCATCATGTGCGGGAACGCCCATAACTGCACCCGTACCGTAGGAATATAAAACATAATCAGCGGCATAGATAGGTACAACTTTTCCGTTAATTGGGTTTATAGCGTTGTGCCCGATATAAACGCCAGTTTTTTCTCTCGAAGTTGAAAGTCTATCAATTTCGTTGGTTTTAGAAGTTTCTTCAACATAAGCCTCAACGGCTTTTAATTGTTTTTTGGAGGTTAGTTTTTTAACTAATGGATGTTCGGGGGCTAAAACTACGTATGAAACACCGAATAAGGTGTCCGCACGAGTTGTGAACACCTTAAATTTATCACCGCTTTCGCAAGTAAATTCGATTTCACCACCAGTAGATTTTCCTATCCAGTTTTTCTGCATAAGTTTTGTTTTTTCCGGCCAGTCTAAATCTTTTAATCCTTCTAATAATTCTTCAGCGTAGTCAGTGATTTTAAAGAACCATTGGGTAAGGTCTTTTTTTACTACGGTGGAATTACATCTTTCGCAAGCACCGTTTACAACTTGTTCGTTTGCTAAAACGGTCTTACAAGAAGGACACCAGTTTACGGGGGCTTCCTTTCTGTAGGCTAAACCTTTTTCATAAAGTTTTAAAAATATCCATTGCGTCCACTTGTAATAATCTTCGTTACAGGTTTTAATTTCCGTGCTCCAATCAAACATTGCACCCATTTCTTTTAAGGTTTGTTCCATGTTAGCAATGTTCTTTTCGGTGGAATCTTTGGGGTGTATTCCCGTTTTTATAGCGAAGTTTTCAGCGGGAAGACCAAATGCGTCAAATCCCATAGGTTGATATATTTCGTAACCCTTCATTTTTTTGTAACGGGCAAAACTATCGGTTGGACCGTAGTTGTACCAGTGACCTAAATGCAGTTTTGCCGCAGAGGGGTAGGAAAACATCTCCAAGCAGTAATATTTTTTATCAGAGTTTTTGGGGTTGAATTCGGCAATTTTTTCTTTTTCCCAAATTTTTTGCCATTTTTGTTCAACCTGTTTTACGTCCATCTCCATGATAAAGGTTATCCTCCAAAAAAGTAAATAAATTTATACTGACTTATTATATAATAATAAAAATTATAAGTCAAGCAATAAATCGTATATGCTTATTATTAAAATAATAAAAAAATTTAGTTTTTTACTTGACGGAGTGTACTTTATTTGGTAAAATTACTATCGGTAAAATATGGCGTGATACGCCAAGAAATAGAGGTGTATAATGGACAAAATCATTCCAGTAGTTGTAATTAAGGACGTTAAGGATACTATTCCTACTCTTAAAGCGTTAAAAGAGGGTGGAATTAACTGCGCTGAAATTACTTTTAGAACGGCTTGTGCTGCTGAAGCAATTAGCATTGGTGTAAAAGAATTTCCCGATATGAATATTGGTGCAGGTACTATCGTTAACTTAAAGCAAGCAAAAGAAGCGTTAAATGCCGGTGCTAAATTTTTAGTATCACCTGGTTTAAGTTGTGACGTTGCTAAGTATGCTAAAAAGAAGGGTGTTGCGTATTATCCTGGTTGCGTTACTCCTACCGAAATTATGTGTGCTTTAGAATTAGGTATTGATATCGTTAAATTCTTCCCCGCAAACGTTTACGGTGGTCTTAAGGCGTTAAAGGCTTTATCTGGTCCTTTCCCACAAATTAAATTTATTCCTACCGGTGGCGTTGATTTAACAAATCTTGCAGAATTTTTAGAATTTGATAAGATTTACGCTGTTGGTGGAAGTTTTATGATGAAGGGCGACATAGTAGCCAACTGTCAAGAAATTTCCAAAATAGTTAATAAATAAGAGGATTTATTAATCCGTATGGAAAAACACTTTTTTAAAAAAACCTTTTTAGAGCATTTAAAGGGTTACCTTTTTATGCTCTTAGGGTGCGTGTGTTATGGAATAAGCACAAGCTTTTTCTTAGAGCCTAATAGTATTGTAGCGGGTGGCGTTTCTGGTCTTGCGGTAGTTATTAATTATTTGTTTAATAATTTGCCCGTAGGTATGCTTATTATAGCCATTAATTTACCTATTCTAATATTTGGAATAAAGGCGCAAGGTTGGGAATTTATACTCAAATGCTTATTAACTGTAGTATGTTTAGGTTTAATTACCGACCTTTTGGTGTTTTTTGCTTTTATTACAGAAACGGTTACCGATAAAGTAATTACTTCGCTTTATGCAGGTATATGTCAAGGCATAGGAATAGGGCTTTTTGTTAGATATCAATTTTCAAGTGGCGGTACGGAGTTATTAGGTAGACTTATTTCAAATAAAATCAAGTTTATAAAAATTAACGTTTGCGTTGGCGTTTTAGATGCTGTTGTCGTTATAGTGGGTACTTTCGTTACTAACGATATTAACAATATGCTTTACGCCTTAATTGTTATTTTCTGTAGCACTAAGGTTTCGGAAGTTATACTCGTAGGTATTGAAAAGTCTAAGCTTTGCATTATAATTAGCGACAAAGGTTGGGAAATTTCTGAAGTTCTACTAAAAAATAGTCCTCGTGGCGTTACTATGATTTCAGGTGAGGGTATGTATACTCATAAAAATCATAACGTGTTAATTACTTGTGTTAAAAATCGTCAATTATCAGAACTCAAAATGTTCGTATATAAAGTTGACCCAAATGCATTTGTAATAGTTAACGACGCTAATGAGGTTAGAGGAAAGGGCTTTATGGCTCTTAATGAAAATCAAACGGAAACAAAAGAAAAATAAATACTGCAAAAGCAGTTTAAAAAGTATAAAATTTTTAAGGAGATAATATGAAAGTTGTAACTTTTGGTGAAATTATGTTAAGACTTGCTCCCGAAGGATATTTAAGATTCGTTCAGAGCGAAAAGTATGAGGCGACCTTTGGTGGCGCAGAAGCGAACGTTGCGGTTAGCCTTGCGAATTACGGGGTGGACGCTTGTTTCGTTACCAAACTTCCCGATCATGAAATCGGTCAATCAGCAATTAATTCTTTAAGAAAGTTTGGTGTTGACACTTCTAAAATCGTTAGAGGTGGTGAAAGAGTTGGTATTTATTACTGCGAAAAGGGTGCAAGCCAAAGACCTTCTAAGGTAGTTTATGATAGAGCGCACAGTTCTATAGCAACGGCTAAGAAGGTAGATTTTGATTGGAATGATATTTTTAACGGTGCATCATGGTTCCATTTTACCGGTATTACACCCGCACTTTCTGATGAAACGGCTGAAATCTGCGTAGAGGCTTGTAAAGAGGCTAAAAAACGTGGTATCAATATTTCTTGTGATCTTAATTTCCGTAAGAAATTATGGAGCAAGGAAAAGGCTGGCGAAGTAATGGGTAAACTTTGCGAATACATCGATTACTGTATCGCTAACGAAGAAGATGCTAAAGACGTATTTGGTATTGAGGCTGATAATACTGATATTTACAGTGGAAAAATTAACAGAGAAGGTTATATCTCAGTTGCTAAAAAATTAACGGATAGATTTAATTTTAAAGGCGTTGCGATTACTTTAAGAGAAAGTCTTTCTGCTAACGATAATAACTGGTCTGCTATGCTTTATACAGATGGACAAGCATATTTTTCTAAGAAGTACGCTATGCATATCGTAGATAGAGTTGGTGGTGGTGACTCTTTCGGTGGTGGATTAATTTTCTCTCTTTTAAGTGGTTACGATGCTCAAAAAACTATTGAATTTGCCGTTGCTGCAAGTTGCTTAAAGCATAGCATCGAAGGTGACTTTAATATGGTTAGCAAAAAAGAGGTTGAAACTTTAGCGGGTGGCGACGCTTCTGGTAGAGTTCAAAGATAATATTTAGTAAAAACCGCTTTTTTCATAATGATTGAATTAAGCGGTTTTTAAATTTAAAATGATATGATAATTGATTTTCACACTCATATATTTCCCGATAAGATAGCGGAAAACACTGTTCAAAAACTAAATAAACTATCTGGAAATACCCCTTATACAAACGGTACGGAAAAGGGGATGATAGATGCACTAAGTAGGGCCAATGCTGACCTTGCAGTTGCTCTTCCCGTATTAACTAAGCCTACTCAGTTTGATAGTGTAGTTAGGTTTGCCTTAGAGGTTAATTCAAGGTTTAATAGCGATGGTGGAAAAATATTGTCGTTTGCAGGTATGCATCCTGCGTGCGAAGATATTAAGGGCAAAATGAAATTTCTAAAAGATAATGGGTTTAAGGGAGTTAAAATCCACCCTGATTATCAAGAAACATTTATTGATAACGATGGTTATATTGAAATATTAAAGTGTGCAAAGGATTTGGATTTAATAGTGGTAACTCACGCTGGTGTTGATGACGGATACCTTGGTAGACCGATAAAATGCCCTCCCGAACTTGCTAAAAAAGTTATAAATAAGATAGGGCATGACAAATTTGTTTTGGCACACTACGGCGGACATAAGCAATGGAGTGACGTTTTAGAGTTTCTTGCGGGTGAAAAGGTGTATTTTGATACTGCGTTTACCCTTCATGAAATAGAAGAAAATATTTTTAAGAAAATTTTAATAAAGCACGGGGAGGACAAAATTTTGTTTGCAACCGATTGCCCTTGGCGTGATATAATTGATGACGTCAATATATTAAAATCTTATAATTTGTCTAATGAAACGCTTAGTAAGATTTTTTATAAAAATGCAGTAGAACTTTTAGGTTTAGGTGAAAAATATGGAATTTAATGGTAAGGCTTTTGAACTTGGTAGTAAGAAATCTATTATAAGAGAAATTTTTGAGTACAGTAAAAAAAGGGGCTCGGTAATTGGCATGGAAAACGTTTACGATTTTTCATTAGGTAACCCAAGTGTTGAACCACCTAAGGAAATTACGGAAACGTTAATTAGGTTGTTAAAGGAAGAAGAGGCAACTTCATTGCACGGTTATACTTCTGCGCAAGGGGATGCTTTGGTTAGAGAAAAAATTGCTAATGACCTTAACGAAAGGTTTGATTTATCCTTAACGCCCGATTTTATTTATATGACTTGCGGTGCTGCCGCATCACTGTCAATAACATTAAAAGCCTTAATTAAAGAAGATAGTGAAGAGTGTATCGTTTTTGCACCTTTTTTTACCGAATATAGAGTATTTGTCCAAAATGCTGGGGCAAAACTTGTTGCAGTTTCTCCTTTAGAAAAAACCTTTCAAGTTGATTTAGTTGATTTTGAAAATAAAATCAATAAAAATACTAAGGCAGTTATTATAAATTCACCAAATAATCCAAGCGGTGTAGTTTATACGGAAGAAACGGTAAAGAGTATTTGTGAAATTTTAAGGAAAAAGTCTATTGAATTTGGAAGAAATATTTTCCTAATTTCAGACGAGCCTTATAGAGAATTGATTTACGGAGATACAAAATATCCGTTTATTATGAATTATTACGATAATTCGGTGGTTTGTTATTCTTTTTCTAAATCATTATCATTGCCGGGTGAAAGAATAGGCTATATTGCCGTTAATCCAAAGTCGGAAAATTCTAAGGAATTATATTTAGCGGTGTGTGGTGCAGGTAGGTCGCTCGGATACGTTTGTGCGCCAAGTCTTTTCCAAAAAGTAGTTGCCGATAACTTAAAAGTCAAGGTAAACATTGACGCTTATAAGACTAATAGGGATATTTTATACAATTCTTTAACGGAAATTGGATACGATTGTGTTAAGCCTGACGGTGCTTTTTACCTTTTTGTTAAAGCGTTAGAAGAAGATGCTTATAAATTTTATGAAAAGGCTAAATCTTATGAAATTTTAGTCGTTCCTTGTGACGATTTTGGTGTTAGAGGTTACGTTAGAATTGCTTATTGCGTTGACAAAAAACGTATTGAAAATTCAATACCATACTTCAAAAAGTTGTTTGAAGAATATAAGAAATAAAAATAAAAACCCCGAAAAATTCGGGGTTTAATTTTTGTCTGTTTACTTAAACTCTATTTTAAGGTGAGTTCGTAAAGATGTTTTTTATAACTTTCCATTGACTTAGTAATAATCTTTATCGCTTCGTCTTTATCCATTGCAACGTCAACGGAAGTGTTTTTGTTTTCTAACTGTTTGTATACGGTGAAGAAGTGACGCATTTCGTCAAAAATATGTTCTGGAAGGTCGTGAATACTCTTATATGTATTGTAGTTAGGGTCTGTTTCGGGAATAGCAATAATTTTCTCGTCCACCATGCCGTTATCGTTCATAATTATAACGCCGATAGGGTAACACTTAACTAAACTCATAGGAATAAGACTTTCTGAGCATAAAATTAAAACGTCCAACGGGTCGTGGTCGTCTGCTAAAGTGTGAGGAATAAAACCGTAATTGGCAGGATAGTGAGTAGAAGTATATAAAATTCTATCAAGTATCAACAAACCGGTTTTTTTATCCATTTCATATTTTTGTTTTGAACCTTTGCTTATTTCAACAACAGCAATAAACTCTTCTGGTTTTATTCTTGCGCTTTCTATATCATGCCAAATATTCATAAGGTTTATTTAACTCCTTTTTTTTTATTCTAACATATCAAAAAAATTTTTTCAACTTATTTTTTATCTTTAGAAGATATATTTGGATATATAATTGCTAAATTTTTATTAATTTGTTATAATAAAAATAATGTGTTGTATTTATTTTTTGGATATTGAAGACTTAATTATAGATAATGACTTATCAAATATTAATAATTTAAGGGCAGAATACCTTTATTCAATTAAAAACGAAGAAAGAAGAAGGCAAAGTTTTTTCGTGTGGAAACTATTAGAATTTGCCTTAATAAACAAAGGTGTGAAAAATCCTTCTTTTGTAAATAATAAGGGTAAATGGTCTTTGGTAGACGGAGTGGTAAAATTTTCTCTTTCCCATTCGCATAATTTAGTAGCCGTAGCGATTGACGATAAAAACGTTGGCGTGGATATAGAAATAATATCTGATAAATTATTGCCCCTTGAAAAGAGGTATAATACAACTTTAAGTGGTTGGGACAAACTTCTATACTTATCAAGATGTTTTACTGAAGAAGAGGCCAAATTTAAGGCTGAAATAAATAATAATATAAAAAGTTATATTGTTGATGATAATAAAGGTAATAAATATTCGCTTTCCGTATGTACGGACAGTGATGTTGAAATTATAAAAGTAGAAAATATTTAATAATAGGAGTAAATATGAGCGAGTGTAGTCACGATTGTTCTTCTTGCAATAAGGATTGTAAGGAAAAGGACTTAAGGGTAAAACAGAACGAAAAAAGTAACGTTAAAAAAGTCATTGCCGTAGTTAGCGGTAAAGGTGGCGTAGGTAAATCATATATAACGTCACTTTTGGCTTCTGCTACAAATAAAAGAGGGCATAAGGTTGCGGTATTAGATGCCGATATTACAGGGCCATCTATTCCTAAAGTTTTTGGTGTTAAAGAAATGGCTAAAACTAACGACGGTGTTCTTTTAGAGCCTGTTACCACAAAAAGTGGCATAAAACTTATGTCAATTAACCTTTTAATGGAAAACGAAAATCAAGCGGTAGTTTGGAGAGGCCCAGTTATTGCAGGCGCAGTTAATCAATTTTGGGGGGAAGTTGCTTGGGGGGACGTTGATTATATGTTTGTCGACATGCCTCCAGGAACAGGCGACGTTCCGCTCACTGTTTTTCAATCGCTTCCTGTTGACGGAATTATCGTTGTTACTACACCTCAAAGTTTGGTTTCTATGATTGTTTCTAAAGCAATAAATATGGCGCAGTTAATGAATATTCCTATCTTGGGAATAGTTGAGAATATGTCTTATTTAGAGTGCCCAGATTGTGGCAAAAAAGTGAATATTTTCGGCGAAAGTAAGGTTGAAGAAGTTGCAAATAATTACGGCATTAGAGTATTAGCAAAACTTCCATTATCGCCCTCTAAAACGGCTTTGTCAGATAGTGGTAGGACTGAAGATATTAATACAGATAACCTCTTGGGAGTAGTTGATATTATTGAAAATCTATAAATTATAATTTATATAAAAAACGCTTGATTTTATCAAGCGTTTTTTAATATGAAAACTAAATTAATTAATCAAAAAGCCTCAACCAAATTGGTTGAGGCTTTTGGTGGGAAGAGGTGGATTCGAACCACCGAAGTCACTGACGACAGATTTACAGTCTGTTCCATTTGGCCACTCTGGAACCTTCCCATATATATAAATTTTACTATGCGTTTCGATTGGAGCTGGTGACTGGAATCGAACCCGCAACCTGCTGATTACAAATCAGCTGCTCTGCCAGTTGAGCTACACCAGCAAAAGGCAAATAATTTTTGGTGCCTCGGGGCGGAATCGAACCACCGACACAGGGATTTTCAGTCCCTTGCTCTACCGACTGAGCTACCGAGGCAAATATTTTTGATAAATGCTTGTATTGCTACAAGCATTTATCATTTTTTTGGCGACCCGGAAGGGGCTCGAACCCTCGACCTCCAGCGTGACAGGCTGGCGTACTAACCAACTGTACTACCGGGCCAAAATATAAATGTTTTTAAGGTGGTGGGCCTTCACGGACTCGAACCGCGGACCAATCGGTTATGAGCCGACCGCTCTAACCAACTGAGCTAAAGGCCCTTAAAAACCATATTTAGTCTACAAACGAGTGACCTCAATAAAAATTGGTCGGGGTGAAGAGACTCGAACTCCCGACCCCATGGTCCCAAACCACGTGCGCTACCAACTGCGCTACACCCCGTTCACTCACGACGCTAAACTATCTTATACTAAATAATGGAAAAAGTCAAACGAAATTAAGCATTTTTTTAAAAAAATTTTAAATTATTTTTTTTAGTGTCTTTTTTATGGTTTATGACAAAATTATATACCTTTTTATAATATTTTACAATATTTTTTTACGTCCATTTATTATTATATCTAATATAGCTTTAAGGAGAGAAAAATGGAAGTTAAATATTCTAAAACTAAAGATGCCTTAACTCTTTACGTGTACGGAGAGTTGGACGAATATTCTGCATCAAACGCAAAAAACATATTAGATAAAGTTATTTTAGATAACGTTAATACTCAAAAAGTCGTTTTTGATTTATCGGGATTATCTTTTATGGATAGTACGGGGATAGGGCTTTTAATAGGTAGATACAAAAAAATTAAACAATTTAATTTACCTGTATACATACAAGGCGCATCTGTGGCAACGGAAAAGATTATTGAACTTGCCGGTTTATATGGCATAATGCCTAAACGTTAAGGAGTTAATATTTATGAATAATAAAATAAAATTAGAGTTTTTATCTTTATCAATTAATGAATCGTTGGCAAGAACTACAGTTGGAGTTTTTGCCTTGGGGTTAAACCCAAGTCTTTCGGAACTTTCTGATATTAAAACAGCAGTATCTGAGGCGGTAACTAATTGTATCGTTCACGGTTATCCCGATGGTGCGGGAATAATTTCTATGGAGTGTGAAATCGTTAAGGATATAGTACATATAAATATCGTTGACCAAGGTGTAGGGATAAAAGACGTTAATCTTGCTTTAGAACCTTTCTTTACCACGAGGGAAGAGGAAGAGCGTTCAGGAATGGGGTTTACTATAATGAAGAGTTTTATGGACGACGTAAAAGTTTCGTCAGAATACGGCAAGGGAACGAAGATTTATATGTGTAAAAAAATTAAAACGGATGCGTAAAAATGTTGAATCAAGACCTTTTACTTGATTACTTAAGAAGAGCAAAAAGGGGAGATGAAAAAGCAAAAGAGATTATATTTGTAAATAATTCTGCGTTGCTTAAAAGCATTATAAATAGGTTTAAGAATAAAGGCGTTGAGTATGAGGATTTATATCAAATTGCCTCTATAGGACTGCTTAAATCTATCAATAATTTTGACGAAAGTTTTGGTGTTAAGTTTTCTACGTATACCGTGCCTATGGTTATAGGTGAAATTAAAAGATATATTAGAGATAATGGTGCGGTTAAGGTTTCAAGAACGTTAAAAATTCTTGCAAACAAAATCAATAGATATGTTGACGCCTATCAAACGGATAATGGAGAACAACCGCCAATTGATATTATAGCAAAAGAGTTTAATATTTCTTCTGAAGAAGTAGTTGTTGCTTTAGATAGTTCAAAAATGCCACTTTCTATTTATGATAAATACGAAGATGAGGAAGATGGGCAAGAGTTAATTGATAAGATAGCATCAAAAGAAAATGAGGATAATCTACTAAATAAAATTCATTTACGAAGCGTTATAGATAAACTTTCTGAAAAGGAAAAAAAGATAGTTGTTTTGAGGTATTTTAGAGATAAAACTCAAAGCGAAATAGCAACGGAACTTGGAGTTTCACAGGTGCAGGTTTCAAGGCTTGAAAATAAAATAATTGATAAAATACGGCTAACTTTTTAGCCGTTTTTTTATTTTTACGTATTTTATTTATTTGTTTTCAAATAATATCATTATGAGAAAAATTATTGAGTTTGAATTTCTTAAAAGTTCTGACGTTAAAGAAACGTATATGAAAAATCCTTTTAAAAGGGAGGATAAAAATGAAAAAAGTTGACGATTGTATAAATGAAAACTATCTAAATTACGTTAAGTCGATATCTCCAAAAACTAACGAAAAGCGTTCGTTAATTCGTGCTTTTTGGGTTGGCGGATTTATTTGTTGCGTTGGGCAAGGCTTAAAATATTTACTGTCAAGTTTAACTAACCTTACTGGTGATGATTTAGGGGCGTACGTATCATTTTTTATGATTTTTATCGGTGCTTTTTTAACGGGGCTTGGCGTTTACGATAGAATAGGTAAATATGCTGGTGGAGGCTCAATAGTTCCCATTACCGGTTTTGCAAATTCCGTGGTGTCACCGGCGATGGAGTTTAAGACGGAGGGATTTGTTTACGGTCTTGCGTCAAAGATGTTTGTTGTTGCTGGTCCTATTATCGTTTTTGGTGTTTTATCAAGCGTTTTAGTTGGATTAATTTACTATTTAATTTATACAATATTTTAATAAAAATTAGATTAAAGATAGTAAAAAATGGTTTAATGTATTGACACTAGTTTTTTGTTTGCTTATAATATTTATAACAAATAAACTTATATTTTTAGAGGTGTAAAAATGTTTAAGCCACAAGTTGGAGTAAGTATTAGTGCTATTAAACTATTAGGTTTTATAGATGGGGAATATAGGATTTGCGTTCGCCCTGAATTTTATGACAACTTGCTTATAGCTAAAGAATGTGGATTTGATTATGTGGAAGTTGGTATTAGTGGGCCATATTTTGCATCGCTTTTATCTACTGAAATATTAGACGAAATTGTGGATAAAATTTTAAAAAGCGGTATAAAAGTTACCCTTCATATGCCTTTTGGTAAACCTTGGAACGATTTGGCTACTCAATGGGATAATGATAGATTGGAAATCGTTAAGTTCTACGGTAAAATTATGGATAAGTTTAAGCCTTGTAAACCTTTAGCGTTTGTGTTTCATCCCGGTGGGCAAGAGTATAACGAAAACAATAAAGAAAAAGTTTTAAGCAATTTTTACACCTCTGTTGAAGAGTTAACCAAGTTGACAGATGCAAAGATTTGTATTGAGAATATGGTTAGAAGTAATATATGTGAAACTGTTGATCAAATGCTTGCGCTCTTGGAAAACGCTCCTTCTGCTTATTGTGTATTAGACGTTAACCATTTGTTGCACGATAAAACTGACGATGCTATTTTAAGAATAGGCAAGAAGTTAAAACATCTACATATTTCAGATTACGATTTTATAGATGAAAGACATATGATGCCTGGTGACGGTAAAATAGATTGGATGAAAGTTCTTGCTTGCCTTGATGAAATTGGCTATGACGGAATTTTTAACTACGAAATAAGTGCTAAAAAATACGGATACACCATTAAGGATATCAAAGATAATTACGAAAGATTATTTGAGCAATATAATGCTTTTAAAAAATAGAATATTAAACGGAAAAATCTCTAATCTTTTTGAGGTTTTTCCGTTTTTTTACGTATTTAATATTTTATTTTAATATATAAAAATTTACATTATTACAATTGACTTTTTTTATTAACTATATTATAATAATTAAGAGAAAGTAAATTTGGAAAGTTCTTACGTGGAAAGTAAAGCAAAAAGGCTATAAAGCTTAGTTTTTAAATTTTGCTTATTCGGGTGGCGGAGATGGCGCCCGTTACTGATAAAAGAGTTGTTTGCGGTGCAGGCTGTCTTTGGTGCGGAAGGTGATATTGGATTAATTATGACTGAATTTGGTCGTAAATGGGTTCCTGACATAGTATGGGGGCTATAAATAAAAAAGTAAAAAAATTAAAATGGTAGAGGTGTTGTTATGAAAGTAATTTTTGGTTCAGACGTTTCAGGAAAAGAGAACGCTAAAACGAATCGCTTGTTTGCGGAAAAGAAGACAGAAGAGATTTTTACTGACGTTCTTCCTGTTCTTCGTGGAGCGGATGCGGTAATCGTTAACTTAGAGTGTGCAATTACAGATTCAGACCATGCTATAAAAAAATATGGTCCAAATATCAAATTGCCATATGGTACTGTAGAGGTTCTAAAAGAAGCAGGTATTGATTACGTTGGTATATCTAATAACCACGTTTTTGACTTTGGTAAACCGGGGCTTAACGATACGATTAGGGAACTTGAGAAAAATGACATTAAATATACAGGTATAGGCGAAAACAATATCGACGCAAGAAAAGATTTAATTTTAACTGACGGTAAGGTAAAGATTGCTGTTATTGCTGTATGTGAACACGAATATTCCTACGCTCTTGAAGATAGGGTTGGTTGTCGTGAGTATGACCCTTACGATACTAACGATGATATTGTAGAAGCAAAGAAAAATGCAGATTTTGTGGTTGTTATGTATCACGGTGGTAAGGAGCATTGCAGATATCCTTCTCCAAGACTAATTAAAGCCTGTCGTTCAATGGTAAAACATGGTGCAGACCTTGTTATGTGTCAACATACCCATTGTATAGGATGTTATGAAGAGTTTATGGGTGGACATATTTTATATGGACAAGGTAACTTTGTTTTCGTTGATGAAAATAAGACGGATTTATGGAATCAAGTATTACTTGTTTCTGCGGAATTTACCGATAAATTAAAAGTTGAATTTATTCCCGTGGTTGTGGAAAACGACAACAACATTGCGCTTGCTAAGGGTGAAGAAAAGGAAAAGATTCTCAATGAATTAACGGAAAGAAGCAAGTCGTTGCACGATGGTTCTTGGAAAAAGGGGTGGAACGAATTTTGTCACTCTGTTCGTTGGTATAAGTTTGTGCCTGAAGAATTGGGTGATAGACTTGCGCATTTTATAGATTGCGAAGCGCACTTAGACGTGCTTAAAGAAATTTATAAAACTTGGAACGAAACTAACGAAAAAGAATAAAAATAAATCCTGACCTTTGCTACGACAATATCGTTGAAATAACAAGCCGATTTTTTTAGAAAATTGGGGTATTGCTCGAAGATATTAAAGAGACAAAAACGCTTTTTTAGATTTAAGAAATATTAATTTAATAGTAGATAACCTTAAAATTATATTATAGATTATAGCACGAGTTAGAATAAGAAAATCAATGACCTTTCTTTAAACAATATAAGTATAGGTTATTGGTGGTGGAAGATTAACGGACGAAATGTTGTTTTCGGTGCCCTAATTAATATCTATAATGTAGAATTAAGGTTACCTTATTAGTATGTGTGTAAAAATTCTTAAAATTAAACCTTAAACAGTGTGAATTTTTATGCTGTCTCTAAAGACGAAAGACCAGCCATTATTCAAGAGTAGTTGTAAATTAGGAATGTTATTTAGTTTATGAAAAAATTATTTACTCAAAATATTACAAACCTTTATAATCCGACCAATGATTTTAAAGGGGTGTACTGTATTGACGCGGGATGTTGTGAGTCATTGTCTGATAACATAATCGACAAAGCGTATAAAATATCAAAATCATATTTTACCTTGCTAATAATTGCAGAGGGAAAGGGTGTCGTGTCTTTTAACGGTAAAACTGTTAATGTTAAAAATGGAGACGTATTGTTTGTTCCGCCTTGTAATTCATACGCTAACGAAAGCGTTAAAGATGGTGATTATAGATATTTTTGGTTTAGTTTTGAAGGGGGAGAAATTATTAGTTATCTAAAATCCAAGTCTTTTTATAAGGAATGTGAAGTGATTAACTCGAACTTTTTTGATAAAATATGTTTATCGATAACTAAATTTTTGTTAGAAAATACCCAGGAAACGGTAAATGAAGAAAAGTTTAATCATTTATTTTTTGAGATGCTGGAATATCTTTCTAACGTTTTAATTGTGAAGAAAAGGGAAGAAGACTATATTGATAAAATTTTCGAATTAATAAACGATAATTATGAAAACTCTTCTTTTAATATTAAAGCCATATCTGATAGTTTGCATTTATCACACTCGTGGTTATGCGCATTGTTTAAGAGTAAAACTAAACATACTATGCAACAATGGCTTATTAACGTAAGGTTAAATAAGGCTAAAGAACTTTTAGTTGATACTGATTTATCAGTTAGTAACATAGCGTACCTCTGTGGTTTTAATGACGCTTTGTACTTTTCAACTTCCTTTAAAAAAATGTATAGCATGTCGCCAACTTGTTACAGATTAACACGTTCAACCTTAAAACAATAAATTATAAATTTAAGAAAGTTGTGTGTTATTATCTATTTTTGGGTTAAAATTACCATTGAATGCTTTACATATATATAAAAATCAATATCAGAAAGTAAATTTTTACATATATAAAATAAATAAACATATGTACAAAAACGGTTTTTTTTGATATAATGCAAAAAAATGTTTTATTATAACAAAAAATGTTAAAGGAGAAAACATGAAAAAAATTATCTCAATTTTATTATGTGCATTTTTATGCATAGGAACTTGTGCTTCTCTTGTTGCCTGTGGCGGTGAAGGAGATTCCACGCTTACCGTAATTAAATATGTAATTGGTGACGGTGGTTTTGGTAAAAGGCACGCTGATGACCTTGCTGAACAATTTGAAAAATGGGCATCAGACAACAACAAGATTTATGCTGAAGGTAAGACTGGTGTTGATGTACAAGTTGAAGTAGAACCTGAAACCAACATTAAAAACGCTAAGGGGCAAGGTTACCACGTAATGAACGTTTCTGCTGACGGTGATAGTGTTGCTCGTTTGGCAACTTTAGGTTATCTTGCTAACGTTAATGATGTTGTAACTGGAAATATGGATGAGTTTGAATTCAGAGATGGTAAGTCTATAACTATTGAAGAAAAAATCCCTGAATATGCACGTGGTTCATTCCAAGCTAAACCTGTAAACGGAGTTAGGGATTATTATCTCGTACCTGGTTATTCATATGCTCCTGGTTTCACGTTTGACGAAAATGCTTTCAATAAATACGGTTACTTCTTTGCAGATGCCGAGGCGGAAGATTCAGACAAGTATTTCTTTGATTCTGATTTAATGAATGAAAGATATTATTTCCTTAAAGGAACAGATGTGGTTTATAAAGAACCTGAAGGAAAGAAAACAGCAGGTCCAGACCAAAAATATGGTACTCAAGACGACGGTTTACCCTCAAGTATCATTGAATTTGCTGTTCTTTGTGAAAAAATTAAATCTGATGATAGAGCTCCTTTTATTGTTGCCGGTGAGTTTTCAGAATATCAACAATTCTTCACTCAAGCACTCTACATCCAACTTATGGGTTATGACCAAATTCGTACTTGGATGAATTTTGATGGAGGTCCTTTAGAAATTGTTACTGGATATACTAATGAACCCTTATTCCCTGGTTACGTTAAATGTACAGATAGTCCAGAAACTCAAATTTATAAACCTACTACGGCAATTGTAAATCTTACCGAAGAAAATGGTTACTATGCTTCAATGTCTTATGCAAAATATATTGCAACCGCATTTACTCAACTTGCATTTGATATGGATTGGTTCCACGATAATGTGTTTGTTACTACCCGTGGACAAAAGGATGCAATGCGTGACTTTGTTTTAAGTGGTCATTCTCCTGCAATCAAAGAATCAATGATGCTTATTGAAATGAACTTCTGGTATAACGAAGCAAAATTAGCTGATATTCACGATGAATTTACCAACTATTTTAATGATGATGGTCACTTAGATGAAAGAAGAATGACTTGGATGAGCCTTCCCACCGTATTTGAGGGATATACTGAAAAGCAAATTCAAGAGGGTAGAAAAACTCGTCAAGTTCTTTATGGAACTAACTCAAACGGTTTAGGTATTGCATCTTACGTTCAAGATGACCCTGAATTGCTTGCAGCATGTAAAGATTTCTTGCGTTTCTATTGTACTGACTATCAAATGAATAGATGGACTGCTGAAATTGGTATAAGAAAAACTGCGGACTACAAGATTGATGAAAACGCTCTTAAAGATATGCCATGGTATGCAAGAAAACTTGGTGAACTTATGAATACCAATATTGACCCAATTATTTGTTATGCAGAAAACGAAACCTTTAAAAGCAATTTTGATGATTATGTTTGTGGTTATCACGGTTCTCCCATTAAAGCAGATATTAATGGTGTTCATTATAAGCATGTAACTGATTACTTCAAGAATGTAAAAGACGGTGAAACTGCAACTGCAAAAGCATTCTTTGATGCTGGTGTGCTTACTCCTGAACTTTGGGTAGGTAAATACTATGGTGATAAGGAAGTTGCTGGGTACAGTAAAGATAGTAACGACGTTGAAATTAAGTTCAACCCCGTTATTCCTCAATAAAAAATAATTATGATTTATAGACTGTTGTATGTAGTTTATATAACAGTCTATAAATGTGTTAAATTTAATTTTTTACTAGATGATTTTTGGCAATTTTTTGGCATAATTTCGCAGTAAATTTTATTGCGAAATTATGCGTTAAAAATAAAATTCTTAATGGTGGATAAATTTATGGACGAACAAGTTTTACAAGACGTGGAACAAATGGTTGAAGAACCTGAAATAGCTCCAAAGAAAAAAGCACCAATGACACGTGAAAAGAAGAGAATTCTTTTCTATACTTTGATGCTAATTTTTCCTATGGCGCAGTTTCTTTTGTTTTACGTATATGTTAATTTCTATGAAATCTCGCTTGCATTCCAAATGCACGTTGCAAAAGAAAATCAAGCAGTTGGTTATGATATATTACTAACTTTTGATAATTTTAAATACGTATATAATTTTGTATTCCAGGCAAAAAACATTCCGCTCGTTACTAACTCTGTAATTTATTACGTTTTACATACGGCGATTGGAACTTCGCTTGCGCTTGCTTTCTCATATTATATTTACAAGAAATATTTTATGGCGGAACTTTTCCGTGTAGTATTATTTTTACCTCAAATCATTTCCGGAATGGTTATCGCTTTATTGTTTAAATATATTTGTGAAGACGTGTATATTGCTTTGTCTGGGGAAAAGATGGGGTTAATGGGTAATCCGGATTATAGGTTTACTACGTTAATAGTGTACAATCTATGGTTAGGTTTTGGTACTAATATATTGTTATATACTGGCGCAATGAGTGGTATTAACGATTCTATTGTTGAATCTGCTCATCTTGATGGTACTAATGTATTTTCTGAGTTCTTCTATATTACTTTCCCAATGGTATTCTCAACTTTCTCTACGTTTATTATCACTGGTCTTTCTGGTATATTTACTCAACAGCTCCACTTGTTTACCTTCTACGGAACTACAGCTCCATTAGAAGTAAGAACTCTTGGATACTATATCTATACCTCGACTCTTCAATCTGGTCTTTTAAGAGAAAAAGATTACTTTACTTACGGCGAACTTTCAGCATTGGGCTTAATGATAACCTTAATAGTATTGCCTATAACCTTTGGTGTGAGAGCATTGCTTGAAAAGATTGGCCCAAGTGTTGACTAAAGGAGGGGATTACTATGGAAAATGTAGTTGAAACAAACGTTGTTAAAAAAGTAATTAAAAAGGATAAAAAGAGATATGAATGGAATATTTTTTCCATTATTCTATGTGTTTTTTTAATTCTCTATACTATATCCTTTATCATTCCTCTTTTTTGGGGATTTATAACATCTTTAAAGTCAAGCTATCAGTTTGAAGTTATGGGTGATGTTATCGGTCTTCCTAACATAGAAATGTGGAATAAAGAATTAAACAAGGAAATTAAGGGAAATATTTTTGGTAACTATATAATTGCTCTCCGTGACTTTGAAGTTTATAGAAAAACTCAATACGTAGTTGGTGTATGGAACCAAAAGTTGGTTCAAGCGGAAAATACTGCAAATATACTTGAATGTACTATGCATACCTTAATTTATGCATTAGGTAGTACTCTTTCTTTCTTAGTAGTTACCGTTTCTGTGGGGTATCTTGCAGCAAAATATAGATATCCTTTCTCAGATTTTATTTATGCAATAGTTATTTTCTGTATAGTTATGCCTTTAACTAATACTCAACCTGCTATGATTGAGTTGCTTAGACAGTTGCGTTTATTCAATACGCACTTCTCAATGATTTTAACTGGTGCATCATTTAGGTCTATGTACTTCCTAATATTTTATGGATTTTTTAAGGATTTGCCAAACACCTATAATGAAGCTGCTGAGATTGACGGTGCTTCTCAATTAGCAACCATGGTTAGAATTTGTGTTCCTTTAGCAGGAAAAATGATTAGTACTATTGTACTTATTCAATTCGTTCACGCTTGGAATAACTATACTACTCCTATGATGTACTTGCCTACTAAACATACTTTAGCATACGCAGTATACTACGCTATTCAATATTCAGGTAGTACTGCCATGAAGCTTGATAAGACTACTAGAAAAGTTACTTGTTTAATGGCGTTAGCAATTCCAATTTTAATTCTATTTATCTTCTTAAAGAACAAACTTATGGGCAATATTTCTATAGGTGGTATCAAAGAGTAACTAGCTTAACTAAAAAAATATAAGGAGAAAAAAGATGAAGTTAAGAAAAACCCTATTAGTTATTTTATCGCTTGTGCTTATGGTATGTCTTTCAGGTATAACCGTATTTAGCGCAACCGCAAATGACGAAATCGTTTTTAACGCTTCGGAAATTGAAAGCTCAATAAAAACTTCTTACTCTCAAGGTCAAGAAGTTGAGTTTCCTTCGACGGTAACTATCAACTATAAAAACGCTGATTATACTGCCGGCGATGGAATATTACAATTTCCGAGTGGAATTTCCTATTCTATTAGTTCGCACGTTTTAAGTGAAACTGGTAAATACACCGCTAAATACTTCTTCGAAGCAGAAGGTGGTGTATACGTTACTGCATCAATTGAATTTAATGTTTTAACCACTTATTATAATTTTGACGTGGATGATGGTTCTAAAGTTGAAATTCATACTGAACCTGGTCCTTCTATAGATGATAAGGGTAATGGTTATCAAGACCATAACCAATATCTTTGGACAACAAAAATAGGTGGACTTAAGGTAGACGTTAAAGATGGTAATACTTTTAGAATTAACAAACCTATTAACCTAAATAAAATTAATAACACAAACTTTAATTCTAGCAATATTGTTCGTGTTACGCCTACTAATATGCATCAAGAAGATAACGTATTACCCTTATTCCTTGAAAAGGGTACTGATGCTTATTCTATTGGTAACGTTGACCCTGAAACTGGTGATGTTGTTCAAGACAACACTGCTATCGTAACTGAAATTTTCTCAGGTAGTTCAAGTGTTGCTCCCAAAATTAAGTTTAATAATCTTCCTGAAGGTGTTAAAGGTAGCGATTTCTATGTAGAAGTTTACGGATATAATAAAGCAAAGGCTTATATCGGTAAAATGGTTATGGATGAAAATGGTACTACCAAGGTTTACGGCGACAAGACATGGTCCTTTACTTCTGCAAAAAATTACATGAAAGATAAGGATGGTGTAGACCAATATGGTAAGATTAACTACATTAGAGTGGTAATTAAGTATGAAGATTCTCATGTTATTAGTGAGGAAGATAGACTTAATTTAGCATCTTGGGCATTTGTATATAGAACTGCTACCATTAAAAGTGCTGATAAGTTCGTTGTAAGATTGACTGACGCTTATGATCCCTCCGTTTACGTTGAAACAGTAATTCAATATGATAGTACAACAGGTTGGACAAGAGTTCGTACGAGTAATCAAGGGGAAATGGGCTTTAGACGTTCTGATACTATTGATGGAAGCAGTACTCAAAAAATAACATATGTTGACGGCAAAAGATTTGTTGTTTATACAAGCGGTAAATACGGCAATAATGGTTTGAAGTATGCTGACGCTGACACGTATTATGGTCGTAGGATATCTTATGATATAGAAAAAAATAGAGTATATTGCGAATCCATGAAGGAAATGAATACAAGCAGTAATAGTGCTTTAGTTGCTGACTTAGAAAACGAGACTATTTATAAGGGCAACTATTTTGAAGGTTTTACTACTGGTGAAGTTTACGTTTCTTTCTATTTTGAAAATTATAATAGTACTTCTTCTCAATTTATTCTTCATGGTGTAGCTGATTACAACCTTGAGGAAATTGCAACTTGGGGTGAAAATATTTATGGCGAGGGAGAAAATAGCGGTAAAATTGTAGATTGGACTTCTAAACCCTTCGTAGATAATGAAGTACCTTATGTAATTACTGATTTTGTTCCCACTGAAAATGGCGCTGTTTATGCAGCTGTTGGCGATACTATTGAAATTCCTGCACTTAAGTTCTGGGACGTTAATATGGTAGGCGAAACTGCAGTTAACGTATATCGTAACTATAACAGTGCAAAAAGAATTAAAGTGGCTGTTTTGAATAACACGTTCGTTGCTAAATATACGGATACCTATACTATAGAATATAAACAAAAAGACGCAAGTGGTAACGTTGGAATTTATACTATTCCTGTTATTTGTGTTAAAAATAATAATGGAAAGAGTATTAGTATTAATACCGAAAAACTTCTCACCGTTAACGCTGGTGCAAGCGTTAAATTGCCCGCTTATACATTTAATACCTTAAATAATCCTGATGCAATTAAGGTTAAAATTTCTGCTAAATCAGATAAAGAAACCATCAATATTGATGCTGATAGTAGAACCTTTATTCCTATGTATAGCGGTAATTACGTTCTAACTTATGAATTTAACGATAACTTTGGTTACGATTCTTATTCATACGAATTTGAAGTAGTGGCTAATGATACTTCCGTTATTTATAAGGAGGTGCCAAGTCTCCCCAGATACTTTATTAAGGGGCAAAAGTACAATATTGAACAACCATTTGCGTATAAATTTAATACTGGTGCTCCATTGAAAGAAAATGCTGAAATGTTTGCTATTTTCGATAATAGTGGGGCAAGAGTTAAGGTTGAAAATCCTCTTTATACCGAAATTACTGGTAATGAAACGGTTTCTTTCATATACGTTTTAGATGGTATAGAATATGCTTCTGATATAGTTCCTATCATTGATGCAACTTACTATAATAATGGCGTTGCGCAAGGCTACGACATGTATAAGTACTTTACAGGTGATACTTTCTATTATAATGATATTAATGAAGAAACGTCTACTCGTGAGGGTAATATCGTTTACTACGCTAAAGAAGGTGTAGACGAAATGAAATTAAGTTTCATTAATGCTCTTGACTACAATAACTTCTCCTTCAAATATCAAATTAGAGATGAATACGCAGGTTTTAATGAGATTACCTTTAGATTAACAGGCGTTAAAAATCCTGAACAAGTTCTTGATGTTAAGTTAACCAGAGAGTATAAGACAGAAGATAATACTTACACATATACTATTTATCTTGACGGAGAGTTCAATAGAAGTATTACCGGTGTTAACTGGTCTGATACTAGGGCTAAAAACTTTTCTTACTCTTCTTCGACTAGGGACTTAACTATTGGTGGTACAACTTTCAAACATATTTGTAATTTTGAAGGTGAACTTGTATACTTTGACATTATTATTGGAGATATTTTTGATACTACTGGTATTTTCGTTACTAATTTATGTAACCAAAAATTAAGTGGTACTACTTATAAGGACAGTACGGCTGCTATTGGTACTATTGTAACTACTCAAGGTGAATATGTAATAGGTGATGAAGTTACGTTAAATCTCCCCGTATTCTCTGACGTTCTTTCACAAATTAACCCTGAAACATTGTCTTTCACCGTAACTGATTCTCAAGGTGGATCAATTGTTTCTAAAGAAGGTGTAGTATTAGACGGTGTTCATAACGAAGGCTACGGTGTAAGATATTCTATCGTACTTGATAAATTGTCAAAATACCACGTTAGATACACGGCTAAAGACTATGCTGGTAATAGCGTTACTATAACTTACATTATGACAGTTGTTGACGTTGAGGCTCCTGTTGTTAAACTTGTTGGTGTTAAACAAGGTGAAACAGTTAAAGCAAAAAAATGGGGAACTTTTGATTTCAGTTTCGAAGTTTCCGATAATGTGTCGCAAGAAGGAAACATTATCGTTTGCGTTGTAATGTATGAAGTAGATACTGAAATTTGGAGAACTGACCTTGGTACTTCTATTCAACTATATAAGGCAGGTCTTTATAGGGTAGAGGTTCTTGCAGAAGATGAGGCTGGTAACATCTCCGATTCAACATTCTTCTACATTGAGGCAAAATAAGGGGGTATTATGAAAAAATCATTTAAATCAATAATTTGTATAATAATGGTCCTTGCCGTATCGCTAAGTGTTTTTGCTTCAGCGTGCGGTGAAGGAAAAGACCCTAATGCTGATAGACGTTTAAGAATTAAAACCTTTGAAGGCTTACACGACTATACTGCGCCTGACGCAGATGGTGAAAAGTATCTTTTTAAGGACGGTAAAACCGATTATATTCTTGTTACCCCAGAAAAGGCAAGCGAGTTTGAAAAAATGGCTAAAAATGAATTTGTGCTCTTATTTAAGAGAGCAACTGGAATTCAAATTTCAACCAAGGTTGACTCTGAAGTTCCTGATGGCGCAAAATTCATTTCTCTTGGTGAAACTACGCAATATAATGCCTTAAACGTTACTGATGAAGAAAAGGCAAAATTAACCGCTGACGGTGTTAGAATTATCACTAAGGATGATAATATATACATTTACGGTGGTGTTTCAAGTTTAGATAAAAAACAAGGTGTTTTATATGGCGTTTACACTTTTATGGAAATTTATTTCAATTATGATTATTTTTACAGAAATTGTATAACGCTTGACACGGGTGTTTCTGAGGCTAAACTTAAAAACTTTAACGTTTGGGACGTTCCTGATATTTCTGGTCGTAACTCTCAAGATAGGTCTAAAATTGCAAATTATAATAATGCAAGATGGTATGAGATTGACGCAGGTTTAACCAACCAAGATACTTCATATAGAATGTATCGTTCAAGAAGTGAAGATTATATTAAATACATGTCTACGTGGACTACTTTTGGGGACTATACTTCTACTGATGCGCACATGCATAATACGGGTGAACTTGTTAATCAAAAGTCTGATAATGTTGAATCTGCATGGTTCTCTGATGTTGGTGACCAACTCTGTTATACTGCTCATGGAGACGAAGATTCTCGTGCAAGATTAGTTGACTATATTGCAAGGAAATTTGTAATGTCAATGAAGTATTTTAATCCAACTGATTATCCTACTCGTAACGTACTACCATTACAACACGAAGATAATATGGGTTTTTGCAACTGTTCTGCTTGCACAGCCTATATGGAAGCAAATAACGGAGCTCAATCTGCTGCAGTTGTTAGGCTTTGTAACGAAGCAATAAATCTTATACGTGAATGGCAAGATGACCCCAATCACGAAGTATATCCATATAGAAGAGATGACCTTAAAGTAAGTTTCTTCGTTTATGGTGCTACAAGAAAAGCATGCGCTGTTTGGGATGAAACTCAACAAAAATATGTTGCAACTAGCCCTGAATGTGACCCAAATGAGTATGTTATTCCTTGGTTGTGTCCCGGTTGGGATTATGTAAATGATATTTATGACCCCATAAATGATGCCGCTAGACAAACTATGGATGCTTGGGATGATGTTTCTGAGGAGGTTTGGTACTGGGCATACGAAGCGTACTACATGTATGACGCATACTTCAAGGAATCATTCAACTTCTGTAATACTAACTCCTTCCAATGGATGGCTGCTACTGGTGCAACACACTTCTTTAGCAACCTTTCTGCGGATAGTTCAGACCCTACTTGTTTCAGACAATTACAAGTATATCGTTGGCAAAAGCTTTCCTGGAATTCTTCTTTAGATACTCAAGAACTTACAGAAAAATACTTTAATGCAATGTATGGTGGTGTTGCAGACGAAATGTATGCAATTTATAAAAAATATATTAACCACGCTTTAGCTTTGCAGAAAAATACTAACTTTGGTGGACCTAAATCAGGTGGTAACCCCGCTAAGGCTATATTCTGGTCTTATTCTGGATTCCTTAAACCTGTTATCGCGGATTTTGAAAACGTTCTTGCTAAGTTAGAAACTCTCTACAAGGAAAGTGATCCTGCTTATTATGAACTTGTTAAATCAAGAGTTTGTGTTGAATATATCGCACCTTTATTTAATACTCTTGATTTGCACGGCCGTTCATCAAGTACCGCACCCTTTACTCAACAAGTTAAACAACAATATAAGGATACGTTAAAAGGTTTCTGCGAGTACTATTATCCTTCAGTTACGCTTAACAATACTTCTGATTCGGTTGTAGGATTTGTTAACGGTTTGTCGTAATATGATGAAGAAATTTTTACTAATTTTACTAACTTTAATAGTTTCAGCTTTATCGCTCGGTTTCGCTTCTTGTGGCGAAGCCGAGGTTGAGCCAGAAGTTGAACCTTATATTATAGCTAAATTATCACCATCGTGTTCTCGTAATCAACATTCTGCGTTGTATTATGCAACGGGGGTGTTGGGTCAAGTTGTTACGTTTGTTTGTGAAACTCCAAAACTTGAAGGTTGGTATATTACTTATTCTGCTGACAACGTGGTTAAAACCCCAATTGATGAAGAAAATGGTAAATACGAAGGATACAATACAGGAATATGTTATATTACCGTTACGTATACAAATGGTATCGATAAAGTAACGGATATGATTTGTTGTTATTATGATCATCGTAATTTAGACATAGATGTGTTTTTCCGTAGTAATTCTGGTTTAGATACTATTGATAAAATGTCTAAAAATTGGGAACTTTCATTAGGTTCTCCCGTTGAGTTGTCACCTATACTTTTTTATAATAATAAACGTTTTGATGATGCTATAATTAGGTCAATTACTATTGAAGACCAATCAATACTTTCATATGAAAACGGTGTTTTAACACCTTTAAGCGCAGGTACTACAAAAATCGTTATTGATTGCACGTGGAGAGGATATTCCTCTACTTCGTGGGGTAATAAAGGCAAAGAAGGGACAGGTAGTGCAGACTTAAAGCGTGAAATAACTGTTACAGTTTCCTAATTTATTGATTTAGGCTAAATTTTATAGGAGAAAAAAATGAAAAAGCATATAACATTATTTTTTATGATTATTGCTACGTTATGTTTAAGTATGTTTTTTATCTCTTGCGGTGAAAAAGAAGATAAAGCAAAACTCACCTTAAACAAAACAAGCGTTAATATGGTTTTAGGTTTTACTGACAATGTTAGCGCATCATATAATCAACTTGAAGGTTATTCCTTAACCTGGTCATCAAGTGATGATTCTATCGTTACCGTTAATAACGGTGCTCTTGAAGCTATGGGGTTAGGTAATGCAACAGTTACCGCTACTTATTCAAACGGTACTGATAACTATACCGCAAATACTAACGTTACTGTTAGTTTAGGCGGATATGTTCCTACCTTATGTTTAGAAAACTACATTGACGAAGATACTTGGAATATCGTTAAAGGGGATAGCGTAGAATTTAAGCCTTACGTTTACTTTAACGGAGTAAAATTTTATGACGTACAAGTTTCTATCGCTGCTGGAAACGACGCTATATTTTCCTATGCAAACAATACTATAACCGCTCTTGATGCAGGCTCTACCAATATTGTTTTAGAAGGTACTTGGAGGGGCATTTCTTTCAATGGTAAAAACGCAATGGGTATTTCTCTCGGCGTTAACATTTGCAATAGCTTTACTTTATTGTTGAACGACGGTGCTGTTGTTGATGAAATTAAGTTGTATGCGAGAGATGATTGGGAAGGTCAAGCACTTATGACAAGGATGCCATTCGCTCTTTCAATGCTTCACAACGGTGTTGTGTCTAATGTTCCTGTTAACGTTGAGATTGTTGACGAAAACGTTGTTGCTATTGAAAACGGTAATCTTGTTAGAACGGGTTTTGGTGCTACCCAAATTAACTTGTCCTGGACCTCTCCAGATGGAGAAGCTTACGATAAGACTATCGATGTAGAAATTATTAGACCTATCGGTTATTGTAACGAGGTTATTCCTTACTTTTCTGCTATTGACGGTGTTGCATTATACGACATTAACAATGATGGAAAGTATGAAGAAACAACTCTTGCTCAAATTCTATACGGCAAAAATACCGATAAAGTAATTATTGAGGCAACTCAAACTTACTATAATGATTACACTAAATCTACTATTACTGATGACGTTTTAACCGTTTCAAACAATACTATTAATGGTGTTTATACCCATAGTACCGGTATGAGAGACGTTACTATTACTCTTGGTACTCAAACGGAAATTTATGTTGTAAACGTTAAGGCTTGTGCTAAGGTATTCGCTCAAGATAATATTGAAGAGTTCTATCCCACCATTGCAGGAACTGCGTCAAGCGAAGTTAAATTTAAGTGGTATCAAGATGGTGGTGTTGTAGGCGATTATGAGTATTACTATACCCATAAAGATGATAAACAACACCGTGGTTACTACACTTTGTGTGAAAGTTTAGATTTTAAGGATATTACAATTACTGCATCTAGTTCACCAAAATTTGCCGGCATGTTTGATGGTAACGGTTACGTCATTTCTAATCTCTCTTTTGCTGGTGGTTCTAAATTAACTGCAGCAGGTGGTTTATTTGGTACATTGGATTGTATCAGAGAACTAACCAATACAGGTGTTGAAATTAAGAACGTTGCGTTTACTGGTGTAAACTTTAATAGTGCTAACTGTACGGTTATAGGATATAGAGCAGTTGCTACTTCTAAAACTCACGTAAAACTTTCTAATATTTACGTTCAAATCAACAAACAAGATACTTATCAGAATGGTTGTGCACCACTTTTTATTGAATCTAACTTTATTTACATGAACAACGTTATTGTTGATTATCCCATAGGAAGTGGTTATGACATACCTGATTTAAGTGACACTGACTCTAATTGTTTAGGTTCACTTATTGCGTTGATGAATAAGACAGGTACGGTAAATCAAAAGTTTAATGATGTTTACGTTATTTCTTCTGTTATACTTGGACATCAAGGCGGAAAGGATGCGGGTGCATTATCATCTCAAGATGCTAGCAACGTAGTAGATACCAAGTATACTAAAGTTGCTGGTGCTTATCGTTACGAAACTCTTGATAAAATGAAGGATGATAAAGAAAGAGATTACACTTCATTTGATAACACATTCTGGTCACTTACTACTGGTGTTCCAGTTTGGGCAAAACTTCCTTTAGTTTAATTATAATTAAGTTTAGAAAAAAGAAACCACTAGTTTAGCTAGTGGTTTCTTGCTAAATAAAAAACTCCAAGATTTTTCTTGGAGTTTTTGGCTTATTAATAATTTTTATCTAATACCGTATTTTTCTATTATATAGTCCATATCTTTGTCGCCTCTACCAGATAGGCAAACTAAGATTGAGCCTTTTTTCATTTCCTTTGCGAGTTTAATTGCGTACGCTACTGCGTGTGAACTTTCAATTGCGGGAATAATGCCTTCCATTCTTGAAAGGGTAAAGAAAGCGTCAATAGTATCATCATCACCAATAACGTCGTAAGTAACTCTACCTATATCGTGTAAAAATGCGTGTTCAGGACCGCTTGATGGATAGTCTAATCCGCTTGCTATTGAATATACGGGAGCGGGGTCACCATTTTCATCTTTTAACATTATACTGTTAAATCCGTGCATAATTCCCTCTTCTCCGTATTTGAGGCTTGCAGCGTGGTTGCCAAGTTTTTCGCCTTTTCCTAAGGGTTCAACACCGTAAATTTTTACAGGGTCATTTAAAAATCCTGAGAACATACCCATTGCGTTAGAGCCACCGCCAACGCAAGCAACTACTGCATCTGGAAGTTCACCAGTCATTTCCATAAACTGTTCTCTTGCTTCGATACCAACGACACTTTGGAAATCTCTAACCATCATAGGGAAGGGGTGAGGACCAACGACTGAACCTATGCAATAAATTGCATCTTTATATTCGTTACAATATGCACTAAACGCTGCGTCAACCGCTTCTTTTAAGGTTGCTAACCCGTGTGTAACTTCCTTTACGTTCGCGCCTAAAATCTTCATTCTAGCAACGTTTGGTGCTTGCTTTTTAATGTCAACCGTGCCCATATAAATATCACATTCTAAGCCAAAATATGCGGCTGCCGTTGCGAGTGCAACGCCGTGTTGACCTGCGCCAGTTTCTGCAATAATCTTCTTTTTGCCCATATATTTTGCAAGAAGAGCCTCGCCCATACAGTGGTTAAGTTTGTGTGCGCCTGTGTGATTTAAGTCTTCTCTTTTAACGTAAATTTGAACGTTGCCTATTTTGTTTGAAAGTCTTTCAAGATAGGATATAGGGGTGGGTCTGCCTTGAAATTCCTTTCTAATCTTTCTTAATTCAGCGATGAATTTTGAAGATTTACAAATAGTGTTATACGCAACGTCAATTTCTTCCATTGCTTTTTTCAATTCGTCGGAAATATACGCCCCGCCGTATTTACCAAAATATCCGTCTTTATCAGGGTAATTTTTAAGATATGTGTCAAAATCTATTCCGTTAAATTTCATTTTTTATTCTCCTAAATTAATTTAATATGTGTTAAAAAGTATTTAACTACGCCATCGTTTAGTAAGTTTTGTCATAATAAAACCTCTTAAAAATAAAAATCCTCGGCAGAAAAACTGCCAAGGACGAATAATTATATCCGCGGTGCCACCTTGATTTATACCATAAGGTATACGCTTTTTGAGATACTTATATATCTCTGGCTTTTACGAAAGCCCTCCGTCGCAGAATACTAGGACAAATCTGTCTTTTGACTGCGCCCTCCACGGTCCATTTGTCAAATAGTTTCTAACCCTTTCTCAGCAAAGTAGGGCTCTCTGTGTAGTCTTTTCTGACTTTATCTCCGCATCATCAGTTTTTTTGAGTATATCACTCAACGAAAATTTTGTCAATTGTTTTTTTGCTTTTTCTTATTTTTTAATTTGTAAAATTCTTCTTGCAACGTATACACCGCTTGCTGATGCGTGGGATAGGGAGTGGGTAACGCCACTTCCGTCTCCAATTACGTATAGCCCTTTAAGTTTTGTTTCAAGGTTTTCATCAATTTCAACTTCCATATTGTAAAACTTAACCTCAACACCGTATAAAAGCGTATCGTCGTTTGCCGTTCCTGGTGCAACCGTGTCAAGTGCATAAATCATTTCAATAATTCCGTCTAAGATTCTTTTTGGCAGTACGAGGCTTAAATCGCCCGGTGTGGCCGATAAAGTGGGGACGGTGGTGCATTCCTCAATACGTTTTTCCGTACTTCTCCTACCTCTAATTAAGTCGCCAAATCTTTGAACTATAACGCCACCTCCAAGCATATTTGAAAGGCGTGCAATACTTTCAGCATAACCGTTACTGTCTTTAAATGGTTCTGAGAAATGTTTAGATACAAGTAGGGCAAAGTTGGTGTTTTTGGTTTTCATTTTCGGGTCTTCGTAACTGTGTCCGTTAACCGTTACTATTCCATTAGTGTTTTCGTTAACTACTATACCGTTTGGATTCATACAAAAAGTACGAACGGCATCCTCAAATTTTTCCGTTCTATAAACTATTTTGCTTTCGTAAAGTTCGTCAGTGAGTTCGCTAAAAACTACGGCTGGAATCTCCACTCTTACGCCTATGTCAACTCGGTTTGATTTAGTGGGTATGTTTAGTTTCTTGCAAAGTTTTTCCATCCAACTGCTTCCACTTCTTCCTACCGAAACGATACATTTGTCACAAGTAAACTCGTTAACTGAGGTTAAAACTTTATATCCATTACCATCCACGCTAATATCGGTAACGGGCATATTGAAATAAAACTCAACCTTATCTTTAAGAAAGTTATAAATATTTTGTAAAACAACGTAGTTGATATCCGTTCCTAAATGGCGAACTTGCGCATCTAATAGATTTAATTTGTTTTGTAAGCACTTCTTTTTTAAATGTGTTCCAGCGGTAGAATACATTTTCGTTCCTTTTCCGCCGTATTCCATATTAAGCTCGTCAACGTAATTCATAAGGTCGATAGCTTCTTTTTTGCCGATATGCTCGTATAAAGTTCCTCCAAAATCGTTGGTGATATTATATTTTCCGTCGGAAAATGCGCCCGCACCACCAAAGCCGGACATTATTGAACAAGTTTTACATTTAATGCAAGACTTTATTTCGTCACCATCAATAGGGCAGGCTCTTTTGTCAAGAGAATGACCTGCTTCAATAACGGCAACTTTTAAGTTGGGGGAATTTTTAACCAATTCATACGAGGCAAATATGCCACCAGGGCCTGCGCCCACAATTATAACGTCATATTTCATAATTTTCTCCTTGTTTGTAGGATTTTTGAAACCAATTTATTATAACATGTAAGAATAAAATTTGCAATATTTTTATGAAAAACTATTTTATATTTCTCTTTTTTATGCTATAATTGTAAAGTGAAAAAATATTTTGCAAATACTAAAGACTGTAGGAGTGTTTAGTTTATGAAAATTTCTCTAAATCCTAATAAGGACGTTGTTAAAACTGTTAAAGAAGGGCTTAATGCTAAAGGTGGCTATTGCCCATGCAAGGTTGGCAAGCACGAAGATATCAAATGTATGTGTAAAGAATTTAGGGAGCAGATTGCTGACCCTAATTACGAAGGCTTTTGCCATTGTATGCTTTATTATAAGGAAAAATAAATACCAACCTTTATTTACAGTTGGGTATATTAGGGTGCTTGACTTGAAAGTTTTGGCAAATAAATAAAAAATAGTACCAAGTTAACACTTGATACTATTTGGCAGGGGTGCTTGACTTGAAAGTTTTGGCAAATAAATAAAAAATAGTACCAAGTTAACACTTGATACTATTTGGCAGGGGAGACGCGACTCGAACACGCAACCGGCGGTTTTGGAGACCGCTGCTCTACCAATTGAGCCACTCCCCTAAGAGCATATTGATTATATAATAAATCTAAATTTTAGTCAATCAAATTGAGGTAAAAATGAAAAAGAATTTTAAATTAGGTGTAATTGGAGCGGGCTTTATGGCAAATGCCATTATAAACGGCGTTTTAACTTCGGGTGTGATTACCCCTCAAGAGATTTTTGTAAGTGATATTAATGCTAATTCGCTTGAAAAACTTAAAAATATCGGCGTTAACGTAACTGTGAATAATAGTGAGGTTTTTGAAAATGCTGAATACGTTTTACTTGCCGTTAAACCACAAACCTTCGTTTCGATGGAAAGTGATAATACTGAAAAGGTGAAAAATGTTATTTCAATAATGGCGGGCGTAAATAAGGCTAAAATTAAACAAACTTTTACTAACGCAAAAGTTGTAAGGTGCATGCCGAACACACCTGTATCGGTTGGTTTTGGCGCTGTAGCGGTTGATTGCTCTGATTTGTCCGACGAAAAAGACGTTAATTTTGTAAAAAATATTTTTTCAGCAGTTGCAAAGGTTGTTTTTGTTAACGAAGAGGACCTATCTGCGGTAACGGGAATTAGTGGAAGTTCACCTGCGTATTTTTATTTATTTGCAAAATCATTAATAGATGCTGGTGTTGCCAACGGTTTATCTAAAGAAGATGCTGAAAATCTTGTGTTGTCCACAATGAAAGGTGCGGTTGTTATGATGGAAAATAGACAGGATAAAACTATTGACGATTTAATTAACGCCGTGTGTAGTAAGGGTGGCACTACTATTGAGGCAATGAAAGTTTTTTATGAAGATAGATTGCAAGATATTACCTTGAAAGCCGTAAATGCTTGTATAAATAGGGCAAACGAGTTGGAAAAATTATGAAAAAGGTAAATATTTACACTGATGGTGCGTGCAGTGGTAACCCAGGAAAAGGCGGTTATTGTGCAATATTAATGTATGGCGAGGTTGAAAAAGTAATTTCCGGATTTGAAGATGACACGACTAACAATAGAATGGAGCTTTTAGCCGTTATAAAGGGGCTTGAGGCGTTGAAAGAGCCGTGTGAGGTGAATTTATATAGTGATTCAAACTACGTTGTTGAGGCGTTTAATCAAGGTTGGATTGATGGTTGGGTTACAAATGGATGGAAAACTTCGTCAAAAAAAGATGTGAAGAACGTAGATTTGTGGCAAAAACTGTTAAGTTATATTGCTGTTCATAAGGTAAGTTTTATTAAAGTTAAAGGTCATTCGGATAATCCTTATAACAATAGGTGTGACAAAATTGCCGTAGAACAATATAAAAACAACTAAAACTATGATACTTTTCTTTTTCAAATAATATATATTATTATGAAAAATGATGTGTTTAGTTTTTGTTGTAAAACGTTAATTATATGTTTTATCTTTTTTCTATGTTTTTTTGCACTGTATTTTGGTGTTTTATCCTTAAGGCTTCTTCCTAATAAATTAATTTGCGAAAATTTTGAACTATTTACTAAAATATTACTAATTATATTATTTTTGATTTTTTCGCTTTTTTCCTGCTTTTATATATCTAAAAAAACCCTATTGTATAAATTAACTTTTGTATCTATTGTTTTTTTATTTTTAATATTTTTTGGGTATTTTTATTTGTATAGTAGTGGTTTTTTGCAAAAATTTAACAGTGTTGACGATTTTAGGGCATACGTTTCTACTTTTGGTAGCGGTTCTGCGTTTATCTACGTTGCGCTTCAATTTTTGCAAGTTGTAATATTACCTATACCATCCGTTATTTCAACGGGGGCAGGTGTTTTGTTGTTTGGGCCACTAAAAGGTGCAATATTAAGTATTATTGGAATTGTTTCTGGTTCGTTGGTTGCTTTTTTTATAGGAAGAATTTTTGGTTATAAAGCAGTTAAATGGTTGGTCGGGGAAAAGGATGTTAATAAAGCATTAAAGTCTTTTTCAAGTTCAGAGAAAATATTGATTCCTTTTACACTATTGTTCCCTTTTTTTCCGGACGATTTAATATGTTTCGTGTCGGGATTAACGTCTGTTTCGGCGAAATATTTTTTACTTACGGTTATATTTGCGAGAAGTATATCAATAACCCTTTCTTGTTTTTCCCTAAACAATAATTTAATTCCGTTTAATACTTGGTGGGGTATACTTTTGTGGGGAATATTCTTTATAATTACAATATCATTGACGTTTTTTATAACGTCTAACAGTGAAAAAATAAAAAACAAATTAACCTTGTTCAACAAATCAAAATAATTAGAAAACAACAAAGGAAAATATATACGATTATATCAGACATAATAGCATGAAGAAAGTAGTAGTAATTGGTGGTGGTGCATCTGGCATGTTTGCTGCGCTAACATCTGCAAAACTTAATAACGAGGTAATCCTTTTAGAAAAAAATGAAAAACTCGGAAAGAAAATTTACATTACCGGTAAAGGTAGATGTAATTTAACTAACGACGTATCTGCCCAAGAATTTTTTAAGAACGTAGTTACAAATCCAAAATTTTTGTTTTCAAGTATTTATTCCTTTACTCCAACTGACACAATCAATTTTTTTACCGATATCGGATTGAATTTAACTGTTGAAAGAGGAAATAGAGTTTTTCCGTCAAGCAATAAGGCAAGTGACGTTACTAAATTTTTAGAAAAAGAACTGCGTAAGTACGGTGTGGATATTAAACTGAATACTGATGTGTTTAACGTAAAGGTAGTAGATGGTGTTGTTAAATCAGTTTTAACTAATAAAGGTGAGATTTTTTGTGATTCTGTTATAATTGCTACTGGAGGTATTTCTTATCCGTCGACTGGGAGTACGGGTGACGGGTATACTTTTGCTAAGAAAACAGGGCATAAAATTGTAGAGCCTAAACCCTCGCTTGTTGGTTTAGAACTTTCTGGAAACGATTTTATTTCATTACAAGGTCTATCATTAAAGAACGTCTCGATTACTACGTTTGTGAACAATAAGGAAATATATAGTGATTTTGGTGAAATGCTATTTACACACTACGGTGTTTCTGGTCCAATTATATTATCATCTTCTTGTTATCTAAATAAGTGTAATTTGAATGACGCTCATTTAAAAATTGACCTTAAACCTGCGCTTGACGATGCTACGCTTGATGCAAGACTTATTAGAGAATTTGCTGAGAATAATAATAAATTTGTTGGGGTGGCAATTCGCTCCTTAGTGCCGTCTACACTTGTTGATACTATTTTATCAAAATCTAAACTTTCTAAAAACAAAAAGTGTGCGGAAGTAACAAAGGAAGAACGTAAAAAGGTTATTTATACTCTTAAAAACCTAGACTTCAAGGTAAAAAGGTTAAGACCTGTAGAAGAGGCAGTGGTAACTTCAGGTGGCGTTTCTGTTAAGGATATTAATCCTAAAACGATGGAAAGTAAACATGTAAAAGGACTCTATTTTTGCGGTGAAGTGATTGACGTTGACGCTTTTACTGGTGGGTTTAATTTGCAAATTGCATTTTCTACGGGGTATACTGCAGGAAATAACGCATAAATTTATATATTTGCACTTGAAAAAGTAGTGTGAATTTGATATAATCTTAAACAAATGAGGTGAAATTATGGAAAAAATAATAACAATTGCTCTTGACGGGCCTTCTGGTAGTGGTAAAAGCACCATTGCGAAAAAATTATCTAATACACTTAATATATTATATCTTGACACGGGCGCAATGTATCGTGCAACGGCATTAAAGGCGTTAAAACTTGGAATTGACACCTTTGATGCTGATGGTGTTGAAACATTTATTCACGATATTGACCTTGATATTAAATATATTGACGGTGCACAACATACCTATCTTGACGGAGAGGACGTTTCTGAAAAAATTAGAGAACCACAAGTTTCAATGGCTGCGTCAAATATCTCAAGTTTAAAGTCTGTGAGGCTTAAAATGGTTGATATGCAAAGAAAAATTGCTGAAGGCACTTCTTGTGTTTTAGATGGAAGAGATATAGGTTCATACGTTTTACCAAACGCTGAATATAAATTTTATATAACCGCAAGCGTTGACGTTAGGGCGGATAGAAGATTTAAGGAATTAAAATTAAAAGGTCACGAGGTTGATTTTGAAGAATTAAAAAAGGAAATTGAACAACGTGACTACAATGATATAAATAGAGATTTTGCTCCGTTAAAAAAGGCTGACGATGCAATAGAAATCGATACGTCTTTTATGACTATAGAACAAGTAATAAATAAGGTTTTAAGTTATATTAAGTAAATGAAGTTAAATTGGTTTAAGAAGGGAATAGTCAAATTTGTGTCAGGTATATTTTTCCCTATAAAAATTTTCGGAAGGGAAAATCTGCCGGAGGGTAGCGCTGTAGTTGTTTGTAATCATCTTAGTATAATCGACAGCGTGTATTTGGTTAAACTTAATCTTCATGAAAATTTTTCTATTATTGCAAAAAAAGAACTCTTTGATAGTAAACTTGTAGGTAAAATATTAAAAAGTTATGGCGCTGTTGCAATAGATAGAGATAACCCGGGCGTAAAGACCCTTATATCTGTGATTAAAAACTTAAAAAACGGTGAAAAAATACTTTTATTCCCAGAGGGGACGAGAAATAAGACGGGTACTACGGAGCTTCAAAGTATAAAAGAAGGGGCAGCCACTTTTGCGTTGCGTGCAAAATGTCCTATAGTTCCTGTAATTATATATAAGAAAGCACGTTTGTTTAGTAAAAACAAGATGATTGTTGGAAAACCTTTTGAATTAACGGAGTTCTATGACAAAAAAGGTGCTGAATTAGATAATACAAAGATGACCAACCTTATCCATGAAAAAATGTGTTTTGAACAACAAAATTTATTTGAAATTGTAAAAAAGAAGAAATATTAATGAAAGTATTAGTTTGTAAGAACGGGGGATTCTGTTTTGGTGTAAAGCGTGCCGTTGACGAGGCGTTTAATTTGCCTGAGGGTAGGAATTTTGTCTTGGGTGAAATTATCCATAACGAAAGCGTAGTATCTAAACTTAATAATCGTGGCGTTATTACTATAGAAAACATTCTTGATGAAAGACTTTGCCCAAACGACACTCTTTTGATTAGAACTCACGGAGAGGCAAGGTCGGTCATTGAACAGGCTAAAAAGTTAAATCTAAACGTTATAGATTGTACTTGTCCTTTCGTTAAGGATATTCAAAACAAGGTGTTTAATCACCATGAGAAAGGATATAAAATTTTAATAATTGGAAAGGCAACCCACCCCGAAATAATTGGTATAAACGGATGGTGTAATAATTCAGCAATAATCATTGATAATGAAAATGATTTGCCTAATTTAAAAGGGGAAAAAGTGTGTGTTGTAGTCCAAACAACCTTTTCGGAAGAAAAATTTAATAATATTATTAAAAAAATTGCTTTAATGGACGCAAAATCAGTTGATATTTTCAAAACAATTTGCTATACTACAAGTAATCGTCAGAAAGAAGCTGATTATATTTCAAAAATTTGTGATGCGGTTATAGTTATCGGCGGAGAAAATAGTAGTAATACCGATAATTTATTTAAGATTTGTAAACGTAATTGCTTAAATGCTTTTAGAATAACCAATCCGGCAGATTTTGATTATGATAAAATAAAAAATTTTAATAAGGTAGGAATTGTTCTTGGTGCATCAACACCGATGGAGCAGTTTCAGGAGGTCATCTCAAACATGGAGAAAGTTACAGAAGAAATCATCCAAACTGAAGTTATTACTTCACAACAAACCGAAGCAGAAGCAGTAGAGACTGCTCCCGTTGCTCAACCCGAAAGCGTAAAGTCTGAATTTGAAGCGGCTATTGATAAGATTAAGCCCAGTAGAGACTTTAAAAAAGGTCAAATTATTACCGCTAAAATCTCTTCGGTTAAAGAAGACGGGCTTACTTTATCTATTAAAGATGCTAAAAAAGATGATTTTGACTTAAAAGCAGAAGAAATTCTCGGCGAATACGATATGGCAAAATACAACGTTGGCGATAGCATTAGAGTAATGGTTGTTGATAAAAACCCCATTAAGTTCTCTGAAAAAGCTATGGAAAAAGTTTTAAGAGAAGAAGCAGAGATTGAAGAAATTAAAAATGGAAAAATCTTTGAAGCAGTTATTACTGAAGTAAATAAAGGCGGTCTTATCGGTAAATTTGGTAGTTATCAAATTTTCGTACCTTCTTCTCAAATTAGAATTGGTTTCGTTAAAGACTTAAATAAATACGTTGGTAAAACTCTTCGTCTTAAGGCTGAAAAGGTTGAATCAAGAGGCGCACGTCGTCAAATCGTTGGTTCACAAAGAGTTCTTCTTGAGGCTGAAAAAGCAGAAAGAGATGCTATTAAGGCTGAAAAGGAAAAAGAATTCTTTGATAATATTCAAGAAGGTGACGTTGTTTTAGGAACGCCTGTAAGATTTGCATCGTTTGGAGCGTTTATCGAGGTTAACGGTTTTGACTGTCTTGCACACATATCTGACCTTTCTTGGACCGGTTGCAACAACTGTGGTGACGTTCTTGAAATTGGTAAAGAATATGAGTTTAAGATTTTGAAAATTGATGCTGAAAATAAAAAGGTTTCAGTTGGTTATAAACAATTACAACCCAAACCTTGGGACGGCGTTGCTGAAAAATATAAAGTAGGTGACGTTATTAAAGGTAAAGTCGTTAGAGTTGTTTCTTTTGGTGCTTTTGTTGAAGTAGAAAAAGGTGTTGACGGATTAGTTCACGTTTCTCAAATTTCTAATAAATGGCTTGAAAATCCTCTTTCTGTATTAGAAGTTGGCGCAGAAGTTGACGTTAAGATTGTTGATATTAATCTTGAAAAAGAAAAAATGAATCTTTCTATCAAAGCGTTACTTCCCGTAGAAGAGAATACTGAAAATACCGAAGGTGAGAAGAAGGAAAAAGGCAAGAAACGTTCTGATAAGAACGAAGAAGTTGTTGAAGAAGAACTTCGTGAATGGCATGATGAAATCGATAGCAGTGTATCTATTGCTGAAATGATTAAAAATGCCGATAAATAATTAATAAGTTAATATTTTATGAAAAACCTTATTCAAAATGAATAAGGTTTTTTTGTTCTATTTTTTAATATTTTTAATATAAATATATAAATGAAAGTTGATTTTCTACCAAAAAAAATATTAAAAGCATTGCAAAAATTTAACATTAATTTTGTTTATGAAATTAGACTTCGTAAAGATTTTCCTATTAAAATAAACTATAAAGGGGTTAAATGTTTTTTGCTTGATGAGTTTGAATCAAAAATTATTTGTGCAAAACTGGACATAGAATACGTTATTAATGTTATTACAGAAAATTCCCTTTATGCATTTAATGATAGAATAAAAGAAGGGTATATTACGACAAAAGAGGGGGTTAGAATAGGACTTGCGGGAGAATGCGTTACAGAAAAAGGTGATATTGTTACTATTAAAAATATAACGTCACTAAATATAAGAATACCTCAAGAGATTTTTGGTTGTTCAGATGAAATTTACAATAAAATTTTTACTAATAAATTATATAATACACTTATTGTTGCGCCACCCTTCACGGGAAAAACAACAATTTTAAAAGACATTGTTAGAAGATTTAACGTAGAAAAAAATATTGATATTTTATTGCTTGATGAAAGGGGTGAATTTAACTATTTAGCAGGGGAAAACGTAGATAAAATTAGTTATGCAGATAAAAATCAATGCTTTAATTTAGGTATAAGAACGCTTTCTCCCGATATCGTGATAATGGACGAACTATCAACAAAACAAGATTTTAACTCGATTGAATACGCTACGAGTTGTGGTGTTAAAATTATTGCTACTTTACATGGTGAAGATGAAAACGACTTTTTTAAGAAGCCATTTTTTAAAAAGTGGGTTTTTGATAGATACGTCATTTTGAAAAAAGGTATGTTAGGTGTTGTAAAAACAATTTTGGACAAGGAGTTTAATGAATTATAAATTAATTATAGGTCTAATTCTATTTGTTTTATCGTTGTTGATCGGGTATGAATACGTGAAAAAGTACACAAGAAAACGTGTGTTTTTTACTGAATTTAATAACTTTAACGACGTTTTGATAGGTGAGATATCCTACCTAAAAAACACTATTCCCGAAATTATAAAAAAGAATTTTAATATAAAAAGCGATTTTTACAAGGGGTTATATATGTTCTTTATTAATGCAGAGGAAAAGGTAGTATTGCCAAACTATTTAACCGATAAAGAAAGTAATCTTTATATAAATTATCTTAAAACAATTGGAAGAGGAAATACAATTGCAACTTCACAATATTTAAATAGTGTTAAAAATACTATTTCGCTATACCTCGATGAATCAATAAAAAAGGAAGAAAAAAACAAGCCCTTGTGTATTAAACTCTCAGTTATAATTGGTTTGATAGCAATCATTGCAATTTTGTAGGTGAGTTATATGAATATAGACATTATATTTAAGATTGCTGCAATAGGCGTTTTAATAGCGGTAATATGCCAAATATTAAAAAAGAACGATAGAGATGATATTGCAACTATGGTTTCTTTAGTTGGTTTAATTATTGTGCTTTCATTTGTGATTAATATGATAGGTGATTTGTTTCAAAACATAAAGGATATTTTTAACCTGTATTAAAATGATTAAAATAGTTTTGATTGTAATATTATCGTCGGTTGTTTTATATTTTCTAAAAAGCGTAAATTCAGAACTGTTTGTGCCGGCACTTCTTGCTTCGGGAATTGTTTTAATATACGTTTCATTATCATACGTAAATAAAACGTTTAGTTTTATAAATGAAATAATTGAGTTATCTGGTGTAGACAAGCAAATATACAAAATTATATTTAAAATTGTGGGAATATCCTACTTAATTGAATTTGGCGCAAGTGCGGTGGAGGATATAGGGTACAAAAGCATTTCTGATAAACTTATAATGATTGGAAAATTATCAATATTAGTTGTTTCACTGCCTATTTTTTACGCTGTAATTAATCTTGTATTAAATTTATTAAAATGAAAAAAATATCTATTTTATTCTTAATATTTATACTTTTTTTTACGGTAATCGCATTTAATTCGCCAATAATCTCTTATGCTGATTCTCTTAACGACACTATAGAAAAAGAGTTGGAGGGGCTAAATCTAAGTGAATTAGAAGATTTTTTTAACTCTATAGAAGGTAATAATCAACATGATTTTTACTCGATATTAAATGATTTTATTGATGGAACGTATCAAGTAGATTACAACGGGTTTTTAAGTTTAATAAAAGAACTATTAGTAGGGAATTTTACTAAAATATTCAAAACTCTGTCTTCAATAATAATTGTTGCAATAATTTATAGTTTGTGTGAAAATCTTAAAAGCAGGGTGATGAGTGAAAACGTTAAAAAAGTAATTAGATTAACTGCGGTTTTGTCAATTTTATTGATATTAAGTAGTGAAATTATTTCTCTTTTTCAAAATGTTAAAATCGTCATAAATAATATGTCAAAATTAAACGAGATTATGTCACCCATAATGCTTGGATTAATAGTTGCATCAGGTGGTAAAATTACAGCAAGTATATATTCTCCTACGGTAGTATTTATTTCAAGTGGTTTTATTTCTATTGTTAATAACATTTTGCTTCCACTAATAATATTAACGACTTCTTTTGGGGTATTTAATTGTTTTTCAGATAATATTAAGGTGAAAAATTTTTCCGAGTTTTTTGCTTCTACCTTTAAATGGGTGATTGGTATATCGGTTACTGTTTCGGGGCTTTTTATCACTGTTCAGGGGCTAAATTCTGCTGTGATTGACGGAGTTTCAATTAAAGCGGCAAAATACGCTATATCAAATTCAGTTCCACTTATTGGAGGTTTCTTAAAAGATGGGTTTGATATAGTAACTTCTGGAACGATAATAATCAAAAACGTAATTGGTGTAACGGGTGTAATTGCATTGTTTTATCTTTTGTTGTCACCTGTATTAACTTTGATTTCATATTCAATGTGTTTCAAATTAATTTCGGCTGTTATAGAACCCTTTTCTAACGTAAATTTTTCTTCCATTTGTAACGTTTTTTCAAAAGCGGTAACATATCTAATTGTTTGTATTTTAATAGTTGCATTGATGTTTTTTATAAATATATTGATTTTGATGATATCGTCAAGTGCATTTTTATAAGGGGAAATTATGTGGGAATGGGTTGTTAGCGTTGGTTTAGTAATACTGATTTCTACGTTAATATCTTTACTTATTCCTGATGGTAGATTAACGGGTATTGTTGGCGTTATTTTATCAGTAACTGTTGTTTTTACCTTAGTAAAACCCTTGGAAAATTCAGATTTTAACTTAGAAATACCATCTATAAATACTTCAGTTGAAATTGATTATTCATATGCAGAACATAGCAATTATTTAAAGAGTAATTATTACTCTAAACAATGTGTTAATTTATTAAAAAATGAGGGTATTGATAATGCCGAAATCGTTATAGATTATCAAGTTGACGAATTTCGACTTTTTAAGATAAATTTTGTAAAGGTCTTTTTAAGTAAAGAGGTTATCAATTCGGGCGGAGAGCATATAGATATTATTGATAAAGTAAAAACGTTAATTTCAAACAACCTAAATATTGAAAAGGATATAATTTTAGTAGTTGAAAAATAATGGAAAATCGAGCTTGTTTACTTTTTATGAAAAATTAAAAAACAATAAAATTTTAAGATACGTAATAATTGCGTTTTTGGTTATAGCATTATTATTAATTTTAACGGTTAAAACTGAACAAAGTAATAGTGTATTATCGGATAACTTAAGTTACGTTAATAATCTTGAAAGCAAATTAGAAAAAGCGTTATCTAATGTTGAGGGTGCAGGAAATGTAAAGGTAGTAATAACGGTTGAATCGGGCATGGAAACGGTTCTTGCGATGAAAACTGTTAAAACTGAAACGGTAAACGGTATTGAAATAGAAGAAACGCCCATTTTAATTAACGGAAAAACAGTAACGTTAATGGAAAAATATCCTAAGATTACAGGCGTTTTAATCGTACTTGAAAGCACAAATTTTGCCGTGATAAAGAGAATTCAAGATGCGACTAAATCCCTTTTAGATATAAATTATAGTCAAATAGAAATATTGACGATGAAATAAAAAATTTAAGGAGAAAAATTATGACAAAAAAGAGGAAAATTATAGTATTATCATGCATGATTGCTTTACTTGCAGTTACCGCCGTGTTCAACTTTGTTTTAGCCGGCACGCCCATTGATTCTACTGAAGCGTCAGCAAATAGCGCAAGTTATTTTGCTCAATATCGTTTAGACAGAATTAATACGAGAAACGAAGAACTTTTACAAATTGACGAAGTGTTGGCAGTTGCAGAAGCTGACAGTGAAGAATATTCAAAAGCGTTATCGCTTAAAACAGATATAGCGGTAAACACCGAGAGGGAATTGTTGCTTGAAAGTCTTATTAAAGCCTACGGTTTTGAAGATGCGGTAGTGGTTATTGGAGTTGATTCAGATAACGTTAACGTAATTACTAAATCTGAGGAATTAACCACAGATGATGCAATATTAATTTACACGGTAATCTCTGAGGAATTGAGCGTTTCGCCAGAAAACGTAAAAATTATACCTATTTCTTAAAAAACACTATGCAAAATAAATATTTTGTGGTACAATATATAAAAATATATTGTTCAGAGGATATTTATGAAACGTTTCAAAAATTACCCTGTTAAAAAACGAGAAGATAAAATAGTATACGGTGACGGTATTGTAGACGGCATTGTTCTACTTGCCATTTCAGAAGTTCCTATGGTTGAACTATGTTCTGACGTATCTTATATGAAAAACACAAGTAAGGCAATTAAGGTGGCTTTTGGAAACGAAGGCGTTAACGTAGAGGTTAAAGTTAAAATTCACTACTCTCAAAGTGTTACCGATATGGCGTTTAAGATTCAAGAAACCATTAGACACAATATTGAATCAATGACAGATTATCACGTTGAAAGTGTTAACGTTATCGTAAACGACGTTTTGTTTAACGAAGTTGCTGATAAACCCGTTATTCCTGAAAATCAAGAACAAGTTGATAGTGAAAAAGATAGTCCAGAAAGTGATGCGGATAAAACGGAGTAATATACTATGAGAAGGCAAGCGAGAGAAGCGGTATTTAAATTTATATTTTCAAAGCTCTTCAATTTAAATGACGAAGGGCTTTTTAACGTTGTTATAAAAGATCTTAACGAAGATGATAAACAGTTCGCAACATCTTTATTATCCGCAGTAGAAAAGGATATGGATAAAAATCTAAATGTTATTTCTAACCTTGCGATAGGTTATAAATTAAATAGGCTTTTTAACGTTGACAAATGTGTTTTATTGATCGGTATTGCGGAACTTGATGCTTTCCCTGATACTCCTGTTCCTGTTGTTATAGATGAAGCGGTTAGTCTATCTGCAAAATATTCAACGGAAAAAAGTACCGATTTTGTTAACGGTATACTATCTAATTACGTGAGAGGAAAAATAAATGACTAAAATTATTGACGGAAAGTTATTATCTCAAAAATTAAAGGATGACGTTAAGTTAAACGTTTCAAAGTTTAAGGAAAAATACAATAGGGAAGTTTGTCTTGCCGTTATACTCGTTGGGGAAAATCCAGCATCACAAGTTTACGTTAAAAATAAAATTAAAGCGTGTGAATATACCGGTATTAAATCTCTTTCTTATAGACTTGACGAAAACACTTCTGAAAAAGAGGTTGTTGACTTAGTAAAAACTTTAGGTAAGGACCATTTAGTGGACGGTATTTTGGTTCAATTACCACTACCTAAACACATCAATGAAGATAGAGTTTTATCCGAAATTCCACCTATAAAGGACGTGGATGGATTTACTTCAATTAATATAGGCAATCTTCTTTTAGATAAACCGTGTACGGTGGCTTGTACTCCACAAGGTATTATAACAATGCTAAAAAGTGAGAATATTGAATTATTGGGTAAAAAAGCGGTCGTTATTGGAAGAAGTAATATTGTTGGAAAACCAGTATCACTATTATTGCTTAAAGAAAACTGCACAGTTACTATTTGTCATAGTAGAACCAAAGACATAGCAAAAGTTTGCAGTGAGGCAGATATTGTCGTTGCCGCGCTCGGAAGAGCAAATTTCGTAACTGCGGATATGGTAAAAGAGGGTGCGGTAGTTATTGACGTTGGTATAAATAGAACGGAAAATGGGTTACAAGGCGACGTTGATTTTGAAAGCGTTTCTAAAAAAACTTCTTTTATTACACCCGTTCCTGGTGGTGTAGGACCTATGACCATTGCAACGCTAATGGAAAATACCTATAAGTGTGCTTTAAGGAGAGAAAATGGTGAGCTTTGATTCAAAGTATAGCCTTTATAAAGATTACTTTGAAAGGTCTTTAAGTGATTTTTTTTCAGAGTATCTTAGTAATGATAATTTAATTAATTCAGCCGTTAAGTATTCCGTTTTAAACGGTGGGAAAAGGGTTAGACCCATTTTGCTATACGCTACGGCAGAAATGTTAAAATTAAGTTTAGAAGAAGTTAAAAATTTTGCTTTAAGCATTGAGTTTATTCATTCATACTCATTGGTTCATGATGATTTGCCTTGTATGGATAACGATGATTATAGGAGAGGTAAATATTCCACTCATAAAAAGTTTGGAGAAAACGTTGGCGTTTTGGCGGGAGACGGACTGCTAAATTTAGCAGTTGAGGTAGCGTTAGGAAAAGAGAATTTTTGCTCCCTTGATAAAAATGCGCTAAAACTTCTTTTTGAATATTCCGGAGTTAAAGGCATGATTGCTGGACAAATGGAAGATTTGTCTTGTGAAAAAAAGAAGGACGTAGGAGAAAAGGAACTTTACTCTATTTATTTAAATAAAACGGCTAAATTAATTTCTGCACCCATATTGATAGCGTCAATACTATCTAATTATAAATATTACGAGCAATTAAAAGAATTTTCGCTAAATTTAGGTTATTTATTTCAGTTTATTGACGACGTTATGGATTGCGAAAGCAATTTTGAGCAAATGGGTAAAACGCCTAATAAAGATGCAGATGTTGATAAATTAACTTCAGTAAAAATTTTTGGAATAGAAGGTGCAAAAGTTAAAGCAAAAGAGTATTATGACGCTTGTATCGAAATATTAAATAAAATTGAGAGTAGTGAATTTTTAGTTCAATTAACTAATTTTATATACAGTAGGCGCTCATAGAAATAGTTTAACGGGGTATTTTATGAAAGTTTTAATATACGTGAATAAAGAAAAAGACGTAGACGGCGTGAGTTTAAAAACTTTAACTTCTAACCTTGAAAAATTTAATATAAAATACCTTACCGTTGGTTTTGAAGAAGAAATATTAGAAACTGACTTTTCCGCAATGTTTGTTATCGGTGGAGATGGAACTATTTTAAGAAGAACGGAGTTTGTGAACACTCATAATATTCCCATAATAGGAATTAATGGGGGGAAAGTTGGTTATTTAACTGAGTTTGAACGTTCTGAAATAAGCGAAGCAGTAAAATTATTCGTCGATGGTAAATTGAAAAAAGATTCGAGAGCAACGCTATTAGTTACTTATAATGGACAAGAATATCTTGCACTCAACGATGCTGTTATCAATAGGGTTTATACTGAAAATAGGGGAATGATTACTTCTATATCCTTTTATATTGATGGAAATAAAATTGATACCGTTTTTGGTGATGGTGTTATCGTTGCCACGCCTACGGGGTCAACGGCATATTCTCTATCTGCAGGTGGCGCAATACTTGCTCCGGGAATAAACGCTTTTTCCTTTACTCCTATTTCCGCTCATTCTTTAAATCAAAGACCCGTTATATTTTCAACTGAATCTGAGTGTTTACTTAAAGTTGAAGACAATTATTCTGGGGCACTGTTTATTGATGGTAAATTTATTGCTAATCTTTCTGAAGGGGAGATAGTTAAGGTTAAAAAAGCAAAAAAAGATACTATATTTTTACGTAAAGAAAAATCTAATTTTTATAAGAAATTATCTGAAAAAATTTCAAATAGGAACGTGTAAAAAATGACGAAAAATAATAGGTTAAATTATATTAAAAAAATCATAGTTGAAAGGGAAATATCAACCCAAGAAGAGTTGACTCAAGTTTTAATTGATGCAGGTTTTAACGTTTCTCAAGCAACGGTATCAAGAGATATTAACGAGTTGAATTTAATTAAGGTTGAGGGTATAAATAAAAAATTTAAATATTTTCTTCCCGAAATAACGGGAGAAACGCCACAAAAAATAATTGATTTATTTAAGAACGTAACCGTATCTATAAACTGTGCTAACAACCTTATCGTAGTCAAAACCCTCGTTGGAAACGCGGGTACTGCGGGTATGGCTATTGACCATATGCAAATTCCTGGTGTATTAGGTACTATCGCTGGGGATGACGTTTTGTTAATTATCGCCAAGTCTAATTCCGATGCGGAAATTATTGTTAAAAGTTTAAGGACTATTTAATGCTGAAAAAAATTACCGTTAAAAATTTTGCGCTTATAGATTACGCAGAAATCATATTTACTGAAGGTTTTAACGTTTTATCAGGCGAAACTGGTGCTGGTAAATCTATCGTTTTAGAGTCTCTTAATTTTGTTTTAGGAGCAAAAGCGGATAAAAACCTTATTAGAAGTGGTGAGTCGGAGTGTTTTGTTACTGCAGAGTTTGACTTGTCCTTTGCTACTTGGGCTAAGACTGTTTACGAAGAACTTGATTATGAATATGACGACACTATAATTATTTCAAGAAAGTTTAATGATTCTGGTAAGAGCGCTATTAAAATTAACGGATATCCCGCTAACGTTTCTATACTAAAGAAATTTACAAGTTATTTGGTTGACGTTCACGGTCAAAGTGAGCATTTTTCATTACTTTCTCAAACAAATCAATTGTACCTTATTGATAAATTCGGTGGAGAGGAAATCCTTGCACTAAAAAAGGAGATTTCCATTCTTCTTGATGAATATAAGTCGTTAAAAAACCAACTAAATCAACTCGGTGGAGAGGAGAGCGGTCGTTTAATTAGACTTGACGTTTTGTCATTTCAAATAAATGAAATTGAGTCTGCAAATGTTCAAGAGGGAGAGGAGGAAAAACTTTTAGAAATAAAAGAAAAATTAAAGCATCAAGAAAAAATTATTAACGCTTTATCATCTATAAAATATTCGCTTGCTAACGAGGGTGGAGTTTCTGATATAACTTCTAATGCCGTTAAGCAAGCATCCTTTATATCAGACTTAAGTGAAGAGTATAACGTTTTATACGAACGTCTAAATAACGTTTATTCGGAAATTGAAGATTTAGCGATGACGTCTGAAAATTTACTTGAATCTTTTGATTTTTCCGAATATTCTATTGATGAGATAAATGAAAGGTTGGCCGTAATAAAAAACCTTAAAAAGAAATACGGCGACAACTATAATGAAATTTTGCTCTTTTTAGATAATGCAAAAAAAGAAAAGGATAAACTTGAAAATTTTTCTACGATTTATCAAGACTTAATTATTAAAGAGGCAAAATATAAAGATATTCTCTACAATAAATATTGCGAGTTAAGTAATATTCGTAAAGAAACTGCAAAAAATCTTAGTGAAAGCGTTGTAGTTGAATTAAGAGAGTTGGGTATGGAAAATGCTAAATTTAACGTTGAGTTTTCTAACCCTAACAATATCGAAGATACAAAGTTTGACGGAGTTGGCTACGATAGTGTAATTTTTACCTTTTCAGCAAACGTTGGAGAACCGTTAAAACCGCTATCGTATATAATCAGTGGCGGTGAAATGAGTAGGTTTATGCTTGCTCTAAAAGTTCAAACTGCAAAATGTAACGATATTTCAACCTTTGTTTTTGACGAAATTGATGCAGGAATAAGCGGAGCGGTAGCAAAAATTGTATCAGAAAAATTAGTTAAAATTTCTAAAAACGTTCAAGTCGTTTCTATATCACATTTACCGCAAATCGTATCTTTTGGCGATAACAACTTGCTAATTTATAAAACTGTGGAAAATTCAAGTTCGCATACGAGAATTAAGCCTTTGTCGAAAGAAGATAAAGTTTTGGAAATTTCAAGGCTTATAGGGGGCGATATTAACTCCTCTTCAGCGAATATCCATGCAATGGAAATGATTAAGCAGGCAGACGCTATAAAAAAATCAATTTAGTTTTTACAACGTAATTTTAAGAAAAGTCAAATTTATATTTGGCTTTTTTTAGTATAATTTTATAAAAAATTCCCAAAATAGATTTTATCGGTGTAAAAATGAAGAAAAAAATATTACTGCTTATCATTTTATCTTTTAGTATAATACTCACTTCTAATTTTAAGGTTGTATACGGTGAGGACGTAAAATATTATTTGGGAGGGTATCCTGTAGGAATTGAATTAACTACGAGGGGTGCTTTAGTTGTTGGAACTTGTGACGTTGTTACGGAAAATGGCGTTGATAGTCCCTCCAAAAAGGTTGGAATAACGGCGGGTGATAGAATTATGTATATTGATTCTATTGAAATTAACGATGCTTTTGACATTGAAAACGCAATAAAAACTGGTGGAGAAAAGACGGTTATTATAAAGAGAAACGAAGAAATTATTAATTGTAATTTAACTCCAGCAAAAGATATGACTGGGTGCTATAAAATTGGTGTGTTTGTTAAAAATGGTATAAACGGTATAGGGACGATAACCTATTTTACCGATAGAGGTGATTTTGCATCATTAGGTCATCCCGTTTTCTTAAACGATAAGATTGCTGAAATTAAAAAGGGTAATTTGTATTTTTGCTCTATTACGGGTTTTGTAATGGGAGAATATTCAAAACCGGGCGAACTTAAAGGTGTTTTTATAAAAGATAAGATAATAGGAAATATATATAAAAATCAATCAAACGGTGTTTTTGGGCAATTAAATCAAGATGCTTATTATAAGAATATGCGAGAAGTCCAATTGGGAGTTGGAATGGTAGGCGATGCGGTAATTTATACGACTATAAATGGTACTACTCCAAAAGAATATTCAGTTTCAATAATTAAAGTAGACTCTAAAGAAGGTTCATTAAAAAATTACGTTATTAAAGTAACAGATAAAGAGTTAATTTCGCAAACAGGGGGAATAGTGCAAGGCATGAGTGGCAGTCCTATTATGCAGAACGGTAAACTTATAGGTGCTATTACTCACGTTTTTACTAATGACCCAACGAGAGGATTTGGTATTTCAATAAACAATATGATTAACAATTAAAATCTAATGATTGTCAATGTGATTATATCTGACATAATGTATAAAATTGATAATAATACAGAAAATATTTTTATAAGGAGATATTATGAAAAGAAGATTTTCTGTATTTTTTATTTTTCTTGCTTTAACATTTTTTATGAGTTCGTTATTTTTGGGTGTAAAACATAAAGCATTTGCAAATTCACCTATAAATAATGATATATTTAATTTATCAAGTAAGTCGGCAATTTTATTGGATGCAAATTCTAAAACGGTAGTTTATACAAAAAATGAAAATGATAAAAGACCAATCGCAAGTATGTGTAAAATTATGACACTATTATTGTGTTTGGAGGCGGTTGATAGAGGTGAAATTACTGAAAATGATTATATAACCGTCAGTGAAAACGCCTCTTCAATGGGTGGTTCGCAAGTTTTCTTGGAGGCTAACGCTGAATATAAGGTATCTGAATTAATTAAAAGTATCGTAGTTGCTTCTGCAAACGACTCTTGTGTTGCAATGGCGGAAAAACTTTGTGGTTCTGAAGAAGTTTTTGTTTCAAAAATGAACGAAAGGGCAAAAGAACTTAATATGAATAATACTTGTTTCGTTAATTGTACTGGGTTACCTAAAGCAGGACAATATTCCACCGCTAAAGATGTTTCTATAATGTTTTTGGAATTGTTAAATCATAATAATTATTATAATTATTCGTTAATATGGATGGATAAAATAGAACACCCCAAAGGGAGATATACGGAAATATCAAACACCAATAAACTAATTAGGTTCTTTGAAGGGTGTGATAGCGGTAAAACCGGATACACTTCTGAAGCGGGGCATTGTTTAGTCGCGTCTGCAAAAAGAAACGGTATGCGTTTAATTTCAGTTGTAATATCGTCACCCGATTCAAAAACGAGATTTAGGGAAGTTTCGTCAATGTTTAACTACGGGTTTGCTAATTATTGCAATAAGATGATTGTTGATAGTAGTACGCCTATTAATGAAACTTTTACAGTCTTAAAAGGAAATAAAAACACAGTAGAAGGTATTGCTGATAAACCTTTATATTTATTTACTAAAAGAAACGAAGATAAACCGATAGAAATTGTAATAAAAGCAAATGAAAAAATTTGTGCGCCAATAAGAAAAGGGGATGAAATTGGTGAGATTATCGTTTACGAAAAGGGTGTTCAAATTGCAAGCGTTAAAATAATTTCAAACGAAGAAATACAAGTTAAATCTTACGGTAACGCATTAAACGATATAATCGATAACTGGGCAATATAAACTAAAGAGTATAAAAATTCATAATTTACCTCTATAATAATTGACTATTTGTAACTAAATTGATAAAATTAAATAAAGGTAATATTATGAACGAGAGAAATACATTATTAGTTAACAAAGATAATCACTTAGAAATTGGCGGGATAGACACACTTGCTCTTGCAAAGGAATATGGCACGCCTCTTTACGTAATGGATAAAACGTACGTTAAAAACGTTTGTAAGTCATATGTCTCCGCCTTAGAAAAATCTTATGGCTACGGCATTATTTCATATGCTTCAAAAGCATTTTGTTGTAAGGATATTTTCCGCACGATAAACGCTGAAGGTTTGGGGATTGACGTTGTATCAATGGGGGAATTATATACGGCGTTAAGCGTTGGTTTTCCTAGTGAAAAGATTATTTTCCACGGTAACAACAAAACTTACGAGGAACTCGTTTACGCAATAGAAAACAACGTTGGTTTGATAGTTGTTGACGCTTATTCTGAAGTGGACGACATTGATAGGATTTGTAGCCAGTCAGGTAAAAAACAAGACGTTTTAATTAGAGTAAATCCTGGTGTTGAGGCACATACGCACCATTATATACAAACTTCTAAACCAGATTCTAAATTCGGATTTTCTATAGAAAACGGTGATGCGTTAGATTTTATAAAACGTATTTTAGATTATAAAAATTTGTCCTTAAAAGGTTTGCATTGCCATATAGGTTCTCAAATCTTTGAGCAAAAATCCTTTATAATTGCCGTGGAAAAAATGGTTAACTTCTACGCTAAGGTAAACAATGAATTAGGTGTTGAGTTTGATATTTTAGACCTTGGTGGTGGTTTTGGTATTTACTATTCTAACGACGATAAAAAAATGTCTTTAGATAGTTATTGTTCCTTTATAGAGGCTATTACTGATTCATTAAAAGATAATTTACAAAAACACAATCTAAAGAAACCTTATTTAATTTTAGAGCCGGGTAGGTCAATCGTTGGTGAGGCGGGAATAACTCTTTATACCGTTGGAAGAATTAAGGAAATTAAAGGCCTAAAAAATTATCTTGCTATTGATGGAGGCATGTTTGACAATCCAAGATTTGCCCTTTATCAAGCAAAATATACGGTAAAATCTGCAAGTAACGTAAATGATGCGATTGATAAAATTTACACCATTGCAGGTAAATGTTGCGAAAGTGGTGATATTATTGCTGAAAACGTTGCGCTTCCCAAAATTAAAGAAGGTGACGTGCTTGCAGTATTATCAACAGGTGCATATAATTACTCTATGGCAAGTAATTACAATAGAAATTCTATTCCGCCCGTTATTATGGTGGAAAATGGGAAATCGTACGTTGCGGTTAAAAAACAAACGTTAGACGATTTAATTAGAAATGACATATAATTTAAACAAGTTAAAAACGCTTAAAATTAAGCGTTTTTTCTTGATTTTTAAGGTTTTTTATTATATAATAATAAAAGTATGGTAGATAAGATACTCGATTATATAGCCGTTTTTTTGGCTTTAATAATAGTTTTACCTATTCACGAATACGCTCACGCACGTGTTGCAGTTTGGTGTGGAGATAATACTCCTAAAAACTTTGGTCGTCTTACGTTAAATCCGCTTGCCCATTTTGACCCTATGGGTTTAGTTTTGTTTGTTTTTGCAAGATTTGGTTGGGCAAAGCCTGTTCCTGTAAATCCGTTTAATTTTAGAAAGTATAAACTTCATTCTTTTTTTGTTTCTATTGCCGGTGTATTGTCAAATTACATGTTGGCTTTTGTTGCGTATCCATTATTAATTCTTTCAGTATTATATATTCCGCAATTTGGTTATTTTACTTACGTATTGCAAAACGCGCTTTTTTACGTTTATTTAATGAGTATAAATTTTTTCGTGTTTAATCTTTTACCCATTTATCCTTTAGACGGTTTCAGAGTTATCGACAGTTTTGCTAAAAAGAAGGGTAAAGGTTATCAATTTATACGAAAATATGGTCCATACTTTTTACTATCATTGTTTTTATTAAGCTATATTGCTAATTTATCTGGCTTATGGTTTATAGACATTTTAGGGCTTATAATAACTAACGGCGCAAATGTCGTAGGATATCCTATTAAAGCAGTTTGGGGGCTAATTTTTTAATGGCAGAATTTGAATCAACAGTTGATTATTCAACAAAACTCGATAATTTTGAAGGACCTTTGGACCTTTTGCTTCATTTAATAAAGGAAGCCAAGATTGAGATAAAGGACGTTTTTGTTTCTGACGTTACCGAGCAATTTCTAAAATATATTGAAGGGCTTGACGTTTTAGACGTTGATAAAGCGAGCGAATATCTTACTATGGCGGCTACTTTACTTGAAATAAAGTCAAAATCTCTTCTTCCTAAGGTCGAAATTTATGATGAGGACTATGAAGACCCTGAGGAGACTATTAAACGCAGGCTTGAAGAATATAGGCTATTTAAGGAAGCGAGTGAAAAACTTAAACTTCAAGAAAACGTTGAAAGGTTTTATAAAGAACCAGATAAATCGGTTGGTGACGTTAAAATTGTTTATAACGACTTTAATTTAGACGGTTTAATTGATGCTTTTTCCAAACTCTTAATGAGAGTAGACGATAAGAAAAGACAAGAAAACCTTTTAAAAGAAATTCCTAAAGAAATTTTTACGGTAAAAGATAAAGTTGAGCATATTAGAAACGTTTTATCGGAAAAAAATTCAATTAGTTTTTTTGAATTATTTTCAGGATATTATCATAGAAACGAACTCATTACCACTTTTCAAGCAATGCTTGAATTATTAAAATTACAATACGTTTCCGTTGAACAGAACGGAGTATTTGACGACATAACTATAACTTTAAGGGAAGATAGAAATGAAGAACTTGGAGAAATTGACGAATATAATTGAATCTATTTTATTTGTGTCCGGCACACAGGTTTCCACCAAAGATATTGCAGAAAAACTTGAGGTTTCGGAAAATGACGTTAAAAAGGCTATAAAATCTCTTTCAGAGAAATATAAAGAAGATTGTGGTATACACTTATTGTCTTTTAATAATAAGGTGCAATTTTGTTCTAACCCCGAATACTCTGAGGCAGTTTCAAGTGTTCTAAATCCTATAAAAGAAAGGGAACTCTCTAAAAGCATGCTTGAGGCCGCTGCAATTATTGCATACAAACAACCAGTTACAAGAATTGATTTAGAAGAGATTAGGGGAGTTAATAGCGAATACGTTATACAAAAACTTTTAGAACTTGGCATTATTGAGCCTGTAGGTAGAAAAGATGCAGTTGGCCGTCCGGTATTATTCGGCACGACCGATAACTTCTTGAAACGTTTTCAAATATCTTCGTTAGATGAACTTCCCGATTACGATGCTTTGATTAGTAAGATAAGTTTAATAAATCAACCGACAGAAGAAAGTGATTATTTATACAAAAAAGACGTTTATGTTGAAGAAGTTGCAACCACCGAAGATCAACCAATTTCAACTAAAGACGATCCGTCCACAACCCCTAAAATTGAGGATTCCAACGTTGTTGATGATTTTGTTTTGCCAAGTTTAGACGAAGAAGAAATACCCGACTTTTTAAAAGGTGAAGACGTTAACAAATTCTAAACAAGAATATTTAATTATTAAATGCAGATATTAAAATAGTGTTAAGCGCAATTTTAATATCTGTTTTTTTTATTATTTTTCCATTATTTTTTTATTTAAATTTTGCCTATATTCAAAAATTAAATAAAATATTATTTTCAATTAATTTATTTAACGTAAAAATATTTTATGGAACAATAAGTTTTAATTCTAATAAAATATTAATTCGCTACAATAAGAAAAAAATAAAAATAATTAACATTAATAAAAATTTATTTAATAAAAACAATATTAATGAATTTTCAGGGTACCATTTTTATAGTGTTAAAACGTTAACTGAAATCGGATTGCAAAACTCAAATCCTTTAGTATTTTCTATACTTTTATCCACAGTAATAATAGAAACAATA
>JAZONF010000006.1:0-139422 GCA_045654365.1 Christensenellaceae bacterium | reverse complement strand
ATTTTATAAAATAATTCAAAAATTAATTAAAAAATCCGCAAAAATTTAATTTTTAAAATTTTGAAATTCGAAAAAAAAGTTTTAAAAAATTGTTGACAAATGCATTTTTTTATTTTATACTTTTATCCCAATTCGAAAAATGGCGAAAATTGTTTTTAATTTTTTTCATTAAAATATTTGTCTCAACTAAACGGTTTTTGGACGGATTAAAATTTTGAAATTATCAAAAATTATTTTCGATATTTTTTGAAAAAATTTAATAGAAGGAAAAATGAGCAAAATGAAAAGGCGTGTTAAGTTTATTATTTCGCTACTTCTTATCCCACTCATGTTTCTTTCCCTAATTACTTCATCCGTTCTTTTAATAGATACGGTAGCGGATAGCCCGGGGTACAATGAGAAAATCGTTGCAGTCGTTTACGACAACTCGGGGTCTATGTCGATTGACGATAGAGACGACTATGCTAAGTATGCAATGCAAGGCTTGATGTCAGTTCTTGACGTAAAAGACACGCTGGTAATTTTTCCGCTCAACACTGGCTACGGGCAGAGAGTTGAGGTTGACCTTTCGGCAGAAGATAGAAACGCCGAGGTAGAAAGTATTATATCAAACAATGCTTTCAAGTCGTCGGGGACTACACCGGCTGGAGCAATTGGTACAGCAATGAGTTGGTTAGCTAGTCAAGGTCTTAACAAGGATGAAGTTTTAGAGGGTAAAGAATTCTGGTTGATAATTTTATCAGACGGTGAGTTTGACGGATCAAAGTCGACGAGTGAAATTATAAGGGAAAACATTTCTGGATACGTTGGGCTTCAAACAGTTTACTTCGGAATGTGTGCAAGTGATGGAATGAGGATAGACGACCTCGTTTCGGAAAACTCCGCGGTGTCGGCATATTACACTTCCTCGGCAACACAAATTATCTCGGCTATGCAAGACATCACAAACAGGACAACCGGAAGATACACTATGACGACGGGAATTACTTCAAACGGAACGACCGTGGAGATAGACCTATCAACCTGTGGGTTCTCGGTAGTAAGTGTTGCGGTGTTGGCGCAGGGTAGTGGAGAGAGCGTTGAAATTTCCAACGTGGCTTGTACCACCACCGACGTGAAACTTTTAAGACCTTGTTCTATAAGTTCTAAGGGTGTAGGGCTTTCAGGTTATTCGGCAATGATTTCTCCTAATAATGATACTGGATATCTTAGCGGAGATAAGTTAACCTTAAATTTCAATACACAACCGCAAAGCGTAACTATCTTATTAGAGCCGGCGATTGCGTTAGAGTCAAATCTACAGCATAACGACGGTGGAGAGTGGAAGGACGTTGATGAAGAGTATATTAACACCACTCTTAAGAAAGGTGCAAACATTAGAGCGCGATATAGACTCGTGGATAGGTTAACCGGAAAGGATTTGACGGATATACTAACCAACGTTACCGCAACCTTATCATATAACGGAAAGGTAAGTTCCTACGACCAAGGTTTTACGCTCGAAAACGGAAAAAAGGAAATTGCATTATCCGTAACGGTTAACATAAGCGGTTCAAGTTACACCTTATATAATTCGTGGATATGTCAAGTTGATGAAAACCCAACCTACTTTAGAATTGAATCTAAGTCTACTAAAGGATATGGTGGAAATCAAGACAAGGTAAAAATCGATTACACTGTATATTACGATAACGTTAAAGTGAAAAAGAGTGATCTTGAAGGAAGTTCGGCAAAGTTCAGTTGGCAACTGTTAGAGTTGACAAACCCAGCAGGGCAAACGATAACACAAGATAGTTTGCAAGTTAATTCGGACGGAACGATATCCTTAATATATTCCACCGCTAAAGGGGAATACGGAGCGTACACCGCTAAACTTAAAGTATTATATTTAGAGAATAGGCGTTCAAGGACGAGTACTGAAACGGTAAAGAGTTATCCATCAACGTTAGATATAAAGACGGGGGATAAAACGGAAATTGCTCTTTCGGTACACCAACTAAAGAACAATATAGATAAGTTTGAGTTTAGTTTATCGTCGGGCGGTTATCCCATTAGTTTTGATTCAGGAGTAGTTGAATACAAACTTACCATTGCTGGAACGGACGTAACGAGTTTGGCTACGGTAAACGGCAACGTTATCACGTTTATGCCTGATACGACAACGATTACGGGAACGCTTAAGAATATCGGTAAGAAAGACGTTAAATTAGAGGTATGGTCGTCAGACGATAGTTCGATTTCTAATAATAAAACGCTTAGTTTGGATATATTAGCCCCAACGTACGAAATAGAAGTTTTACCGCAAGATACTGAAATAGATATTTACGACCTCAAAAACAGTACCGCTAAAATCTATTATCGAGCAAGTATCGATGGAGAGTGGCTTAACGAAGAACAGTTGAGAGAGGCTCTTGACACTAAGGCAATTAAGGTTAATTCAAACCCGTTTGGTTGGATTTTATTGTTGCCAACTCAAGCGACTACCACGGTCGAAACGATTAACGGTGACGCAGTGATATGCGTTTCAATAGGAACAAATTGGTTCTCTCCGTTAGATTCGTTAATTGCATCGCTAATTTTTACTGGTAATAAAACGGTAACGCTGTCGTACGGAAACGCAACTGGCGATGGAGTATTCAATCTTACAAGCGTACCCTTCGTATCAAGGTTGTGGAGATGGGTAGTAATTATCGTGACCGTATACATAATATTACATATCGTATTGTGGATTCTCGGCTTTGCTATCGCAAAGAGTTTGCCTAAAGGCGTAATGGTAAGAATGACGTTAAATCAAGTAATGCCAACGCAAGCGGTAAGCGCAACGACGAAAGGCGTAAACCTCACTTCTAAAGAGAAGATAAAATGGCACTTAAAACGTTTTATTCCATTTAAGGAATTTATGAACCAAAAGGAAGTAGTCCTTTACGGAATAAAAGTTTTAGTAACGAGCGATAGAGAGCGCAGGTTATGTTTAACGAGAACGATGGGTGAAGTAATAGTTCTCGCCGACGACGAAGATAAGACTTATCTTGATTTTATCGAATTCAAGAGAAAGTGGAGAAATTACGTTAACGGCAACAAAAAACCCAAACTTGCAAGTTTCTCAACGAAGAAACTTAACTATCTTTTAGAGGATAGAGATAAAGAACACAAAGCAGGAAAAGTTCTCGGCGTAAATGAAACTTGTTACGTAACGAGAGATGAAAAAGGACGAATTGTAAATATAACGTTCTTTATACAAACAAAATAAAAAGTAAAATTGATTATAGATAAAATTAAGGAGAAAAATTATGAAAAATATACTTTTAATCGGTGTAGGTGGAACTGGTAGTAAAACGGTTGATACTTTATTCCAAAAGGTTAAAGAACTTGGTCGTCAAAACGACAACAATATTTCCGCAATCGTATTCGATACTGACGCAGGCGACATCAAAAAAATTGAATGCGCAGTACCTATTCCAATGGCGGATAACGCAAGCGTAGGTACTATCTGTGACAGAATTGGTACTGAATACATAAAAGAGTGGTTCCCTTGCGGAGATAAGGCAATTCGTTCACAAGAAATGTTTAGAGGTGCTTCTCAATGGAGAAAGAAATCATATCTTGCTTTCTTAAACCTTATGAACAAACCCAAATTCCGTTCTGCATTCGTTAGCACCTTAGAAAAAATGACTTTAGACCCCAGCGCACCTTGCGAAGTTTATATCATTTCTTCAGTTGCAGGTGGTACTGGTTCAGGTTCATTTATTCCGATTGCTCTTTTTGCTAAGAGATATCTTCGTAAAAACCTCGGAAAGAGCCCAATTATCAACGCTATGATTGCTCTTCCCGATATCTATTCAGAGAGCCAAACTCCCGAAAACAACACCAAGATTTATGCTAACGCATACGCAATCTTCCGTGAACTTAATGCAATCAACCTCGTTTCAAGAGGATACAATAAGGGCGACCAATTAAAGAAAAAGACCCCAATTAAGTTTAGAATCGGTAACCCAGAAGAACCCAACGTTGGCGTGCTTTTCGACTCAATGGACAAGTCTTTCTGGACTCCCGAAGCAGCACCCTTTACTCAAGTATTCGTACTTGATAAAATCCCCAACGTAACCTCAGTTACTGCACACAATATCGTACTTGCAAACTCACTTTATAGTTTAATTTGTACCGATATCGGTGATAAGTTCGACAGTGAAATTTCCAACCACGAACTTTTACACTCTCAAAACAATGGTAGCGGTGCAATCTATGCAGGTATTTCTACTTCTGAAATTCGTTTCCCCAAAGAAACAGTATTAGACTACGTTGCACATAAGAAAACCGTTATGGCTTGCGAAGGCGAGTGGTTAACCCTCCACAACGCAGTTGAAGCAAAAATTCGTGAAAATGAACTTCAAGCAAAAGAAGCGGGCAGAGCATACACCATGGGTGATGCAGGATACGCTAATATCGTTTTAGAAGAGCTTGAAAACGATATTGAAAATAACGACGGTAAAATCAACGATATAGTTGAAAAAGGTACAAGCGTTTACGACGAAGAAGGTAACAAGGATAGCACTACTAACACTGCAGAAGTTTATTTTGAAAAATTAAACAGAGCAATCGGTAAGAAAATTCCTAATACTTTAATCAAGAGAGAAAACGTTGAAAAAACCTTTGCTGAGGCAGACGTTGCCGACGTTGAATCCGTTTGTGACCTAGCTTTAGAGTCAAAGAAGGAAATTTTAACCTATTTTACCGAATGTATCGATTCTATCAAGAGAATGAAAACATCCTTGAGTGATTCTATAATTGCTCTTGATAAGAAGAAAGATTTCCTTGCTAACAAAGATTTATCTTTAGTTAACGGAATTTTGATGAGCGGAGGTAAATATTTACACCCTGTTGCAGCAATGGTTCAACTTGCAAGACTTAAAGTTAAACTTTCTGCAGCAATCAAGAAGGAAGACGCAGATTTTGCAGAAATGCTTAAAAAGCGTGAAGTAGTTGATATTCCTGCTAAGTTTATGTCTTTAGACGCCGACTTTACCGAAGGTGGTGAAGAAGAGGGCGGAAAGAAGAAGAAAATGAGCTTTAAGAAGAGCGCATACGTTAATATGAAAGAAGTTCGTTTCTCTAATATTTGTTCAAACCCTGACGAATACAGAGAGGCAGGTAAAACTGATAAAAATGCAGACGCATACGCACTTAAAGCAGACGCTCTTACCATTTTAGAAAACATTAAGAGTGCATCAGTTAAAGAACTTAAATTCTTAATCTTCTCAGCAGTATCGAGAGCAGTAGACGTTCTTATTGCAAAATATCGTGCTTTCTTCGTTAGATTTGACAAAGAAAAGGTAAATCTTATTGAAGCAACAAAAGACGTTTTAAGAAGAGATTGCGGTATAATTGACAGCGTTATCAATATTTATTCTTCTAAGGATGATAAAGAAAAGATTTTAGAAGAAGTACTAGCAGCGTCTGGTCCTGCAACTGATAGAGAAATTGCTGAAACTAACGACGTAGTAGGTAAGGGTGTATTTGCAAACGTATTTGCATCTGCTTGCGCAGAAATCAATCAAGGACAAGATTTCAACGATAAAGACGCAGGCGCAATTAGGTCACTCTTCAACAATATGATTGATTCTTACAAGAAAACCGTTAAAGCAAGTGACGCATTTGCAGAAATCAACAACTATAACGTAGTTGAAGCAATTAAAGCATCTTGTGGCGATAGCCCCGAAAAACTTAGAGATAGACTTAAAAACTACTTCTCAACTGCATGTGAAACGGCTAAACCCTCTATCAAAATCGATAACAGAGAAGAACTTGGCGACGTTGTTGCTCCTTCTAACGTAACCGTATTTATGATGAGTGTTAATACCGGTAGATACATTAAGAGAAATGCAGACGTATTCGATATTAGACTTCCTGCTGACCAAAGCAAAGAGGGTAAGATTATCGAAGCATGCGCAGAACAATTCATTAGAGCATACTCAGGTGACGATACCGCAAGAGTTGCAGTAGTTTCTTCAATGCCCGATAACGTATTATATTGTACGGGTGAAATAATGGACATCTCTCCCTTAAGAGTTGCTAAATTCAACGAACTTGGAGAAGATAACCTCTACTTCACGCATTATCAAAAGGCTATTTATAACTGGAAACATTACGAGACTGAAATGTGGAACCCCCACTTAGGTAACAACCTCCACTTACGTGGTTTCCTCCCTTACATGAACGAAAAGATGGAGAAAATCTACGACGATAAGATGGTTAAAGCGTTAATCTACGGTTTCTGGTTCAATAACCTTATCTACGCTCCAAGAGTTGGCAGAATGACTACAAAATGCGTATTCTACCATATTGATGGCGAAGGTAGAAAAAATGCTATTAAAACTCCTGACGGTATGGATATCAACCTTGAAAACGCTGCTCAACTCGTTAAGTGGCTCAGAAACCAAGACGATATTATCCAAGAATGGAGCAAGAAGTTCGACGACGAAATCAATGCATTAAAGAATGCTCTTCCCAATATTCCTTCCGATTCACAATATCATAAGTTAGAACAAAAGATTACTTCTTGTGAATTTATGGATTTACTCAATATGACTCTCTTTAATGCAGACGTTAAGAAGGACGGAAAGGTATTAGAAACTTATATCGATAAGCCTGAAAATAAGATTTTAGACGTTCCTTCTAAAAAGAAAGGTCCAAGCATTATCGAATTTGCATACCTCGTTAAGACGAGTGAAGAATCTATTCGTGACTGCGACGATGCAGAAAAGATTATCTCAGTTGCATACGATATTTTCTTGGATATCTGCTCATTCCGTGCTAACCCCGAACTCTTCCTTGACAGATTTATCAAGATTTATTCTTGGGAACTTTCTAAGGTTTACGAGGGCGTAATTTACACCAAGATGGCTCTTGCAGAAGAACAACAAGCACAATCTTATCTCGAACAGTTTGCCGCTTGGTTCAACAGTTCTAAGGTATTCCAAAACATTTCCGATGCTCGTCCTTTCAACGATAAAGGCGAACTCAATATAACCGATAAGTTCGATTATGAAACTTCTTCCAGCATAAAGGAAAAATTAAACAAAATTTTAGCAGGTAAGAGCGCATCTGCTCCCGCAGTCGTTGCTCCCACCGCTCCAGCAGTTGAAGAAGTTGCTTTTACCGAGGACGTAACTGAAGAAACGGAAAGCGTAGAAGGTGCTCAAGAAGTTAAAAGAGGTAGAGGTAGACCCTCTAAAAAGTAATCTAAAAATTAGATTATAGAACGTAATTAAGTTACCACCGTCACCAAAGCGGTGACGGTGGGGTAAACTTAAAAAGGAAGAATTTATGAAACGCAATTTATTTAATATAGGAATAGGAGGATTCGGCTCAAGGCTGGCAAGTGAAGTTACCCGTAAAATGGCGGATAACGGCAATTTGGCAACCTTTATTGCCGTTGATAGCGATTTCCGTGAAATAAACGATATAACTTGCGATTATAAATTAGATTTGTCCGTTCCCGAGAAGTTTATAGACACTTTACAGCGTTTAGAAACTGAAAACGTAAGGATATTTTCAGAGGATATTTCCGCTCTCGGTTACGTTAAAACACTTCCTATGGATAAGGGCGCAAATTCGTGGCGCATAAAGGCGATGGTATCCTTCACCGCCTATATGAGCGACGTGGAAAACAAGGCTAAATTTGACGAATTTTTAGACGGTTTTTCATTTAGCGCAGACGATAGTTATATTTTTAACCTTTATTCTTCTCTTTCTGGAGGAACGGGTAGTGCTTTATTTATTCCCGTTGCTCTATACATAAAGAAATACCTAAAGGAAAGAGGGTGTAGAAAACTTGAATTTAACTATTTTGGCGTTTGTCCCGACGTATTTACCGAGGGGTTAACTAACGAACTTAAGGTTAAGGCTTATGCTAACGCATACGCAAGTTTATCTGAACTTTCCGATATTAACGACGTTGCTTTAAGAAAAAAACAATCAAAGATAAAGATAGGTTTTGAAAATTCTGGGGTAGGCTTACTGTTTAACGGGGAGGATAAGGAATTTTACAATAAAGAGGCAATGCCATTTAGCAAAATCTATTTGTTTGATAGGTTGCCCGGAGTATTCTCAAGCGATATACACTTAAACGTTATATCCGATTACGTTAATTACTTAAATATGGGACTTACCGTAAATGCAACGAGCAAAAATTGTGCAATGGTTAAGGCTTACACAGCAACTGAGATTGCATTAGACACCGAAGATATCATCAACTACGTTGCAAAATTCGAGGCTCAAAAAAGTATTAACGAAGAATTGTTAAAGCCTTATTCTGATATTGAAAAAGCACAGTCGTTTTATTCAGTAGGTGCGAAAAAACAAGAGGTTGTAGACGAAAGCGAAGAATTTTCAAGAAAGGTTAAAAGTTACCTTGAAAATTTAGACGCAGGTAAGGATGAAAAAACCGCTTGTGTTTTAGGAAGATTACAAGAAGAAGATAGGGCACAAACGATTGACGACGAATACTGGATTTCTTCATATTCAGAAAAAATCTCTAACGCAGTAGTAGAAAGAATAATTAACCAAGATTATCTTTCCATTTACTCAAAGTTAAAAGTTGAAAGCCAAGAAAAGAAGGATAAAAAACAACTTTTAGAGGTGTTGACAAAAAAATCGGAGGCTATCGTTAAGGAGATAAATCAATTTTATTTTTCTTCCGAAATCACTTCTTTAAAAGAGGATTATAACTCGCTTTTCTTTGGTGACGATATTGATTTTTCTTTAGTTGAAAACGTACTAAAAGAAGATGGAAAATTTATTCACCCAACTCTTGCTATAATTAGACTTTCACTTTTATATCTTCACCTCAAAAAGAGGGCAAAAGTTTACTCAAGATTAACTGAAGAGGAAATTTTATCGGCAAAAGAGGATATGCTTATTCCAGAGAGATTATTGCTTTTAGATAATCCGACTATGGAGGCAAAGGGATACGGCGCACTTTCCACCGATAGATTTATTAGGGTAATTGCAAAAAGGGAAAAATTCGTTGACCTTAAAAAACTTTCGTCTAAGGAAAAGAGAAAGTACTTAAAGGAAAAGAAAAAATACGTCTTAAATAATCCACAAGACGAAAAAATTATCTATTCCGACGTAAAAATTGTTTTAGAGGCAATAGTTTCCGAGAGAAAAAGTTATTACTTTTTACAACTTGCAAGCATAGTTTCTTCACTCTTAGAAGAGTATAGAGGGGCTGTTAAAGGGATTTCTCTTATACGCTATCGTATTGACAGTGACGTTGAATATGCAGGACGTGAAAGGGTTAACCAAGGCGTTTATTACGGTGTTTCTACCGATAAAAAATCAAGAGAAAACGCTGTTAAAACTTATAAAAATGAAACTGCTTCATACGGACACGGAGGGGAAGATAACGATTTAGGAAAGAGGTTTTTAGAGTACGCACGAAAAAATATGGGCACTGTAAAAACTCAATCACTTAAACCTTTTGAATCTTTAGTTGATTGTTTAGTTGAGGACGGAAAAGAGCGTATAAAAAAATCCGATTATTATAACGGATTGATTGCTAAAAACGTTCTTAGCGAACTTATTAAAGAGGTAAAATCAAGCGATAACTATCTTAGAACTGCTTTGATGATTAAACCTAACTTGTTAACGGAAAATCCCAGCGAAGAGGTTGAAAACAAAACATTGTTTATTTCTAAGGAAACGGCAGATTACGTATTTTCATTAAAAGAGAAACTTTTATTGAGAGCAACAACCCCTCAAGATGCCGTAGACGAATATTTGGTAGGTTTAGGAATTTACGACACGGAAATAAGAATTTTAGAAAATCTTACTAATAAAAAAGCCTTTGCCGTTGCAGAAAGAAGCGGAATAAAGATTTCTTCACTTTCAAAATTCAGCGGAGAAAGAGATATCGCCGTTTATAAAAAGGAATATCAAAAGGCGATAGAAAACGTTCAAAAACACCAAACGCCCATGTGGAATCCCCACGTGTTTGATATAAATAGCGGTATTGACTTATAGAATTTAAAGTGATATAATAATATTTATCTTATAAAATAAGGGAAAAATTATGGTAACTTACGTTATAAACACTTCTGAAAACAAAACTTTTGATAGCGACCAGTTGTTCAGATTAGTTGGTTACAACAAAATACAATGGCTTAATTGTTCGCTTAATGCAGTTGAAGATTGTGTTGATTTTATTAAAAACAAACAAGGCGCAATTGAGGCGGAAGAATTCCGTATTGCAGTCTTAATAGATTTTCTTGGGTTTGACCGTATACGTGCTCCTTACGGGAGAAGAGGTTACGGAAAGGACGAGGGTGTAGAATGCAGTCTTTATTTGCCTTATATTGAGGCGTACCTTAAGGACAGGCTTTTATACGTTCTTGAAAAGCAAGAATATTACGCATCTGAGTGTGATGTGTTCTATATTAAGAGCGGTAATTTTGAAGTTATTGAAAATATAGATAATATGGAAGAACAGGTTAAGCAAATAGTTTCTCCTGTTGAAAGTTCCTTCGTAAAAAAGGTGAAAAACTACGTTTTAGAAGATAAGAAAGTTTACGTTGATAACGACGGAAAGATTTTTTCTGAAGAAAGTTACCTTAAAGCAAAGGAAGAAATTGACGAACTTAACAACCTTTTAGCGGAAACGGATACTAAAAAGGGCAAAGCGGAAATTTTAGAAAAACTTCAAGAAAAAATTAATTTCGTTGATAACGTTCGTCCTAACGTTAAGTCGGTTAGGACGGTTAAGGAAGAGGACGTTTATACTCAATTTAGTCTTTATTGCACGAGAAATTTAAGTTTGGAATATAACGTTGAAGATTTTCCTTACGGAATTGATGAAAGCGAGGGGATGTTTGCTTCTGAAAGGGAGTTCTTTAGAGCCTTTTGTGAAAGAGCAGGTAAGAGCAGAAGAATTCGTAGGCATTTCTATCATACCAGCGTTGGCGGAAGCGTTGCGAGAGCGGCTTTTGATAACCTTGCTTTATCCTTACATTTAATTAGACTTTACGAAAGAGAAGATAGAATTTTAGAAGAAGGCGACATTGAAATAAGCGGTGTTGACCCTGACGGACTTAAAAATCTTTTAATTACTGCTTGGAATAAAATCGTTTGTGCGAGAAAAGTTTCAAGAGAAAATAAATCCTTATATTATTCTTTAAAACTTATAACCGAAAAGGAAATGAAAGTTGAGATAGAAGAAAAGGAAACTGATGAGGAAATTTTAAAAAGCGAAAGGGCAAAAATTACCGTTGATAACGCTAAGATTAAAAAGTCAGTTGACCTTCAGTATAAAGAAATTATGGGTATGGGTAGGAGTGAAAACCAAGGCTTTGTTGACGAAGATAAGGAAGAGTTTGACCGTATTTTATCCGAATACCTAAAAAAACGTGACGAAATGAGTGAAAGGGACGTTGACGTAAGATTTAAAGAACTTATCCGTTCCGGTTCACTTGAAACGACCGACCAATGCCCTTCAAAACAAGAGTTTGACTTTATAATCGGCGAAAAGCACGACGAAATTTCTAAACTTATGGGCAATGCCTTACAAGCAGAGTATTCCGTTCAAAAGTTTGATAAAGAACAAAAAGAAGCGGAAAAACATTATGAAAATTACCTTGCTGCAAAAAAGGTTTTAACTCGCAATATAATCGGTGATATCATTTTCATGCTATTAACCGTTGCAGTTATGATAGTTCCTTTTATAGTTCTTAAATCTATAGTTGGATTTACCGTTGGAACGGTTATGACGTACATAGTTTCCGCCGGGACGTTTGCAGGATTATTCCTTTTATCGTTATTCTTAACCTTGCTACCTTGGATGCAAAAGATGAAATCGGTAAAAAGAAAAATGCTTGAGTGTTATAAAGATTGCCTTGCAAAGCGTAAGGTTGCACTCAAAAAGTTAAAAAGACGCTATGAAGTAGAACTTATTAATATCGAAGAATTTAGATACGAAATTAGACAGTTAACTCTTTTGTACGAAGCAAATCTTCTAAAGGATAAAAACGTTAATAAACACAGAGTTGTTTTAGAGGAAGTAGAAAACTGTCTTAGCGGAATACTTAACAATTTAGGTATTAGACCTGTTGTTGACGAAACTGAATCGGTAGAAGGGGAATTTAATCTCTTAAAACCAATTCGTGCAAACGAGAATAAAGTTTACAAAATCTTTTCTTTAGACGCTATTGAATCGGTGCTTGTGAGAAAGGATACGGAGGTTATGTAAAATGGATGCAATTAAAATTTTATTAGTTTTATTGATAACCTTCTTACTTCTTTTCCCAATGATGCCTTTTGCCGCAAGAACGAAAAAGGTGTCTACTATCCATGCGCTTAAATATAACGAACCGCATAATAGAAAAAACGGTTGGTTCATTTTGCTTGCCTTAATAGAGATATTACTCTTTTTAGGGCTTATAAGCGTTGTTAAAGGTTTAGTTGACGGAATACTTAAAGTTAACTTTATATCTAACTTGATAAATAAGGCAGTGCAAGGTACTTCCGCAAACTTTGATTTCGTATTTTTCGTAATCTTTGCAGTTATATTAAACGCAGTAGTGATTTACCTTTACGCAATACTTAAAGCATTGTTGAAAAAGTGTATTTTAGACCCTGCTTTCGGTTTTGCTAAAAAGGAAAAGAAGAAAAACAAAAAGAAAAGACGTGGGGAAGAGCCTACTGAGGGTGACGTTCCAGAAAATCCCGTTTCAGAAGAGGAGAGAAGAGTTCCCCTTCGTTCAACTTCTGAAAAACAAGAGGAGAAAAAAGAAGAAGTTAAAGAACTTGGTGAAATGGTTCATAATGGATTCTGGTCACTCTTCTTTGAAGGACCTAAACTCGAATATGCAAAAGGTTGGGTAGTTAGAGCGGAAAAAGTTTTGCAAGGTTTTATATACTTTGCTCAAATAATTTACGCATTATTATTCTTCTTCTTGCTTTATACGGTGTTCTTCGGTGCGTCTGATGCAACGTATGGTTTTTTGGTAAACGTAATGCAAATACAAGAGTGGTACGTTTATCCCTTTATTTCGTTGATTTTCTTGCAAGAAATTTGCAACGTTTTCCATACCAAGGTTAAAAAACCTGAAGTTAAAGAGGAAACGCCTGAAGAAAAGAGCGAAATAGAAGAGCAAAAGGAAATTGACGATAAATTACGTAGCCTTCACCTTGAACTTCAACGTCGTTTTGATGCCGAGCATTGTCTACGTTATTATCCCGAAGCGGGTAAAGATGCAGATATTGAGTACGTTTGCACCAACCGTCCTTACGCAAGTTCACTTGAGTTTATTCAGTCTAAAATGAAGGAGAAATCGGGTAGAATAGTGCAAAGTTATATGGAGTGCTTAGACTCTGCGTATAACGATAACCACGTATATTTCTGCGCATCTTTCTATTCTGAAATAGGTGAATATCTTATTCATTATACTTACACAAGACTTTTAGCGGGTTCAAGAATGATTTTCGTTCTTTCCGACAGAAGTAGAGTTCAAGCGTTAAGACAGTTTATTTCTGACGAGCTTATGAAACTCACAGGTGCAAGTTTAGATTGTACTTGGCGTGTTTATACGAGCGCAGAACGTCTTGACCAAGCCGACGTGCTTATTGCTACGCCCGACGACTTTAAGGACGATAATTTGGTGGAAAACTTCCCATCTTTCTTTGAGGAGGTTTGTAACGCCGTATTTATTGACGCTGATAAAATAGTTGAACTTGAAAGTTATTTATGCCCAGTAATGGCTATAAGACTTAAGAAGGCAACTTCTGAAAGAGTTCGCTTTATATTCCTATCTCAAGCAGTATTAAGAGGCTTTGCGCAAGCAAGTCTACCAAGATTTTTCTGTGTTGACGAAGTATTGAGTTTTTCTTCAGCAAACGAAAACGAGGCGGTTGCGTTTACTCTTTGGAACAAGGAAAGCAAACGTAACGTCGTGTACAATAAACACGGACAAACTCTTTCGGGGCTTGAAACTATTATAGCAGAACAAGCCGTTTTACACGGAGTTGACGGAGTTAGAGTTATAACTTCTTCTCCTCTTGACAGAGCGGATAAAGATATTCTTGCAGAACATAATATAGAAATTAACGAGTTCTATAAAACCACACCTGATATAAACTATATAATATATTCAGACGATAGGGCTAACCTTGCTGCTGCACTATATACGAGTACGAGGTTTAGAGGAAACAAGAAATCGTTAGTACATATTATTAGTAATCCATATTTGCTTCGTGAATACTTTATGGATAGAATGCTTTCTGAAGAATACATAAATCGTTCTTCATTTATTCAGCCAAGAGTTACCGAGCACGCAGAGAAATCAAAACTCAGTTTCCTTAGAATTTTCTGTGATGCAACCTCTGGTGACGGATTAAGCATTTATGAGTTTGAAGAAAGGATGAAAACGGTTATTTCCGTTGCTGAAAAGCGAGGTGACGCACCACTTTGCCCATACTGCAAGAAGGGCATTAAACTTGGTGATTATTCTGAACTTAACGTGGAAATTTTAGCATCCTATCTTCTTGCCGCTCTTTGCGATAAGATTGATACTCCCGTAAAGGATAGCATCGCTAAACGTGTTAAGGATTACTATTTAATCGTTGATACGTCTGAGCAAGACGGTTATACTACCGTTCGTGATAAGCGTATTACCTTTAAGAGAGTTAAAGAAATATTTGATAGGGTGTTCGAGTGTAATGAAAGGGTTAAACTTTGCATTAACGACGAAATTATCGGCGAACTTGATACCTTCCCGTCAAGAGTTGACCTTGAATACGTTGTAGGACAAAGCATTTTATTTAACAATACCGAATACGAAATAGGTCAAATTTCCGACGATAGAAAGATTATTTTCCTCCGTCACGAAAACGTTACCTTTAAAAACTGCCTTGATACTATTTTCTTAAGAAGATATAAAATCCACGGCGAAAAGGTTATTGGGGAAGACGGCGTATTTAATAAGACCCACGGTAATTTAGAAGAAATTAGGGTTAGTATGAGAAACGCCGATTTCCGTGGCGAAACCTACGGTTTTTATAGTTTACTTTCCAACTGCCAAACCTTAGACTTTAAGAACGGCGCAGTTGGTAACCCGCACCTTTCTGAAAGTATTGTAAATTCAAATGCAAGAGAGGTTAAGGGTGGAAAACTCTTAAGAGTAACCTTATCAACCCGTATGGAATGTAACGATGGTATGAGGCTTTTGATGAGTGCGGTGTTTAACGAATTTATTCGTACAACGTTCCCAAAAGCATATCGTCAAATTGCAATTTGTCCCGTTCTTGAAAAACCACTTCCTTTTGGTAGCGAAAAAGAGCCTTCAAATTATTTAGAAAGAGTAACGGCACTTTATCCTTATCTTACGGGAGAGGAAAAAGAAACGGACAAAAAGAAAATGCAGTTCTTATTTATTAACGACTGCAGAGAAGACGTTGGTGCGTTAGATTGGTTCTACGATAGATTAGGGCATTATATGCACGAATTCTTGGCTAACGTTTACTCTTATCTAAACTGGTTAAAACTTCGTCCTAACCTCAAGCATTACATCTATTTTGGTGAAGATAAACTTCCCGAATGTTTTGACGTTGAGGGTTGTTGTCAACTTCTTGCAGACTACAACATTATTCTCTCCGAGGGTGGCGTTCAAGATTACGAAACGGCAAGCGCACTTCTCAATGAAGAAACGCCTAAACGTTGTTCTTTCTGCGGAAAGATACTCGAAAGTGGTAGATATTCTCGTTTTGATGATGGAAGACTTGTTTGCGCAGAGTGTGATAAAACTAGCGTTAGAGAGGAAGAAGAATTACAATCGGCAACTCAAAAGATTAGAGAATATCTTGCTAATAAATACCCCGAAGTTATGTTCGGTGTTGCAGAGGTTAAGTTCTACGACGGTAAGTTTACTAAAGAAGATTTATCCGTTTCAGAAGTTTACTATAAGGTGGATTTAGATAACCGTATCATTTATGTGGAAAATGAAACACCTGAAGTAAGCGTTCAAAGAGCAATTTTAAGGGCAACCGTTGAATTATGGCAACGTGATAACGAACTTTTAATTTCTTATGCCGACGGACATACTTGTTTTGAAGAACTCTGTTTCTTAGAACACGTTAAACTTTTTGATAAAGCAACTGCAATATTAGAAAAATTCGAGGGATATCTCAAGTCGGACGTTGAAGAAATTAAAGCGTACGTTGCTGAGAGTTCAGAGGCGGAAAAGAGAACGAGTTTCTCCTTTATGAGAGAAAGGTTGATGGGTATTACTTCTCAAACTCAGTCTGACGACCCTGTAAGTGAAGTTGACCCAGAGGGATTATACGACCCCAATAAGATACCAAGATTCTGGAAGAGATTTTTAAGAGGTCAATCAGTTACCGAGGGAGAGGACAAACTTTCCACTGACGAAAGAACTGAAGAAGACCCTGTAGACGTAACTGAAGAAGAGACTGGTGAAGTCGCTTCAACGGAAGAGTAAGGAGGTGTAGTCGTGAAAGATAAAAAATTGTTTTCTAAGAAAAAAGACAAAGATAACGGCCCCGAACTTACTCCCTTAGAGGAAAAGATGTTTAAAATCCTTCCTAAAGAGGCGGACGAGGATAGTAATCCTAAGATTAAACTCTACAACGAGATGGTTCGTCGTGCTATGGTCTACGATACGGAAATGTTTTCAAGATGCGGTGTAACTGACGACGAGGAGCTCGATAGAATTTATCGTTACGTTTTGGGCGATTATCCTGAAATCTTCTGGTTAGAGGGGTATCGTTACAATTCAGAGGGCATACAGTTTGCTTATAGATGCCTTGACGAAAACGGTAGTCTTGACGTAAAGCAAATTGAAAAGAAGAGAGAGGCTTTAAGAAAGGGTGCAAAGCAATTTACGAGAGGCATAACTAAAAAAACTAAGCCTTACGACGCTTTGATTACCATTTACCGTAGATTAGTTCTTGCTCTCGACTACGACGGAAGGGGGCTTCAAGCAAGGGTAGACGAGGATATTACTAAGGACGATAGATTACGTTCACTTTACAGTGCAATAGTTGAACATAAGGTTGTTTGTGCCGGATATGCCGCTGCAATGCAGTACTTATTGCAGTCGGTTGGTATCAGTTGCGGATACGTTTCGAGTAATAGGTCGGGCGGTTCAGGACACGCTTTTAATGCGCTCAAGATAGGTAAGTATTGCTATTATCTTGATGCAACTTGGGGCGATAGGTCAAATACTTCTACTGGTGATTTTGGTAAAAACGACATTAGATACGACTATTGTTGTGTTCCTTTGAGAGAGTTTTTGTTAACGGATAATTCACAGTCGGTATTCCATAGCCCTAACTCTAAACTCTACCCTGATTTGGAGGAGTTTAAGGACACTAATCACGAATATTTCCGTTTTAGAAAGGCATACTTAATTAGATATGACGAGGACGCTATAGTAAACGTCTTTGCCTCTACTGCCGAGAGTTTTGACGAAAAAGAAATGGGCTCGTTCACAGTTGGTTTTAGATGTCACGACAGTGCGCTTGCACGATACGTTTCTTCTCAACTTTTGAACCCAACTACGTTAAAAAGAATTTTAACTAAGGCGTTGGCAAAAGTTAAAAAGCGTTCGGCGGTTAAAAACTTAAAGCGTGCATTTTTAGGTGTTGAAACGACTAATGCTGCAACCGTGTACGTGTGTTTTAAGTAAAAAACCACATAAAAATATAAAAATCTTCCCGAAGGAAAAATTTGGGAAGAATTTTTTTAAATAATGTAAATAGGTGTAAAAATTCTTGCAAAGTAAAAAAAATTATGGTAGAATATGTAGGCTAAAAAATTCACACTTGCTACCTTTAAGGCTTTCGTGCTTGCAAAAAATCTTTAATTTGCAGTGTAGTCCTTAAAAAACAAAAGGTGCAAGGAGGAAAAACGGAGGAAATTTTTTATGGCAGTTATTACTATGAAACAACTCCTTGAAACGGGAGTGCACTTCGGTCACCAGACCAGACGTTGGAACCCTAAGATGAAGAAGTATATCTTCGGCGAAAGAAACGGTATTCATATTATCAACCTTGAACAAACCGTTGAAATTATCGAAAACGAAGTTTATCCTTTCATCGTAGAACAAGTTAAGCAAGGAAAGAATATTCTTTTCGTGGGTACTAAAAAGCAAGCTCAAGACGCTATCAAGGAAGAGGCTGAAAGATGCGGAATGTACTACGTAAATTCCAGATGGCTTGGCGGTATGCTTACCAACTTCAAAACCATTAGGTCAAGAGTTGAAAGACTTAACAAACTCAACAACATGGAAAAAATGGGTGAGTTTGAACTTCTTCCCAAAAAGGAAGTTATCGGTCTTAAGGCGGAAAGAGATAAACTTGAAACCAACCTTGGCGGTATCAAGGAAATGAGAACTCTTCCTGGCGTTATGTTCGTTGTTGACCCCGACCAAGAGGATATTGCTGTATTAGAAGCAAGAAAACTTAATATCCCAATCGTTGCTATTACCGATACTAACTGTGACCCTGACGTTATCGACTACGTAATTCCTGGTAACGACGATGCTATTAGAGCAGTAAAACTTATCGCATCAGTTATTGCAGACGCTGTTATTGAAGCAAAGCAAGGCGAACAAGTTGTTGCTGAAAAATCAGAAGCAGAAGAAGTTAAGGAAACTTCAGACGCTGAGTAATTTGGAGGAATAAATATGTTTACAAGTAAAGACGTAATGGAACTCCGTAAAAAGACGGGTGCTGGCGTTGCAGATTGCCAAAAGGCTCTTAAAGAAACTGAAGGCAATATGGAAAAGGCAGTTGATTTCTTAAGAGAAAAAGGTATTGCTACCGCTGCTAAAAAGGCTTCAAGAATTGCTGCAGAAGGTATTGTTGGTGCAAAAATTGCTGGAAATACCGGTGCTTTAGTAGAAGTTAACTGTGAAACTGACTTCGTTGCAAAGGGTGACCAATTCGTTGCTTTTGTTAACGACGTTGCAGATTACGTTTTAGCTAACGACGTTGCTTCTGACGAGGCTTTACAAGAGGCTAAGAAGGACGAAACTATCGCTGCTACCGCTAAAATCGGTGAAAAAATCGCTATCCGTCGTTTTGCTAAATTCACTAGCGAAACTGGTATCGTTTCAAGCTATATCCACATGGGTGGTAAAGTAGGTGTTTTAGTTGAACTTGACGGTTGCACTTGTGAAGTTGCTAAAGAACTTGCTCACGATATCGCACTTCAAGTTGCTGCAAGCAAGCCCTTATATTTAGTTCCTGCAGACGTACCTGCAGAAGTAATTGAAAAGGAAAAGGAAATTCTTCTTGCTCAAATTGAAAACGATGAAAAACTTAAGAGCAAACCTGAAATGGTAAAGGTTAAGATGGTAGAAGGTAAAGTAGGTAAATACTACGACGAAAACTGTCTTATGAACCAAGCGTTCATCAAAGAACCTTCAATGACTATTGCTAAATTAGTTAGCGAAGCATCTGCTAAAATGGGTAAAGAACTTACCGTTAAGCGTTTCGTTCGTTTTGAAATGGGCGAAGGCTTAGAAAAGAGAACTGACAACTTCGCAGAAGAAGTTGCTGCTCAAATGAAAAAATAAGCATCAAGGCTAATCTAACCCCGTGTTTTTTACACGGGGTTTTCTTTTACGATAAAAAATAATGCTTTGGTTATAAAAAAACGCCAAAATTTTCAACTTAAATTAATATAGTTATAGACAAAATTGAAAAATTAGTATATAATTGATATAATCGGAGCATAAGGAGTATTTTATGTCAAAAGCAATTTACAAAAGGGTAATTATTAAACTTTCCGGTGAGGCTCTTGCCGGAGAAAAGGGACACGGTATTGATGAAAAGGTTTTAAACAGCGTTATCGACCAAATTATTGAGGTTAAAAATCTCGGTGTAGAAATCGGTATTATTGTTGGAGCGGGTAACTTTTGGAGGGGTAGACAAGGTACGGAAATGGATAGGTCTACTGCCGACCATATGGGTATGCTTGCAACCATTATAAATGCTCTTGCAATTCAAGATGCATTAGAAAGAAAGGGAACGCCTACGAGAGTTCAAACGGCATTAACTATTACGAGAGTTGCCGAGCCTTATATTTTGAGAAAGGCAATGTCACATTTACATAAGGGTAGAGTAGTTATTTTTGCTTGTGGAACGGGTAATCCTTATTTTACCACCGATACTGGTGCTGCTTTAAGGGCTGCCGAAATAGGGGCGGACGTATTGCTTCTTGCTAAGAACGTTGACGGTATTTATGATTCTGACCCCAAGATTAACCCCAACGCAAAGAAATTAAAGGAAGTAACCTATCAAGAATTCCTTGCTAAGGGCTTAAAGGCTATGGACGCAACTGCAATTACTATTTGTATGGAAAATAAAATACCCGTGCTTGCTTTCGGTTTGTTTGAAGAGAAGGCATTACTTAGGGCTGCAACCGGAGATGAAATCGGAACTTTAATAAAATAAATTGACGAGGAGGAAATATTATGGCTATCGAAAACGAACAATTTGAAATGATTATGATGGAAACTATGGAGAGAACGGATAAAACTGTTTCCGTGCTTAACTCCGAGTATATTACTATTAGAGCGGGAAGAGCAAACCCTCATATTTTAGATAAAGTATTAGTTGACTATTACGGAACGCCTACGCCTATCAACCAAGTAGGAAATCTATCCGTTTCAGAGGGAAGAATACTCGTTATTTCACCATGGGATACAAGCATGCTCAAGGTTATAGAAAAACAACTTTTGGCCGATAATATAGGAATTACACCCGCTAACGACGGAAAAGTAATTAGATTAGTTTTCCCCGCTCTTACCGAGGAGAGAAGAAAGGAACTTTGCAAGCAAATTAAGAGAATGGCGGAAGATTCTAAGGTAGCGGTAAGAAATATTCGTAGAGATTCTATGGACGCTATTAAAAAGATGAAGAATAACAAAGAACTTTCTGAGGACGAACACGCAATTTGTGAAAAGGAAATTGATAAAGTAATTTCCGATGCTATAGAAAAGATTGAAAAATTATCAGTAGAAAAAGAAAAGGACGTAATGTCTGTATAATGAATAATATTCCAGCGCACGTAGGGATTATAATGGACGGCAACGGCAGATGGGCTAAGGCTCAAGGCAAGAACCGTTCGTATGGGCATAGAATAGGCTCAAATAACGTTGAAAGGATTGCAACTTACGCATTTAAAAATGGTGTTAAGGTGCTATCCTTATACGCTTTTTCTTCAGAAAACTGGGCAAGACCTAAAGAGGAAGTGGATGAACTTATGCGTCTACTTGAAGTTTATTTTAAGAAATTTATTAATAAACTTATAAAAAAGGACGTTAGGCTTTGCGTTATGGGTGATAAAACGGCTCTTTCTAAGAAACTTCAAGAGGTTGTTAAAGAGGCTGAGGAAAAAAGTAAAGATAATAACTCCTTCGTGCTAAATATTGGTATAAACTACGGTGGTAGACAGGAGATTGTTAATGCCGTAAATACTCTTATAAAGGAAAATAAGGAAGTTACGGTTGAGAGTATTTCTAAAAATTTATATACTGCGCCTTTTGGTGAGCCTGATTTGATTATAAGAACGGGTGGAGAGTGTAGACTTTCTAATTTTATGTTATACCAAGGTGCGTATAGTGAATTATATTTTACTGACGTTTTGTGGCCGGATTTTAATGAAGAAGAATTTGAAAAGGCCCTATCAAGTTTTGCTAAGCGAAACAGAAGATACGGCAAAGTGTAGGTGTTTTTATGTTGAAAAGAACGATTAGCGGAGCAATTTACGCAGTTTTAGTTGCGGGGTTTTTCCTGTTAAGGCAATTTGTTAATTACCGTTTTTTTACAATTCTTCCTTGGATTTTATCTGTTTTAGGAACTATTGAAATTGCAAAAGCCTTAAAGGATAAAATGGATAAAGCGGAATTTGTTTTAAGCATATTTGCAGGCATTACCGTTATTCCTTTTTATGCTTGTTTTTCTTATCTTTTAAGATTTACTCAATATGCGCTTTCCTTATCTCTTGCTTACGCTTTAGTTATTATTGTATGTTGCGTTTTTGCAGTTATCATTAGAAATAAAAAGGGGTATAACGGAAAGGGAAAAGACATTGATTTTAGAGCATTTTTCTATCCCGTAATATTGTTATTATTTTTAACGGATATGAACTCTTTTCTGTCAGGTAGAGCGTTTATAGGATTGCTTTTAGTGTTCATAGTTGCTTCAATGACGGACGTTTTTGCTTATTTTGTTGGAGTTATTTATAATAAAATTAAAAAGGGTAACGCAAAAAAACTTTTCCCCAAATTAAGCCCAAAAAAGACTGTTGCAGGTGGCATTGGCGGATTAGTTGGTGGAATACTCGGTGCAATTTTAGTTAGCCTAATTTTTGCTAAAAGAGTGGCGTTCTTCAAGTTGGGAAGTCCTGTATTAATTTTTGCTATTATCGGTTTAGGTGGAGCGATATTTACACAAGGTGGCGATTTGTTTGCAAGTTACATCAAGCGTTCTATCGGTATAAAAGATTTTGGCACGATAATTCCCGGACACGGTGGAGTTATGGACAGAATTGACGGATTACTATTTTTAACCATATTTATTCACGTAATATTCACCTTTATTTAATTATTTTTAATGAAAAAAATTGCAATAATAGGTAGCACTGGTTCTATTGGTAGACAGGCTCTTGAAGTTTGTAAAAGATATCCTGATAAGTTGGAAGTTTTTTCCCTTTCTGCTGGGAATAATCAACAACTTTTATTTGAGCAAGTAAGACAATTTAAGCCAAAGATTGCTACGTTAAAAAAAATAACGCAAGAAAATAAAGAAGATTTTGTTGGTACGGAATTTTTCTTTGGAGAGGGAGCGTATAAAAACGCAGTAACTAATGAATGTGATATTGCTCTTGTTTCATTAGTTGGCTACGAGGGTATCCTCGCCGTTCTCGATTGCATAGAAAAGGGCGTTGACATTGCGCTTGCGAACAAGGAAAGTTTGGTTGTGGGCGGTGATTTGGTTATAAGAAAAGCCAAAGAAAAGGGTGTTAAAATCTATCCTGTGGATAGTGAACATTCGGCAATATGGCAAGCGCTCGATTTTGATTTTAATAGAGAGTTTAATCGTATAATTTTAACTGCGTCGGGCGGTGCTTTTAGAGATTATTCGGAAGAGCAATTAAAAAACGTAAAGGCAAGTGATGCTCTTAAACATCCTAATTGGCAAATGGGAGCAAAAATCACCGTGGATTGTGCAACGTTAGTTAATAAAGCCTTTGAAGTGATAGAGGCTAAATGGCTTTACGGTGTTAACTTTGATAAAATTGACGTAATAATTCATAGAGAAAGCATCATACACTCTATGGTAGAATATATCGATGGGTCTACGATGGCGCAAATGAGTTATCCAACTATGGAATTGCCAATTCAACTTGCCCTTTTATATCCAGAAAGAGTTAGATTTGATTTTCCAAGATTAGATTTTAATAAACTTGGTAAACTATCTTTTGAAAGCCTTGACAAAAAGCGTTTCCCATGTTTTGATTTAGTTGTAAGCGCAGGCAAAAAAGGTGGGGCATATCCAGCGGTTGCAAACGGCGCAAACGATCAACTCGTTAAACTTTTTCTTGAGGACAAAATTAAATACAACGATATCTACGTTGGTATAGATAGTGCGCTTAACGCTTATTGCGGTAATTACGATGGCGAATTTGACAGTTTAAGTCAAGCAAACGCCTTTGCTACCTCTTTCGTTAAGCGAAACTTCGGAGGTTAATGAACGGATTACTACTTGCTTCCTTTGGAGAGGCTTTAACTTACGTTTTATATATATTTATTGCCATTTTAGTTTTGCTTTTTATGATAACGGTGCACGAGTTAGGGCATTATATTGCGGGCAAGATTTTTGGCTTTGGTATTGAAGAGTTTTCAATAGGCTTTGGTCCTAAAATTTTTGGCAAAGTAAAGAAAAATGGTGAAAAATTTTCCATTCGTCTTTTACCGTTAGGTGGCTTTTGCTCCTTTAAGGGGGAGGACGAGGAAAGTGACGATGAAAAGGCTTTCAATAACAAAAAGCCTTGGCAAAGAATTATAGTTTTAGTTTCTGGCGCATTGATGAATTATCTTTCCGCACTACTAATTATTGCATTGATGTTTTCCTTTTATGGACATAGTGCAATTATGACGTACGAAACTATTTCCGCCCCAACGGCTATTGAATATTCTTTTAAGGATAGGGACGTTATAATCAAGGCGGAGGGTAAAAACGTTTACCTTTTAACCGACCTTATGGAAGTAGTTGAGGGCAAAGATAGTGGTGAAAAAGTAGATTTTACCATTATGCGAGGCGGGCTTAAGCAAAACGTTAGCATAATCTTGCAAAACGATACTCATTTTGAAAACGTGGAGGACGTGGAAAAACTTTGCTCTGCCCTTGGCGTTAAGTTTGAAAAGAATATAGATACTGGGGAAATTTTAACTACAGGTTTTAGGACTACCGGTATCAAACTTGGTTTTTTTCATACGGTTGGAAGAACGTTTGAATATTCATTTAAACTTGCAGGCACTCTCTTTAAGGTTTTAGGGCAACTTATTAGCGGAGCAATTGGTTTAGGCTCGGTTGGGGGAACGGTAACCACTATTTCCGTTACGGCACAAGCAGTGCGTGCGGGTGGTATATGGAGTTTGCTTAATATTTCAGCACTGATAGGCGTAAATCTTGCGGTGTTTAATTTATTACCTATTCCCGCATTGGACGGCTCAAGAGTGGTGTTTACCGCAATAGAGTGGGTAAGGAAAAAACCTATAAATAGAAGAGTTGAAGGAATTATACACACCGTTGGCTTAGTTGTTATATTCCTTTTTGCAATAATTATTGATTTAAATCAATGTTTTTAATAAAAAAATTATGATAAATAAAGAAAAATACGGAGGATATTTTTATGGCAATTAAGAACGAATATTTACTTGACCTTTTAGAAAGAATCAAGAAAAGAAATCCTGGTGAACCAGAATTTATACAAGCGGTAACTGAAGTTTTTACTTCATTAGAACCAGTTGTTGATAAAAGGCAAGACCTTGTTGATGCCGGAGTGTTAGAAAGAATAGTTGAGCCCGAAAGACAAATTATTTTTAGAGTTCCATGGGTGGACGACAACGGTAAAATGCACGTAAATAGAGGCTTTAGAGTGCAGTTTAACTCTGCAATCGGACCTTACAAGGGAGGAATAAGACTTCATCCATCAGTTTATCTTGGAATTATTAAATTTTTAGGTTTTGAACAAGTATTTAAAAATAGTCTTACAACACTTCCTATGGGCGGTGCAAAAGGTGGTTCTGACTTTGACCCTAAGGGTAAATCTGATAACGAAATAATGAATTTTTGCCAAAGCTTTATGACGGAATTATATCGTCATATCGGTGCTGACTTAGACGTTCCTGCTGGTGATATCGGAACGGGTGCAAGAGAAGTTGGCTTTATGTTTGGACAGTATAAGAGAATTAAAAACGAGTGGGTTGGCGTGTTTACTGGTAAAGGTTTAAACTATGGTGGCTCTCTTGCGAGAAAAGAGGCGACGGGTTTTGGTCTTTGCTACTTTACCAAAGAAATGTTAGAGGCTAACGATATGAGTTTTGAAGGTAAAACCGTGCTTGTTTCCGGTTCTGGTAACGTTGCAATTTACGCTTGTCAAAAGGCAACGGAATTTGGTGCAAAAGTTGTTGCCATGTCTGACAGTAACGGATATATTTACGATAAGAACGGCATTGATTTAGATGCAGTTAAGAAAATTAAGGAAGTAGAAAGAAAGAGGATAAAAGAATACCTTAATTATCATCCCGAGGCAGAGTATCACGAGGGTTGCAAAGGTATTTGGACTATTCCTTGTGATATTGCTCTTCCTTGTGCAACGCAAAATGAAATTGACGGTGAGAGTGCAAAAATTCTTGCTAAAAACGGTTGCAAGGTTGTTTCTGAAGGTGCAAATATGCCCTCAACGCCCGAGGCTATTGAGGAATATTTTAATAGCGGTATAATCTACGGACCTGCAAAGGCTGCAAACGCAGGTGGAGTTGCAACGAGTGGTCTTGAGATGAGCCAAAATAGTATGAGACTATCGTGGACGTTCGAAGAGGTTGACGAAAAACTTAAGGCAATTATGAAAAACATTTTTGAATCTTGTGATAAAGCAAGTAAAGAATACGGTATGCCTGGCAACTATATGGCAGGTGCAAACATTGCAGGCTTTATAAAAGTTGCAGAGGCGATGAAGGCTCAAGGTAACGTATAATAATTTATCCCGAAGATTCTTCTTCGGGATATTTTCATATAAGGTTTTATTTTACTAATTTAAATTAAATGAAGAGAATATCGGCTTATATCCTAATAATAATGCTAATAACCCTATCAATTTTTGGTACGGGTTGTTTGCTCGTTGACGGGGAAAAAGAGCCGATAAACATTAACCTTGTAATTAATGCCGATAGTTATGAAAACGCATATTTCAGAAGTGCTGTTAGTAGGTTTGAAGAGGATTTTATTGAAAAAGAATACGGTGAAATATATAAAGGCGTAAGGGCAAGCGTTATGCTTTGTGAAGAAAGGGACTATAGCCTTAAAAATCAATCCTTTTCTCCTTACGATATTTACGTTACTGACGAGAGGTTTGGTTCTAACGTAAGAGGGTGGGCAAGTGAAGGCAACATCCTTCCTATTGAAGAGGTTTTTAAGACAAAATTTGACCTCGTTGACGGTGTTAAATATGGGCTTGATGATAAACTCTCTTCGTCGTCACTGCCAGCACTAATGAGTGATTATCAAGAATATTTTGCAGTGCCTAACGCTTCAGAGATAGTGGGGTTAACCTACGACGTAAACTCCTTTGATAAAAACGGCTATTACTTTGCAAACGATAAATCTAATTCGGTAGAGTTTTATTCAGACATTACTGCAAGAAACTATTATTTTGTAAAGCCAACCTATGATGAAAACGTTGTTGCCGATAATAAATCTTTAGGAATGGACGGAATTATAGGAACTGCTGACGACGGGTTGCCGACTACTATAAATGAATTCGTTGCCCTTTGTGAACTTATAAAGTCGCAGGACAAGTATCCCTTCGTGGCATCGGGTAAGGACGTTTATAAGTGTGATTATTTAGTTCAAGCCTTGACTTACGCATTGATGGGTGAAGAAGAGGCAAGTGCGTGCATGAATTTAGAGGGGGAGGTAGAGGTTGTCGTAGGATATACTGACCAACCCTTATTTGAAGGTTTTGACGAAGTTTACGGTCAAATATATAAGCCTAAAACGGAAAAGGTAACCTTAAGCGAGAATTGCGGTTATTATGCATCATGGTCGGTAGCCAAATATTATGCGGAGGCGTTTATGGAACTTTCCGTAAAAATGGACTGGTGGGCAGACGCATCTTTTAATAGTAACGTTATTAACGATAAATTGTATTTTGACTTTGTTCTTTCTGGGTATGATTCAGGAAGGCAAGAAGCGTTGATGCTTTGCGATTCTTCTACTTGGTACAAGGAAATGGAGAGTTTAGGTCATTTAAAATATTTTAATGACGTTTACAACTATAATAATAATTCAGAAAGGCGATTACAATGGATGCCTATTCCAACCCTATTTAACGGCGAAGAAGATTATGCCGAGCAAAGAAAAACTCAAACCTATCAACAAGTTAGTCCTACCTTTATGGTCATTGCCGACCAAGTAAAATCAAGTGCGCTAAAGTATGAAGCGTGTATGGATTTATTGATGTATTTGTGTACTGAAGCGGAGTGTAAATATTATACCGCAAGCACCGGTTTTAGAAAGGATTTTGATTATGAATTAGATATAATTGATTTGTATAAGATTTCCGACTATTACGGCTCTTTAGAAGAGATAACTTTTAACGCAAACGTGATAAGTTACGCATCAGATAAATTAACGTTTAAGAAAAGTCCTCAATTTTTTGAGGGAGGGAAAAAGGATAGTAGGTATTTCTATTATAAACAACTAATTAGTTATGACGAACTTACCGAAGAAGTAGAGTATAGGGAATATAAAACGGCTTTTGAATATTTTACTTTCTTTAGTAAACCCACGTCTAAATACTGTTTCTTAAACGGGCTCGTTGATAAAAAGGACTGGGAAGAATTATACGGCGGTTACGAAGAGATTACTTATTATGTAGATAAAAATGGAAAGGCTGTAACCTTTAATGGATAGAAGAAAAAACCCCTAAGCAAACTTGCTTAGGGGTTTAGTATTATATGCTTATTATTTTCTGTTTTTATTTTTTAAATAATATGTCGTTTTATGATTTTTTTTTACAAGCAAAAATAGGTCGAAATGGCTGTTTTTTAATGGCGTAATTATTTTTTTGTTTACATTTTTGTAAAAAAAGTGTATAATTATGAAAAAGATTATATAGCGTCTATAAATTAGACGTTTTTGGGAGAATAAATTGATAGATAATAAAAAAGAAAAAAAGGATTTTAAGAAATCCTTAAAGCCGAAACAAAATAAAACGATTGTTTCTATTGAGAGAAAACTTAAAAAAGTTAAAGTGCAAAAAAAGAGTGCAAAATCGGTAAGTGTAAAGAAACAAATAAATACAAAACAAGCAGTTAAAAAGAATATTGCAAATTCTATAGTTAAGCAAAATAAGTCGATTGATAAAACGTTAAAAATTAGATTTTTAGGTGGCGTTGGTGAGATTGGAAAAAATATGACTGCGCTTGAGTTTGGTAAGGATATAATAATTATTGACGCAGGTATAACTTTTCCTAATGAAAGCATGCCGGGGGTTGACGTTGTAATTCCCGATTTCACTTTTTTAGAACAAAACAAAACTAAAATTAGGGGTTTAATAATAACACACGGGCATGAGGACCATATTGGTAGTGTTCCATATTTTCTTAAAGATTTTAACGTTCCCGTATACGGTACTAAACTCACTTTAACTTTAATAGAAAGCAAAATAAAAGAACACAAAATTAACGATGCTTATCTTAACTGTATTGAACCTGGTAGCGTAATAAAACTTGGTGCGTTTAATATTGAATTTGTAAACGTAAATCACTCTATTGCAGGGGCAGTAGGGTTAGCCATAACTACGCCTATAGGCGTTGTATTTCACTCTGGTGATTTTAAGATTGACTATACCCCCGTTAACGGTGAAACGATGGATTTAACAAGGATTGCTGAACTTGGTAAAAAAGGCGTTCTTTTAATGATGGCGGATTCCACTAATATTGAAATAGAGGGGACTACTATGTCCGAATCGGTTGTGAAGGATACTTTAGACCATCTTTTTGCCGACAACGTGGGAAGAAGGCTTATTATTGCCACTTTTGCATCTAACGTTCATAGACTTCAACAGATTTTAGACCTTGCAGTTAAGCATAGAAGAAAGGTTGCTTTTTCTGGTAGAAGTATGATAAATATTGCTGATTCAGCCTCTAAAATAGGTGAACTTAATATAAGAGCGGGGCTTATTGTTGATATTGATAAGATTAAAAATTATCGTGACGGCGAAATAGTTATAGTTTCTACGGGAACTCAAGGTGAGCCTATGAGTGCGCTTACCCGTATGGCAAGCGGGGAGTTTAATAGGGTTAAAATAGGTAATAACGATACGGTAGTAATATCTGCTTCGGTAATTCCGGGTAACGAGAAAATGATTTACGGTGTTATCAACAATTTATATCGTTTAGGGGCGGAAGTGGTGTATTCTTCTTTAGAGCCTATTCACGTTTCGGGGCACGCATGCAGAGAGGAATTAAGGATTTTACACTCTTTAGTAAAACCTAAGTTCTTTATACCCGTTCACGGCGAATATCGTCACTTAAAAAAGCACGCTCAACTTGCGCAAAGTCTCGGCCTTAGGGAGGGTAGCACGATTATTGCTGAAATAGGTGACACCGTTTGTCTTACTTCTGACAGTATAAAGTTTGGTGAAAAGTTTACCGCAGGTTCTCGTTTTGTTGATGGTGTTGGCATTGACGACGCGGATAGTGTGGTTATAAGAGATAGAGTGCATTTGGCGGAGGACGGTTTACTCGTTGTAGGTGTTGGCATTGACGAGTATAGTGCGGAATTAAGAAGTGTTGAAATTCATAGCAAGGGCATAGTGCTACACGATAACGTTGTTAACGAAATTAAAAAATGCCTTTTAAGAGGTTTTGAGCAAATAGATTTACGAAAGGTTAAAGACGAGAACGAACTAACTTCTTTTGTTAAGCGTAGTATTAAAAATTACGTGTTAAAAGCAACTAAGAAAAATCCCGTAATCGTTCCCGTGATAGTGGTGGTATAGTTGATAGAACAAATAAAACGTTTAAGGGAAAAAGCAAAAAGTGAGGGTGAGCCCGTTTTAAGGGAGCAATCATTTGAACTGTTACTTCAAACGATAAAAGAAAATAAACCGAAGAAAATTCTTGAAATAGGTGTTAACGTTGGTCTTTCCGGTATAGCAATGTTGCTTACGTCAAAAGAGAGTTGCCTTTCTGGGATAGAAATTGATGAAGAAAAGATGAAAATTGCTAAGGAAAACTACAAAAGATTTGGGGTTTTAGATAGGGCAAAAATCTTTTTAGGGGATGCTGGTGAGATAATCCCCGTTCTAACAGGAAAATACGATTTTATTTTCTTAGATGGACCTAAGGGGCATTATTACGAGTTTTTACTAAACTTGTTGCCATTATTAAACGTGGGGGGGATACTTTTTGCTGACAACGTTCTTTTTAGAGGATACGTTAACGGTAGAGTTAAAACACCACATAGATATAACACCACTAAAAACAGTATGGAAAAGTTTTTAAAGTCCATTTGCGAAGATGAACGCTTAAAAACCACGATATACGATATGGAGGATGGGGTGAGTATTACCCAAAAACTTTATGAATAGAATAGAATTGTTATCTCCTGCGGGGGATATGAATAAACTTAAAACTGCTTTCTATTACGGGGCGGACGCCGTGTATATAGGAGGAAAATCACTTAGCCTAAGAGCGCTTGCCGGAAATTTTTCTAACGAAGAAATTTTAGAGGCGGTAAAATATTCTCACGATATCGGGAAGAAGATTTACGTTACCGTTAATATTCTTGCAAGAAATTATGATTTGGAAGAGGCGGAAGAGTATTTTAGGTTTTTGGAAAGCGCAGGGGTTGATGGTGCTATTATTTCGGACGTTGGGCTTATTTCTTTAGCGTTAAAAACCGCCCCTAATTTACCCGTAAACGTTTCCACGCAAGCAAATACGTTAAATTATAAGGCGGTGGAATTTTGGCGCGATTTAGGCGTTAAAAGGGTTATTTTAGCAAGGGAATTATCTTTAAGCGAAATTAAAGAGATTAAAGACAAAGTTCCCCAAATGGAAATAGAAACCTTTATTCACGGTGCAATGTGTATTTCGTATAGTGGTAGGTGCCTTTTATCCGATTATAGAACGGGAAGAAGTAGTAATAGAGGTGAGTGTGTTCAAGCATGCAGGTGGAATTACGAGATAAGGGAAAAGGGCTCGGATGGTGCTTTTATGGAAATGCAAGAGGACGAGCGTGGTACTTATATATTAAACAGTAAGGACCTTAATCTTATAGATTATATTGCCGAACTTGATGATGCGGGAGTATGCTCTTTTAAGGTAGAAGGTAGGATGAAATCGGAATATTATCTTGCAACCGTTATTAATGCTTACCGTAGGGCTATCGACGAGTATTATCAAAGGGGTATTGAATATAAAAACAACCCTCTTTTTAACGAAGAACTTGAAAAGACTGCGCATAGAGAATTTACCACTGCTTATCTTTTAGGTGAAAATGATAGGACAGAAAATTTTGACGATAGCCAAAGTAAAGGCTCTTACAAATTTATTGCAAACGTTTTAGAAGATTTTAACGGTGAATATGCAGTAATTGAAATGCGTAATCGTTTTAAGGTTGGTGACGTTTTACAAGTGTTATCTCCCTTTGAAACCTTTAATAAGGAAATTGTGGTAGATAAAATGCTGGACGAAAAGGATAATGTAATTACAGACGCAAAACTCGTTCAACAAAAGGTTAAATTATTCACGAGCGTACCCCTTAAAAGAGGCGATATATTAAGAAAGAAAGTATAATTAAAACCCTGTCGCTAATTGTTAGTAGCGACGGGTTAAATTTTATTAATCGAAATCAAAAAGTATATTGGGCGTATGAATAACGAATTAAGAAAAGGCTTATAATAAGCCTTTTTTATTACAGTTTTTATTGCATACGTGCTTATATAGTGTTATAATTAATAGGAAAATAGATTAATTTAACAAGGAGAATTGGATTGTGAAAAAAAGATTAGTTTTAATAACTAGTTTAATTGTAATTATGATTGCTAGTTGCTTTGCGTTTATTGCTTGTGAAAATAATTCTGCCACGCCACAAACCAGTGAGAGCGTAGGGCTAAAATATCTTCTTGTTAACGAACAAACGGAATACGAAGTTGTGAGTGTGGGAGAATGTACTGATACAAATTTAATTATTCCGTCAACTTTTAATGGGAAACCCGTTACTAGTATAGGAGAATATGCCTTTTATAATTGCACTTTCATAGAAGAACTAGTAATTCCCAATAGTATAAAGAATATAGGATTAAACGCTTTTAAAGATTGTTCTTCGTTGAAATATAACGAAAAGGACGGGCTTAATTATCTAGGTAATAGCGAAAACAAATATTTATATTTAGCGGGTGTTGTGAATTTAAACGTGCGTTCCGTGACCGTCGATAGCGGTTGTAAATTTATAGGAGATAATGCGTTTAGTGGATGTTCGTTGCTAACCGATATAGTTGTTCCAGATAACGTAAAAAGTTTTGGTGAAGAAGTTTTTTATAATTGTAGAAATCTAGAAGAAATGACTTTGCCTTTCGTAGGTGCAAGAGCCGGGGTAACGCTAAACGATAATTTACAACATCCTTTTGGATACTTGTTTGGAAGTTTAGAGTATGACGGTAGTGTAGAAACTATACAAAGTCATTTGAAACACGGCGAAATGATTACCAATAGTTATTATATACCCTTTTCGTTAACAGAAGTAACGATAACTGGTGGAGAAATTTTAGCAGGAGCATTCTCTAATTGCGCTCATTTGTCGAGTGTAAAATTGTTAGAAGGTGTAAATGCAATTAGTTTAGAGGCTTTTGCTTATTGTGAACAATTAAAAAGTGTGGAAATACCTGATAGTGTAACTTCTATAGGACAATTTGCTTTTGTGGGTTGCAATTCGCTAGAAGAAATTTCAATACCTAACGGAGTGACAAGTATTTATAAATCTTCTTTTGCTTACTGCACTTCGTTAACTAGTGTGGTTATCCCCGATAGCGTAACTTGGATAGGGGATGCAATATTTGCATATTGTTCTGCGTTAGAAAGCGTAAAGATAGGTGACGGCGTTGACAAAATTACACCTGCAATGTTTGCATATTGTAGTTCGTTAAAGGAAGTTCAATTAGGATATAAGGTAGAAAGCATAGGTTATAGTGCTTTTGCATTTTGCACTTCGCTAGAAAAGATTGTTTTATCTGATAGAATAGCCACCTTGGGTGCTTATGCTTTTTCTGGTTGTTCTTCTCTTTTGGCTATTACTTTACCTAAAAATTTAACGAATGTAAGCGTCGGATTATTCTCACTATGTAGTTCGTTAAAAACGGTAGAACTTCAATACAATGTTGAATTTATCGAAAGTGAAGCCTTTTTTGGTTGCTCATCCTTAACTAGTGTAACTTTGCCTAATAATATTAAGAAAATTTATAAAAATGCATTCGGTTTTTGCTCGTCGTTAGAAAGTATAATTATTCCCGATAGCGTTGTTTATATGGGAAAAGGCGTGTTTGCCGATTGTTCGGCGTTAACAATTTATTGCGACATGGTTAGTTTGCCTAGCGCTTGGGATATTGCGTGGAATTCTTCAAATTGCGCCGTCGTTTGGAAGGAAAACTAAAAATAGAATAAACTATTAAAAATTAGTCGAATAATAAATATTAATAAAAAACTCTCGAAAGAATGTATTTCGAGAGTTTTTTAGTTAAATTTTAGTTTATATTAATTTTTAAATAAATCTATTAAGATGGTTTTAACTAAATCTTTCATTGCGCCGTAATCAATATAATCATGCTTGTCAAAAATAAATTCGTGCGCAAAATTCTGTACTATACCTAATGCTAAATGTACCCGTTCATTAGCGTTTTTTATATTTATGCCAAGTAACGAAAGTTTTTCCGTAATATTATTAGTAATTTTGTCCTCGGTATGCATAAACTCGTTATTAACCGCCTCGTCGGTGGAGGTGAGAGAATGTAACGCCTCGTGCATTTTTGCATTATTTTTATGTGATTTTATTATTATTTCGATAAACTGCGTTACAAACTCTTCAATATCTATGGGGGCAGAAAGTTTATCAATCATATTAAATAAAGGTGCAAACGCCCTTTTTATATAGATATCTAAAACGGAAATTAAAATATCTCTTTTATCTCTAAAATATCCGTAAACAATTCCCGTAGAAACACCTGCTTTTTTTGCAATTTCCGCAGTGTTAGTGCCGTAATATCCAACTTCTGAGAAAAGTTCGTAACTTGCGTTTATTATTTTATTCTTTTTTTCAATAGAACGCTCTTGTTGAGGTTGTCTTTTTTCGTTTTTCATAACTTTATTATATAACAGTAGAGAAAAAAATGCAAGAAAAAATTTTTATAAAATATGAAAAAAATTTCACATTATTCTTGACAAGTTTGAATATAAATGATAATATAATATCGAAATATGAAATAAGTTTCATATTTTAGGAGGCATAATGATAAAAACACTCGACAAATTTTTAATAGGCGAAAGCGGAAAGGTGATTTCTGTTAGTGGAGAAAGAAAAATTAAGCGCCGTTTATACGATATGGGAATAACTAACGGAGCGGAGATTTATTTAAGAAAAAAAGCACCTTTGGGTGACCCTATCGAGGTTACTGTTAGAAGTTACGAATTATCACTCCGTAATAGCGAAGCGGGTTGTATAACTTTGGAGGTGAATCCAAATGTATAGATTTGCATTAGCGGGCAACCCAAATAGTGGTAAAACTACTTTATTTAATAGTTTAACCGGTTCAACCGCACACGTTGGCAACTGGCCGGGCGTTACCGTTGATAAAAAAGAGGGGATATATAAAAAGTTTGATGAACCAATTGCTATAATCGACCTACCTGGCATATATTCTTTATCTCCATATACTTCTGAAGAAGTAATTGCGAGAAATTACATATTAGACGAAAAACCTGATTGTGTAATTAATATAATTGACGCTACTAATTTAGAGCGTAATTTATATTTAACCACGCAAATTTTAGAAATAGACGTTCCTATCGTGCTTGCACTTAATATGATGGATGCGGTGGAAAAACGTGGTGATTACATTGATGAAAAAGAACTTGAAAAAAGGCTTGGTATTCCCGTAGTGAAAATTTCTGCACTTAAGGGCACGGGGCTTGATAAATTAATGGAAAGGGCTCACGAGGTTTGTTCAAAGAATAGAAAGGGTATAACGGTTATAGAGGATTTAGCCTTAAGACACTTAATTGGAGATATTAAAATTGCGTTAGAGGGGCAAGGGGTTGCAAATCCCACCTTTCACGCAGTAAAACTTGCCGAGTTAGACGAGATTGAAGTTTTAATGCATAAAGAAGCCGTTAATATGGTTGAAGCGTTTAAGAAAACGCACAAGGACGGACTTTTTGGTGACGATTTTGAGGCGTTAGTTGCCGATGCAAGATATAAATACATAACTAAGTATTTTTCACCAACTTTAAAGAGAAAAAATAAAGATAAATTCGTTGAAACGCTTTCGGATAAGGCTGATAAGGTGTTGACTCACAAAATATGGGGGATACCGATATTTCTTGTAGTTTTATTTTTAATTTTTCACCTTACCTTTTCCGAAAACCTTTTCTTCCTTGGCGGATTGTTGCCTGAGGGTTGGGTTTCACTTGAAGGAACTGCGTTTGAAGGCGTGTTTGGCGCTGGTGGTATAAATTCACCGGGTGTAATTCTTATGGGGCTCGTAGAGGTTTTAACGGGTTTTATTTCAAACGTAATAGCAACTTGGCTTTCTTCTTCTCCAGAGTGGGTGTCTGGTCTTATTTGTGACGGTGTTTTAGGTGGAATTTTTGCAATACTCGGGTTTTTGCCACAAATACTTGTGCTGTTCATGTTCTTTTCTATACTTGAAGATAGCGGATATATGGCTCGTATTGCCTTTATTTTAGATAGGGCGTTGAGAAAGTTTGGCTTATCGGGAAGGGCGTTTTTACCTATGATAATGGGCTTTGGCTGTTCCGTTCCTGCAATGATTAACACCAGAACTCTTGCGGACGAAAAGGAAAAAATCGCAACGGTTAGAGTAATACCTTTCTTTTCCTGCGGTGCAAAACTTCCCATTTTAACTGCGGTGGCGGGTGCAATCGTTTCACATTTTGGTGTTGGTAACGTTGACTTGATTACTTATGGAATGTACCTTATAGGCGTAATTACGGCGTTGATTGCTGTAGTGTTAATGAGGGAAACGTCGTTAAAGGGAGATACCCCTCCTTTTATAATGGAACTACCTTCCTATCACGCGCCACAGTTTAGAAATTTGGTTATGCTTTTATGGGATAAGGCTAAGCACTTTATCGAAAAAGCGTTTACCATTATTCTTGCTTCAACAATAGTTATATGGGTAATTAGCCATTTTAGTTTTTCTTGGCACTACTTACCTGATGATCAAATGCAAGAAAGTATATTAGGTGGCATCGGGCAGTTGATTCAACCCTTGTTTACGCCTATTGGTTTCGGTTCTCAACTAAAAGGCTTTGGCTGGGTGTTTGCAGTTGCTGCTATAACGGGTTTAATTGCAAAAGAAAACGTTGTTTCCACACTCGGTACGCTTGCCGCTTGCTTAATTGGAACAGCCGTAGATATAGAATTGGACGGTGGGGTAAGCGCAGTTAGTATTATGATTCAAAATACGGGTATAACATTGCCGGCGTTGCTTGCCTTTATAGCGTTTAATATGACAACTATACCTTGCTTTGCTGCAGTTGCTGCAGCAAAAGGCGAGATGCCAAATAAGAAAACTTTCAATTTTACACTTTTATTCTGGATAGCGACTTCATATATAGTTTCTTCGGCAATATATTTAATAGGAACGGCTTGGTGGACGTTGTTTATCTATCTTGCGGTGTCAGTTGCTGTAGTTCTTGTTATAGAAAGAGTAAGCCTTAAAAAATCTAATAAAGAGAATTAAGTTATGCAACCTATTGAAATTATAGTAATAATTGCTTGTGTGCTTATCGTTGGTGGAGTTATAGTCACTTCGATAATAAATAAGAAAAAGGGCAAAACGTACTGTTGTGGAGATTGCTCTAAATGTAAATGCTGTCGTATAAATAACAAAGATGCTAACCGTGAAAACGGTTTCTAATTCCATTTTTTCTAAAGCAAATCCCTATTCTTTATGGGGATTTGCAATTTTATTATTGTAATTTTATTTTTACTGTGCTAAAATATTTTATAGGTATTATATGGTTAAAAAGTTTTCTGTTGAAGGTATGCGTTGCTCGGCTTGTGCGCTTTCTATCGAAAAAAAACTAAATAGTGAGAAAGGAGTTAATCACTGTTCCGTTTCCTTAATGGGAAAGTCGATGAGTGTTGATTTTGACGAAAAGGTCATGTCGTCAAAAGAAATTTTCTCTCTTGTAAAAAAACTTGGGTATACTGCCTTTGATTATGGGGAAAGGGCTATTAAAGATGAAACTGGTAAATTAAAGAAAAGATTTTTTATTTCTTTGATATTTTTGTTTCCTTTAATGTATTTTTCTATGGGGGAAATGTTTAATCTTCCCGTACCGAACTATAAAATAAATTTACTCCTTCAATGTCTTTTAGCGATAATTATTATTGCTATAAACTTTAAGTTTTATATAAATGGAGCAAAGGCTATTTTTTCGGGAATGGCGAATATGGATACGCTTGTATCTCTTGGCTCTGTTTCCGCCTTTATTTATAGTTTTGTCACGGCTATTATAATATTTATCAATAAAAGTCACACGCATTTATTTTTTGAGGCTTCTGCAATGGTTTTAGCCCTTGTAACGCTGGGTAAGTGGTTAGAAGAACTCTCGAAAAAGAAAACGGGAAAAGAAGTTGCAAAATTAACTTCATTTTTGCCGGAAACGGTTTCCGTTATAGTTAACGGCAAAGAAAAAACTATTAGTGCAGATGAGGTTAAAAAGGGAGACGTTTTAGTTTTAAGAGCAGGAGATTTCGTTTGCTTTGACGGTGTGGTTATTTCTGGCGTTGCTTATCTTGATAAATCTGCTATTACAGGAGAGAGTATTCCTGTTGAAGTAATAGAAGGGGAAAATATAATTTCTGGTAGTGTTATTAAAAAAGGATACTTGCTTTATAGGGCTACTTCAGAGAAATCTTCTTCGTTATTTGCAAAGATAATTGACGCGGTAAAAAATGCCGAAGTTAGCAAAGCTCCACAACAAAAACTTGCCGATAAGATTGCGGGTGTTTTTGTGCCGATTGTTTTATTAATAGCCGTTATTGTTTTTATGCTTTGGTTATTTATTGCTAAAGATATTTATCTTGCGTTTAAATATGCAATATGTGTATTGGTGGTTTCCTGTCCTTGTTCGTTAGGTCTTGCAACACCCGTTGCAATAATGGCGGTAACTGGTAAAAGTGCTTCTATCGGTGTGTTATTTAAAGATGCCGAATCAATGGATAGATTAAGTAGGGTAGGAGCGGTATTTTTAGATAAAACAGCAACCCTTACTGAAGGTAAGCCAAAGGTTGTTGCATTTAAAAATTATTCCTCAATAACAGATGACGAAATTAAATCAATAGCTTACGCATTAGAAGATAAATCCAATCACCCGCTTGCCGATTGTGTTAAGGAGTTTTGCGTTAAATCAAACGTTTTAGTTGACGATTTTGAGTACGTTATAGGTAAAGGTGTTAGGGGTGTAATCGGAGGCAAAACTTATTTTTTAGGGAATTTTGTTAATGTTAAAAAAGACGAGCAATTTATTGGCAATTCGCTTGTTATTATGTCTGACACAAACGGTGATATTCTATGTGTTTTTGCTATATTTGACGGGCTTAAAGATGATAGTGCCACAGTTGTTTCTATCCTTAAAAAATGGGGACTAAAGACCTATATGATTACGGGAGATAATGAAGATTCGGCATTGGCTATTGCGGATAAATTATCTTTAGATAAATATTATCATAGCGTACTTCCAGAAAATAAGGCGGAAATTGTCTTAGAAAATAAAAAGGGGCTTATAACTGCATTTGTTGGGGACGGAATAAACGATGCCCCTGCACTAAAGAATTCTGACGTTGGCGTTGCGATAGGCACGGGAACGGATATTGCTATTGAGTGTTCTGACGTAGTGTTGGTTAGTGGAAAACCATCTTCACTAATTGATGCCATTGCTATTAGCAAGAAAACAAATTTAATTATAAAAGGTAATTTATTTTGGGCGTTCTTCTACAACGTTTTGGCAATCCCGCTTGCGGGTGGTGCGTTTGCGTTTATGGGTATTGTTCTCACTCCATCAATCGCATCTCTATGTATGAGCGCTTCTTCGCTCTTTGTTGTGTTAAATGCATTAAGAATTAGAAGTTATAAAAAATACCATTTTTCAAAAGGAGATAATATGAAAATTATAATTGAAGGTATGATGTGTAACCATTGCGCTAGTAAGGTGAAAGAAATTTTATCTTCTATAGAAGGAGTAAAAAGCGTTGAAATCAACTTAAAGAAAAAACTTGCTATTGTTGAAGGTGACGTTGATTTAGAGATGGTAAAAGAGTTAATTGAAAAGGCTGGATACGTTTACAAAGGTGTTAAATAAACAGAAATATTTTATACAAGTAAACAATCGAAAATAAAAAAACACTTCTCATAATTTTATTTGTGGGGAGTGTTTTATTTTGTCTAAAATTTAAAATAATTGTGTTTTGTACTTGTGTAAAGGTACAAGATATGGTATAATAACTTGGTATAATGCTCAAACAATATATTTGGAGGCAAAATGGCAAAAACCAATTATAATGCAGAAGATATAAAAATTATCGAGGGGCTTGATGCGGTTAGATTACGCCCAGGTATGTATATAGGTACGACTTCCGTTAAGGGGTTGCACCATATTTTATGGGAAATAGTTGATAACGCAGTTGACGAGGCTGCCAACGGATTTGCAAACAGAGTGGAGGTTAAACTTTATAAAGACGGTAGTGCTTCGGTTGAAGATAACGGTAGAGGTATTCCTACTGACTTGCACTCAAAAGCGGGTGTTTCAGGTGTTGAGGTTGTTTTTACTCAACTACACGCAGGCGGTAAGTTCGATAACGATAATTATAACTTTTCTGGTGGACTTCACGGGGTTGGTGCATCTGTAACCAACGCTCTTTCCGAGTGGCTTAAAGTTGAGGTTTATAAAAACACCGTATATTCTATGGAGTTTCATAGTTATCTTGATAAAGAAAGCGGGAAAATTAAATCGGGCGTACCTGTTGCTCCGTTAAAAGACACTAAAGTAAAAACAAAGAAAAAAGGTACTTTCGTTAGATTTATGCCAGACAAACGTGTGTTTGAGACGGTTGATTTTTCAGTTGAAACAATACTTAAAAGGCTTAAGGAAATTGCATTTTTAAATAAAGGTTTGGAAATTGATTTTTATGATGAAAAAACCGATTATCACAAGGTTTATAAATACGACGGTGGAATTAACGATTTTGTAAAATACTTAAACGAGGGAAAATCCACCCTATACGGAGAGCCTTTATACGCATCTTCTGAAAAGGACGGAATCGTAGTTGAATTTGCAATTCAACATACCGATGCTTACGTTGATAGTATTTATTCTTACGTAAACAATATCCCAACGGGTGAGGGTGGTATGCACGAAACGGGTTTCCGCTCTGGAATTACGAGGATTTTTAACGATTTCGCAAGAAGTAGAAACATTTTAAAAGATAAAGATGAAAACTTGCTTGGTGACGATTTTAAGGAAGGTTTAACGGCAATTTTATCTATTAAAATGAAAAACGTTCAGTTTGAGGGGCAAACCAAAACCAAACTTGGTAATCCAGAAGCAAGACCTGCCGTTGAGTACGTTACCGTTAACGAACTTTCCGCTTTAATGGCTAATAAAAAACTTGCAAAAGTTTTTGAGAAAATTATTGAAAAAGCAATGGGTGCTGCAAAGGCTAGGCTTGCTGCAAGAAAAGCAAAAGAAATTGCTAGAGCATCTAAGAGTATAGAGTCACAAAACTTAGTTGGTAAGCTCGCCTCATGTTCAGGAAGAAAGGCTGAAATTAACGAACTTTTTATCGTTGAGGGTGATTCTGCAGGTGGAAGTGCAAAGCAAGCAAGGGTAAGGCAATATCAAGCAATTTTACCACTACGTGGTAAACCACTTAACGTGGAAAAGAAAAAGATTGACCAAATACTTCAAAATGAAGAAATTAGAACGATAATTTCCGCACTTGGAACGGGTATCGGTTCAGAATTTGATATAGAAAGCCTTAAATTTCATAAGGTCATAATTTTATCCGATGCCGACCAAGACGGTGCGCATATTAGGGCAATTTTATTAACTTTCTTTTTTAGGTATATGAAAGAGTTGGTTACCGGAGGGCACGTGTATATCGGCATGCCACCGTTATATAAAGTTCACAAAGGAAATACTGAGGAATACGCTTTCGACGACAAAGAACTTGAAGAAAAGAAGGCAAAGGTTGGTAGAGGCGCTTTAATTCAACGATATAAAGGTCTTGGTGAAATGAACCCAAGCCAACTTTGGGATACAACAATGAATCCTGAAACCCGTACTTTAATGAGAGTTACCATTGAGGACGCTGCGGAAGCCGATAGACTTATAACAGTTTTAATGGGTGATGAGGTTGGCGAAAGAAAAAAATATATTTTTGAGCACGCAAACTTTAACAAGGAAGATAAGTTTGCTAAAATGAAACGTTCTTAAGGGAGGGTATTATGGATAACGAAAAAGGAATAGTTTTATCTTCACTTGACGAAGTGTTGAAAAATTCAATGATACCGTATGCGGAGAACGTAATATTAGAACGTGCTTTGCCACGAGTTGAGGACGGATTGAAACCCGTTCAAAGACGTATACTTTACGCTATGTACGAAATGGGGTTAACCCCCGATAAACCGCATAAAAAATGCGCTAAAATAGTCGGTGAAGTTTTGGGTAAATACCACCCTCACGGCGATAGTTCAGTTTACGGTGCGCTCGTTCATATGGCGCAGGATTTTAATATGAGAAGTCCTTTAGTTGACGGACAAGGTAACTTTGGTACTGTTGACGGAGACTCCGCCGCTGCATATCGTTATACTGAGGCGAGGTTAGAGGCGCTTGCACTTGAACTTGTTAGAGATATCGATAAAGATACCGTTAATTTCAGTCTTAACTTTGACGATACGCAAGAAGAACCTGACACTCTTCCTGGAAGATACCCCAACCTTTTAGTAAACGGTGGTTCTGGTATTGCAGTAGGGCTTGCAACTAATATTCCTCCACACAACTTGGCGGAAGTTATAAACGGTACGGTTGCATATATTGATAATCCCAAGATTTCCGTTAAGGAAATGATGAAATATATACCTGGCCCTGATTTTCCGACGGGTGGGCATATTATTGCCGGTGAAGAACTTGAAGAGGCGTATAAAACGGGTAGAGGCAAGATAAAAATTAAGGCGAGAGTTACTATTGAAAAAGATGCCGGCGGTAAGCAAAATTTAGTTATATCAGAACTACCTTATCAAGTTAATAAAGCGGAACTTTTAATGAAAATTTCCGATTTAAGAGAGGATAAAAAGGATATTCTTGGCGGAATAAGCGACGTTGTTGACGAATCTGATAGAAACGGCATGCGTGCCGTTATAAAACTTAAAAAGGACGCTGATGCAAACGCTATATTAAAATACCTCTATAAAAGCACTTCGCTTGAAACTTCTTTTGGTATTAATATGGTGGCGATTGCGAACGGTAAGCCTTGTCAACTTGGTCTTATGGATATTATTTCTTACTACGTAAATTATCAAAGGGACGTAGTTTTACGTCGTTGCAAATTTGAGTTAGAACGTGCAAAAGAAAGGGCACATATTTTAGAGGGTTTAATTATTGCCGTTAAAAATATCGACGAAGTAGTTAAGATTATTAAAAATGCAGATAACACTTCTGATGCAAGGCAAAAACTTCGTGATAGATTTAGCCTTTCAGAAGTTCAAGCAAACGCAATTTTAGATTTAAGACTTGCAAGGCTTACAAAGTTAGAAGTAGTTAAACTTGAAGAAGAATTAAAAGAGTTAAGGGAAAAAATAGCATATTTAACTTCTATTATCGCAAGTAAAGCAAAGCAAATGGAAGTGGTTAAAAAGGAACTTCTTGAAATTAAGAAAAAGTATAAAGACCAAAGAAGAAGTGCTATCGTTATCGGCGGAAAGGAACTTGAGGGCAAGGAAAATATAGAGGCGGAATTAAAACCCATTGAAGATTTTGTCATTGCTTATACGCACGGCAACGCATTTAAGAAAATTCCCGAAAAGAATTTTAATAATAGTGATAGAAAGGTAAAAGATAATTCTACCGGAGCGGACTTTATTAAAGTTTTTGTAAAAGCTAAGAGTAATCAGGTATTGTTTGCCTTTACAAATCTTGGCAACTGCCATAGAATTAACGTTGAAGATATGCCCGAGTGTAGGTATAGAGATAAGGGCGTTAAGTTTAGTGAAGTTGCTAGAGAATCGGCAAGAAACGAGCACCCCGTTGCCTTTTTTGCGTGTGAAAAAGGCTCGACACCCTCGGGAGCGTTGTTATTCTTTACTAAAGACGGCTTGATTAAAAAGACGGAGTGGGCGGAATATAACCTTGTTAAACCCTTCTATCAAGCAATAAAACTAAAAGAAAATGACGAATTGTTAAGCGTAGAACAAGATTTGCCCGAAACCACTATTTCATTTATTACGGAAAAGGGTTTAGTTCTTTCCGCTAATAAGGACGATATTCCCGTTCAAGGCAGAGTTGCTGGTGGTGTTAAGGGTATAAACTTAGGTAAGGGCGATAGGATTTTAATGGTTAAACAAAACGACTGCGAGGGGGAATTCGTTGTGGTGACGGAAACTGGTTTCTATAAGAGAGTTATCACCTCAGAAATAGAGCCTCAAGGTAGAAACGGTAAGGGTATAAAGGTTTGTGAATTAGGCAAAATCAACAAACTTGTTTATGCGGATATCGTTAAAGAGCCGTTTGACATTGCGGTAATTGATAACTTTGGTGTAGCCTTTACTGTTAATACAGAAGATTTATCCATCGAAAGTAGAACAACTAAAGGTAAAACGTTAAAGAACGAAAACAAAAAACGTAGTCCAGAAAAAGTTTATAGAATTTATTAAAAAATAAAAAAGATTGCTTGAAAAATCAAGCAATCTTTTTTTTGTTTAATATTTTATACGTTAAATCTAAATAAAACTACGTCACTATCTTTCATAACGTATTCTTTACCTTCGGAGCGAACTTTGCCTTTTTCTTTTGCTGCATTAAAACTGCCAAGTTCAACTAAAATATCGTAGTCAACGATTTCTGCTCTAATAAAGCCTTTTTCAAAGTCAGAGTGGATTTTGCCTGCCGCCTGAGGTGCTTTCGTGCCATTTTCAATAGTCCACGCTCTAACTTCCTTTTCGCCTGCAGTTAGATAACTAATAAGTCCTAAGACTCTATATGAAACCTTAACTAATTTATCAAGACCACTCTCCGTTATTCCAAGGTCCTCTAAAAACATTAATCTATCTTCTTCGTCAAGTTCTGATAGTTCTTCTTCCGTTTTAGCAGAAATAACCATATATTCGGCGTTTTCTTCCTTAGCAAAGTCAATAACCTTTTTAGCAAGTGGAATTTCTTCGTCCTTTTTATTGATATCCGCTTCGCTAATGTTGGCGGTATAGATAACGGGTTTTGCGGTTATTAAGAAAAGTTCCTTCATAAACTCCCTTTCTTCGTCCGAGCAGGGGAGTGTCCTTGCAGGCTTAAATGCGTTTAAGTGGTCGGATAGCCTTGTTAAAAATTCCGCTTCGATTTTATACTTTTTATCGCCCGTCTTGGTCATATTGATTGCTCTATCAAGGCGTTTTTTTACCGCTTCAATATCGGAAAAAATAAGTTCTAAATTAATAGTTTCAATATCACGAAGTGGGTCGATGTCGCTGTCAACGTGGGTTACGTTTTCATCTTCAAAACACCTTACCACGTGAACGATAGCGTCCGTTTCTCTAATGTTAGCAAGAAACTTATTTCCTAAGCCTTCACCCTTGCTTGCACCCTTAACAAGACCTGCAATGTCAACGAATTCAACTACTGCGGGGGTAATCTTTTTGGTGTTGTACATTTTTCCTAAAACTTCAAGCCTTTCATCAGGTACTGCAACGATACCAACGTTAGGCTCAATGGTACAGAAAGGATAGTTAGCGCATTCTGCGCCAGCTTTTGTAATTGCGTTAAATAAAGTGGATTTACCTACGTTTGGTAATCCTACAACTCCTAATTTCATTATTTTCTCCAAAGTATTATGTTTTCTATATAATTATAGAGCAAAAAAAAGAAAAATTCAAGTTTTTAGGTTGCATTTTTGAACAAAATTATGTTATTATATAGAAAATAAAAGGAAAATTATATGAATTACAAAAATTACATTGCAAAAAAACTCAATTTAGACTCAGTTGAAGCTGAACTTTTAGAAAGTTATATTGAAGTTCCGCCAAATACCGATATGGGTGACTACGCACTCCCTTGTTTTAAACTTAGCAAGATTATGCGTTCTTCTCCCATTAAAATTGCAGAAGACTTAAAAAACTCTTTCGTTGCTGATGAATACGTTTCCGAGTGTAACGCCGTTAACGGTTATCTTAATTTTAAGATTAATAGAAACTCTTTTGCGAAAGATATTTTAGGAGAAGTTCTATCTAAGGGAGATAGGTACGGCAGTAATGAAATCGGAAAGGGTAAAACCATTTGCATTGACTACTCGTCTATAAATATTGCAAAGCCTTTCCATATTGGACACTTAAGCACCACTGTTATTGGTAGTGCTCTCTGCAAAATATTTAGATTTTTAGGTTACAACGTCGTTGGAATAAACCACCTTGGCGATTACGGTACACAGTTTGGTAAACTTATAGTTGCATTTAAGAAATGGAGTAGTTTTGAGGCAGTTAAAGAGGGTAGGTTAAAAGAACTTACGAGAATTTACGTTAAGTTTCACGACGAGGCTAAATTAAACCCTGCTTTAGACGACGAAGCAAGGCGTTATTTTAAGCTTATAGAAGACGGGGATGAAGAAAGTAATAAATTGTTCCGTTTGTTTAAAGATATTACTTTAGAGGAAGTAGAAAAGATTTATAAACTACTAAACGTTACCTTTGATTCTTATGCAGGGGAAAGTTTTTATAATGATAAAATGTCGCCTATCGTGGACGAATTAAAGGAAAAAGGGCTATTAAAAGTTTCAGACGGTGCATCCATAGTTGAACTTGAAGAATATGGTATGCCACCTTGTTTGATTTTAAAATCAGACGGGTCTACTTTGTATGCGACGAGAGATATTGCCGCCGCAAGTTATAGAAAAAACACGTACGATTTTGATAAGTGTTTGTACGTTGTTGCTTACCAACAAAATCTACACTTTAAGCAATTTTTTAAGGTTGTAGAACTCATGGGTAAGGAGTGGGCGAAAGACCTTATTCACGTTGCCTACGGCATGGTGTCACTTGAGAGTGGTTCAATGAGTACGAGGGCGGGTAACGTCGTTCTTTTAGAAGATGTTATCAACAAAACTATTGAAAAGGCGTACGAGGTTATTGAGCAAAAAAATCCCAACATTAAAGATAAGGACCATACTGCAAAAGCCGTTGGTACGGGCGCAGTTATTTTTGGTGCTCTTTGTAACAATAAAATTAAAGATATCGTATTTAGCTATGATAGAGTTTTAAGTTTTGAGGGGGAAACGTGCCCTTACGTTCAATACACCGTTGCTCGTTGCAATAGCGTATTGAATAAATTTGGTGTAGACGGAGAATATAAAATTCCCCAACTCACCGCCGAAGAGTATGACGTAGTTTCCACTTTGGCAAAATTTGGAGATATCATTTTATCGGCATCAAGAAATTACGAGCCTTCTTTAATTACGAGATACGCATTAGAACTTTCAGGTGTGTTCAATAAGTTCTATATGAACTGTAAAATTGCTTGCGAAGATGAAAATCTTAAAAAGTTTAGGCTTGCTCTTACTAAAGCGGTTAAGATTACTTTAACTAACGCATTAACTCTTCTCGGTATTGAAACTGTTGAGGAAATGTAATTTTGTATGAAAAAACTTGCGATTTTTGACTTAGATGGGACGTTAATTGATTCTCTTCCCGATATAATTGATAGTTTAAATGCTACTATGCGAAAGTTTTCTCACAGCGAAATTTGTTATGATGACGCTCGTAAATTTATCGGTAATGGTGCTAAGGTTTTGGTTGAGAGAAGCATAGGAAAAAGTTTGCCCTTAGCCGAGTTTAATAAAAGGCTTGATTACTATAACGATATCTACACTAATTCCGATAGCCCCAAAACCAAAGTTTACGATGGGGTTAAAGAAGTTTTAATCGGGTTGAAAAATAGAGGTTATTATATTGCCGTTATAACTAACAAACCGCAAATGACTACTGATAACGTTATTGATAACTATTTTAAGGACGTTGAGTTTGACGCTGTTATAGGGCAACAAGAGGGCAGGGAGAAAAAACCTAATCCTCAGACCACTTTATCTTTAATAAATAAGTTTGGTGTTTCTAATGAAAACACCGTGTTTATAGGTGATAGTGAACCCGATTATCAAACGGCAGTTAACGCATCTATAAAATGTATAAGTGTTCTTTGGGGATATAGAACTAAAGAAGAACTTGAAAAAGTAGGCGCAAATCTTTTTGTATTAGAGCCTAAACAATTACTTACTATTTTAAAATAATTTACTTTTTATATTTTTACTTTTTTTATATTTTTAGCAGAATTTTCTGCATTTTCAAAGAGGTGTAAAATTGAATAATGCTTTTAAGGTCGCTATCGTCGGAGGAGGTGCTTCGGGACTTTTGTGCGCTATAGAACTTCTTTCAGGGGATAACGCACTTTCCGGTAAAGACGTAGTTGTGTTAGAGCGCAACGACAGAGTGGGTAAAAAGCTTATAGCAACGGGTAACGGACAAGGTAATCTTACCAACGTTAATCATGCTTTAGATTATTATCATGGCGATAAAGGATTCGTCAGGGCTTTTTTTTCAGTGCTTAAAAATAGTGATTTAATTAATTATCTACAAAATTTAGGCGTTTATTTAATAGAGGGTGATGATGGAAAGATGTATCCCACCTCTTTTCAAGCAACTTCCGTTTTAGATATACTAAGAAGTTACTTGGAATATAAAAAATGCAACGTAATAACTAATTTTTATGTAGAAGAGATAAAGAATTTAGAACAAAAATTTGTTATTTGTTCAAAAACTGATAAGATTTTTGCCCAAAACGTTGTTTGTGCTTTTGGTGGCTCAGCGGGTAAACAATATGGTACGGATGGTACTTCTTATAAACTTTTAGAAAAGTATGGGCATAAGTGTACTGAACTCTATCCATCTTTAGTTCAACTAAAGGCAAATCTTATGGAATTTAAGGGGCTAAAGGGTATAAAAGAAAAGGTTAAAATTAAAGCCTTATCACAAGGAGATATCCTAAAAGAGGCGGAGGGTGATTTACTTTTTACTGACTACGGTATTTCTGGTTCTGCAGTTTTTAATGTTTCAGGATACTTACAGGGCGTAAAAAACCCGAAAGTTAGCGTAGAGTTTTTGCCAAATTTAAAAAAGGAAGCCCTTATTGATATATTAAACGAAAAGCAAAAATTACCGCATATTAATAAAGAAGATTTGTTGTTAGGCTTATTAAATAAACAAATAGGCAGAATAATTACTAAAAAATGCGCTTCTATTCCCGAGATAGCCACTTTAGTTAAGGATTTTAAGATTGAGATAACGGGAAATCTTGGTTTCAATTACGCACAAGTAACTAAGGGTGGAATTGATACTAATGCAGTTAATCCCTTTACAATGCAAAGCAAATTAGTAAAAAATTTATATCTAACTGGGGAACTTTTAGACGTTGACGGAGATTGCGGTGGATATAATCTTACTTTTGCTTTCCTTTGTGGAATAGTAAGTGCTAAAAATATAAAAAACAGTTATTTAGTGGAGAAATAATTTTATGGCAAAATTAGTTAAACTTACTAAAGAAATGCTTGAAAAACACGCATTAAATACCCTTAGAGCGCTTGGCAGAGTTGTTCGTGTAAAGTCTCCAACCTCTAAAACTAAAAGTCAACTTATTGATGATATTTTATCAATTCAACAATCAGGTGTTGTTTTCTCGTCAAGCAATAAGGGTGCGCCCGTAAAGTCAAAAGTAGACCTTTCTGATTTTTATGAAAAGGAAGAACCCACGAGTGAATACACTATAGTAGATTCCTTTGAACAATATCCTTTTTTAAGTAAGGAAGGATATGGTAGTGTGTCAAGTTTAACGTGTGAGGACGTTGAGCCTATCTTTGAAACGGAGGGTAGAATTGAAATTTATCCAGCAAACTTCGGCTTTATTAGGGTAAATGAACACGAGAGTTCAGATAAGGATAGTTACGTTTCGCCCGAACTTATAGCAAAGTACGATTTGCGTGCAGGAGATAAAATTTTGGCTTTAGCAAAAAGGGTTAAGGAGCAAAAAGCACCTTGCGTTACTGAAATTTTGAAGTTAAACGGTATTGACGTTGAATTTATAAGTGAAAGGTTGGATTTTGATAAGCTTACCTCCTGTTATCCCGACAAAAAGTTTAATCTTTCCTTTGAAAACGATACGACCTTAAAGCTTATTAATTTATTTGCGCCTATAGGAAAAGGGCAGAGAGCGATTATCGTTGCGCCCCCTAAAGCGGGTAAAACGACCATTATTAAAAAAATTGCCAAGTCGTTAGAGGAAAACTATAACGGCATGAAAATTTTTATTCTCCTTATTGACGAAAGACCGGAAGAGGTTACTGATATCAAAAGGAGTGTTAGAGCGGAGGTCGTTCATTCAACCTTTGACGAAAGTTCAGAGCATCATATTAGGACTGCGGAAATGGTTTTAAACCGTGCAAAACGTATTGCAGAAACGGGCAACGACGTAGTTGTCTTTTTAGATTCTATTACAAGACTTACGAGAGCATATAACGAGAAGTCTGAATCAACGGGAAAAACTTTATCGGGTGGAATAGAAGCGGACGCAATAAAGAAGGTTAAAAAATTCTTCGGCAGTGCAAGAAATTTGGTCGAGGGTGGAAGTTTAACCATTATTGCTACCGCTATGGTAGGACTCGGCGGAAAGTTTGAAGATTTTGTTTACGAAGAGCTTAAGGGTACGGGAAATACGGAGCTTCATCTTTCAAGAGAATTAAGTGAAAAAAGAATATTCCCTGCAATAGATATTAAAAAATCGGGAACGAGGCGTGAGGATTTGCTTTTGTCTGAGAAAGAGATAGATTTGTCTTGTAAAATTAGAAACGTTTTAGGGGGTAAAATCGAAGATACCGCCACGTTAATAAAATTATTTAAGCAGTATGACGAAAGTCAATTATTAACTAAGATTGACGAGGTTTTAGGATTATAAGAAGTAATTGATATGAAATCTATAAGAAACAAAACTATTGATTTTTCCTTAGAGGATTCAAAAGAATATTTAGATAGGTGCGTAAGGGCGGAAAATCTTAATAAGGAACAAAATTGCGTTACCGTATTAGGAGATTTTTTCACAGCCATAAATAATATTAAGGATAATTCAATCGACCTACTTATCGTTGACCCGCCTTATAACTTAACGAAAAATTTTCATGGAGAAGTTTTTAAGGAAAGAAATTATAACCAATATTACGAGTATACCGAAAGGTGGATTGAGGCGGTTAAGCCTAAACTAAAAAATTCCGCAAGCGTTTACGTTTGTTCTGACTGGAAAAGTTCCGTGTCACTTGCTCCCGTTCTTGAAAAACATTTTATTTTAAGAAACCGAATAACATGGGAAAGAGAGAAAGGAAGAGGTGCGAAAAAGAACTGGAAAAACGCTATGGAAGATATATTCTTTTGCACCGTAAGTGATGACTACACCTTTAATTTAGAGGCGGTAAAACAACGTAAAAAGGTCGTTGCGCCTTATAAAGCGGACGGTTTGCCTAAAGACTGGAAAGAAACGAGTGATGGCAAATTTAGAGATACTTGTCCATCAAATTTTTGGGGAGATATTTCCGTTCCTTACTGGTCCATGGCGGAAAACACAGCGCACCCAACCCAAAAACCGGAAAAACTTATTGCTAAACTTATTTTGGCAAGTTCAAACGAGGGTGATTTAGTTTTAGATATTTTTTCTGGCAGTGGTACGACGGGAGTGGTTGCAAAAAAACTTAAGAGGAAATATCTTATGATTGAGCAAAATCCACTCTATTGTGCTTGGGCTGAATATCGCCTTGATAAATGTGAAAAAGATTGTTCTATTCAAGGATACGAGAACGGTGTTTTTTGGGAAAGAAACAGCGTTCTAAAAAAGTAAAAAAACCGCTAAATAAGCGGTTTTTTTTATGCTGTCTTAAATATTCTAACGGCAAGTGCAGTCATATCGTCTAAATGTTTTCCACCGTTTAAAGAAATTGCTTTTGCTAAAATTTGATTAGATAAGGTTTGCGGGTTTTTAGCGGGGACTGTCCTTAAAAAATCTATCACCGCAGAGGAAGAACCGAAAGCGTCGGATATTCCATCAGTTAATAATATAAGCATATCACCGTCTGAAATTTTTGTTTGAGCAACGCTGGGGGCAAGGTCTTCTAATATGCCAAGCGGGAGAGTGTTTCCTTCAATAATTTTAACCGCTCCTTCGTTAATAATAAAGCCGTAGGGTGCACCGTATTTAATAAAGTCTGCAATTCCGTCTTTAAGATTGATTACTGCAACGTCTAATGCGGTAAAAGAATCTTCCGTATTTATGGATAAAAGTTTATTAACTGTTGCTAAAATTAGGTTGCTATTCATACCCGCCTTATAAAAACTTTCAATCAAAGAAAGGGAAACGGAGGAAATGTTTTCCGCCTCTTTGCCACTGCCCATACCGTCTGATAGCGCAACTAAAAATTTATCATCGGATATTCGTAAAACGGAGTGAGTATCGCCTGATATTTCAGAGCCGTCCTTTTTTACGTTTGCAGTGCCGAAAACAGCGTCAAAATCCACACGTTTTTTGAAAGATAAAAATATCTTTTCTTCAGTAATATTATTTTTCTCGCATAATATAACTTTACACTTTACTATTCTTTCTATCACGTTGTTGAGTAGTGACAAGGAAAATTCTTTCATATTTAATATTAGGTTAATTTTAGTTTGATTTTCTTCACCAAATATTAAAATTTCGTTAATTAAAAATCCCTTTTTTTGTAGTTCGTCTAACAAAGTTTTTTCAAGTTTTGACTGATATTTTAATTGCGTGCCCGTTTCTAAGGCAAGCCCTTTTAATATTTCCGAAACACCCTCCGCCTCTTTTGCGATAATTGCTCTGCTGTTAGATAAATTCATATAAGATAATCTATAATTTCTATACTCTGCTAAAAATTTATTAACGCAATAAATAACGTCGGTGGGGTGAACGCATAAACCTCCAACGTCTTCTGGTAGGTCGATAAGAGAAAGTTTACTTTTTGCAAGACCTATATCAATCATTTTATTTAGACCTGTTTTTATTTTTTTATCGTTATTTTTGCAACGGGGATAATTTTCGCAGTTTTTGCATACTTTTTCCTTTATTTCATTTATAGAACGTTCTTTGATTTTATCCAATGAATCTTCTCTTTTTTTAAAAGAATCAAACGCTGAGGACATTTCCATAAAAACTGCCGAAAGTTCAAAAAGTTTATTTGATAGCATCAACCTATTTCTATTTATCGTTTGCCGTACTAATTGTTTTTCTCTAAAATATAAAAATTTTTCTTTTACCGAAGATAAAAATTTCGTAGGTATTATGCAATAGAATACAGAAGCAACACAATCGGGTATCAATTCTTTTACTCCGTATGAGGGGTAAACTGCAAAAATTAAAAAGATTAAGTAATCAAAAAACACAACGGAAATTGCGGATAGATATCTTGAAAAAGGTTTAAAGCCTTCCACAATCAATCCCCAAAAAACGTATACGGCAACGTAATTTATGTTGCCAAAATATATAGATAGACTGACGCCAAGACTTGAGGCGATTATAACGCTTATGCCCGTTTTAAAAAAATAGGACGATAAAAGTATTATTATCAACGAAACGCCCCTCCAAAGGTATGGAGAAACTAAGTTGCAAACACCAACTCCAACAACTACTATAGAAACTATTATTGAAACGTATTCTTCGACGTTCATTTTAAATTTTAAGCCTTTTTTTTCAACGGCGGAAATAGAGGTGGATAAAATTAACGTTAAAACACAAGAAATAATAATGCAAATAACACGCTTTTCAATTAACGTTTCAATAGAGGTGTCGCCTAAAAATAAAAAACCACTCATTGAAATTGCGGTAAAGAATGCATATTCAAAAACTTTTTTATTGTTAAACCTTCTTCTTATAAGTTTAATAAATAGCGTTGCGCCGATTGCTATTGCGCTACTCGCTAAAAGCCCTGCTCTGCCGAGAGCAATAAACGATAGAAGATAAAATATAGAAGTGGTTATAAAATTTTCCTGTGACGCTATTAATGCAGTATATAATGCGGTTGAATAGGGATACACCGTTGATTCTAATTTATTAAGACACAAATATGCCGTAAAAATGATTATATATTTAATAATGTTAACGTAGTCAAACGCTTTGGATTTATTCATCATAACAACCTCATAAATTAACGAATACATTTTATAATTTTTTTACGCTACTATTTTGTACCTATTTGGCTAATTTTCGGAAAAAAAGGAAAAAGGCGAAAAAAATTATACTAATTTAATTTGAAAAAATAAATTTTTGTAGTAAAATATAATTAGTTAAAAAAGGAGAACCTTATATGATAAAAGTTGGTATTATTGGTTATGGAAATCTCGGTAGAGGAGTTAGTATAGCGGTAGAAAATGCGCCAGATATGCAGTGCGTTGGTGTGTTTACAAGAAGAAATCCCGAAAGTATTAAAACTGCAACGGGTGTAGCCGTTTATAACGTTTCCGAACTTGAAAAATTTAAAGATGAGATTGACGTGTTGCTTTTATGTGGTGGCAGTGCAACCGACCTTCCTGAAACTACTGCTAAATATCTTAAAGATTTCAATACTGTTGACTCTTTTGATACCCATGCAAAAATTCCTGAATACTACGATAAACTTTCAAAGGTTGCTAATGAAAGTGGTAAGGTTTCTGCTATAAGTATCGGGTGGGACCCTGGTATGTTTTCCGTAATGAGATTGTTCTTTTCAAGCGTTCTTCCTAACGGTGCTGATTATACTTTTTGGGGAAAAGGTGTTTCACAAGGGCATAGTGACGCTATTAGGAGAATTAAAGGCGTTAAAAATGCAATACAGTATACTATTCCAAAGGAAGAGGCTCTTTTAGCCGTTAGGAACGGCAATAATCCTAACTTAACCACAAGAGAAAAGCATTTAAGAGAGTGCTTTGTCGTGGTAGAAGAGGGGGCTGATAAGGCATTTATTGAAGAACAAATTAAACAAATGCCAAATTACTTTGCAGACTACGATACTATCGTTAACTTTGTAAGTGAAGAAGAGTTGAAGGAAAATCACGCAAAACTTCCGCACGGTGGGTTCGTAATTAGAACGGGCAATACTTCAAAAGAAAATAAAGAAACGTTAGAGTTTTCCTTAAAACTTGATTCTAATCCTGAATTTACGGGTAGTGTTTTAACTTCTTATGCAAGGGCTGTTTATAGACTTGCGCAAAAAGGTGAGAAAGGTGTATTCACGGTTTTTGATATACCGTTAAAGTATCTTTCTCCCTTGTCTGACGACGAGATGAGGGCAAAACTCTTATAGTTAGGTATTTTTTATGGCAAAAAGAAAAAGTAAAAAGAAGTCCCTTTCATCTTTCTTTTTAGGCTTAATATTTTTATTTATCGTAAGTGCAGGATATTACGTATATAACCAATACTTTTCTGAAAAAGACGAACCTAATAACGGGGTGGTTGCAGTAGGTGAAATTTCCTTTCACTTTATGATGCTGGGAAATGACGAGGCGGGAGATTGCACCTATATAAAAGCAGGTGGTAACGATATACTAATAGATGCGGGCAGTAATTATGATAGTGTAGATGAAATTAAATCCTACCTTGATAATTACGTTACTGATGGGGTTATTGAGTATTTAATTGTAACTCATGCTCACTTAGACCATATTGCTTGTTTAGCGGGTGATTCAAAAAACGAAAGTTTATTTGACCTATATGAATTTAGCACAATTATAGACTTTCCTAAATCTAACTCTATTTCTGGCGTGTATAATAGATATAAAGAGAAGCGTCAACAAGAAATAGACGATGGAAATACCGCTTATTATACGGCCTTGCAGTGTTATAATAATGAAAATGGCGCAAAGAGGAGTTACAATTTAACTGATAACGGTAACGTTAAGTTTGAAATACTTTATAATTACTTTTATGAGAATAAAACGTCAAACGAAAACGATTATTCTGTTTGCGTAATGTTTTATCACGGTACAAGGCAGTTTTTATTCACCGGTGATTTAGAAGAAAGAGGGGAACAAAAACTTGTCGAGAAGTACGATTTTACCAAAATTGATATGTTTAAGGCGGGGCATCACGGTTCTACTACTGCATCAAACACAATTTTATTAAAAGAAATAAAGCCTAAAATAGTGGTTGTGCCTTGTATTGCCGGTAGTGTACAATACTCGCAAACTTTTGCAAACACCTTTCCAACACAAGAGGTTATTGATAGGCTCGCAGAACATGAAAGTTTAATCTATGCCCCTGCGTACGTTGACGTTAAACATAATGGAAAAGAATATGTAAACGACGGTGATTGTAAACTGTTAAACGGAAACATTGTAGTTGTTTCTGAGGCGGAAAAGGGTGTATACGTAAATTGTTCTAACAACAATATCCCTTTGCAAGAAACACAATGGTTTAAAGATAATAGAACTTGGAGTTAAATTAATAAAGCCCGCATAATTTTGCGGGCTTTTAACATACTTGGGTTATGGAGGGCGTTATGCAAACGACTGGTATAGTTAGAAGAATTGACGACTTAGGTAGAGTGGTAATTCCAAAAGAAATTAGAAAGACTTTAAGAATTAGGGAGGGAGACCCTTTAGAAATATATACGAATAAGGAAGAACTTGTGTTTAAGAAATTTTCACCAATGGCGTCGTTAAAGGCAAACGCAAAGTTGGTTTGTGAAGAATTGTCAAGATTTTGCAATCGAGATTGCTTTATTTTAGATACCGATGGTGTAATTTGCGTTTCCAATAGTAAATATAAGGATATTATTGGGGTGATTATGTCTGACGAAATGAGTAAAATCCTCAATAATAGACGCAATTATATTATCTCTTCGACGGAAGATGGAAAGTCTATTAAAATTTATAAAGGTGACGAGAACGAATATGAAAATCAAATGGTTATTCCAATACTTTCTAATGGTGACTTGTTTGGAGGTATAGTATTATTCGACAAGCAAAGGGATAAGAGGTTTAATTCTTTAGATGAAAAGATGGTTATGTTTGGTGCATCTTTACTTTCATCACAATTTGAATTGTGACTTTATTGTTTATGTAGCCTTACATATGAAAGAAAAATCTTCTTCTGTTTTTAAGGGCTCAATATTTCTTGGTGTTGGTGCATTTTTAGCAAAGTTAATAGGTGTTTTATATAGAATCCCTTTGACGGCGTATATCGGTGCTTATGGAATAGGGTTGTATCAAATGGTGTTTCCCGTTTATACTTTATTGCTTGATTTTTCCGGTGCGGGAGTGCCAAATGCATTATCTAAAATTATTGCGTCTTGTAAAGAAGAAAGCCTATCGTACAAATATTTAAGGTTGAGCGTTAGGCTTTTTTCAATTTTAGGAATAATATCAGGGGCGATAATGATAATATTTTCAAAATTTATTTCAAAAACGCAGGGGGATATTAACGCATCTTTATCCTACGTTACACTTGCTCCCGCAGTATTATTCGTTTGCTTAATTTCTTCGTTAAGAGGTTATTTTCAAGGCAAAATGAACATGTTACCGACAGCCATATCTCAGATTGTAGAACAAATAGTTAAACTAATTTTAGGGTTAACGTTTTGTATTATTTTTCTACCCAACGTGCCGAAATGTGTGTCTTTTGCAACTTTTGCAATAACAATTTCTGAGATTGTTGCTTTTTTATTGCTTTTAATAATTTTTAAGAAACAAAATAGAGGTGTAAAATTATTTTTTGTAAGAAACAAAGGAGAAAAATATTTTTCTGGTGCTAAAACACTTCTAAAAATAGTTGTTCCCGTAACAATCTTGGGAATAATTTTGCCTTTTTCTCAAGTGATTGATAGTTTTATTACGATAAATCTATTAAAAAGATATTTATCGAGCGCAACGACATTATACGGTTTGTTTTCCGGCGTAGTAATGACGATAATTCACCTTCCCGTTTCTATTAGCTACGGTATTTCAGTGACAATAATTCCTGCAATATCTAAATCAGATAGCCTTAACGAGAGGGAGAGTCACGTTAAAAAAAGTATGCTAATTTCCTTGGTTTTTGGTTTGATTGCAACTACAGTTTGCGTAATTTTTGCTAAACAAATATTATTTATTTTATTTAGAAATTTAAGCGATTATGAGTTTAATCTGTGTGTTAGCCTATTAAAAATCACCTCAATATCTATACTTTTTCACGTTTTATTGCAAACGACTAACGGGGTGCTTATCGGTGGCGGAAACCCATATTTAGCAGTTATCGGTATGGTGTTTGGGGTTGCAACTAAAGTAGTTGTAAGTTTATTAACCATTTCCAACCCTAAAATAAATATATACGGCAGTGCAATTTCATCAATCGCTTGCTATTTTATTGCATTTTTGGTAAACTTAATTATATTAATAAAAAAGGTGTACGTAAATGCAGATAAAAAATCTTTTGCTAAGGGACAAGTTAATTTCCAATAACGTTTTCTTAGCACCAATGGCAGGATATACCGAATACGGTTATAGAAAACTTGCCATTAAATTAGGATACGGTCTTACTTTTACCGAACTTGTTTCGGCAAAAGGTCTTTCTTATAAGAGTAAGGGGTCGGATTTGCTTTTGCGTACGGAAAATTATGATAAGACTGTGGCTCAAATTTTTGGCTCTGAACCTTATTATATGCGTTCCGCTTGCGAAGGGGAATATTTAAAAAACTTTGATATCATTGATATCAACATGGGTTGTCCCGTGCCAAAAGTGTATAAAAACGGTGAGGGAAGTGCTCTTTTAACCAATATTAAAAAGGCGGAAGAAATTGTAAAAGAGTGTGTTAAAAGTGGTAAGATTATAACCGTTAAAATTCGTACCGGCTTAAAAGAGGGGGACGATATCGCTACCGACTTTACCAAGATGGCAGAAGATAGCGGTGCAAGTTTAGTTACTATTCACGGAAGAGTTAGAGAAAAGTACTATTCTGGAGAACCCGATTATAATGCTATATATAAGGCAAAAAGGGCGGTTTCAATTCCCGTTATAGCAAACGGCGGAATTTTCACTCTTAATGATGCTGATAAAATGATGGATAATACGGGGGCTGACGGTGTGATGATTGCAAGGGGTGCTTTTCAGAACCCATTTTTGCCCTGTGAATTATTGGGTGAAAAACCACCTTGTTCTCTAAAGGATTTTATAATCAACCATCTACTAAATCTAAAGGAAAATTTTGGCGAAAAAAGGGCAACGTTAGAGTTTAGAAAATTCGTTGGTGGATACTTAAGAGAAACTTATAACGTAAAAGAAAAGCGCATAAAACTTTTAACCTCTGAAAGCACTCTTGAAATTTATAATTTACTTAAGGAAATTCTTTAACAAAAACATCTATTGCTCTAATACTATGATATGTAGTATTTTTAGGAGTGAAGTATGAAGGTTTGTTTTGTAACGAGTAGTGGTCTAAATGGAGTTTGGCAGGATAAACTTGGTAAGATAAGCGGGCACGACTTAGTGGTTTTTGGTTTTAACGGGCTTGGTCTTGTTAGTTACAAAAAGGAACTTGAAGGGGAAACGGAGTATTTTGGGGACGTTGCAAAACTATCAAGACAAATCTCTTCAGTAGTCGTTTGCGGTTGTGATACCGATACGTACGGTGTGTTTCGCCACTCAGCAGTCATTGCAGATAGGGGGAGAATACTTGGCGTTTCCGATATGGCTCACTCGGTAGATAATAGTGAATTTGTTTCGGGCGGAAATTTTAGGGTTTACGATACGACTGCGGGTAAAATAGGCGTAATAGTTGCCGAGGATTTATATTTTCCCGAATCGTCGAGAGTTTTGGCTTTATGTGATGCAGACATTATTGTTTGCGTGTTTAATAAGATTGACGGTTCTATTCCACAAATAATGCTAAGGTCAGGTGCCTTTTCAAACGGAGTTTGTATGGCACTATGTGCAAAAAATTATTTATGCGTTTCCGATATTAAGGGGGAAATAATTTTAGCAAGTAGTGCGGATATAGTTGATGCAAAAATTGATTTAAAAAAGGATTTTCATTTAATAAGTTCAAGAAGAAGGGGCTTATATAGAGATTTTAACTCGGGATATTAAGGAGGGAATATGGCGATAAATATTGTTTTAGTTGAGCCTGAAATACCGCAAAACGCAGGTAACATTGCAAGAACGTGTGCAGTTACGGGTAGTATATTACATATGGTTAGACCGCTTGGGTTTGAAGTAACGGACAAGCAACTTAAAAGAGCGGGGCTTGATTATTGGCACTATCTCGATATAAGATACTACGACAGTATAGAAGAGGTTATGGACAAGTATTATAACGGTAATAATTTTTGGTTTTATTCTACTAAATCAAAACATATCCACTCTGACGTAAAGTATAAAGACGGGGATTTTTTAGTTTTTGGTAAGGAAACGAAAGGCTTGCCCGAACCCTTGTTGAAAGCACATTACGACGAGTGCGTTAGAATACCTATGATGGGTACGTTGCGTTCGTTAAACCTATCTAACTCAGTATGCGTAGGGGTGTACGAGGCTTTAAGACAAATAGGGTTTGATAATTTTAATACCGAAGGAAATTTAACTATAAAATAGATTATTGAAGAGGAAATTGACGACGTGTGCGATACATTAGGCGACATGCACATTGATAGGCTTAAAAAGGATTGGGTACGGTAAATCCGCTTAAAAGTAAGAAATTGACTAATTTAATAATCCTAATTGCCGTTTATCTTCTTGACAAACGGCAGTTTTTTTTATATACTTTTAAGGATAAAATTTTTTGGTTATAATTTATAATAAATTCAATTTTTACGGAGGTTTTAACTATGAACAAAATGTCCATTAAAGACGTGGAAGTAAAAGGTAAAAAATGTCTTGTTAGAGTAGACTTTAACGTTCCTATGAAAAATGGCGAAATTACTGATGAAACTCGTATTAACGGTGCACTTCCCACTATCAAATATTTAATTGATAACGGTGCTAAAGTTATACTTTGCTCACATATGGGTAAGCCCCATAACATTTTTACCGAAGGTTTTGGGCTCACCAAAAAGGAGAAAAAGGCTGTTGAGGCTCTTCCTGAAGGTGAAAGAGAGGCAGCTAAAGCAGAATATCTTAAAAAGGCGCTTAAGGACAAGGAAAAGTTTACTCTTCGTCCCGTTGCGGAAAGACTTTCTGAAAAACTTGGTAAAAAGGTTGTGTTTGCAGAAGACGTAGTTGGTGCTTCAGCGGATAAGGCGGTTTCTGAAATTAAAGATGGTGAAGTAGTTCTTTTAGAAAACACCCGTTTTGAGGCTGGTGAGGAAAAGAGAGACGAGGCTCTTTGTAAAAAACTTGCTTCATATTGTGATGTTTACGTTAACGACGCTTTTGGTACAGCACACCGTTCACACGCAACTACTGCGGCAATCGTGGAATACGGCTTTGTTAAAACGGCAGTTTGTGGTTTCTTAATTGAAAAGGAACTTGCAGTTATGGCAAACGCTTTGGAAAACCCCGTTCGTCCTTTCGTTGCTATTTTAGGTGGCGCAAAAGTTGCAGATAAATTAAAGGTTATCGAAAATTTACTTGAAAAATGCGATACTCTTATTATCGGTGGTGGTATGGCTTATACCTTCTTAAAAGCTAAGGGTTACGAAGTAGGTAAAGCTTTAGTCGATAACGAAAAAATTGACTACTGTCTTGATATGATGAAGAAGGCTGAGAAATTAGGCAAACAAATTCTTCTTCCTGTTGACGTTGTTGCAACTACCGAATTCCCCAATCCTATCGACGCTATAGTTGATACCTACACCTATGATATCGATAGTATTCCTACCGATAAAGAGCCCCTTGATATCGGACCTAAGTCGGCTGAAATTTTTGCTAATGCAGTAAAGAGTGCTAAAACTGTTATTTGGAACGGACCTATGGGTGTTTCTGAAAATCCATGCTTTGCAAACGGTACTATTTCAGTTGCTAAGGCTCTTGCTGAAACTGATGCAACGACTATTATTGGTGGTGGTGATTCTGCAGCAGCGGTAACAACCCTTGGTTTTGCAGATAAAATGTCACACATTTCAACCGGTGGTGGCGCATCACTTGAACTCTTTGAGGGCAAGAAACTTCCTGGTATTGAATGCTTAAACGATAAATAAAAAACTGAATATAAAAACGATAAATTTACAAACAGAGGAGACCCAAATTATGAGAAAACCAATTATCGCAGGAAACTGGAAAATGAACAAGACGGCTAAAGAGGCGGTAGAACTTATCAATGAATTAAAACCTCTCGTAGCAAAATCCAAACCCGAAGTTGTAGTATGTGTTCCATATACCGACCTTTGGGCGGTTGCTGAAGCAATCAAGGGTAGCAAGATTAAACTAGGTGCTGAAAACGTTGCTTGGGCGGATTCAGGTGCATTTACTGGTGAAATTTCCGCCGATATGTTAAAGGAAATCGGTGTTGAATACGTTATTATTGGGCACAGTGAAAGAAGACAGTATTTCGGCGAAACGGACGAAAGTGTAAACGCAAGACTTATTCAGGCTCTTAAAAATGATTTAAAACCCATCGTTTGTGTTGGTGAAACTCTTATTGAAAGGGAAAAGAATAAAACAAAGAAAGTTTTAAAGAAACAAATCTTAGAAGGATTTAAGAATATTGAGGCGGAAGATTTTGCATCAATCGTAATTGCTTATGAACCTGTTTGGGCAATCGGCACAGGAAAGACTGCAACCGCTGAAGATGCTAATAAAACTATAGGATTTATTAGAAGTTTAGTTAAAAAAACTTGGGGTGCTGAGGTTGCTAAAGCTCTTCGTATCCAATACGGCGGAAGTATGAAACCTTCTAATGCTAAAGAACTTATGGCTATGAGAAATATAGACGGTGGTTTGATTGGCGGTGCAGCATTAAAGGCGGAAGATTTTGCCGGTATCGTTAACTATAAAGGTAAAATTTAATTTAAATAGTTAAGGCAAGTTAATTCTTGCCTTAACTTTTGAAAAAATATAATCAAAATGGAGTGTTTTTAATGAAAAAAACCAACTGTATTATTATAATGGATGGTTACGGAATAACCGCAACCGAAAACGGCAACGCAATATTCCACGCAGACAGTAAAAACGTTAAAGCGTTAATGGAAAATTATCCTTCTACCTTAATTGGTGCAAGTGGTATGGACGTAGGGCTTCCTGAAGGACAAATGGGCAATTCTGAAGTTGGTCACCTTAATATGGGTGCTGGTAGAATTGTTTACCAAGAACTAACGAGAATTACCAAGTCTATTTCAGACGGAGATTTCTTTAATAATGAAGAATTTAACTACGTTTGTGACGAAGTAAAGAAATCGGGTAAAAAACTTCATATTTACGGACTTTTGTCTGATGGTGGAGTTCACAGCCATATTTCTCACGTTTACGCACTCGTTGAACTTGCAAAAAGGAAAGGGCTTGACAACGTTTATATTCACTGTTTCTTGGACGGGAGAGACGTTTCACCTACAAGTGGTGCTGATTTTATTAAAAATCTTCAAAACAAACTTGATGAATTATCGTTTGGTGAAATTGCCTCCGTTGGCGGAAGATATTACGTTATGGATAGAGATAATCGTTGGGAAAGGGTTAAAAAAGCCTACGATATGATGACTGCGGGTATCGGTGAAACGACTTCTAATCCAGAAGAGTACGTAAGAAATTCTTATCTTGCCAACGTAACGGATGAATTCGTTATTCCCGCAAGTGTTGTTAAAGATGGCAAAAACGTTGCTCTTATTGAAGAGGGTGATGGAATTATATTCTTCAATTTCCGTCCCGATAGAGCAAGGCAAATAACTAGAGCAATGAGCGAAAAGGATTTTGACGGTTTTGAAAGAAAAACTGGTTTTATTAATCCTGTTTACGTTTGTTTTACAAGATATGACGATTCGCTCACTAACGTTAGAATTGCATTTAAGCCTCAATCATTAAAAAATACTCTCGGTGAATATATTGCTTCACTTGGATTAAAGCAACTTAGAATTGCTGAAACAGAGAAATATGCGCACGTAACTTTCTTCTTTAATGGCGGTGAAGAAACTCCTAATAAAAATGAAGATAGAGTTTTAATCCCATCTCCCAAAGTAGCAACTTACGACCTAAAGCCGGAAATGAGTGCTTATGAAGTTACCGAAAAGGTGATAGAAAAATTAGATGAAGGCGTATATGACGTTGTTATCTTAAATTTTGCTAACTGTGATATGGTGGGACATACTGGTGTGTTTGACGCAACGGTTGAAACTGTTAAAACGGTTGACGAGTGCGTGGGCAAAGTTATAGATAAAATTTTATCTATTGGTGGTAACGCTATCGTTACTGCTGACCACGGCAACGCCGACAAGATGTGTGACGAAAGCGGTAAACCTTTTACTGCACATACCACTAATCTTGTTCCATTTATTGTAGTTGGAAAGGATTTTAAGGGGAGAGAATTATTTAGTGACGGAAAACTTTGTGACGTTGCGCCTACCTTCCTTACGATGATGAATTTGTCTATTCCTGAGGAAATGACGGGTAAATCCCTTCTTAAATAGAAAATTCTTATAAAAAATAGTTGAAAAAATATGTTTTGTGTGTTATAATTCATTGGTAACGAATGATTTTACACGTTTAAGGAGATAATTATGAACGTATTAAATATGCTTGTAGCAGGTAGTATTTTTGGCACTATTTGGAGTGATTGGCTTAAGTATGTTTTACTTGCAGTAATGCTTGTTTGTGCAATTTTTATTATACTTGTTGTTATGTTCCAACCTGGTAACACTTCAGGTATTAGTGCGCTCGGTGGACAGAGCGAAACCTTTTTAACGAAAAATAAAAGCAAAACTTTTGAACATAAAATGAAGGTGCTAACCGTAATTAGCGGTATCGTATTTGCAGTTTTATGTATAGTTTTTGCAGTTGTTGCATCTATTGCGTAAATTTTGTTAAATTTATAGGTTCTGTCCTTAAGGCAGAACCTTTTTTATTTTGTGTATGAAAAGAGAAGTTATTGAAGGAAAAATTCAAGGCAATAGGCGGGGATATGCTTTTTTAACGCCTTTAGATAGTGATGGAGTTGATTATTTTATTCCGCATTGTGACCTTAGGGGTGCAATGCACGGTGATACCGTTCTTGCTGAAACCACTTTTGGTTCGGGGGATAGAACTACTGCGAGAGTATTAAAAGTAATCAACCGTGGAGTAAAAGAAGTTGTCGGAACGTATTATTCTTCACGTAACGGTGGTTTCGTTACTCCAGACGACGATAAATACTTTACCGACGTGTATATTCCGCAAGGTAGCGGAATTAGAGCAAAAAACCGTGATAAGGTGGTTTGCAAAATTTTGTCATACCCTAAAGGAAAATGCCCTGAAGCGTTGATTACTAAAATTTTAGGAAAGCAATTTGAAAAGTCGGCTGAATTAAAAAGTATATTATATTCTTATAAATTGCCGGACAAATTTCCTGAAAACGTTATTAGGGATAGTCAAAATTTAATTGGTGAAATAAGTCAAGAAGAAATATCAAAACGCAAGGATTTGCGTAATGATTTTATTTTCACTATTGATGGAGAAACAGCAAAGGATTTTGATGATGCCGTTTGTATAGAAAAGGTGAAGGACGGTTTTTTATTAGGTGTTCATATTGCAGACGTTTCTCATTACGTAAAAGAGGGTGGTTTTATTGATGCCGAAGCGTTTAATAGAGGCACGAGCGTATATTTTCCAGAAAGTGTTATCCCTATGCTACCTGAAAGGCTTTGTAATGATTTATGTTCTTTACGACCTAACGAGGATAGGCTTACACTTTCTTGTATAATGAAAATTAATTTTGATGGGGAAGTTGTTGATTCTGAAATAACAACCTCAGTTATTAATAGCAAATATAGGCTTACCTACAATTTCGTGCAAGACGTTTTAGACGGTAAAATTCCGTGTGAGGATAAAAAACTTTATTTATCCTTAAAAAATATGGATAAACTTACCGATATTCTCATAAAAAAACGAGAGGAAAAGGGGAGTATAAATTTAGATATTAAGGAAAGTTCTATTAGCGTTGATAATGGCGAGATAATGGTAGAAAATGGTGTTAGATTAAAATCGCATAAGATTATAGAAGAGTTTATGATTTTGGCTAACGTTACTATTGCTGAATACTTTTATTATTTACAAACTCCTTTCGTTTATAGAACTCACGGTAAACCAACGGAAGAAAGGTTAGATAATTTCTATGCCTTTTTAGACGGGTTGGGTGTTAGGTATAAGAGAAGAAAAGACGAAGTTTTTTCTAAGGATTTTCAAGCAATATTAAATAACGTTAACGAAAGTATTGCTCCTTTAGTTAATAGGGTAATGCTCCGTTCAATGCAAAAGGCAAAATATACCCCAACTTGCGAAGGGCACTTTGGTTTATCTGAAAAATTTTACTGTCATTTTACTTCGCCAATTCGTAGATATCCCGACCTTGCAATTCATAGAATTATTAAGCATTTTTTATCTAAGGGGATAAACGGCCTTGATAGTAAATTTTCTGAGTTTACTATTGATGCCTCCATTAAGTCGTCCGAAAGGGAAAAAGTAGCAAAAGATGCCGAAATGGCTGTTGACGATTATTATAAGTTGTTATACATTAGTGATTTTGAGGGGGAAGAGTTTGACGGAGTAATCAGTGGCGTTACAAGTTTCGGGTTGTTTGTTGAGCTTGATAATTGTATTGAGGGTATAGTAAAACTTGAAACAATTCCTGGTAAAAATTATGAGTATGATAAAAATAAATTTTCCTTATCAAATGGTAAAAGGTCTTATAAACTTGGTCAAAAAGTAAGGATAATGGTGTCTGGAGTTGATATTTCTGATAAAAGAGCGGAATTTATTTTAGTTTAACGTGTTTATCTATTGCAAAATAGTTAAAAAGGTAGTACAATATTAAAGGAAAATGGAAGAAAAAAACATTAGTACAAACCGTGTGGCTTCGCACGAATATTTTATACTCGATAGGATTGAGGCTGGTATCGTTTTAGAGGGAGCGGAGGTTAAGTCGTTAAGAAAGGGCTCTTGTAATCTAAGAGATAGTTTTTGCCTTGTCTACGAGGGGGAAATGTATATTAAAAATATGCATATTCCCGTGTATGATAAATCGGGGGCATTTAATAGTCGAGATTCTAAAAGGGATAGAAAATTGCTCCTAAAGAAGATGGAGATTTTAAGGCTATCACAAAGGGTGGAGCAAAAAGGGTTAACGTTAGTTCCCTTAAGATTGTATTTTAAAAACGCTTTAATTAAGATAGAACTTGGCGTTTGTCAAGGTAAACATACCTATGATAAAAAGCGTGATAAAATGGAAAAAGATTTAAATCGCCTAAAAGAGAGAGAAATAAAAAACTACAAGTAATTTACTTGCGAAAAGGAGATAAATTATGTCTGATAAAAAGAGAATTGAAACAATTTGTGTGCAAGGAGGATACACTCCTTCTAACGGAGAGCCACGTCAAATACCTATAATTCAAAGCACTACGTTTAAGTATGATACGAGTGAGGATATGGGAAAACTTTTTGACCTTGAGGCATCTGGATATTTTTATACAAGACTTCAAAACCCAACTAACGATTACGTGGCAGGAAAACTTTGTGAACTTGAAGGGGGTACGGCGGCAATGCTTACTTCTTCCGGTCAAGCGGCTAATTTTTATTCAATATTTAACATTGCAAACTGTGGCGACCACGTTGTTGCTTCCGCTGCAATTTATGGTGGAACGTTTAATCTTTTTGAAGTTACCATGAAAAAAATGGGTATTGAATTTACCTTTGTATCTCCCGATGCGACGGAAGAAGAACTTGATAAGGCTTTCCGTCCAAACACAAAAGCGGTATTTGGTGAAACTATAGCAAACCCTGCTTGTTCCGTTCTTGATATTGAACTTTTTGCAAAAGTTGCTCATAAGCACGGTGTTCCATTAATTATAGATAACACCTTTGCTACGCCCATTAATTGTAGACCTATAGAGTGGGGCGCAGATATCGTAACCCACTCAACTACTAAGTACATTGATGGACACGGTGTATCAGTTGGCGGTGCTATCATTGATGCAGGTAAATTTGATTGGAATAAATATGCCGATAAATTCCCTGGTTTAACTACGCCTGACGAAAGTTATCACGGTGTTACTTATACCGAAAGATTTGGACTTGGCGGTGCATTTATTACAAAGGCGACTGCTCAATTAATGAGAGATTTTGGTTCAATTCAATCACCACAACACGCTTTTTATATAAATCTTGGTTTAGAAAGTTTACACGTTAGAATGAAACGTCATTGTGAAAACGGACTTGCAGTTGCAAAATTCTTAAAAAATCACCCCAAAATCGAATGGGTTAGATACTGTGGTTTAGAGGGTGATAAGTATTACGAACTTGGTAAAAAATATTTACCTAACGGTTCTTGTGGTGTTTTGAGTTTTGCGGTAAAAGGCGATAGGAAGGATGCTGAAACGCTAATGAAAAACCTCAAGGTTGCGGCTATTGAAACGCACGTTGCAGACGCAAGAACTTGTTGTTTGCACCCCGCTAATGCAACTCATAGACAAATGAACGACGCTCAACTTGAGGCGTGCGGAATTACACCTACCTTGATTAGGTATTCTTGTGGTATTGAAAATGCAGAAGATTTAATTGAGGATTTAGCGCAAGCATTAGAAAAAATATAAAAATTAACTAAAGGAGGGTTGATTATGCCGATAATAGTACCCAAGGATATTCCGGCGGCTAAAATTTTACAGTCGGAAAACATATTCGTTATGAACGATAAAAGGGCAATGAGTCAAGATATTAGACCGCTTGAAATTGCCATAATCAACTTAATGCCTACAAAAATCGTTACTGAAACTCAACTTATGAGGTTACTTAGTAACTCACCTTTACAAGTTAACGTAACGTTAATTTCAACGGAAACTTACGTAGGAAAAAACACTTCGCTTGAACATTTGCAACGTTTTTATAAACCCTTTTCAGAGGTTAAGCATAAAAAGTTTGACGGTATGATAATAACTGGTGCACCCGTTGAGGAAATGGAGTTTGAAGAGGTTAAGTATTGGGAAGAATTGAAAGAAATTTTTGATTTTGCTAAGAAAAGCGTTACCTCTACTTTGTTTATTTGTTGGGGAGCGCAAGCGGCACTTCATTATTTTTATGGAATTGAAAAGCACCTATTAGATAAAAAACTTTTCGGTGTTTATAAGCACAAGAAGTTGGTTAACTACGAAAGATTGTTAAAGGGTACTGACGATAGGTTTTTTATGCCACACTCAAGGCATACCACCGTTTATGAAAACGACATTAAAAAATGTAGTGAATTAGTTCTTATTGCCTCTTCTAAAGAAGCAGGCGCAAGCATAATTAGAAGTAAGGATAATAAATTTATTTTCATTACTGGACACGCAGAATACGATAGGGATACGTTGGAACTTGAATACAAGAGAGATTTAGAGCGTGGCTTGCCGATAGAACCACCTGAAAACTACTATGTAAACGGAAAAGATGGCGAAATTAGAATGTGTTGGGTGTCAACAGCAAATCTTATTTATATGAATTGGCTTAACCACTACGTATATCAAAACACACCTTACGATATTGATAAAATATAATAAATAATAAAAACGGCATTTTGCCGTTTATTATGGGGATGTTCCAGATTCGATTGGGCGACCGAGATAAAGTGTAAGCATACCGAAGTTCCTGCTTCGTTAAAAAGGAAACTTAAATTTAAATGCTAAAACTGATTTAGCTTACGCTGCTTAATTTATGCGTACGGTCTTGCTTTCTTCCGTCGGGGAAGTAAGAGCGTCATTTTAGACGGAAACCATTTATAAGTTTTGACAGTGGCTTGTTTATGGTTAAATAACTGTTATGTATTCGTTTTGGTTGCTGATGACCGTGGCGTTTACGAGATTAATTATCAGATAAGTATGTAGAAAGCTTTATTAAAGCGTTCAAGACCGGAGTGCAAGTCTCCGCATCTCCACCACGTCGAAGCACCGCCTTACGTCAGCAATTTGCTATCCCAAATAGCACGACGGATAGCGGGCTTCTCTTTTTTTCCAAAAATCTTTTGCTTCACAAAATATTTTCGGGAGCCCTAATAATACTTGTTGTCCTTGGTGGGTATTTCACACTATCAACTCCACCAAAAAAGCCTCGCTGTAGCGAGCTTTTTTTACGATTATTTTTTATATTTTTTCTTATACTCTGATGGGGTAATTCCGTAGAATTTTTTGAAAACTTTTATAAAACTCGAAGGGTTGATAAAACCAGCGTTTTTACTTGCGCTTTCTACCGTTTCTCCCTTTAATAGTAATGAGGCGCAAAAACTAATTTTTCTTGCAATAATTACGTTAGTGAATTACAACAAGAAGTTTTAACTGAGGGGTGTTTTTGCCAGATATAAAAAGAACAGTTTTGTCCTTATCTAAACAAGCGAAAATGTATATTATCGACAAGCAAAAAATCTTTTGTTTAACGGTGTTGATAGACCGAGAAGTTTTGATGGTGAAAAAAGTTATAGAATTAAATATTGGAGAGGAAATTTCGTATTTTTGCTTGCGATTTTATCTAATTGTGTGATATCATTATTGGCGTAAATAAAATATTGGAGATTGAATTATGGAAAACAAAAAACCTATCGTTACTTTTACTATGGAAAACGGAAAGGAAATAAAGGCAGAACTTTATCCTGAAGTAGCACCGATATCCGTTAATAACTTTATATCGTTAATTAAAAAAGGTTTTTACAACGGGCGCATCTTTCATAGGGTAATTTCTGGATTTATGATTCAAGGAGGTTGCCCTAACGGAAACGGTATGGGTGGCCCTGGATATTCTATTAAGGGCGAATTTTACGCTAACGGTGTAAAAAATGATTTAGCGCACGAGAGAGGGGTTCTTTCAATGGCAAGGGCAATGAATCCTAATTCTGCCGGTTCACAGTTTTTTATTATGCATGCTAACGCACCCTATCTTGACGGGCAGTATGCTGCTTTTGGTAAGGTTATTGAGGGTATCGAAGTCGTTGACGAAATTGCAAATACAAAAACTGACTATTCTGATAGACCATATGAGGACCAAGTAATTAAATCGGTAACAGTTGATACTTTTGGCGTGGAATATCCCGAACCTGAAAAAATGTAGTTTTAGATTAAATTCAATAGATATAGAAAAGGACTTTTCAAAAACTGAAAAGTCCTTTTTTAATCAAAAAACCGTGCATCTTTAATTGGAATACGAAGCCGGAGCGTTAATCATACAGGTAACTCCATTAAAGCAACCTTATGGCACACGGACCGGTCCGTTTAGTGCTGCTGCATTCCTGCTCTGACACGGTTCGCGGTGGTACGTTGCATAAGACCTTAACATCAACGTCCCTTATAAGACACAGCCTCCCACCACGTAAGCCTCTTGAAAGCATTCTGCTCCGCTAAGCGAATTGCGGATAACAGGGCATCGCTAACTCCCCGCATAGCACGGTAATATTATTTTACCCTAAAACGAAATCAAAATCAACTTATTTTAGGTTAAAATTCAAAAAAGGTATAAATTAACTTTACAAAACCGACATTTTTATTTATAATAAATAAAGTTAATATAATAGGCACAGTATGGGAGATAACTATGTACAAAAAGGTTGACACATCGCTAAACTTTCTTGATAGAGAAAAAGAAGTATTAAAGTTTTGGAAAGAAAACAAAATTTTTGAAAAGAATATTGAAGAAAATTCAGGTAACAAAGAATTTACTTTTTACGACGGTCCGCCCACGGCAAACGGAAAACCACATATAGGGCATATTTTAACCCGTGTAATTAAGGATATAATTCCCCGTTATCACGTTATGAAAGGGGAGCATTGTTTAAGAAAGGCTGGCTGGGATACGCATGGTCTTCCCGTTGAACTCGAGGTGGAAAAAATCTTGGGTATTGACGGAAAGCAAGAAATTGAAAATTACGGTATTGAGCCTTTTATTAAAAAGTGTAAAGAAAGTGTTTGGAAATACCAAGGCGAATGGGAAAAAATGAGTGACCGTGTAGGATATTGGGCGGATATGGAAAATCCGTACGTTACTTACCACGATAACTATATTGAATCAGTATGGTGGGCTATAAAGACCATTAATGAAAAAGGGCTTTTGTATAAAGGCTATAAAATCGTTCCTTATTGTCCTCGTTGCGGAACTGCGCTTTCTTCGCACGAAGTTGCTCAAGGTTATAAGGACGTTAAAGAGGTTTCCGTTGTCGTTAGGTTTAAGATAAAGGATAGGGAAAACGCATATTTCCTTGCATGGACGACTACGCCTTGGACACTTCCTTCAAACGTATGTTTATGTATGAATCCAGAGGAAAATTATTCAGAAATTAAACTTCCCGACGGAACGGTTTACGTTCTTGCAGAGGCTTTGGTTTCTAAATATTTTGAGGAATATGAAACTCTTTCCGTTAAAAAGGGGTCTGAGTATCAATTTGCCGAGTACGAACCTTTATTTGATTTTACTAAAGACGCAGTTGAAAAGAATAAAAAGGTGTTTGTAGTAGTTACCGATAATTACGTAACTATGGAAGACGGTACTGGTATAGTACATAACGCACCCGCTTTCGGTGAGGACGACGCAAGAGTTTGTCAAAACTACGGCATTGCTTTTGTAAATCTCGTTGATACACGTGGTAATATGACGGAGGCTACGGGTAAATTTAGTGGTCTTTTCGTTAAAGATGCTGACAAAGAAATTATTAAAGACTTAAAGGAGAGAGAATTATTATTCTCTGAAGTTCCTTTCGAGCATAGTTATCCTTTCTGTTGGAGATGTGATACGCCACTTATCTATTACGCAAGACAAAGTTGGTTTATCAAAATGACTGCCGTTAAGGATAAACTTATTGAGGCTAACAACTCCGTTAACTGGATGCCGGAAACAATTAAACACGGCAGAATGGGTAACTTCTTAGAAAACGTTATCGACTGGGGTATTTCCCGTGAACGTTATTGGGGTACGCCACTTCCAGTTTGGGTATGTAACAAATGTGGCAAAGTGCACGTTATCGGCTCAAAGGCTGAATTAAAAGAACTTTGCAAGGTGGAAGGGGATATTGAACTTCACCGTCCTTATATCGACGATTGCACGTTTGAGTGTGATTGTGGTGGAACGTTTGTTCGTGAAAAGGAAGTTATCGACTGTTGGTTTGACTCTGGTTCAATGCCGTTTGCACAATATCATTATCCCTTTGAAAACAAAGAACTTTTTGAAAGTCATTTCCCTGCGGATTTTATTAGTGAGGCTATTGACCAAACGAGAGGATGGTTTTATACCTTGCTTGCAATTTCAACTTTATTGTTTGAAAAAGCACCTTTCAAAAACTGTATCGTTTTAGGTCACGTTAACGACAAAAACGGTATTAAAATGAGTAAACATAAGGGTAACGTTGTTGACCCGTGGTCTATATTGGATAAACAAGGCGCAGACGCTGTGAGATGGTATTTTTACACCGGCTCTGCTCCGTGGTTGCCTTCAAGATTTTACGAAGAGGCTGTTTCTGAGGCTCAAAGAAAGTTTATGGGTACGCTTTGGAACACTTACGCTTTCTTCGTGCTTTATGCAGATATTGACAAATATAATCCAGCCGATTATAAACTTGAAGATTGTAAACTTTCTTTAATGGATAAGTGGGTTTTATCTAAACTTAACACTCTCGTTAAAACTGTAGACGAAGGTCTTGCAAAGTATAATATTTTCGATAGTGCAAGGGCTCTCCAAGCCTTTACTGACGACCTTTCTAATTGGTACGTTCGTCGTGGTAGGGAAAGATATTGGGGACACGATATGACCGAAGATAAGATTGCGGCATACACAACGCTTTACACCGTTCTCGTAACGATGGCAAAGATTTCCGCTCCCTTTACACCCTTTATGGCAGAGGCTATTTATCAAAATCTCGTTCCTAATTTCTATAAGGATGCGCCAATTTCCGTTCATCTTTGTGATTTCCCAAAATATGACGAAAATGCTATTGATTTAGCACTTGAAGAGGGTATGCAAGACGTTTTGGATATAGTTGTTTTAGGTAGAGCGGCAAGAAACTCTTCAAACATCAAAAATCGTCAACCTTTATCTAAAGTATTCGTTTGTGCCGAAAACAAAACTCCATTATCAGAAAAACTTCTTGAAATTGCAAAAGAAGAACTTAACGTTAAAGAGATTGAATACCTAAAAGATGCGGGTAGATTCGTTTCATATATTCTTAAACCTCAACTTAAAACTCTTGGACCTAAGTACGGTGCAAAACTCGGTAAGATTAGAAAATTCTTTGAAGTTTGTGATGCTACCGCTATCGTAAACACCGTTAAGAGTGGGGAAGTTTATAAGGTTGATTTCGAGGGAGATTCATTTGAATTTGCTATGGATGACCTTTTGATTTCTTCAAATAGTGCAGAAGGCTTTGTTTCTGCTTCAGATAAAGGCGTTACAGTTGTTCTTGATGCATCGTTAACCCCTGAACTTATTGCCGAAGGTATTGAAAGAGAACTTATCTCTAAAATTCAATCAATGAGAAAAGAGGCAGGTTTTGAAGTTACCGATAGAATTAACGTTAACTACTTAACGGAAGATTTGGCAATTAAAAATGCTTTTGAGAAGGGAAAAGACTTAAAGAGCGTTGTATTAGCAGATGAAATTTCTGATTATGAAATTGACGGATTTAAAAAAGAATTAGATATTAACGGCGCACCTTGCACGGTAATTATCAACAAGGTTAATAAATAATGAGAACACCTAATTGGAAAGACTATTCCGTTATCGCTACGAGCGACGGGTATAAACTTGAGCGTTGGGGAAAGGTTGTTTTACTCCGTCCCGACCCTCAGGTTATATGGTCTGGGCAAGACCTCGATAAATACGAGGGGCTTTCGGCAAAATATATTCGTAGTGAAACGGGTGGAGGAAAATGGCAGTATAAAAATTCTTTCCCCGACGAGTGGACTATTTCGTATAATCAATTAAAATTTAAAATTAAACCTATGGGTTTTAAGCATACGGGGCTTTTCCCAGAACAAGCCGTAAATTGGGATTTAATGATTGATTTAATTAAAAAATCTAATAGGGAAATAAACGTTTTAAACCTTTTTGCATATACTGGTGGAGCAACAGTTGCTTGTGCTTTTGCGGGGGCAAGTGTCTGTCACGTTGACTCTTCAAAGGGTATGGTAGAGCGTGCGGGTGAAAACGTTAGACTTTCAGGATTAAAAGACGCAAAAGTTAGGTATATTATAGACGATTGCAAAAAGTTTGTTGAAAGGGAAATTAGAAGGGGTAGAAAGTATGACGCTATTATAATGGACCCTCCAAGTTACGGTAGAGGACCTAACGGCGAAATGTGGAAACTTGAGGCGGAGCTTTTTCCTTTAGTTAAGTTGTGTGAACAAGTTTTAAGTGATAATCCCTTGTTTTTCTTGATAAATAGTTACACGACGGGGCTTCAACCTCAAGTTTTAAAAAATATACTTGAATTATCCGTTGCTAAGGGGAGAGATGGCAAAGTAGAGGCTTACGAGGTTGGGCTTCCTACTGAAGAAAAAGGCGTTATTTTACCTTGTGGTAACAGTGGAATTTGGATAAATGGATAAGGTTATGGAAGAGTTAAATATACTTCACGAAGACAATCATATAATAGTAGTATTAAAACCCCAAAATATTCCTTCTTGCGAAGATGAAAGCAAGGATATGGACTTACTTACTATGGTAAAAGAGTATATCAGAGTAAAGTACAATAAAACGGGGAACGTTTACGTTGGGCTCGTTCATCGTCTTGATAGACCTACGGGAGGCGTTATGGTTTTTGCTAAAAGCAGTAAAGCGGCTTCACGTCTTTCAGAGCAGATGAAAGAGGGTGACTTTGAAAAAAGGTATTTTGCTGTAAACGTTGGTGTTCCAAAGGAGGAAAAAGCGGTTTTAAGAAATTATCTTAAAAAGAACGCCATAAACAATATGGTTTACGCTTGTGCCCCCACTGAAAACGGCGCAAAATACGCCGAACTTGATTATAGAACCTTGCAAGTTAACGGTGACTTATCTCTAAATGATATTAGACTTCATACAGGCAGAAGTCACCAAATTCGTGTGCAAATGGGTGCTATCGGTTGCCCAGTTTACGGAGATATGCGCTACGGCGGAGAAAAGGCTAAAAAGGGATATCTTGCGCTTTGGGCTTATTATCTTTCTTTTACGCACCCCGTTTCTAAAGAAAGGCTTGTCTTTAGGGTTCAACCACCTAAGGATAATACTCCTTGGAATATTTTTGATACCGATACTTCTGTTACTATTATTAAGCCAAACTATTAAATTTTAAGGCCGTTATTGCGGTCTTTTTCCTTAATAAATTATTATTTAAAGTGGTTTTATGAAAAAACTTAAAGAATTGATAAAAATATTTTTTACAATGTTTAAGATAGGGCTGTTTACCTTTGGTGGCGGTTATGCAATGATTGCCGTAATTGAAAGGGAAATAGTGGAGAAAAATTCTTGGATATCTCACGAAGAATATATGGATATTATTGCCATTGCGGAATCTTCCCCCGGTCCTATTGCTATAAATACGGCGACTTTTGTTGGTTATAAAATTCAAAAGGTTTTAGGCTCAATTTTTGCCACGCTTGGAGTTGTGTTGCCGTCTTTTATAGTAATTTATGCTATATCCTTTTTCTACGAACAATTTTTGGCTTTGGAATACGTTGGTTACGCATTTCGTGGTATTCAAGCGTGTGTTTCGTTTATAATTATAAGCGCGGGCTTAAAAATGTTTTCAAAGATAAAAAAGAATTTTTTTAACGTTGCGTTGCTATCATTAACTATTGGAGTTTTTATAACGTTAAAATTGTTAAACGTAGGTTTTTCTACTATACTTTTAATTTTAATGGGCGGGCTAATAGGGTTGACCGTTTATCTTGTTAGTTTATTTAGAAATCGGAGTAAAAAGGAGGAAAAAGAATAATGCCTCTTTTACTTGATTTGTTTTTAACTTTTCTAAAAATTGGTGCGGTATCTTTTGGTGGTGGATACGCAATGATACCCGTGATTTCCGACGAGGTGCTTGCTCACGCTTGGATGAGTGAGGCGGAAATATTAAATTTTATCGCCATTGCCGAGTCTACACCCGGTCCTGTTGCTGTAAATATGGCAACCTTTATCGGAGCATCACAAGGCGGTGTTTTGGGTGCTTTGCTTGCAACCTTAGGTGTTATATTACCTGCGTTTATTATTATTTTAATAGTTGCGTCGTTAATATCGGGTTTATTAAAATTTGCAGGGGTAGAGGCGTTTTTAAAAGGTGTTCGTCCAGTAGTTGTAGGCTTAATTATTTCAACAGGTGTATTAATGGCTATTAACTGTATTTTTGCCATTTCCGCAATAGGAATGCCTATTATGTTTGACTGGAAAGCACTTGTGATATTTTTGATTATTGCAATCGTTCATTTGTGCCACAAAAAACTAAAGAAAAAAGCACCGTCACCTATAATTTTAATAATAATTTCGGCACTTTTGGGTATTCTTTTTTATGGGTTAATAGGCTAAAACTTATATAAAGGTTTGAATTATTTTATTTTTTATAAAAAAGCAAGCGTTAAATTTTAACGCTTGCTTTTTTGTATATTTAGATTATAATTTCTTTCCGCAGTTTGAGCAGAATTTAGCATTTTCATTTAATTCTGCTCCGCACTCTGAACAAAACTTTTTAGATGGAAGTTTTTCTCCACACTCAGGGCAGAATTTTGAATTAAAGGGACTTTCCACCTTACATTTAGGGCAAATCTTTGTTTTTGATTTTACACTTTCCGATTTTTTATCCGATTTTAAGGCATCTGCAAAAATTTGTCCTAATCCTAAGCCCGCACCCATACCGATACCTGCACCGGCAAATGTTCCGCCCGAGCCAGGATTTTTCGCTGCGGATTTAAGTGATTCAGCAGCTGCTATCTTCATCATAACGTCCGTTTTGTCGCCAAGTATACCTAATTTGCTACGTTCGTCAATAGCCTTTTCTACTTCTTCTGGCACGGAGGTGTTTTCTATAAATAAATTAGTTAACTTTAAGCCGATTTCGTTAAACTTAGATTGAACGTTTTGAGAAATTGTTTCGTTTAATTCAGTGGTGTTTCCTGCTAAATCTAAAACGGAAATTTTACTTTCGCCTATGCAATCGGTAATAGCGGAAACAAGCATGGTCTTTAACCAATTAGTTATATCGGTAGTCTTAAATGAAGAGTTTGTGCCAAATAATTCTTGTAAAAATAGGGCAGAGTCGTTAACCTTAAAGGAGTAAGAGCCAAACCCTCTAACTCTAACCATGCCAAATTCGTTATCACGGATAACGATAGGATTGAGTGTACCCCATTTATAACCTGTAAATTGTTTAACGTTAATAAAATAAACGTCAACGGTTATGGGGGTTTGAAAGCCGTATTTCCAACCAGCAATCCTAGATATAATGGGGAAGATTTGTGTGCCTAATTCATATTCACCTGCGGTAAAAACGTCACAAATTTTTCCTCTGTGAACAAATATAGCCTCTTGTGATTCACGAACGATAAGTTTACTCTTATGGTTTACTTCTCTTCCGCCGTTTTTTAACGGGAGTTTGTAAACTAAAGTATCCTTGCCGTCGTCAGTCCATTCTAAAATTTTAAGAAAAAGAGCCATAAATATCTCCTTCAACTATCTTTTTTTTAAATTGTATCATAAAAATTATATTTTTACAATATTTTTATAAAATTCGTTTTCGTTTTTATTCTTTTTGTGATAGAATAAAGATAATGCAGGTGTAGTTCATCGGTAGAATGCGAGCTTCCCAAGCTTGAGAGGTGGGTTCGATTCCCATCACCTGCTCCAAGCGAGCTGTCCTTTTGTGACGGCTTTTTTTTATTAAAAATCTACTTTTTTTGACTTCAAAAATATATATTATGTGTTGACTTTTATATAATTAGGATATATAATATATAAGTGTTATTTTGCACAGATTTGTAAAGTTTAATTATTAATTTTAGGAGATTAAAAATGGAAAAGAAAATTACTGAAAACACTTTAATTTTTGACGCGCTTCAAATCAACCCCAATGCAGGTGAAATTCTTATGAGCCACGGCATGCATTGTTTAGGCTGTGCACTTGCTCATGGAGAAACTGTTGGAGAAGCTGCGAGCGTTCACGGTGCTGACCTTCAAAAAATGCTTGAAGAACTTAACGATATAGAATAAATGGACAACACTTCGCCCTTAAAGGTTGAAACGACGAGTATAAAATGCCCCTCTTGTGGAGCGTGTATGTCTTTTAATCCAAACGTTCAAAAACTTTCTTGTGAGCATTGTGGTGCTCAAAGCGAGATAGAAAGTTTTGTGGTTAAAGAACAAGATTTGCGTTCTGCTTTATCAAAAGACGTTTTGTGGGAGAAGGATGCAGTTTCCGTATTTTCTTGTGATAATTGCGGAGCAAAAGTCGTGCTTGAAAAAAAGGAAACGGCTACTTTTTGTCCTTTTTGCGGTGCTTCTCACGTTAAAAAAATTGAGGAGTTTTTAGGGCTTAAACCTAACGGTCTTATTCCTTTTGCTATTGATGACGATAGGGCGTTGGAGTGTAGTAAACTTTGGGCTAAAAGTAGATTTTTTGCCCCTAAAAAATTTAAAAAAGGGTTAAAAAGCGATAACGTAAAAGGTATTTATGTGCCTTGTTTTACTTTTGATAGTGAAACTTTTTCTTCCTATACCGCCAAGATTGGTAATGTTAGGACGAGGACAGTTGGTTCTGGTAAAAATAAAAGGACGGTTACTTACGTCGATTGGAGAATTGTAAGTGGTACTTTCTCTCATAGGTTTGATGACGTGTTAATTTCTGCAGGGAAAAAAGTTTCCCAAGAAAAGGTGGAAAAACTTTCTCCTTTTGACACGAATAACGGCAAGGTTTATAAAGAGGAATTCCTTTTAGGCTACGGGGCTTACCACTCAGACGTAGATGTTACCGATTGCTGGTCTATGGCGAAGGGAAAAATAGATTCTTTACTAAAGAGTAGAATTTTATCTCAATACTCTTATGATAAAATTGCATATTTTAATATTACTACTTCGCATACGAATGTTACTTATAAGTACGTTATGTTGCCGGTATACGTAGGCAATTTTAATTATAAAAGCAAATTGTATAATTTTTACGTTAACGGTAGCACGGGTAAAACGTTTGGTAAATATCCAAAGTCGATAGCAAAAATCTTTTCAGTTGCACTTTTAATCGGTTTGTTTATAATCGGTATCGGATACCTACTGTATAACTTTGGGGCGATTTAGTAAAAAAAATAATATTAAGAATTAAAAAGGAAAAATAACTTTTTAATTTTCTTGACCGTGAGGGGTTTAATATTATATAATAATATTTAGGTAAAAATGTAGGAAAATAAATTTCCGCATGGAGGATAAAATGAAGAAAGGGAAGTCTATTACGTTACTAACGATATTAAGCGTTTTAATGGCTTGTTTGTTAGTACTAACCTTTGCCCGTTTCGAAATTGGTGTAAACAACTTCAATTCCGTTATCGGCGCAATAGAACTTGATTACGATATTAACGGAGGAACGGCGTTTGTTGCCACTCTTGCTAAAGATAATATCGAAGAAGTAGGTGACGATATTGACGGTGTCGTTAAAACCGTTGAAAAGAGAATGACTGCACTTGGTTATTCTGCCTTCTCTGTAGACGCTGTTAAAAGTGTTGAAGAGGGCGTTGAGGATTACGACTTAATAATTAAAGCAAAAGCGCCTTTAACGGATAGAAACGTTGCTGATACTACTACGTTGGCTTCAGACGTTAACGTTGCAATTGCTTTTGGTGAATTAAAATTCTACGGTGATAAAGAGGCGGACCCCGGTGAAGATAAAGAAATTTTAACCGACGTTAAGGCTGTTGAAAAAGCAGTTATGGCTAAGCCCGTTTATGACGGAGAAGAAGTTTATTATCAAGTAGAAGTTGTATTTACAAAGTCGGCTTTTGACGTTATTGCAGAACTTCTTGAAGAAAATAATGATAAATATTTCTTAAAGATAATGCTTGGTAGTACGGTAATAATGGATGCAAGTAATGAAGAACATTACTTAAGCTCTAGTTATTTTTCTGGTAGGTCGTTATTTATAACTACCACTAACGAATCGGCTGCAAAACAAACCGCACTTCAAATTCAATCGGGCGGACTTGCGTATAAGTACGAAATTACCGATTCGTTTGAGGTTTCAGCTCCTTTAGGACAAAATATTCCTTTAATTTCAGCAGTAGCAATTGGGGCAATGTTGTTTGTCGTTATGGTTGCACTAATCGTTCTTTTCAAGGTTTATGGTATCGTATTCGACTTGTCCTTAGTTATTTTCATTTGTTTAGAACTCTTAATGCTAATTGCAATCCCCGGAATTAAACTTTCCTTTGGTGGCATAATTGGTATTTTGTTATCAACTATTCTTGTTTGTGACGGGTTTGTAGTTATCATTAAAAGGATAAAAGAAGAGTTTGAAAGAGGTAAAACTCTCAAATCTGCAGTTAATGCAGGTTATAAGAGGGCTCTACTTCCAATAATTTCAGTTAGTGTAATTTCTGGAGTAATTTCTTTAGCAATATTTGCCTTTGCATCAGGGGCGTTAAAATGTTTTGCTATTACGTTTGGCATTGGTGCGGTGCTTTCAGTTTTAATCAACTTACTAATTACAAGATTGTATTCAGCAATTCTTCTTTCGCTCGTTAATTATAACGAAAACGCTATTAACTTCAAAAGGACGGAGGAATAATTATGAAATGTAATTTTTGTAAAACTACTAAGTTATGCTTTATTATTGCGTTAAGCTTAATAGTTGTTGGTATGGTTCTTTTTGGTGTTTTTGGTTTTAACAAGTCTGTTGACAACCGCTTAAATTACCAAGTTACGGTTGGTGTTGACCAAAACGTTGGTGACGCTGGTGAAAAGGTTAAATCAACTTCGGAGAAGTATTTTGAAGAGATTGGTGTAGACTTTTATAAAGTTCAAGTAGTTGACGAGGGTAGAGCGTATATCTATACTTTTGCTGAAAACGTAATTGATAGTGAAGTTCTTAAGGAAAAAGTTCAAACGGCTGTTGGTGAAATTGTAGTTGCCTCTTGTGACGTTGTTGAAGTTAGTTCATATTCATCTAATCAAGCGATAAACGTTCTTATTGCGCTTTCAATTGCTTCTGTGATAATAATGGTTTACCTTTTAATAGTAGAAAAGGCGGCAACAACCTTTACCGTTTTATTCAATGCAATATTTTCATCGATTCTTTGTTTTGCCTTAATTGCATTGACGAGAGTTCCCGTTGTTTCGGTAGAAATTTATGTCGTTGGTGCTTTTGCTCTTTCGGCTATAGCGTCTATAGTTTTAGCAAGTAGACTTCGTGAGATTAATTCCTTAGTAGGAAATGAAAAGCTTTCTTATATTGACGTTGTTGCAAAAGGAATAAAAGAAAGTAAATTAAGATTAGGTGCTTTGTTATTGCTTGCACTTCTTGCTTCAATCGTTATTGCTATTACCTTAACGCCTGACTTATTATCAATGGCATTATGTGTTTTAATATTAGGTGTTGCATCTGTTTTTGCGTCACTTGTTGGAACGGCAATCTTCTGGCCGATACTTAAAGGCTTAAAAAAATAATTAGCAAAATTTTTATTAATCTATAAGTAAGGCGGGTTAACTCCGCCTTATTAAATTATTGGGATGAAAGTAGTTTACGGTAAGGAATTAAATAGGGAAGATAATATCCTTATAAATGATATAGCAAGTCAATGTGGTATTCTTTTTGATACCGCAAGGCTTTTGTATTGCCGAAAAATTGATACTGTAGAAAAGGCGAAAGAGTTTTTGTCTCCAGGAAAAAAACACTTTCATAACCCAATGCTGTTTAATCAGATGCAATCTATCGTTTCTCGTATTGATTATGCGAGACAAAATGGCGAAACTGTGCTTATTTGTGGCGATTATGATGCAGATGGAATATGTGCAACTACCATATTATACAACTGTTTAACTGAATATGGTTTAAACACTTTGTATATAGTTCCTGAACGTGAGGGCGGTTATGGTTTAGACCTTAATAAAATTGAGGAAATATGTTCTGAAACCGTTGTAGATTTAATTATTACCGTTGACTGTGGAATTTCTGAACAAGAAAAGATAGCGGAGCTTATTGACGTTGGTATTGACGTTATCGTTACCGACCATCACGAGCCACCAGAAATTTTGCCAAACTGTTTAATAATTAATCCCAAGGTAAAGGGGTGCGGTTACCCATTTGACGGATTGAGTGGTGCGGGCGTTGCTTATAAATTAGGATATGCCCTTATTGGTGGTCGTGCAGATAAATATTTAGATTTTGTAGCACTTGCCACCGTTGCCGATAGTATGGATTTGGTTGGAGAAAACCGTTCTTTAGTTGCAGAGGGCTTAAAATTATTTAATTCTTCTTCACTACGTACTGCGTTTAAATATTTAATTGGTGAGGGAGTAAACAAGCAAATTACTTCTCAAACCTTAGCATATGCTATTGCACCAAGGGTAAACGCAGGTGGCAGAATGGGTGACGCTAATGCTTCAATTAAACTGTTTACTGCTGAAAAACAAAGCGAAATTTACGATTTGGCTGTAAAGTTAAACACGTACAACGCAATGCGTCAAACAAAATGTGAGGAAATTTATAAAAAAGCCAAAGAGATAATTAATGAAAATAATCTTTATAATAATAGTGCTATTTTAGTTGCGAACGAAGAGTGGAGTACGGGCTTTGTAGGTATAGTTGCGGCAAGACTCGTTGAAGATTACGATAAGCCTGTTATCGTTTTTGGAGGACATTCGGGATACTATAAAGGCTCTGCAAGGAGTGTGCCCGAAATCAACGTATATAACGCTATTGGCTTAGTTAAAGATTACTTAATAGCCTTTGGAGGTCACTCTCAGGCTGCAGGCGTTTCCGTTGAAAAGGAAAATTTCTCATTATTTTACAATAAACTTTGTGAAATTATCGACAAAGAACAAGATAAGATAAAAAAAGAAAAAGAAATTTACGTAGAGTGGGAAACTACTGATAATTTTTCCTTGCGTTTCGCAAAGGAAATTAACTTGTTAGAACCTTTTGGTACTGGTAATAAAAAACCCGTTTTTGCTATAAGGGAAGGAAAGATTTTATCTAACCCACTTAGAAAGGGGTCTCCGCATTACGTATTTAAGACTAAAGCATTAGACGTTTTAGATTTTAACGGCGAAAACAACGTTCTAAAACTTTCTTTGCCTGTTAATAAGACTTTGGTTTACGAGCCTAATTATTCAGTTTTTAAGGGTGAAGAACAAGTTAAAGGATACCTAAAACAAGTAGTTTTAGAACAATTTGATTTATCTACCATTGAACCATATCTTTTTTATAGCAAAATATTAAGTTTTTCAAGTAATAAAACTCTTTTAGATTTAGAGTTTAATGATAATAATTTATTAAAAGAAAAATTAAAAAATCTTTCTACTGATAGGGTTGTTTTTTCTGAAATTTATAGTTATTTACTCACGCTTGAAAATAAGAGATTTTTTAATTCAGTTGAAACCGCTTTAAACATAGATATCCCATTTGACGTTTATCAATTTATTTTTTCAACCGAAGTTTTTCTTGAATTAAAAATATTCTACGTTGACGGTGGATTGCTTAGGAGAGATAATAGAATAAAAAACCCATTGACAAATTCTCTTATATATAATACAATTTGTAATATAACGGAGGGAACATGTTCGATATTTTAGAGAGTTTGGAATCGGCTTATAAGGGTAAAGATTTAGAACTTTGTCTTAAGGCGTACGATTACTCTAAAAAAGCACATAAAAATCAAAAAAGAGCATCAGGTGAGGAATATTTTATTCACCCTTGTACCGTTGCACAAATATTAGTGGATTTAGGTTTAGATTCCGCTACTATTGCAGCGGCTTTTTTGCATGACGTTATAGAAGATACACCGATATCCGAGGGCGATATAAAAAAAGAGTTTGGTGACGAAGTTTTAGAACTTGTTAACGGCGTTACTAAACTTGAAAAAATAGAGTTTCACTCAAAAGAAGAAGAGCAAGCGGAAAATTTTAGAAAACTTTTCGTTGCAATGGCAAAGGATATTAGAGTTATTATTATTAAACTTGCGGATAGACTTCATAATATGCGTTCATTAAATTTCCTTTCTGTTGAAAGACAGCAAAGGATGGCAAGAGAAACGCTTGAAGTTTACGCTCCCATTGCAAGTAGATTAGGTATTTCGCAAGTTAAATGCGAACTTGAAGATTTATGTTTAAAATACTTAGAGCCGGACGTGTATGAATTTTTATCTACCGCTGTTGAAGAACGTATTAAAGAGGGCGGAGATTTAATCGAGCACGTTGTTAATGAAGTTAGAGATATGTTAAAGGATTCTAACGTTTCTGGAGAGGTTTTTGGGCGTAGAAAACACCTTTATAGCATATATCGAAAAATGAAAACGAGAGGAAAGACTTTCGACCAAATTTACGACGTAGTTGCCATTAGGGTTATCGTTAATTCAGTAGACGAGTGCTACGAAATTTTTGGTAAAATCCACTTTAAGTGGAAACCTGTTCCCGGTAGGATTAAGGATTATATCGCAACGCCGAAAGCAAATTTATATCGTTCTTTACACACCACCGTTGTTACAAACTTTGGTAAGGTTTTTGAAATTCAAATCAGAACTTACGAAATGAATCACGCTGCGGAATACGGTATCGCAGCGCACTGGAAATATAAAGAAAATAAAGAACAAGCGGAAGAATTTGACACACGTTTAACTTGGATTAGAGAGGTTATGGAGTGGCAAGGTGGGCTTAAAGACAGTAAGGAGTTTTTAAATTCATTAAAAGGTGACCTTTATTCTTCTGAGGTTTTAGTATTTACACCTAAGGGTGACGTAAAAAGTTTGCCTAAGGATGCAACTCCGATAGATTTTGCCTATAGTATTCACTCAGCAATCGGTAATAAGTGTGTTGGCGCAAAAGTTAACGGAAAAATGGTGCCACTTAATACTACGTTACAGGTTGGTGACGTTGTTGAGGTCGTTACTTCATCTAATTCTAAAGGACCATCGTGGGATTGGCTTAAAATTGTTAAAAGTTCAAGCGTAAGGGTTAAAATTAGGCAGTTCTTCAAAAAAGCAATGAAGGATGACAACGTTAAAGTCGGTAAAACAATGCTTGAAGAAGAGGCAAAACATAGAAATTATACCTTGTCAGAACTCTTAACGGAAGAATCCTTTTCTATGCTTTCAAATAAGATGTCTTTTAGTAGCCAAGAAGAAATGTTTGCCTCCGTTGGATACGGTGCGGTAGGGGTTAACCAAGTTATCGTAAAACTCATTGACTATTACCGTAAGAAACAACCAAAGCAAGAAATAGTTAAATACTACGCATCAAATAAAAACCACGCAAGTAGCGTTTCCGTAAAGGGTATGGCTGGGCTTTTAGTCCGTTTTGCCGGTTGTTGTACACCCGTTCCTGGGGACGATATTGTAGGGTTTATTTCAAGAGGGCATGGTGTTACCGTTCATAGAAAGAGTTGTCCAAACCTTAAAAACGTTGATAATGAAAGATTGATTGAGGTTGACTGGGTTGATACGGGCAAAAATACTTTTAACGCTTCTATTAAAGTAATAGGCAGTCATCAAGCAGAAATTTTATCGTCAGTTGCGGGAATAGTTGCGTTATTAAAACTTGATATCGTTTCCACAAACGGTAGAACTGATATGAAAACAAATCAAGTTGTTGTTGATTTTAATGTTAGATTAAATACTAAGGGCGACCTTGATACTTTAATTAAAAAGATTAAGCAAGATTCTAAGATAATCGACGTGTTTAGGACGGCGTATTAATGAAACTCTATCATTTAACTTCTGGACCGTTAAAGGTCAATACCTATTTTTTGGTTAATGAAGAAAAAAAGACCGCAGTCGTAATCGATAGCGGAGAGAATTATAAACTTATAAAAAAAGTTGAAGAGGAGAACGGCTTTACCATTAAGGCTGTTCTCCTTACTCACGCACACTTTGACCATGCTGGAAACGTAAAAAAACTACAAGATAACGGTGCGAAAATTTACGTGAGCAAAATTGATGCGCCTAAACTTCTTGACGACGGAAATTTAGCAAGATATTTCGGTAGAAGTTTTGATAAGTGCACCGCAGATTTTACCTTTGATGGTGAAGAAGAATTAGATATCGAAGGGATAAAATTAAGAGTAATTTCCACGCCGGGACACACTGACGGAAGCGTTACTTTTCTATTGGATGATATGCTTTTTACAGGCGATACTTTATTTTTAGAAAGCATTGGTAGGAGCGATTTTCCAACTGGAGATAAAAATACGCTTATTGCCTCGGTTAAACGACTTTTTGCCTTAAATGGAGAATATAAAGTATATCCTGGGCATCAAGAATTTACCACCCTTTCTCACGAGAGAAAAAATAACTTATTCGTTGATTATGATTGATACCGAATTAAAATTTTTAGAAAACGATATTGCAGAAGTAATTAATCTTTTTGCAGATAAAGATAGTGTTGATTTAAGGCATAGGTTTTCCGAAACGGAAAACAAAATCGTTAACACCGTAACGGTTAACGGTAGAGTTTTTGCTTACGGAAATCTTTTAACGTTGCCTAATGATGAAATCGTAAGAAAAAGATTAATAAAACGTTATGTTAAACTTTCTGTATATAAAGCATTAGTTAAGGTCTTTGAAAAGGAAATGCCTTGGGGTGCTTTGACGGGGATTAGGCCTACAAAACTTGCATATTCAGAACTTGAAGAAAGGGGTAGTTTTACCGATTTTTTCATTAACACTATGAAAGTTAGTGAGGAAAAAACTAAACTTGTTGAAGAGATTATAGAAACGCAAAAAGGCATATATAAAAAAGACGATAGCAACACGGATTTTTTCGTGTTTATACCATTTTGTCCTTCAAGATGTAAATATTGTTCTTTTATAACTTCTGACATTAAAAGAAACGAACAGTACGTTGACGTTTACGTTGACACCTTGATTAGAGAAATTGAAGAGAGTAAAGATTATATAAAAAAACTAAGGAGCATATACATAGGTGGAGGCACACCCGTTGCTTTAGACGATAAAAATTTGGACAAGGTGCTTACCGCTATCGATAAAATAAATTATGGCGTTGAATACACTGTTGAGGCTGGTAGACCTGATAGAATAACAAAGAGCAATCTTAAAATATTGAAAGACCACGGGGTTACGAGAATTTGCATTAATCCACAAACTTTTAACGATAAAACTTTAGAGATTTTAGGTAGAAATCACAAGGCACGAGAAATAGAGGAAAAGTATGCTTTAGCAAAAGGGCTTTTCGACATAAATATGGATTTAATTGCGGGGTTGCCTAATGAGAATTTTGATGATTTTAAGTATAGTTTAGATAAAGCGGTGCAACTTTCGCCTGAAGATATAACCGTCCATACTCTTTGTATAAAAAAGAGTTCTTATTTAGCGATGGAAGAAAGTCGACTAAAAGGGGATAGTGTAAGGGATATGGTGGAATATTCTTATAAAACACTTGCAAAAAACGGATATATGCCTTATTATATGTATAGGCAAAAATATATGGCTGGAAATCTTGAAAACGTTGGATACTGTAAAGAGGGAAAAGCGTGTGTTTATAACGTAAACGTTATGGAAGAAATTTCTTCCACCGTTGCGTGCGGTGCAAACGCTATTAGCAAGAAAGTTTTTAATGGTGAAAACAGAATTGAAAGGATTGCTTCTCCTAAAGACGTTAAAACGTATATAGAAAAAATTGACACCATACTATCAAACAAGAAAAAATTTTTTAATTAACGGAGTTTTTTATGGCAAAAGACTACATAAGGGCGTTAGAAGTTTTAGATACATATTTTCCCGCTTTTGACGGGCCGACGATTTTAGTGTCTAATTACGGCAAATCAATGTATAAAAGGGATGATATGGACGTGGAATTGCTCGTTCCAAAATTTAAAGGATACGTCGATAAGGACGAATTTAAGGTTAACCGTGTTAAATCGGTTAGTGCGATGGAAACTTATAAAAGTGCCGTACCTTTTTTAGATTGTAAAGCGAAAAAGATTATAAAAAGAAAGGAAAAACCTTTCGATATAGTTCACGCACACTCGCCGTTACTTCTCGGCAAGTTTGCGTTAAAAAAGGCTAAAAAGACAGGTATTCCTTCCGTTATAACTTTCCACACTCGTTTTGATGAAGAGTTTGATAGACTTTTACCATTTAAGTGGATGAGAAAGTTTATGATGCGCTTTATTTTAAAAGTATTTCATAGCGCAGATTACGTTATTTGTGTATCAGACCAAACGGCGGAAACCTTAATAAGTTATGGGTTTAAGGGAAAACCTTACGTTATAAGAAACGGCACGGATATGAAATACCCCGATAATGCAGAAGAACTTATTAAGAGGGTAAACGAAAAGGAGAATTTACAAGGCGAAGAAAACGTTTTTCTTTCAGTTGGTAGAATTGTTGAAAATAAAAAACTTGACCTTTGTCTTGACGCAATGAAAATATTAAAGGAAAAGGGTATTCCTTTTAAATACGTTATCGTTGGTGCAGGCAGTTGGGAAGATAAACTTAAGAAAAAAGTTGAAGATTATAAACTTCAAGATAACGTTATTTTTACAGGTAAAATAATGGATAGGGAACTACTTGCAGGTTACTATTTAAGAAGTGATTTATTCTTATTCCCGTCCACCTTTGATACCGCAAGTCTTGCTCCTATAGAAGCGTCCGCATTAAAACTTCCTACCTTAATGACGTTAGGTTGTTCCACCGCAGAAATTATTACTGACGATAGAAACGGTTACTTAGAAAAAGGCGATTCTGCGCTTTGGGCGGAAAAAATTATCAGTATCGTTTCCGATAAAGAAAAACTTTCACAAACTAAAGAACTCGCTTATAAGGAAGTTTATAAAACGTGGGACGACGTTGTAGAAGAAATAAGAAAATTCTACGAATTTGCTATAGACGATTATAGCGCAAGGAAAAATAATAAGAAAAAACGCTAAATAGCGTTAAAAATAGTTTACAAATTTCACTTAATTTGTTATACTAATTAGGCTTTATGCTTTGCGACAAGGTTTGGCGGTTCTCCACCCCTTGCTTTGTTCATAGTGAATTAGTCCATAAATATAGGAGGTAAAATTAAAATGGATAAGGCTAAGAAAACGGAAATTATCAATAAGTTTGCTCGTCACGAAGGTGACACTGGTTCTGCAGAAGTACAAATTGCACTTTTAACTGAAAGAATCAACCACTTAAACGAACATCTTAAGGCTAACAAGAACGACAATCACTCACGTCGTGGTCTTTTAAAGATGGTTGGTGAAAGACGTGGTCTTTTGAAGTACTTGCAAGAAATTGATATCGAGAGATACAGAAAACTTATTGCTGATTTAGAATTAAGAAAATAATTCAAAAAACAGGGCGGCATACTTTTGTCGCCCCATTTTTCTTTTTTTTAAGTAAGATTAGCGTTTCGTAGGAACGGAACGTTTCATATAATCAGAGTTAAGTTATAAGGAGAGTAAAAAATGACAAAAACTTACAGAGAATTTAAGACTACTGTCGGTGGAAAAGAATTAATCGTTGAAACCGGCAAATATGCAGAACAAACTAACGGTTCATGCGTAATTAGGTGTGGAGAAACCGCCGTTATGGTTAACGTTACCATGGCTGAAAAGCCCAGAGACGGTATGGATTACTTCCCCTTAGGAGTTGATTTTGAGGAGAAAATGTATTCTATCGGTTCAATACCCGGTGGATTTAAGAAGAGAGAGGGTAGAGCGTCTGATAAGGCTATTTTAACTAGCAGACTTATTGATAGACCTATCCGTCCTTTATTCCCCAAAGGCTTATTTAACGACGTAATCGTTATTGCCACTGCACTTTCAGTTGAACCTGATATTCAACCCGAACCTTTAGCAATGTTAGGTAGTTCAATCGCAATCAGCATTTCTGATATTCCTTTTGCAGGACCTACTGGTAGCGTTGTTGTTGGTATTGTTGACGGAGAATACGTTATCAACCCCGATTGCGCTCAAAGAGAAAAGAGCACATTAACCTTAAACCTTGCTGGTACTAAGGACGCTATCATGATGGTTGAAGCAGGTGCAAAAGAAATTAGTGACGACGAAATGGTTGGCGCAATTTTATTCGGTCACGAGGAAATTAAAAAACTTTGTGCTTTCCAAGAAGAAATTATTAAAGAAGTTGGTAAGCCCAAAAAGGAAATGGAACTCTATACTATTCCTGAAGAAATCGATAATGCGGTTAGAGAGTTTGCAAGCGAAAAACTTGATAAGGCTTTAGATACTTTTGATAGAGCGGTAAGACAAGCAGGTCAAGACGCTGTTGAAAAAGAAACTTTAGAACATTTTGCTGAGATTTTTGAAGGTAAAGAAAGAGAAATTAAGGATTCGCTTTACTATTTAACTAAAGAAAAGGTTAGAGCAAAAATTACCAACACCGGTATCCGTCCCGACGGAAGAGCACTTACCGAAGTTAGACCTATTTGGTGTGAAGCGGGCGTTCTTCCCAGAGTACACGGTTCAGGTGTGTTTACGAGAGGTCAAACTCAAGTTATGTCTACTTGTACTCTCGGTATGCTTTCTGAGGCTCAAAAATTAGAAGGACTTGACGGTGAGTCATCAAAGAGATATATGCATCAATATAATATGCCAGGCTACGCTTCGGGCGAGGCTAAACCTTTAAGAAGTCCTGGTAGACGTGAAATCGGTCACGGTGCTTTGGCAGAACGTGCTTTAGAGCCCGTAATTCCTTCTGAAGAGGATTTCCCTTATGCTATTAGAATTGTATCTGAAGTATTGTCTTCTAACGGTTCTACTTCACAAGGTTCGGTTTGTGGTTCAACCTTAGCACTTATGGATGCAGGTGTTCCAATTACCGCTCCCGTTGCTGGTATTGCTATGGGGCTTATTAAAGATACTGAAAGCGGAAAGGTTTCTATCCTTACCGATATTCAAGGATTAGAAGACTTCCTTGGTGATATGGACTTTAAGGTTGCTGGTACTGAGAAGGGTATAACCGCAATTCAAATGGATATTAAAATCAAGGGTATTGACGAGGCTATTTTAAGACAAGCAATCGCTCAAGCGAACTTTGGTAGAAAACATATTTTAGGAAAAATGCTCGAAGTTATTGATGCTCCAAGAGCACAACTTTCCAAATATGCTCCCGTTATAATTTCATTTGCTATCGACCCTGAAAAGATTGGTGACGTTGTTGGTAAACAAGGTAAAGTTATCAATAAGATTATCGAAGAAACGGGCGTTAAAATTGATATTAGCGACGATGGTATCGTAAACGTTGCATCAGTTGGTAACGTTGAACAATGTGAAAGAGCAAAAGCAATAATTCTTTCAATTGCAAGAGACCCTGAAGTTGGCGATATGTTTATTACTGAAGTTGCAAGAATTCTTCCTAAAACTGGTGCTTTCTGTGAGTTCGCTCCCGGTAAGTCTGGTCTTATCTACATCAAGAAGATTGGTGATTATTTTGGAAAGAGAGTTGAAAATGTTGAAGATTTCTTAAATATTGGCGATAAGGTTAAGGTTGAAATTGTTAAAATCGGTGAAAAGGGTATTGACCTTAAACTTTTAGAAGTTATTAAAGACTAAGTTTTAATAAGTATAACAATAGAAAAAGACTATCGATTGATGGTCTTTTTTTGTTAAGCAAAATATAGAAAAATTAAGAAATTAGAATTTTTAAGAAGTTGACAAAAAAACCTTTTTGTGCTAAAATTAGTCAGTATTTAAGTAATTTATTTTACTTGCATTTATCGATTTTTTGACGGATAGATACAAGAGAAAAGGAGGGCTGTCTATGGTTAATAGTTTGAATTTAATGCTATCAAGTTCAAATTACAGCTGGGACTTTACTATGGCAAACTACGGCGACGTTTGGTCTTTCGTTGTTCAGTTTGGGTTGCTGTTATTATTTTTAATGCTTGGCAATTTATTAAGGTGTAGAATTCCTTTATTTAGGAATTTTTTGATGCCATCTGCACTTTTAGGTGGTGCATTATTGTTAGTGGCTAACATTATTTTAAAACAATTTGATTTCGTTTTAGTTGATAATAGAGTAATGCAAGTTATTACCTACCACTGCTTAGCAATAGGTTTTGCTTCAATGTCGCTTAAAACGGAGAAAAGTAAACATAAAACTAAACGCTCACAAGTTGTTGAGTTTGGCGCATTGCAAGGCGGGTCTTATATGTTACAAGCTTTTGTTGGGCTTGCAATAACTTTAATAATGTTTTTGTTAACTCAACATGGTGATAAAGTTGTTTCTTATATTAGCGGTTTAATTTTGCCCCTTTCATTTGGTCAAGGACCTGGTAATGCTTTGACTTGGGATGTAAACTATACTAATATGTCATCAACACAGTTCGCAGGCAATGGTAGTTTCGGATTGTCGCTTGCATCCATTGGATTTATAGTGGCGTCTATTTTCGGTGTGTTTTATATCAATTTACATAAAAAACGTGGCGACCTTCAAGTGCGCAAAGGCAGTTTGTCTGAAGGTTTTATAGACCAAACCAACCCTAATGGGGATGAAATTCCCGATAACGAATCCATTGATAAATTTACTATTCAAGCGGGTTTCGTTGCGCTTGCGTATGCACTATCTTTCGGATTTATGTACTTACTTGGCATTATTTCTAATTTTACTAATAGTATTGCGTGGGGTTTTAACTTTCTATGGGCGTCGCTTGCGGCTATGTTAATAAAATTTGTAGTTAAACGTTTGCGTAAACGCAATATTATGCGTAGGGAGTATATCAACAATTATCAAATGGATAGAATTTCTGGCTTTTCTTTCGATTTAATGATAGTTGCCGGCGTTGCTGCAATAGAAATAAACGATATTAAAAATTATATTTTACCAATCGTTATCCTAAGCATTGTTGGTACTTTGGTAACTTATATTTATATTCGCTTAGTTGCTAAAGAGTGCTTTAAGGGCTTTGAACACGAGTTTTTCTTAATGAGTTTCGGCACGATGACGGGGACTGCTTCTAATGGTATGATTTTAATGAAAGAAGTTGACCCAGGATTACGTACGCCTACTTCAAGCCTTTATATTCTTTCAAACTTTCCTGCAATGGTTATGATTGCACCGTTATTGTTTTTGTTAAGTTTTGCGGGGCAGTCTTTAATGAACGCAATAATTGCATGCGCTATATTCTTTGTTCTATGGGTAATTTATACTATGTTCTTGTTTAGAAGAAAAATTTTTAGAAAGCGTTATAAAGATAAACCTGTAGAAGTTTGGAAAAGCGAATAGCGGGTTTAGTTAAATCTAAAAAAGTAATTTTATTATTTTCCTAAAAAGCAAGCGAAACGCTTGCTTTTTTATCTATCGGTATTATCTATTAAAATTTCAAAAATTTCTTGTTTTACTAAAGATAAAAGCAGATTGATTTTTTTAATTTTATCAGGTGTTATCATGGGAGAATAATTATCATAATTTATATTTGTTCTAAATGGTGTTCTGCCCATTTTGGTATAATATGGTTTTTGCTCGCCAGAATAAACTTTTAATATTTCATCAATTAATATGCTTTTTTGAAGTTGAGTAGGGCTTTTAACTCCTAAACTTCTTGCAATTACTCTCAATTCATATAGAGGTTTTTTTTCTAAACTTTTTTATTCATACTTTGCCTGCAAATACATAAAGTGTATATTTTTACAATTTATTATACATAAAATGTATAGTATTGTCAAGAGGTTATTATGAAAGAAGAAGTAGGTAAAAGACTTTTTGAGTGTAGAAAATCTGCTAAACTAACACAAAAGCAAGTTGCAGATTATTTAGGTGTAGCACAGCCCGTATATCAAAGGTTTGAAAAAGGGCTGTTTGAATGTAATTATGACCAACTTGTAAAACTTTCTGAGTTATTTGACGTTTCAGTAGATTATTTACTTGGTAAGGCTGATATTTGATATATGCTATTTAAAAAGCAAGCGAATCGCTTGCTTTTTTATTTTTTTGTTCAGTAATTTTATCGTTTATTTAGACATATTCTTAAATGAGGTGAGATATGAGCAAAAAAAATAAAATCACTTTAATTACAAATTTAATTTTGGTAGGTGTATTTAGTATAGTGTCACTAATATTTTTTTTGCCGGAAAATATTGTGCCTATCTATGGTGGAAAAGAGATTAAGGCAATATATAACGGCAATAGGGATAAAAAGCAAGTAAGTTTAATGTTTAACGTGTATGAAAATACCGATATTGTGTGTTCTATCGTTGATGTTTTAGATGAGTATAAAGTAAAAGCAACCTTTTTCGTTGGTGGTTGCTGGGCAGACGATAATGGTAAAACATTAAATAAAATTCTCTCTTCTGGGCACGAAATTGCAAATCACGGCTACTTTCATAAGGATCACGCTAAAATTTCATATGATAAAAATAAAGAGGAAATTTATTTAACTGAAAAAATAGTTTTAGCGTTATCAGGTGCAAAAACAAATCTTTTTGCGCCTCCATCGGGTAGTTTTTCTTCTAATACGTTAGAGGCGTGTTATGAACTTGGTTATAAAGTCATAATGTGGTCGAAAGATACTATTGACTGGAGAGATGCTGATAAAAATTTAGTTTATAAAAGGGCTACTAACGGAGTGACTAATGGGGATTTAATATTAATGCATCCAAAGGAGCATACTTTGCTTGCTCTTTCTGACATTTTGAGGTATTATATAGACAATGGTTTTTCAGTGGTAACGGTAAGTGAAAATATTTCGTAGATATTTTGCTCGTTAATACCCATAATAACAAGTGGAGGTTAATATGAATTATTATAAACGTTTTCCAAACGGTCTTAGATTAATTATAAAAAAAATGGAGGGGTTGTATTCCGTTTCTTGTGGAGTAATGGTAAAGACGGGCAGCGTAAATGAAAATGAAGAAAACAACGGCATTTCTCATTTTATTGAACATTGTTTATTTAAGGGGACTACTTCTCGTTCTGCATTTGAGATATCTGATAGTATAGATAGGATAGGTGCGCAAATAAACGCCTATACTTCTAAAGAAAGTACTTGTTATTATATTAAATCTACAACCGAGCATTTTGGAGAGGCGTTAGAAGTTTTATCCGATATTTTTTTCAACTCTGTTTTTGACGATAAGGAGTTAGAAAGGGAAAAAGGCGTTGTTTTAGAAGAAATAAATATGTGTGAAGATACTCCAGAAGATTTGTGTTTAGACCTTTTGGCGCAAAGTTATTTTGGCGAAAGGGGACTTGGACAAACTATTTTGGGCAGTGATAACAATATTAAAAGGTTTACTCGTAGCGACTTAATTAAATATATTAACGATAGATATACTCCAGATAACGTAGTAATTTCTGTAGCAGGGAACGTTGACGTAAAGGCTACAGAGGAAATGGTTTATAAATTATTTGTCCAAAATTTTAAGAATAACAAACTGGTTGAAACTGCGGAAATTATTGAAAAAGGTGTTGGCAATATTCATAAAAGTAAGGATATAGAACAGTGTCACCTTGGTATTGCAATGCCGGCATTTTCTGTAATAGACGATAAAAGTGACCCACTTAATCTTGCAAACGTAGTTTTTGGCGGTGGTATGAGTAGTAGGCTTTTTCAAAAAATCCGTGAGGAATTGGGGCTTTGCTATTCTGTCTACTCTTATTTATCGCAATATCAAAACCAAGGCGTGGTGGAAATTTATTCTGGAGTTAATAACGATTCGAGAGAAAAATCATTTGATGCAATAATTAATGAAATTAAAAAATTTGGTAGTGAAGGTATTACCGAAAAGGAATTTTTAAGAGCAAAAGAACAAGTTAAAAGTTCCTTTATTATGGGGCAGGAAAGCACTGCGTCGCAAATGCTTTTATATGGTAGATATTTATTGTATTTGAATAAGGAATTTGATTTTGAAGAAAAGATAAGAAAAATTGATTCGGTAACTATAAATTCCGTAAATGAAGTTATAAAAGAGATTTTCAACGTAAACAAAGTTTCAGTTGCCACGGTTGGCAAGGCAAAAACTTCATTAAAAATTTAATTTTATTATAAAAAGGGCGTGTTATTCGTCCTTTTTTTTATTGTTTTAGAATATACTCTATTATGAAATTTTATAGAATTTTTATCATAATAATATTATCATTTAGCGTTGCTTTTACAATATTTTTTGGCGTTGATAAAATTTCTCAGAGAAAAGATTTATCGAGTAGCGAGGGGTATAAGGGAATAATTACTCTTTGGCACGTGGATACTTTCGAGGGTGGAAGTGGCTCAAGAAAAAATTTTCTACTAAAAATTGCAAGAAATTTTGAAAAGGAAAATAAAGGCGTTTTGGTTTTTGTAATTTCTCACACGGTAGAAAGTGTGATGAAAAATTTTTCCAACAAGATTTATCCCGACGTTATATCTTACGGTGCAGGAGTTGAAGTGGAAAACGTTGTATCTCTTACTTTAGATTATACTTTCAAGGGTGGAGTTATTGATAAAAACAATATAGCAATTCCGTGGTGTAGGGGCGGTTATGTGCTGATTAAAAATAATGAATTTAGTAAGAAAAATGCGAATAAAAACGTTTGTGTTGTTTCAAACGCTGAATATAATTTACCTATAATTTCCATTTTAGAGTTTAATCAAAAATTTAACCTAAAAATTAAAAATCAATTTAATGCATATTGTGAGTTTGTTAACGGGCAAGCGGAATATCTTCTTGGCACACAAAGGGACGTTGTTAGACTTAATAATAGAGGATTTAATTATTCAATGCAGACTTTAGATGGGTACAACGACGAATATCAATACGTTTCAGTTTTTTCTGGTGAGGAGGAAAAGGTGAATAAATCTATCGATTTTGTGAATTTTTTGTTGTCGGAAAAATCTCAAACTAAATTAAATGAAATTGATATGTTTTCCTGTTTTTATTCTGTTGAATATTCTACTGAAAATATGCGTTTAATGCAAAACGTTGTAAGTTTTAAAACAATTTCAATACTAAACAAAAGAGAGAGTTTGTTAAACTTAAAAGAACAATCTTTAATTGCCTACGAGGGTGATGAAAATGCCTATAATAAAATTAAAAACTTTATGATATAGTCTTGTAAAAAATAAAAAAATATAGTAAAATAGTATAAGGAGATATATGGGCGAAAACACCCTTTTGTTTAATTCTGTATTAGATTCAATAACTTTTTTTAAGCCATTAGGCTGTAAGACGTCTTTCAAAACAGGCGGAAATGCACACGCTTATTGCGAGCCTGATTCTCTTAAAAATCTTTGCGAGTGTATTGAATATTGTAAAGTTAAGGGTTTGCCTTATAAAGTTATAGGTAATTGCAGTAATATATTAGTTTCCGATTATGGATATAAAGGCGTAATAATTTCGTTAAAAAAATTATCAAGAATAAAAATTTTGGATAATGACGAAATTAAAGTTGGTGCAGGGGTAAATTTATCTTCATTAATAAACTTTTGTGCCGATAACGGCTTGTCAGGGATGGAAAATCTTTCGGGAATTCCCGCAACAATTGGTGGCGCAATTACAATGAATGCAGGTGCTTTTTTGTCTTGCATATCCGACCACCTTGTCTATGTTGAAACGGTAAAAAACGGTAAATTGTTTAGATACGATAGGGATAACTGTAAATTTTATTATAGAAAAAGTAGGTTTCTACATTGCAAGGACGTTATAGTTTCTGCAAAATTTTCCTTTAATAAAGATAATACAAATAATATAAAAAAAAGAATTGCCGAAATTTTAAATAAAAGAAAAAGTTTACATCCTGTTGGAAGAACTTGCGGGTCTGTTTTTAAAAATCCTAAGGGTTACTATGCTGGTGAACTTATTGAAAGAGCACACTTAAAAGGGTATAAAATAGGTGGGGCACAGGTTTCACAAAAACACGCAAATTTTATACTTGCTAACGACTGTTGCACTTCTTTAGATGTGTATAAACTTATTTCCTTTATTAAACTTGAAGTTTTTAATAAATTTAACGTAAAACTTAATGAAGAATTAGAATATCTTGGAGAATTTTAATGTTCCTTAGTGCAGATTATCATACACACACCGTTTTTTCCCACGGAAAGGGTACGGTTATAGAAAATGCAGAAGTTGCTAAAAGGCTTGGTTTTAAAGAAATTGGAATAACTGACCACGGCTTTTCTCACCCTGCTTTCGGTTTGAGAAAATGGAAGATGCCGTCGGTTATTTCTCAATGTGACGAGGCTACGAAAAAGACGGGAGTAAAGGTGTTAGTTGGCATTGAATCTAATATAATAGGTACGGACGGAACGGTAGACTTAAAAGAGAAAAATTACGATAAGTTCGATTTGTTTTTAGCGGGAATTCATAAGTTCGTTTTATATAAAGTTGGAACGGCTTTTTCCGTTTTTTTACCGAACTTTTTTAATTCTACTTTTAAAAAGAGCGACATTTCATCTCGCCTAATAAAGGAAAATACTAAGACTTTTACAAACGTAATTAAAAATAACCCCGTTGACGTTATTACTCACCTCAATTATTGCTGTTACGCTGATGCTTTAGAGGTTGCAAAAGTTGCATCTGATTACGGAACTTATATTGAATTAAACGCAAAAAAAGTTCACTTATCTGATGAGGAAATTTCAAATATTTTATCCAAGACTAAGGTTAAGTTTGTTATTAATTCCGATGCTCATAACCCAAGCAGAGTTGGTGAAATAAGCCTTGTTGAAAGTATAATTGAAAGGTTAAATATAGATGAGGATAGAATTGCAAATATTAACGGAAAAATACCGGAATTTAGATTTAAACAGTTTAAGGAGAATTCGGGTAGATGAATTTTGGCGAAGTAATTAAAAAGGAGATTCTATCAAAAAAAATCAAGGACAACCACTGCAAAAAAGCCTTTCTTGCAGGTTTGATTAGGGGGTCTGGTACTTTATATGAAAAGGATGGAGAAGTTCAACTTTCCTTTAAGTGTTACGACGAAGAGTCCTCTCTTACCATTTCAGAATATTTGCAAAATTTATTTGGTTATGCAGTAAGAGAAATAACAATTTCAGAGGATAGACTTAATAAAAAGGAAAAGTTTGAGTTAGTTATTTCTGGGGAAATGGGTATAAAAGTTTTAACCGAACTTGAAATTTTTTGCGAGTATGACGGTGACCTTGCTGTTAACTTTGATTTTTACGGTAAAATAACGGAAAAGGAATGTTGTTTTAAGTCCTTTTTAAGAGGTTTGTTTTTATCTTGTGGTGTATGTTTAGTGCCTGATAGTGGGGATATTTCAACTAATACTAAATATCATTTAGAAATGGTTTTTTCACACCCAGAGCCTGCTGCTAAAACAAACGGAATACTTCATAAAAACGGAATATTATCAAAAATATTAAGGCGAAAGGATAACTACGTTTTGTACCTAAAAAGTGCTGAAAGCATAAAAGACTTTATTGCATTTATAGGTGCGCCCGTCTCCGTGCTTAAACTTACCGAATTATTAATAAGTAAGGAATTAATTAACTCGGCAAATCGCCGAATGAACTGTGATTTAAGTAACGTTAATAAACAAGTAGAAGCGTCTGCTAAACTTTTAGAGTCAATAAAGGTAATAGAGGAAAGTGTTGGGCTAAATTCATTAAAAGATAGCCTAAAACAAACTGCATTAGCAAGAAAAAATTATCCTGACGAAACCCTTTTAGAACTTTCTGAAAGATTAAATATTAGCAAAAGTTGTCTTAACCATAGATTGAGAAAAATAGTAGAAATTGCAAATGAAATAAAGGGGAATAATGATGCCTGATTTTGTACATTTGCACGTTCATACAGAATATAGCTTGTTGGACGGTGCAACGAGAATTGACGAGGTTTTTAAGGCTTGTAGAAAGAAAAATATGCACGCTTTAGCCATTACCGACCATGGTAATATGTTTGGTACGCTTTATTTTGCCGAGTGTGCTAAAAAGGCGTACTTAAAAGCTAAGGAAAATGGCGAAAGTGAAGAACAAGCAAAAATGCAACCTATAATAGGTTGTGAACTTTACGTTGCTGAAGATTATAAAAAAGAAGAAAAGGGTTACGACCACTTAATTTTACTTTGCAAAAATAAAAAGGGGTATAAAAACCTCATTAAACTTGATTCTATTGCTTACGTTGACGGTTTTTATTATAAACCGAGAATTGATTATAAACTTCTTAAAGAACACACTGAGGGGTTGGTTTGTCTTTCTGCATGCTTACAAGGTAGAGTATCAAAACGATTAGTCCAAGGAGATTATAACGGGGCAGTAGAATCCGCTAAAATGCTTAAAGAAATGTTTGGGGAGGATTTCTATATTGAAATTCAAGACCACGGCTTGCCCGAACAAAAGCGAATTAACCCACTTTTAATTAAAATTGCTAAAGAACTAAATATAGGCTTAGTTGCTACTAACGACGTTCATTATATAGAAAAAGAAGATTCGGAAGTGCAAGACGTTGTTGCTTGTATTAGCACGAAATCCACCATTGACGACCCCACGAGATTTAAGATGGATACCGACCAAGCCTATCTAAAAACCCCTGAGGAAATGGCGGAACTTTTTTCATATGTTCCCGAGGCTATTTCTAACACCGTTATTATTGCTGAAAAATGTAACGAAGAGCCCATATTTGACCTTAATGATAAATGTGAGCCTATAAGAGATAAATCACTTGTTCCAGGATACGTTCCCGATAACGGTCAAACGGCTTTCGATTTTTTTAAGGACCTCGCTGAAAAGGGATTAAAGGAGCGTTATCCCGTAATTACTGACGAAATTAGAGAACGTTTTGAATACGAACTTAACACTATTCACAAAATGGGGTACGTGGAATATTATCTTATTGTTTGGGATTTTATTAACTATGCAAAGAGTGTTGGAATTTCCGTTGGTGCGGGGCGTGGTAGTGGTGTAGGAAGTATTATCGCATATTCCGTTGGAATAACCGACGTTGACCCCTTAAAATACGACCTTGTATTTGAGAGATTTTTAAATATTGAAAGAGTTAGTATGCCCGACTTTGATATAGACTTTCAAGACGATAGGCGTGAAGAAGTCGTTGAATACGTTAGAAGAAAGTACGGGGCTGATAGAGTTGCGCAAATAGTTACCTTTGGTACTCTTGCAGGACGTGCTGCTATAAAAGACGTTGGTAGGGTGTTTAGAGTTCCGTATTCCGAAACGGATAAAATCACAAAACTTATGGACGGTAAAGCCTCTATAAGTGAAACTTTTGGCTTTAAGAAAAATAAAGACGGGGAGGACGTTTCCGTTAAAGAATTAAAGGAAATGTACCAAACGGACGAAACGGTTAAAAAAGTCGTTGATATGGCTATCCGTGTAGAAGATATGCCAAGGCAAACTGGTATGCACGCCGCCGGCGTAGTTATTTGCGCTAAGCCTATTGCAGATAACGTTCCTTTGCAGAGGAACGGTGACGACGTTACTACTCAATTCGATATGAAGGAAGTTGAGCAACTTGGTATGCTTAAAATGGACTTTTTAGGATTGAGAACGTTAACCGACGTATCCAAGGCAAAACAATACATTAAAGAAGATTTTGGCGTTGAACTTGACTTTCATAAGTTAGGTTACGACGACGAGAACGTTTATAAACTTATCGGTGATGGTGAAACTGATGCGGTGTTCCAACTTGAAAGTCCCGGTATGAAACGTTTTATGAGGGACTTAAAGCCTTCTACTTTTGAAGACATTATTGCGGGTATTTCAATGTACCGCCCTGGTCCTATGGACTCTATACCGACCTACGTTAAGTATAAACATAATCCTGAAACGATTAGGTATAAACACCCACTTATTGAGCCTATTCTTAAAAATACTTACGGTGTAATGATTTATCAAGAACAAGTAATGCAAATGTGCCAAAAGTTGGGCGGATTTTCACTTGGTCAATCGGATATCGTTAGGCGTGCAATGGGTAAAAAGAACGCCGAAGAAATGGCTAGGCAAAAGAAAATTTTTATTAACGGTGGCGTAAGCGAGAAGGGTGACCCCATAGTTGGAGCAGTTGCTAATGGCGTTCCTGAGGACGTTGCCAACGAAGTGTTTGACGAAATGGCGGGTTTTGCAAAATATGCGTTTAATAAGTCACATGCAGCGGCATATGCAGTATTATCATACCAAACGGCTTACTTAAAGCACTATTATCCCGTTGAATTTTTTGCCTCGATTTTAAACAATAGATTTGACAAAATTGAAGAAACTTCTAAATATTTAACCTATCTTAAAACAAAAGATATAGTAGTTCTTCCACCCGACATTAATAAGAGTGTTGCTTTTTTCAAATGTGAAAATGGCAAAATTCGTTTTGGTCTTGTTGGTCTAAAAAACGTTGGGTTAGGAGTTGTAAACGCTATCGTTGAAGAAAGAAATAAAAATGGAGATTATTCTTCCTTTGCAGATTTTATAAATAGAACGATAGGGTTAGGAATAAATAAGAGATTAGTTGAAAGTTTAATACTTGCAGGTGCATTCGATATTTTTGGACAATCAAGAAAGGCACTTCATATGGTGTTTGCAGAATATATGGATAGAATTTCTGAGGCAAACAAAAAGAAAAACGCTTTCCAAATTAGCCTATTCGGAACAATTCTTAAAGAGGACGAAGGGTTAGAACTTGAGATACCTAACGTAGGGGAATATTCTTCAAAAGAGAAACTTATAATGGAAAAGACGGTGCTTGGCGTATATCTTTCCGGACACCCGCTTTCCGATTATAAGGCACAGTTTGATAAATACACCTTCAACACGGGTGTTTTAGACTATTTTATTGAAGATGATGAACACGCAAAAACGTATACCGAAATTAAGGACGGAGATTACGTTGTTATGGGTGGTATTATCTCAGAATATAAAAACCTATCAACTCGTGGCGGTTCGACAATGACTTTTGCAAAGGTTGAAGATATCTACGGTCAAATAGAAGTAATTATCTTTCCAAAGGTGTATGACAAGGTAAGGGCGCTAATAAATAACGAAGAAATTGTTAAAGTTTCTGGAAAAATTCAAATTAAGGACGGCGTTGCTCAAATAATAGCCGACAATCTTGAAAAGATTGATATAAAAGAGGAAAATGCTGAGCCACAAGAAAAACTCTTTTTAGGGCTTATCGTTGATAAACTCGTTGAAGATAAAGTTGACGATATTTTAGACCTATTAACTGATTATCCCGGTGATGTTCCCGTTATACTTGCAATTAAAGACAAAAAATATAATACGAATTGCTCGGTTCGATGGTGTGAGGGGCTTAAGAGTGAACTTAGGAATTTTTTCCAAGAAAAAGATATGATTTTATTTAAGAAAAAGGTATAAATAGCATTTAAAATATTTGCTAAATTTTTTCTGTAATGTTAAAATAGAAAAGATAGTGTTAACTAATGAGTTTTATGGAGATTTTTTATGATGAGAATAGCAGTTTTAACTAGTGGTGGAGATGCTCCAGGTATGAACGCTTGTTTAAGGGCGGTAGTTCGTACTGCTCTTAATAATAACATTGATATCTACGGTGTAGAAAGAGGTTATGCCGGTCTTGTTGACGGAAGTATTACAAGACTTGGTACTCGTTCCGTGTCCGATATGATTCATAAAGGCGGTACTTTCTTAAAAACTGCAAGATGTCCAGAGTTTAAGGATATCGAAACGCAAAAGTTAGCAGTTGAAACACTTTCCGCTTACGGAATTGAAGGTTTAGTAGTTATTGGTGGTGACGGTACGTTTAGAGGTGCAAAAGACCTTTTTGATAACTTTGGGATTAAGGTTATAGGTATTCCAGGGACTATTGATAACGACCTTTCTTATACCGATTATACAGTTGGTTTTGATACTGCAGTTAACACCGTTTTATGGGCAATAAATAATCTTAGAGATACAATGCACTCGCATGATAGAGTTTGTTTATTAGAAGTTATGGGTCGCCATTGTGGTGATATTGCTTTGTATGCTGGCGTTGCGGGTGGTGCAGAATACGTTTTAGTTCCTGAAATTCCTTTTGATTTAGATGAGATTGCATCTAAAATTAAAAAGAGTTATAAAAGAGGTAAGACTTCTAATATGATTATTCTTGCTGAGGGTGCAGGAAATAGAGATGAAATTGCACAGTATATCCACGAAAAGAGCGGAATAGGTGTTAAGGTTACCAATTTTGGATATATACAACGTGGTGGCTCACCAAACATGCAGGATAGAATTTTGGCTGCAAGATTTGGTTATAAAGCGGTAGAACTTTTAAGAGACGGTGCGGATAGTTGCGCTATAGGTATTAGAGATAATAAGGTTATTACCGTGCCTTTTAGTGAAGTAAATAAAAGGGTTAGACCGTTTGATAAAGATTTGTACGAAATTGCTCACGTATTGAGTTTATAATTATACATTTTAGGAGAATACAAAATGAAAAATTTAAAAGGTGCATTAATTTTTGCTCAATCGGGCGGTCCTACCTCGGTTATTAACGCAAGTGCAGCAGGTGTATTTTTAGAGGGGTTAGCATCTCCTCAAGTTACTGCAGTTTATGGTGCAGTTCACGGTATTAGAGGTATCTTAAACGAGGAAATGTACGATATTTCTAAAGAGGACGAAAAGGAACTTTTATTATTAAAAAACACTCCCTCTTCCGCTTTAGGTTCAGTTAGATACAAACTTAAAGATGCAGATGTTGACGATACCGATTATAAGAGATTGCTTGAAGTTTTTAAGAAATACGACGTAAGATATTTCTTCTATAACGGCGGAAACGATAGTATGGACACTTGCAATAAGATTAGTAAATATATGGCTAAATCTGGTTATGATATGAACGTTATCGGTGTACCTAAAACTATTGATAACGACCTTTTTGGTACAGACCACTGCCCAGGTTTTGCTTCTGCAGCGAAGTATATTGCAACTTCTATAATGGAAATCAATCTTGATGCTAAAGTTTACGATACGCCTATGGTTTGTATTATCGAGGCTATGGGTAGAAACGCAGGTTGGCTTACCGCATCTGCCGCTCTTGCTAACTACAAGGGGTTAGGTGCAAATCTTATTTATCTTCCAGAAATTGATTTTGACGTTGATAAGTTCGTTTGTGACGTTAAAAAAGTTTGTGCAGAAAATAATAATAAGTGTATAGTTTGCGTTTCAGAGGGCGTTCATGATAAATCTGGTAAGTTAATTACCGAAGTTTTAGGTCAAACGGGCGCAAGAGATAGTTTTGGTCACGCACAACTTGGTGGTTTAGCATCAAGCCTTGCAAACATCATTAAAAACGAAACAGGATTTAAGACGAGAGCGGTAGAACTTTCTTTAATGCAAAGATGCGCAGCACACTGTGCAAGTAAAGTAGATATTGAAGAAACCTTTGAGGCTGGTAAACAAGCGGTTAGAGCAGCCGTTAACGGCGAAACGGATAAAATGGTTTGTTACGCAAGGGTAGAGGGTGATGAATATAAGTGCGAATATAAATTATTACCTTTAGAACTTGCCGCAAATACTGAAAAAACCGTTCCGTTAGAATGGATTACTAATAACGGTACTGGAATTTCTGAAGAGTTCGTTAAATATGCACTTCCTTTAATTCAAGGTGAACCTGATATGGTTAAAGAAGACGGACTTCCCAGATTTGCTAAACTTAAAAAAGTTTTAGTTGAAAAGAAATAATTTAGTGTAAAATAAAAAGAGTAGGTAAAACCTACTCATTTTTTTTGCGAGCAAAGGAACTTGCTCCGTAAGGCTTTGCCTTACTATCACGTCGGAGTAGCGAAAGGTAGGTGACTACCTTTCGTCGGCAACTAATTCTGTTGTCTCAAACTTTTAAGTTGCCGATACCTACTCGTTCAAGTCCCTTATAAATCTATATAAACAAAAAAGGAATAGGCAAGAACCTATTCCTTTTTGTTGGTGCGAGCAAAGGGACTTGAACCCCCACGGTCGCCCACTAGATCCTAAGTCTAGCGCGTCTGCCAATTCCGCCATGCTCGCATCTTATATGTATTATAGCATAAAAAATTAAAAACGCAAAATCTTTTTATACCTATTTACAAATTATAATTAAAATAAATTAAAATACATTGATTTTTTAATGTTACTGTGTTATAATTTTTTAAAAATATATTTACGCTTAACGTATAACGTAAAGGAGAGGTTATGAGTTATTTGAAAGACGATTTTTTGCTTAAAAATCAAACTGCTAAAAAATTATATTTTGAACACGCAAAAAATATGCCGATATTCGACTATCACTGCCATTTACCTGAAAAACAAATTTTAGAAAACAAGACTTTTAACGACGTTTTTGAAATTTGGCTTGCAGGCGACCATTATAAATGGAGACTTATGAGAAACTTCGGTATTGATGAAGAATGTATTACAGGGGATAAATCCAACAAGGAAAAATTTATTGCTTACTGTAAAACTCTTTCAACCGCATTTGGTAATCCCTTATATCACTGGTCGCAAGTAGAATTAAAAGAATTTTTTAATTGTGAACTTGAAATTAACGAGGAAAATGCAGAACAAATTTGGGATTGGTGTAATGAATTTATTAAAATAAATCAAATCACGCCCCAAAGTTTAATCGAAAGTTCTAACGTTAAGTTTATCTTTACTACTAACGAAGTTTTTGACGACCTTACTACCTTTATAAAGATTGCTTCAAAAGATTATAAATTTAAGGTTATCCCCGCATTTAGAGCGGATAAAATAATGAATATTGAGGCAGAAAAATACAACGAATTTGTTGGTTTACTTGAGGCGTTGACTTTTAAAATTGATACCGTTTCAGACCTTGAAAAGGCGTTAGAACAAAGACTTCAAGATTTTATAAAAGTAGGAACTTGTGCTGCAGATATTGCACTTGAAAGCGTATATAAGGTATACTCTAAAGAAGAGGCGGAAATTGTTTTCGCTAAACGTAGAAAGGGTGAAAACGTTTCTGAATTAGAAAGCCAAATTTTTAAGGGATATTTAACTTATTTCTTAATGAAAATGTACGCTAAATACGATATTAGGTGTGAAGTTCACGTTGGTGCAATGCGTAACAATAACACTCAAATGCTTCATAAACTTGGTCTTGATACTGGTTTTGATAGCATTTCTGAGGAAAATAGTATTAAGTTTATGAGTAGATTATTTGATAAACTTAACCAAGAAAATCTATTGCCTAAAACAATCATTTTCAACCTCAATCCCAAAATGAACTGTGAAATGGTTACCTTACTTGGTTGCTTCCAAGACTCAAGTGCAAAGGGTAAAATTCAATACGGACCTGCATGGTGGTTCTTAGATAACAAACAAGGTATGGAAAAGCACTTAGAGGATTTAACTGCTACGGGACATTTAGCAACCTTTGTTGGTATGCTTACCGATAGTCGTTCACTTTTATCATATCCTCGTCACCACTATTTTAGAAGAATTTTATGCAACTACTTAGGAACTTTGGTTGAAAACGGCGAAATCACTTCAAATTTAGAATTAGTTGGAAAAGTTGTTGAAGATATTTCATATAATAACTCAATAAATTATTTCAATGTTAAATAATTAAACTAAATAAACTTATTTAATTCCCCACGTTTTTCGTGGGGAGTTTTATTTTTAAATTTTATCTTATTTATTGACTGAATCTACTAATTGTGTTAAAATATTCTTGTGAAAAGTAAAAAGAAAAATAGGTGGGTAAAGTTCCGCCACAAATTAATTGTATCAATAGCACGTATATTCATTTCACCTTACGTAAGATTAAAGTATAGAGTGAAAGTTTCTCCTTTTAAAAAGGAAAAAAATAGGCAGTTTTTAATACTGTTAAATCACCAAACGGCATATGACCAGTTTTTGGTTTCAATGACGTTTAAGCGTCCGGTGTATTTTGTCGCAAGCGAGGATTTGTTTTCAAACGGTTTTGTTAGTAAACTTTTAAAATGGGCAGTTGCTCCAATTCCTATTAAAAAGCAAGCAAACGATTCGTTGGCGGTAATGAACTGTTTAAGAGTTGCAAAAGAAGGGGGTACTATTGCTATTGCTCCAGAGGGCAATAGAACGTATAGCGGAACTACTGAATATCTTAAGCCGTCAATCGTTAAACTCGTTAAAATATTAAAGTTGCCAGTTGCCATATTAAGAATAGAAGGTGGATATGGCGTTCATCCAAGATGGAGTGACTGTATTAGACGTGGAGAAATTAAATCCTACGTTTCAAAGGTAATTGAGGCGGATGAAATTAAAAAGATGTCTGATGAAGAGTTGTTAACTATAATTAATTCAGAATTATACGTTAATGATTATTCTTATACAGGGAAATACGTGCATAAAAAGAAAGCGGAATATTTAGAGCGTGCAATCTACGTTTGTCCTAAGTGTGGTTTTTCTAAGTTTGAAAGCGAGGGGAACTTTATAAAATGTAAAACCTGTGGGCTATCCGTTGAATACGGAGAGGATAAGTTGCTTAGTAGCAATAATCAAAGTTTTACTTTTAAGACGGTTAAAGAGTGGTATGATTATCAAGCCGACTTTGTTAGAAAATCCGATTTGCATAATTATATAGAAACTCCTTTATACGTTGATGACGCAACCTTCTTTGAGGTAATACTTTACAAGAGAAAAAGAAAAATATCAAAAAAATCAAAAATATCAATTTACGCTAATAAATTTGTAGTTGATTATTTTGATAATCAAATTATTTTAGATTTTGATAACGTTTCCGCTGTTTCCGTTTTAGGAAGAAATAAACTAAACGTATATCACTTGGATAAAGTTTATCAATTTAAGGGTAGTAAACGCTTCAATGCATTAAAATACGTGCATTTATATTATCACGCTATTAACGGAGGAAAAGAAGGAGAATTTTTGGGAATATAATACCTATAAAAGCAGCTGTAATCGCTCTTTTAATAGGGCTTTTCAGACAAGATAAACTTGTGAATTTTAAAGAAACAGTTCGATTTTAATATCGGATTGTTTCTTTTTAATTACCTATAAAAAAAATCGTTAGGTAAAACCTAACGATTTTCATGGTGCCGGAGACCGGACTTGAACCGGTACGGTGTTGCCACCGAGGGATTTTAAGTCCCTTGCGTCTGCCTATTCCGCCACTTCGGCATATTTTGGAGGCGCCACCCAGATTTGAACTGGGGGTGAGGATTTTGCAGACCCGTGCCTTACCACTTGGCTATGGCGCCGTTTGGGAAAACCCAAATAATAAAAAAATGGAGCGGGAAACGAGATTCGAACTCGCGACATTTGCCTTGGCAAGGCAACGCTCTACCACTGAGCCATTCCCGCATCCATATTCAACGGCAAGCGATTGGTGGAAACAATAGGGCTCGAACCTATGACCCTCTGCTTGTAAGGCAGATGCTCTCCCAGCTGAGCTATGCTTCCGTTCAGCTTGCCGTTGCTGATATAATATACCAAATATAAAAGAAAAAGGCAACTATTTTTAAGGGGTTTTTTAAATTTTTTTTAAAATTTTTTTATTTTAATAATTTTCCCCATAATTTTAGTTTGTTATAGATAGATTGTGGTATAAAAAATGTGCTTTAATATGTCAAAACGGCTGTTTTATACTACCTAATTGACTTTTTATTCTTCTCATATTATAATAGATTACGCAAAAAAAATTTTTTTTGTTACTTATCTTGTTTATAGAGGAATTATGTTAGGTATTGGTGTTGATATAGGCGGAACGTCTGTTAAAATAGGTTTAGTAAATAACGATGGTCAAATTTTAGATAAAATTACATTTTATACGCCAAAAAAATTTTGTGAATTAGTTAATCTTATTTGTGATAACGTTGATTTTATTTTAAAAAAAGCAAACATGTTAACTACTGATATTTGTGGTATAGGTGTCGGTTGTCCTGGGTTAATAGATAGTAATGGGGTTATAATATCATCATCTAATTTTGAATTTGAAAATGCACCGTTAAAGCAAGAATTGTCAAAAAGGTTTAATATAAAGATTAGCGTTTGTAACGACGCTAATGCATCAACTTTAGCGGAAAAGGAATTTGGTGCTGCTAAAGAACATAAGAACGCTATATTATTAACGCTTGGAACGGGTGTTGGTGGAGGAATAATTTTAAACGATAAACTATTTAATGGGGCAGACGGAAGTGGTGTAGAACTTGGGCACTTCACCTTAAATTATAACGGCAAAAAGTGTGGTTGTGGAAGAAGTGGTTGTTTTGAACAATACGCTTCTGCAAATGCTTTGATTAACCAAACAAAAGAATTAATGTTAAAAAACAAACAAAGCGCACTTTGGAAAATAGTATCTAACGATATTAATAATGTTAACGGAAAAACTGTTTTTGACGGTGCTAAAATAGGGGACGAAACTGCTATACAAATAATTAATAGATACATTGAATATTTATCTAATGGAATAATGAGTTTATTTAACGTTTACCGTCCGGAAATTTTTATTATAGGTGGCGGTTTATCGGCGCAGGGAAGTTATTTAACTGATAAAATTTATGACTATTGTAAAAAATATTATTTTGGTTATAAAGGCGTAAAACCACCTATTATTACAACTGCTTTATTAGGTAATGATGCGGGAATTATAGGTGCTTATTCTCTTATTAAATAACTAATTTACACTATAAAATCTTAATACCTACGAGAAAACTGCAATAGTCATAGGGATATTAATTCAAAATAAAAGTGTAGCCCACTATACTTCGAAAAAAGCGAAATATGGTGGGCTTTTCTTATCCACAAAAATTAAAGATTTAAGTTATATTTTTAGCCTTGTGGCTAAAAGTGATATTGTTTGCGCAAGCAAACAGTTTAGCCGAGCATCGCGAACGCCAACTGCGCAAGCAGTTATATTTTGACCTGTAGTCAAAGTTGTATTATATTTGCCTAACTTTCACTATAAGTGAAAATATCACTTTGCGTTAGCAAAATATCACGCCGAAGGCATATCACTTGCCGTTAGGCAAATATAGTTGTGGCGTAACGATAAATCTCTATCGCTACGCCACTAATTCTCGTGGGTTTTTTATTTTTGAATAAAGTAGTAAAATTTACTCAAAATAATTTTAATGAGAACGATATTTTTTAAAAACAAACCAAAAATAATTAGTGTTTCAACCGTTGCAGGGCCAAAGGAGAGTGCAGGTTGCATTGGAAAATATATTGAAACGAGATTATCTGATGATACTTTTGGCGAAAAATCTTTTGAAATGGCTGAAAGCAAAATGTTATATACAGCAATTAAAAACAGCATAAAAAACTCTTCAAAAAAGGAAGAGGAAATTGACGCTATAATGGCAGGAGATTTGCTTGACCAGATTATTTCCTCAACCTTTGCGCTTAGAAATTTTAATAGTGGATATTTGGGGCTTTATAATGCTTGTGCAACTTTTACTGAGGCGTTGACCGTTGGTGGAACTTTAATTGACGGTGAGTATTTGAAAAACGTTGCTTGTGCAACTAGTAGCCACTTTTCTTCTGCTGAAAGACAATACCGTTATCCGTTAGAACTTGGTTGTACAAGACCTCCTCAAGCGCAATGGACGGTTACTGGTGCAGGGGCTTGTGTTTTGTCAATGGAGGGAAAAGGTCCAAAATTAGTTAGTTCAACCATAGGTAAAATAATTGATTTTGGCGTTACAGATGCAAATAATATGGGTGCGGCAATGGCACCTGCGGGAGCAGATACTTTGTGTACTCACTTTAAGGAAACGGGGCTAAACCCAAATGATTATGATTTAATTTTTACTGGTGATTTAGGCGTGCTTGGTTCAAGAATATTAAAAGATTTAGTTTATGATAAAGGCTACGATATAGAAAAACAACACGTTGACTGTGGAGAACTTATATATAATCTTTGCGAAAAGGAATATCAAGGAGCGAGCGGTGCGGGATGTATTTCTTTGGTTTTTTGTTCTTATATATACGAAAAACTATTAAATAAAAAATTAAACAAAGTACTAATTATGGCAACGGGGGCTTTGCTTTCTTCCGTTTCATCACAACAAGGTGAAAGTATTCCAGGTGTTGCGCACGCCGTTAGTATTGAATGTTAGGAGGATTATGGAAATATTTTTAACTTTTTTAAAGGTTTTTTTAGTTGGTGGTGCAATTTGCACTATCGCTCAACTATTAATAAATTATACAAAAATTACTGCTGGAAAAATTTTAGTTTACTTTTTACTTGCCGGTGTTTTATTGCAAGCAGTAGGTGTTTATCAATATATAGTTGATTTTGGTGGCGCAGGCGCAACCGTACCTATTTGTGGGTTTGGATATCTTCTTGCAAAGGGGGCAATAGAGGGGGCAAAAGAGTCTTTGTTGAAGGCGATAACGGGCGGTATTACCTCAGCAGGTATGGGAATAACTGCGGCAATAGTTTTTGGATATCTTTTTGCATTAATCTTTAAATCTAAATCAAAGAAAAACTAATAATTTATTAATAAAATTGATGTTTTTATTGTATATATATTTACCGTTAAGTATTATTTACACTACGTTTTGAATATTCTTTATGTATGATAGAATGTTCAAACGAATTCGTATATTACAAAAGAAAAAACCGCAAAAAAACAATTAAGCGGTTTTTTTCAATTTTAATAATCCTATCGCTAATATTTTTAAGTATTTGCTACTATAAAAAAGTTGTTATTTCTAACCTTTACGACGTGTGTATAGAAAAAGCGCACACAATAAGCGTTAGTTGTATAAATAATGCAATATTTACCTCTTTTTCCGAGCCTATCGACTATTACGATTTGATAGAAGTTGAAAAAAATACTAATGGAGATATTGTTATGATATCTTCTAATTCACAAAAACTAAATCAACTAAGTAGAAGTTTAACGGAAAACGCAAGGATAAAACTTGAAGAGGAAACAAAAAAGGGTATTAAATTACCTTTTCTTGCCTTTAGTGGTATTTCAATTTTGTCCGGTTACGGTAAAGAAGTTACTTTTAAGGCGTTAACTGTGGAAAACGTTACTTGTGACTTTGTAAGTAAATTTAATTCGGTTGGCATTAATCAAACGTTACACGGAATATACGTTGATATAAAAAGTGAAATTATTTTACAATTTCCTTTAGATAAAAAGGTAAAAACATTTTCAACAAACGTCCTATTAAGTGAAACCGTCTTAATAGGAAAAGTACCAGAAGTTTATTTGTCGGGGAGTATATTATCTTAAAATCAATCAAATAATTCGTTGACTTTTTACAATCAATGTCTTATAATATATTAAAATATATTAAAGCGTTGATAAAGATAGACGAATAGAGATAGTCTACTTCAGAGAAAAAGCCCTTGGCTGTAAGGTTTTTTAGGCTTATATTCGTTATTCACTTTGGAGCGACCTACTGAATAATAGTAAGTTGGTACGGGTAATCTCCGTTATAGGATTTTGAGGCTTAACTAAAATTTTGGTTAAGTGAATTAGGTGGTAACGCGTTTATTTGACGCCCTATTTTAGGGGCGTTTTTTATTTTTATTGGAGGAGTTATGCAAGAAAAATTTAACGAGTTGAGGGTTAGAGCAAAAGAGGAACTTTCAAAAATCACAAAATTAAAAGATATTGGTGAGTTAAAAGCGAAATTTATCGGTAAAAATGGTGAAGTAACTATGCTTTTAAGGGGAATGAAAGATATTCCTAACGACCAAAAAGCCGCTTTTGGTAAAATGGTTAACGATTTAAAAGAAGAAGTTTCTTCGTATTTTATGGAAAAAGAAAACTTTTTGAAAGAAAAAGAACTTAACGAACGTTTTGAAAGAGAGGCGGTTGATATTACAATGCCCGGTAAGAAAATTTCTACCGGTGGACTTCACCCACTAAATATCGTTAAGAATAAAATTTTAAATGCGTTTACGGGTATGGGGTTTGAAATTTTTGAAGGTCCTGAAATCGATACTGATTACTATTGTTTCCAAGCCTTAAATATACCTAAGGATCACCCTGCAAGAGATATGCAAGATACTTTCTATTTTACAGAAAATATTCTACTTAGACCGCATACTTCTCCAGGACAAGTTAGAACGATGGAAAGAAAACAACCTCCCATTAAAATTTTAAGTCCTGGTAGAGTTTATAGGGCTGATGACGATGCATCACACTCTCCAATGTTTCATCAGATTGAGGGGTTAGTAGTTGATAAAGGCGTATCCCTTTGCGACCTAAAGGGGCTTTTAGACGAGTTTGTTAAGGTTATATTTGATGAAGAAACTAAAACACGTTTTCGTCCCTCGTATTTTCCTTTTACAGAGCCTAGCGTTGAAGTGGACGTTACTTGTTGTAAGTGCCACGGAAAAGGTTGTAGCCTTTGTAAAGGAACGGGTTGGATTGAAATTTTGGGCGCAGGCGTTGTAAATAAGAACGTTTTAGAAATGAGTGGTATTGATTCTAACGTATATTCTGGTCTTGCCTTTGGTCTTGGTATTGAAAGAATTACAATGATTAAGTACGGTATTTCAGACATTAGAACGTTGTTTGAAAATAACGTAAAATTCTTAGAACAGTTTAATAGGAGATAAAATTTATGAAATTGCCTTTATCGTGGCTTAAAGATTACGTTGATATAGACGTTTCCGTACAGGAACTTGAGGCTAAACTATTTTCTTGTGGTTTTGAGGTTGAGGAAACGGTTTACTTTGGTAATAAAATTGATAAAATCGTTACAGCAAAAATTATAGAAATTGCAAAGCATCCTAACGCTGATAAACTTTCCGTAACACAAATTGATGCGGGAAAGTATGGTAAATTACAAATAATAACCGCCGCCACAAATATTTTCGTTGGGGCAGTAGTTCCGGTTGCGCTTGATGGAGCAACTCTTTTTAACGGTGAACGTATATTTAATGGAGAATTGAGAGGTTTGCCATCATTTGGTATGTTCTGTAGCGGAGAAGAACTCGGTATTAACGACGATTGGTATGAGGGTGCATCCGTTAACGGAATTTTGATTTTAGACGAAAACTTCCCCTTAGGTGAAGAGGTTAAAGAATTATTAGAGATTGAGGACGTTATTTTTGATATAAACGTAACGGCAAACCGTCCTGACTGTCAATCTATTTTAGGACTTGCAAGAGAAGTTTCTGCTGTATTAAATAAACCTTTTAAGATGCCTGAAACGTCTTTTAATGTTGACGAAAGCGTTTCAACCGTAAAAACTGTTAAAATTAGCAACTTTGCATATGATTTGTGTCCAAGATATAAAGGACGTTTAGTTAAAGACGTTATAATTGGTGAATCTCCAAGATGGATTAAGAGAAGGCTTTTTTCTATGGGGCTTCGTTCAATAAACAATATCGTAGACATAACTAACTTCGTATTGCTTGAAATGGGACAACCTATGCACGCCTTTGATTTAAGTGATTTAGAGGGGGGCGAAATTAACGTTCGCAGGGCAAACGACGGGGAAAAAATTATTACTCTCGACGAGAAGGAGTTTTCTTTAAACCAAGAAAATTTAGTTATTGCAGACGCTGTTAAGCCAGTTGCGCTTGCCGGTGTTATGGGTGGACTTAATAGTGGAATTAAAACTAATACTCGTGACGTTGTGTTTGAGTGTGCAAGATTTGCCCGTGATAACGTTAGAAAGACTTCAAGGGCTTTAGGTCAAAAGAGTGATTCATCTTCAAGATATGAAAAAGGCGTAGACTTTTATTCTGTTGAATACGGATTAAAAAGGGCATTACATCTTATAGATGAACTAAAGGCGGGCAAAATCGCTTGTGATGAATACGATTTAACCAACGTAGAAATCAAAGAAAGTATTATAAAAACTACCGTTTCTAAGATTGTGGGTGTGTTGGGTATCGACGTTCCCGCTGATACTATTAAAGAAATTTTAGAAAGACTTTATTTTAAGGTTAATTTATCTGGTGACGATATTGAGTTAACTGTTCCGCTTTTTAGAGAAGACATGGAAAGTTATCCTGACGTTGCCGAGGAAATTATTAGAGAATACGGTTACGACAATATTACCTCAACACTCTTAAAGACTTCTGCTATTACTAACGGTGGAAGAAACGAAGAACAACAAAAGATTGAAGATTTTAAATCTTATCTAACTGGTATTGGCTTTAACGAGGCAATCACTTATTCTTTCGTCCCCGTAAGTGACTATACTAAATTTGGAATACAACTTAAAGAGGGAATTAAACCTATAAAAATTCTTAATCCTATAAGTGAAGATTTAGCGGTAATGCGTACGACACTTTTACCATCAATGATAAAAGTTGTTGCAAATAACGTTAATAGAAAGAATTATAGCGGTAGACTTTTTGAACTTGCAAAAGTATATAACACAAGTGAAGAAACATTGTCTACTCTTCCTATTGAAAAAGCCGTTTTATCTATTGCAACGTTTGGTGAAAATGAAGATTATTATACCATAAAAGGTGTATATGAAGGAATTTTTGATACTTTCTTTTTTGGCGCTAACGTTGAGTATAAAAAATGTAGTGAAAAGTTTATGCACCCAACAAGGTCAGCGGAAGTATATATTAATGGTATAAGGGCTGGTTATTTTGGACAAATGAACCCCGTTCTTATGGCGGAACTTGACGTTGATAAGCCGGTATTTGCTGGCGAACTTTACTATGACGAAATAAAATCGCTTTTTGCCGATAAAATAGTGTTTAAGCCTATTTCAAAGTACCCAATTATTGAAAGAGATATTGCACTACTTCTTGACGATTCGGTTGAATATGCTGATATTATTAAAGCCATTAAAGAAGCTGGTGGCGAATACCTCGAAAGTGTTAAACTTTTTGACTTTTATAAGGGTGATAGAATTGCAGAAGGTAAAAAGAGTATGGCATTTAACTTAATTTTCGTTTCCTTAGAACGTACCCTTAACGTTGAAGAAGTTGACGAGGCTATTAAAAATATTTTGGAAAATTTAAAAGAAAAAACGGGGGCAGAACTTAGATAATGTTTTCCTTAAAGACGTTAAAATCGCTTGAATTTGATAAAATTACTGAGACTTTAAGTAATTTTGCCGTTCTTGATAGGACGAAGGATTTGATAATAAATCTTTCGCCCTCGTCTTTATTTATTGAAGTTTCCGATTTGCTTGATAAAACGGAGGAAGCGTATAAACTTTTATACGAATATAACGTTAGCAAAGTGTATTATTTTTCTAACGTTTCGTCTGAACTTTCTCGTGTTGATAAAGGTGGGGTATTAAACAATGCCGAAATTTTACGTGTTGCTGAAAATCTTAAGGGTGCAAGAATCCTTAAAACGGCAATTACGCAAGTAAGCGCAGAAAGTATTGTTAAAATAAGAGAAATTGCATCACGTATTTATTTTAATTTAGAATTTGAAAAAGAAATCTATTCTAAAATCCTTTCTGAGGATGAAATTAGTGACCACGCATCGGAAAAATTATATTCCATAAGAAAAAGTATTAGAGATATTAACGCAAAAATCAGGGATAAATTAAACTCTTATATGAGGGGTAATTCTTCTAAATTTTTGCAAGATTCCGTCGTAACAATGAGGGAAAACAGATATGTTATTCCCGTTAAAAGTGAATATAGAAGTCAAATTAAAGGTTTTATTCATGACCAGTCCTCTTCAGGCTCAACGGTGTTTATTGAACCCGAGTACGTTATTGAACTTAATAACGACCTTAAGAGGGCAAAGTTTGATGAGGCGCAGGAAATTCATAGGATTTTAGCCGATTTATCGCAAAAAATTTCTTTTATGACTGATGCTTTAAGGTATAACGAAGAAAACATATCTGATATTGACTGTTATTTTGCTAAGGCGGAATATGCTTTTAAGACAAAATCAATTCGCCCACAGTTAAACGACAAAGGGATAGTTGATATTCGTTGCGGTAGACACCCTTTAATTTTAAATGAAAAGGTTGTGCCTGTTTCTTTATCATTAGGTAAAGATTATAACTTTTTATTGGTTACTGGACCTAATACGGGCGGTAAAACGGTAACCTTGAAGATGGTTGGCTTGTTCTCCGTAATGGCTATGTGTGGATTATTTGTTCCCGCAGTGGACGGAACCGTTTTGTCTGTTTTTAACGGTGTGTATACTGATATTGGGGATGAGCAAAGTATCGAACAAGACCTATCTACTTTTTCTTCTCACGTAAAGAACCTGATTTCTATTATGGATAATATTGACGATAGAAGTTTGGTTTTGTTAGATGAAATAGGAGCGGGGACTGACCCTGAAGAGGGCAGCGCGTTGGCTCTTGCTATTATAAAAAAACTCCTTAATAAATGTTGCTATGGAATTATTACTACCCATTATTCTAAACTAAAAGAATTTGCTATGGACGACGGTAGGATTATCAATGCGTCTATGGAGTTTAATTCTGAAACCTTAAAACCGCTTTATAAAATAAATATAGGAATTCCGGGAAGTTCTAACGCTATTGAAATTGCTAAAACTTTGGGGCTTGACGCATCTATAATTAACGATGCGATGGGATATTTAACCACCGAAAAGATAGGCTTTGAAAAAGTTTTGAAAAAGGCGGAAGAAAGTCGTTTACAATCTGAACAAATTTCTCGTGAACTTGAAAAACTTAAAATAGAAAAGCAATTAGAACTTGATAAGATTAAAGAAGAAAAGGAAAAAATCTCTATAAAAAGGGAAAAAATCTACAATTCTGCAAAACAAGAAACTAAGCGTATAGTTGCCGATAAACTCATTGAGGCAGAAGAGATTATTGAAGAAATTAAAGCAATATTAAAAAAAGTTGGTTTAGAAAGCAAGGAGGCTTTTCGTGCTTCAGAACTAAAAAATCGCTTAAAAAACAGTAGATATTTAGAGCCTGATATTGATGAGCCTATAGAAATGGTTAAAGTTAACGTTAAAAACCTAAAAAACGGCGTTTCCGTATATGTTAAATCACTTGGCTCAAACGCTATTTTTAATTCGTTAAAAAGCAATAAAAAAGAGGCTGAAGTTTTAATAGGCGATATTAAAACGGTTGTTAAAGTTGAAGATTTATATAATGCCAACCAGCAAAATAAAACTAAAGAAAAAGTTTTAGTTACTAAAAAAATCAATACTTTTATGCTTAAGGCAGAAGTAAATATCGTTGGTAAAACTACCTTAGACGGCGTTGAAGAGGTTAGAAATTTTATAGATAACGCTATAGTTTGTAATCTTGAAGAAGTTAAAATTATTCACGGTATAGGAGAGGGTAAACTGCTAAAAGCAGTGAGAGATTATTTAAAAACAGATAAGAACGTTTTAGAATTTCGCCCAGGTAAGTTTGGCGAAGGGGAAAACGGTGTTACCATAGTTAAACTTAAATAAGGATACGATATGAGAGATATTTTTTATGAAGAAACAGTAGAAATCGTTAAACGTGATTCTGCTAAAAGAAAATATAATTTATTCAATTTTTTATCAGTATTATCTTACGTTGCTTGCGTTTTATGTCTTATAATTTTAACGTTTATTCCTTTAGGAGGTATAAGCTTTTATCTTTTTGGCGTTCTTCCCGTTGTCATTTTTTTTGTGGGAGGCGTTTTATTAGGTGTGGCAAGGGATTCTTTTTACGTTGAATACGATTATAGGTTTTTATCGGGTGAAGTAATAATTTCAAGAGTAATAAATGCTAAAAAACGTAAAAAAGGCGTTAGTTTTAGGTGTGTTGACCTTGAAAGGTTTGGAGTTTATAATAGTGAAACCTATAAAAAATACCAAGTGATGACCAATATTTATAAAAGCATAATGACTTCCAACGTCTATCCTGAAAAAAATAAGGATTTTTATTACGTTGTTTATAATGATAAGGATAAAAAACGTTTAATTGTTATAGAGTGCACAAAACAATTCGTGGTATATATGATGTCTTTTTGTAATAAGTTTGTTTTTGACGAGGAACTAAAAAAATTATGATTTACTTAGATAATGCGGCTACAACTAAGCCTGATTTAGAGGTTTTGAAAAAGGCTGAGATATTTAATACTGAAAGGTATTATAACCCATCTGCGTTATACGAAGTTGGGCTTGATTCGCAAAGAGAAATTAAAAAGGCAAAAGAGGTTATATTAAAAAGCATTTATGCTACTTCTGATTATGAATGCATTTTTACTTCTTGCGGGACTGAAAGTGATAATCAGGCTATATTTTGCGCAGTAAAAAAGGGCGTGTTCGTTACAGATAAAGGAGAACATTCTGCCGTTTATAAGAGTTTTTTAGAGCAAAAAAATAGAGGAAATATCGTACAGTTTATTGGTCTTAATAGTGATGGAACTGTAAACGTTAGCGAACTTTATAATTACGCCAAAAATAATAGGGTGGATTTTATTTCTATTATTCACGTTAATAATGAAACCGGTGCAATAAACGACGTTAACGAGATTGCAAAAAACGTAAAAAAGATTAATCCAAAGATAATTTTTCATGTTGATGGTGTCCAAGCCTTTGGTAAAATTCCTTACGTTTTATCTAAAGATATTGATTTATATTCGATAAGCGCGCATAAAATAAACGCCCTAAAAGGCGTTGGCGCATTGATAAAAAAGAAAAAAGTTAATCTTTCGCCCTTAATCTTTGGTGGTGGACAAGAGGGGGATTTGCGTAGTGGAACGGAAAATCTTTTTGGAATTAAAGTGTTTGAGTACGCAACTGCTAAGCATTACCTAAATATAAAGTCAAATTTTGAATACGTTAAAAACTTAAAAGATGAGTTTACTAAAGGAATAGATAAAAGTCTATTTAAAATAATTTCGGGAGATAATTCAAGCCCTTATATATTAACTCTTTCCGCACCTAACTTAAGAGGTGAAGTTTTAATGCATTTAATAGAAGGTGAGGGTGTTATTGTTGGAAACGGCTCTGCTTGTTCTTCCAAAAATCGTTTTAGTAGAGTAATAGAGGCGTGTGGGTTTGATAATAAGGTTTTAGACGGCGTGCTTAGAATTAGTTTTTCCACCTCTAATACAATTGATGAAATAAAAATTGCGGTTGATGTTTTAAATAAAACCGCAAAAAAACTTAAAGGGATATTAAATTAATGAAACAAGCAATTATTATTAGATATTGTGAAATTCATCTTAAGGGTAAAAATCGTGGATACTTTGAAAAAATGCTCAAGGATAATATAAAGCGTTCCCTTAAAGAATTTAACTTTAATTTTACCGTTTTACATAGTAGATATTTGATAGAAGATTTTGACGAAAACGATTATAGTTTAATTACTGAAAAACTCCACAAAATTGCAGGAATTCATAACTATAGTTTGGCGTACGTTGTGGATAGTAACGAAGAAGATATCTTTTTCGCTTGCAAAACACTTTGTGAGGGCAAAAATGGCTCTTTTAAGGTGGAAACTAATAGGGCCGATAAAACGTTTACGCCAAATTCCGTAGAATTTTCAAGGCTTATTGGCGGGCGTTTGTTGTCAACTTTCGGTAATAAATTAAAAGTTGACGTTAAAGAGCCTTCTTTTATCGTTAATATTGATATTAGAGAGGATAAAAAAACCTTTGTTTATACCGACGTTATTCCTTGTATGAGTGGCATGCCTGTTGGTTCTGCGGGGAAAGGGTTATTGTTAATTTCGGGCGGTATTGATAGTCCCGTTGCTGGTTACTTAACAATAAAGAGAGGTATGAGGTTAGACTGTTTGCACTTCCATAGTTATCCTTACACCGGGCAAGCGGCTAAGGAAAAGGTTATAGAATTAACCAAAAAGATAGGTGAGTATAACGGCGGAATAAATTTATACGTAGCATCGTTTACTCGTATTCAAGAGGTAATTCATAAAAATTGTCCTGAAGAATTTATGATAACGCTAATGCGTAGATTTATGATGCGTATTGCCGAAAGATTAAGTGAAAAATTAGGTGCGCAAACCATTATAACAGGTGAAAGCCTTGGTCAAGTTGCAAGCCAAACTATTGAAAGTATAACTTCATCTAATTCGGTAATAGAAAGATTGCCTGTTTTAAGACCGCTTATTGCGTTTGACAAAATTGATATTGTGGAAATTTCAAGAAAAATTGACACATACGAAACATCTATTCTTCCTTATGAAGACTGTTGTACCGTGTTTCTTCCTAAATATCCTTCAATTAAACCAAACCTTGAAAAGGTTAAAAAAGCTGAGGCTAAACTTGACGTTGAGGGGCTAATAAATGAAGTTTTAGAAAATATTGAAAAAATTTCTTTATAATATAGATTAGTGAAGTGAAGAAATGAGTTTAATCAAACTCGTTATCGTCCATTATCCACCAATCGTCGCCACCTTTAAATGGTGGCGTTTTTATTTTATCTAAAAATATTTCTTTTCCATAAAAAGATTTATTTCCATTATCATAATAGGGGATTATAGAATATTGGTATTCGGTGTTGTATTCTAAACATTTATCGATAAAGCATTTTGACGTAGCGTTTTTTGTGTCAAAAACGAGCGTTTTTACACCGTTTATACTTCTATAAATCAATACCTTTATTAGTTCAATGCTGCTATTATAATTAATGTGTGCTTCATTATCAATAACCTCAATGCTAACCTTATCTATTTGTGGAAGTGAAAATCTTGTAGACGTTTCTTTTGGCGGAAACGCCTTTTTAAATAATCCTTTAATTTTGTATCGCTCAGGGGCGTTTGGGTCTGCTAAAATTAAAACGTTTTCATTATCGTAAGCAATTTTATCTATATAAACTTCAATAACGTTGTCAGATTTCCTTATCTCTTTATGTGTCATTTTATCTTTGCACACCTTTTCCCATAACGATTTAACTTTTTCAGTGGGGAATGTTCCACCCGTTACTTGGTTAGGTAAATACTCGTTATCTAAATTTCCCGTCCAAAAAGATATAACGTGGTTATCGTTATATGAAATACAGTATGCGTCGGTATTACCTTTTTTTGAACCTACTGTTCCTGTTTTTGCGTACACGGGAAATGGCAGTGTGGATAATTTTTTTGCCGTTCCTTTTTGAGCAGTTGATAAAAGCATATCGTTTGTTAATGTGGCAGTTTCTTCAGTGAAAACTTTGATTTTATCCTCTTTCTTAGTATAAATTACTTGATTATCTTGAGTAATTTTATTTATTACGGAATATTTTTGATGGTTACCGTCGTTTAAGAATACGTCGTAGCAAGAAGATAATTCTAAAAGCGTTGCGCCATTTTTAGTTGCTCCTAAGGATAAAGCTAAACTTCCATCCTCATTATCAATAGGGAAATGCATTTTTCTTAAATAATTTATAGAATTATCTACGCCTACTTCGTTTAGTAGTTTAACAGCGCAAACATTTAAACTTTTTTCAAGAGATTCCTTTACTGAAACATAACCGTAATATTTGTCATTATAATTTGATGGGGTATAACCGTTAAAATCGGTTTTTTCGTCTAAAATTTTAGTTAAAGGTGTAACTATATTTTTTTCAATTGCAGGAGCGTATACAGCAAGCGGTTTTATAGTTGAGCCAACCTGTCTTTTTTCAATAACGTTAGAAGAAATAAAGGCTTCTATTTGATTGTTTGAATTTAATATAGCTCCAGAGTATTTATAATCTAAACCTACAACCGTATCTTCCAAATAGTTTTGATATTCTTTATTAATTGAAGTTGTTATTTCAATTTTTTTATTATAATAGGGGTTATCTTCAACTATATTGTCGTATTCTTTTTTTATTAAATCTATTAAAGATTTGTCTTTGACACAAATGTCTGTTTTAATAGGTAAAACAATGTTTTTTTCATATTCATTATGTGTGACATAATCTTGGTTTAACATCTCTTTTAACACAAGGTTTTTTCGTTCATTTAAACTTTCTGTGTTTTTACTTGGGGAATATTTTGCAGGGGCTTTAATTATAGATGCTAAAATTGCCCCCTCGTTTATCGTAAGTTCAGATGGGGATTTAGAAAAGTAATATTTTGACGCTTCTGTTATTCCATACTTTCCATTACCAAAATATATTGTGTTTAGGTACTTTTCTAAAATTTCATCTTTAGTGTACCTTTCTTCAAGTTTACGGGCAAGTTTTATTTCAGAAAGTTTTCTTTTAAGCGTCTTTTCGCTCGAAAGGTGAGTGTTTTTTATAAGTTGTTGAGTTATTGTTGACCCACCTTGTTTTAATGAGCCTGATTTAACGTTTTTTAGCAACGCCCTAAATAACCCTTTTATATCAACGCCGTTATGTTGATTAAAACGCTTGTCCTCAATTGCGATAAATGCATTTTTAACGTGGTTTGGAATATTAGATATTTCAGTTATCTGTATTCCGCCCGACTCTTCTGAAAATTTTTCACCGTTAGAATATATAAAAGTAATGCTATTATCTACGTTTATTAGTTTAGTTTCGTCTAATTTAACGCTCGATGTTAAATTTATAGCATATATTGTAAAGCCTATTAAAAAAATTACGGCTACACTTATGAAAAACAACAGTACTTTTAAAAACCTTTTCATAAGACTTAGTATACAAATTTTATTCTTTATTATTCTCTATAAATTTGACAAAAATTCTTTTATAATATATTATATTATCTATGAGTAGTTTAAAAAAGTATAAGATAGTAACTTATGGTTGCCAAATGAATTTGCACGAATCGGAAAAATTAGCAGGAATTTTATCCGATTTATCCTACGTTGAAACGGAAAAAGAGGAAGATGCGGATATTATCGTTTTTAATACTTGTTGTATTAGAGAAAACGCAGAAAATCACGCTGAGGGTAATATTGGTGCATTAAAAAAGTTAAAAAAGGCCAATAAAAATCTAATTATTGCCGTTGGTGGTTGTATGTCGCAACAAAAAGGGTTTGCTGAAAAGTTTCACAAATCTTTCCCTTACGTTGACATAATTTTCGGCACGCATAATTTAGAAAATTTTAAAGATTTGTTGCTTAAAAAATTGTCTTCAAAAAAGAGTGTTATAGAGGTTTTAGATAAAGAGGGTGCAGTAATTGAAGGAACTCCAAAATTAAGAACGAGTTTTCCTAATGCGTGGGTTAATATTACTTATGGTTGCAACAATTTTTGCTCTTACTGTATTGTTCCTTACGTAAGAGGTAGAGAAAGAAGTCGTAGGGAAGAAGATATAATTAACGAGTGTAAAGAGTTGATTAGTCAAGGATATAGGGAAATTACGCTTTTAGGTCAAAACGTAAATTCTTATGGAAAAGACCTGAATAACACCGATTTTGCAACTTTAATCAGGAAGATTTCTAATTTAGAAGGGGATTTCCGCCTTGCTTTTATGACCAATCACCCAAAAGATTTTAACGAGGAATTGATTAAGGCTTTATCTGAAAGCAATAAGGTGTGTAAAAGGGTTCATTTGCCCGTTCAGGCAGGCTCAAATAGAATATTAAAGTTGATGAATAGACATTATACGAGGGAAGATTATTTAAACACGGTCAATCTTCTTCGTTCTTATATTCCCGACGTATCAATCACTACTGATATTATGGTTGGTTTTCCTACTGAAACTGATGAGGATTTTTTAGATACCTTTAACCTTGTTAAAGAAGTTGGTTTTGCAGGGGCTTTTACCTTTATTTATTCAAGAAGAAAGGGCACTCCCGCTGCGGAAATGGATGGGCAAATTGATGAAAACGTTTCTAAAGAAAGAATAATGAAACTGATAGATTATCAAAATGAATTTAACCGTCAAGAATCAAAAAAATATCTTAATAAAATTATCACAATTCTATGCGAGGGGTATGACGAAAAGAAAGATAAATATTTAGGAAGAGACACCTATGGCAGAATGGCGTATTTTAGTAGCAAAACAAATTTAATAGGGCAATTTATTAAGGTAAAAATAACTCAGACAGGTGGCATATCTCTTCTCGGGGAAATGGTGGAGGATAAGTAAGTATGGGCATTTCACCAATGATGGAGCATTACTTAAAATTAAAAGAAAACTATAAAGATTGCATAATTTTTTATAGATTAGGCGATTTTTACGAAATGTTTTTTGATGATGCAATAAAAGCGTCTTCTCTTTTAGAACTTACTTTAACTGGAAGAGATTGCGGGTTAAAAGAACGTGCGCCAATGTGTGGTGTTCCTTTTCATGCCGCAGACGCTTATATAGATAAACTCGTTTCTTTTGGGGAAAAAGTTGCAATATGCGAACAATTATCAGCCCCAAATAAAAAAGATTTAGTTAAAAGAGATATCGTTAGAATAGTTACTGCGGGAACGGTTACTAATAGCGAGTTTATTGATGATAAGAAAAATAATTTTATTGCCTCTGTTTACTCTGACGGAAAGGTTTTTTCTCTTTCATGGGCGGATATAACTACGGGTGAATTTTTTGTTAAAGATTTATATAGTAACGTTGAAGAACTTTTCAACCTCTTAATTAAAATTAATCCTGCGGAAATAATCTGTTCGAACAAGGTGTATTCGTTGCTTTCTGAATCACCAATTTTTACTAAGAAAATTCTACCCAATCCCAACAATTACACCGAAAGTGAATTTAGTTATTTTTCCGCTGAAAACACCCTTAAAAATCAACTTAAATTATCTTCATTATCTACGTTGAATTTAAAGGGAGAGGCGTCTATTTGCGCTTCTGGTGCGCTTGTTTCATATATAAAAGAAACACAAAAAACCGTTCTTGAAAATATTAATTTTTTATCTAACGAAAATGATAAAAAGTATTTAATGCTTGACGTTAACGCTATTAGAAACTTAGAACTTCTAAGAACTAATAGAGATTCAAAAAAACACGGTTCGTTATTGTGGCTATTAGACAAAACGAAAACGAGTATGGGGGCGAGAAAACTTCAAAGTTGGCTATTATCTCCGCTTGTTGATAAGGAAGAAATTTTATTGCGTTTATCGGCAGTTTCTGATTTTTATAACGATACGTTAATTAGACAAAGCGTCTTAGAGCTTTTATCAGTTGTTAAAGACGTTGGTAGGTTATCGGGTAAGATTTCCAACGGCAACTTAGTTGCGGTGGATTGTATTGCGCTTTGTAGGTCATTAGAGATTTTACCTACTTTAAAATTTCAGTTGTCTGGCTTAAAATCTAAAAAAATAAATGAAATTGCTAATGCTTTTGCGGATTTTTCCACAGAAGTTAAACTTTTGCAATCTGCAATACATGACCAAAGTGTGGAGCAAATTACCGACGAGGCTAAGAAAAAAAATAAAAAATCAAAAATTATTAAAGACGGTTTTTCGTCAGAACTTGACGACCTTAGATATCTTTGCACTAACGGAAAAACGGCCATTAATGAACTTGAGGCTAAAGAGCGTGTTCGTACGGGCATAAAGAATTTAAAAATATCCTTTAATAAAGTTTTTGGTTATAATATTGAAGTAACTAATTCATTCTTAGATAAAGTCCCTTACGATTATATTAGAAGACAAACGCTTGTTGGCGCAGAAAGGTTTATAACTGAAGAGTTAAAAGAATTAGAGAGTAAACTTTTAGGAGCGGAAGAATCCGCTGAAAATTTAGAAAATTCTATATTTAACGACGTTAAAAAGGCGTTGCTTAAAAGAATATCAGATATTCAAAAAACGGCTGATTTATTAGCGGAATTAGACGTATTGCTTTCTTTTGCAACTATTTCTCGTGAACGTGGTTACGTTATGCCAACTATTGTTGATATGGGGCAGGCTTACGAGATCGTTGATGGTAGACACCCTGTAGTCGAGGCTGTGTCAAAACAAAAATTTATTCCTAACGATATTAGGTTAGATGGTGAGGAAAATCGCACTTTAATTATAACTGGTCCGAATATGGCGGGAAAAAGCACCTATATGCGACAAGTTGCGCTAATTAGTATAATGGCGCAAATTGGTTGTTTCGTGCCTGCAAAATCGGCTGTCGTTCCTATCGTTGATAAAATATTTACAAGAATAGGTGCAAGTGATAGTTTAGTATTCGACCAAAGTACTTTTATGGTGGAAATGTCTGAAACGGCTGACATTATAAATAATGCAACAAAAAATAGTTTAATTATTCTTGACGAAATAGGTAGGGGTACAAGCACGTATGATGGATTAAGCATTGCGTGGGCGGTTTTAGAGCATTGTAATGAAAAAATCAAGGCAAAAACACTTTTTGCAACGCATTATCATGAGTTAACAAAACTTGAGGGAGAACTTTTAGGCGTTAAGAATTATAAAATTTCAATAAAAGAACTTGCCGGGTCAATTGTTTTTACAAGAAAAATTGAACGTGGTGCGGCAAACCGTAGTTTTGGTATAGAGGTTGCCGAGCTTGCCGGCGTTAATAAAGAGGTTACTAAAAAAGCTAAAGAAGTTTTGGCTGTTTTAGAAAAAAAGGACGGCACGTTTACTGTTCAAAACGCAACAAAAGATATTCAATCTAAAAAAAGTTATTCCGAAGTTGAGGCAATTATAAAAGATGTTGACGTAAATAACCTTACTCCGTTGGTAGCGTTTAATTTAATTACCGATTTACATGAAAAATTAAAGGATTAAAATGGGTATAATCAATCAATTAAGTAGTAAAATTTACAATAGAATATCCGCAGGAGAAGTTGTTGAAAGACCGGCTTCGGTTGTTAAAGAACTTGTAGAAAACTCTATTGATGCGGGTGCAACCGCTATTGAAATCGATATTGTTGACGGTGGTATTACCTCCATTAGAGTTGTTGATAACGGCTGTGGTATAGAAGAATCGGATATGAAAATCGCAATTCTTCCTCACGCAACAAGCAAAATTTCTAAACTTGATGACTTATACGCTGTTAAAACGTTAGGATTTAGGGGCGAAGCATTGCCGAGCATAGTTTCCGTGTCAAAATTTAAAATGGTGTCAAAAAAGGCGGAATATGAACTTGGTAACGTTTTAACAACTGAAGGTGGAGACGACGTTGTTGTATCTGCTTGCGGTGCTACAAACGGCACGGAAATTACCGTAAATAATCTTTTTTATAACACTCCCGCACGAGAAAAATTTCTCAAAACACCAAGGAGTGAAGAGGGTGAAATATCATCATTTGTTCAACGATTAATTTTGTCAAATCCAAATATTGCTTTTAAATACACTGCAAACGGTAATGTTATTTATCAATCTTTTGGTGATGGGCTTGAATCGGCATTTATTAGTGTTTATGGATTGACGGCATTAAAGGAATGCTTTTACGTTGATACTGAAAAACACGGAGTATCTATAAAAGGTTATATTGGAAAGCATCATTTCGTTAAATCAAATAGAGGTTATCAGTCTATTTTTCTAAATGGAAGATACGTTGTAAATAGCACGATTGCCTCTGCTATTTCAAATGCATATTCTTCATATCTAATGAAAAGGCAATATCCATTTTACGTTTTAAGCATTACTATTCCTTTTGAGGGGATAGACGTTAACGTTCATCCAAATAAGCTTGACGTTAGATTTTCTAATAATCAAATTGTTTACGGGATAGTATATTCGGTTATTTCAAAGGTTTTAGATGGGAGCAGTGAGGCTTTAACTATCGTGAGCAACGAGGATAGAATAAAAAGTATAGATAGTAATATAAAATCAAGCGATATTATAAGCGAATATGTCACACATAATGATATTAAAAACGATAAAAAAGAGGGGATTTATAAATATGAAATGACTTTTAACGATAGTAATATCATTTCATTAAATAAAAATAATAAATCTTCTGAAACTGATTCTAAAATCGATATTTTTGCTGAAAACAAGGCATATTTAGAAAGGTTGGAAAAGGAAAAATTAGAAAAAATTGAAAATAATAAGGCAAACGTTCAATGTGAAATTAAAATTGACAATCCGCTTAATTACGTAGGTCAAGCCTTAAATACTTTTTTGATTTACGACGATGGGGAAAGCATTTTTTTAATTGACCAACACGCCGCACACGAAAGAATTTTATTTGATAAACTAAAAGAAGGGTTTTTATCATATAATCTTGCAGTTCAACCGTTATTATTGCCTTACGTTTTAGAGGTGAATGATGCCGAAAGTGAGTTCATATATAATAAATTTGCTTTTTTCAAGAATTTAGGCTTTGAGATAGACGAATTTGGTAGGAATGCCTATAGAATCTCATCTATTCCGTTAATACTTGGTGAAATGAACCTTCAAAGATTTTTCGACTTACTTTTAGTTGACCTAAGTTCCTTAAAAAATATAGATATTAAAGAAATTTTATTTGATAGAATTGCTCAAAAGGCGTGTAAGTCTGCCGTAAAATCAGGTGATAAACTTTCTAAAGAAGAAACAGAGATTATTTTAAAAGGTATTAAGAATAATTTGGGGTTAAAATGCCCGCACGGTAGACCTATTGCTATAAAAATTACGAGAAATGAAATTGATAAATGGTTTAAGAGGATTGTTTAGATTATGAAGAAAAAAATTCTTATAATTTGTGGTCCTACAGCATCAGGCAAAACCTCGCTTGCAATTAAGTGCGCTAAAAGGTTAAATTCTGAAGTGATTTCCGCAGACTCTTTATACGTTTATAAAGGACTTGATATAGGTACTGCAAAGCCGACTAAAAGTGAAATGGACAATGTTTCTCACCATTTAATCGACGTAGTTTTGCCAACTGAAACTTTTACTGTTAGTCAATATAAATCACTTGCTGAGCCTATCGTAAGTAAATTACACGAACAAAATAAAATACCCGTTGTTTGTGGCGGAACAGGTTTTTATATTAACTCATTACTTTATGATTTGTCCTACGGAAAAGGAGAGGGAGACTTAGAGGTTAGAGAAAAATATAAAAATTTAGCGCAATCTCACGGCAATAAATACGTTTACGATATTTTATCTAAAGTCGACCCTGAAAGCGCAAAAACTCTTCATTTTAACGACCTTAAACGAGTTATTAGAGCGCTTGAAATATATGAATCAGGTTGTAAAAAATCAGATATTAAAGACGATTTAACGCCAAAATACGAATATTTAGCCTTAGCAATCGACTATCCGAGAGAGCAGTTATACGATAGGATTAATAAAAGAGTAGAGCAAATGGTTGATTTGGGGATTGTTGAAGAAGTTAAAGGGTTAATAAATAACGGAATCACCATTGAAAATCAATGCTTACAAGGAATAGGCTATAAGGAGATTTATTCATATTTAATGGGGGAAATTTCTTTAGAAAACGCTATAGAATTAATAAAATTAAACACTAGACATTACGCAAAAAGACAAATTACTTTTTTCAAAAGATTACCAAACTTAATTTGGATAAAACCAGAAGAGTGCGATAATTTAGTTGAAAAAATGTTGGAGAAATTATGATAGATATTAACCTAATAAACGATGCGGAAAAAAAATTATCCGAACAATTTAAGATTTTAGAAGACGTTGCGCTATTTAACCAAGAAAAGGTGTTAAATGCCTTTCAAAAAAACAAAATCGCATTGCGACATTTTGTAGGAACTACCGGTTACGGATATGGTGATGAAGGAAAGGAAACGCTAAACAACGTTTTTGCAGACGTTTTTGGTGCTGAATCAGCAATTTGTTCGCCAAATATTGTTTCGGGCACACACGCTATTTCTCTTGCGCTATACGGCGTTTTAAGACCTAACGATAGGGTTTTATCAATAACCGGTGAGCCTTATGATACGTTAAACGAAGTTTTATATAAAAAAGGCTCTGGTGCGCTAATTGATTATGGTATAACCTTTAATTCTATACCTCTTAATAATGATGAAATTGATTATGAGGTTGTTAAAAATTATCTTCAAAACAAGATGCCAACTATGATTTATTTACAAAGGTCTAGGGGGTATTCTTGGAGAAACGCTTTATCAATTGAGCAAATAAAAAGCGCCGTTGATTTTCTTAGAAACAACGGGTTTAACGGTATTATTATGCTTGATAATTGTTATGGAGAATTTATTGAGAAACAAGAACCTACCGACGTTGGAGTAAATTTAATGGCAGGTTCATTAATAAAAAATCCCGGTGGCGGAATTGCGCCGACCGGTGGCTACGTTTGTGGCGACAAAAATTTAGTAGATTTAGTTTTTAATAGACTAACTGCGCCTTCAATAGGTAGTGAAGTTGGTTCATATGCAAATGGTTATCAATACTTTTATCAAGGATTATTTCTTGCGCCTCACGTTGTATTACAAGCAATGAAAGGGTGTATGTTATATTGTTTAGTTTTATCGGAACTTGGCTATAAAACTTCTCCTAAACCTTATCAAATTCCTACCGATATCGTCACTGAAATTGAATTTGGAAATAAGGATAAACTAATTAAGTTTATACAAAATATTCAAAAAAATTCGCCAATCGATAGCAACGTTTTAGTTATGCCTTGGGCAATGCCTGGTTATGATGACGAAGTAATTATGGCAGCAGGTTGTTTTGTTCAAGGTTCTTCAATAGAACTTTCCGCAGATGCGCCCATTAAACAGCCTTTTATTGCTTATTTACAAGGCGGATTAACGTACGAACACTGTAAAATAGCCTTAAAAAATCTTGATTTGTAAACCTAAACGTGAATAAAAAATGCTTTTTATCGATTATGATAAAAAGCATTTAAATTTTTAAATTTTCCTAACTAAACCTATGATTTTTCCAAGCACTTGGCTTTCTGAAGTTAAAACGTTATCAAAATTCTCTATATTATTATCAGTTTTAGTAAGAATAACGTTGTCTTTATTGTAGATTTTTCTTAAAACAACGTCACCGTTTATCGTGACAACGGCTAAATCTCCGTTAGAAAAATATGCGTGTTTTTTACATATAACGGTATCCGATTTAATAAAACCGCTATTAATCATTAAATTATCTTTAATTTTAATGGCAAAACAATCAATTTCGTCTGAAAATTCAGGGGGAAGAGGGTAAACGGCTATAATATTTTCATTAGAATTAACGTCGTAATTACTAATTAAAGGAATTTTAGTAAACTTTTTATCATAGTGTTTTGGGGTAAACACACGTGATTTTAACGTTGATTTATCTAATCTTCCTTGTTCTACAAGTTTTTTAACGTAATAATATGCGCTTGCAGTAGATAAAATCTTGCACTCAACACAAATTTCTCTAATAGTAGGGGCGTAATCGTGTGATTTAATATGTGTTAATATAAAATTATAAACACAATCCATTTTTTCTAAAACTTTATTTGAAGTAGTCAATCTCGCCATAACAATATTGTACTTTAATAGTTTAAAAATGTCAAAATATTTTAAGGAATTTTTCTTAATTTAAATAATCCGTTTACATTTTTAATAAAAAATGGTAAACTTATACGTAGGAGGAAGTTATGGAAAATAAAAAAGATATTATTTTGGATGATGATACTTGTGATTTAGACCCAAATAAAATATGCGACAGTTGTGGCAAATGTATTGAAACTGACAAAAATTACGAAATAATCAAAATTACAAAAATTATAGAAGAATAAAGAATAGTTAAAAAGTGCAGTTTATCTGCACTTTTTTATATATTATTATTTGTCGTTAGGGGTAATATTTAGAGAAAGCCCTGCTTTTTTTCTAATATCTTCAGTTATAGCGGCATAATGGCGTTTTGTTGTGTTAACGTCTTTATGACCAAGACAATCCGCAACAACGTAAATATCACCCGTTTGTCGGTATAAATTAGTGCCAAACGTACTTCTTAATTTGTGAGGTGTGATTTTTTTAAGAGGGGAAATGATTTGTGCATATTTTTTAACCAACTCTTGAACCGTTCTCGTGGCAATTCTTCTATTCTGAAGAGATAAAAAGAAGGCGTTTTCGCCCGTAGGCACTTTTTTATCGGAAATTCTCTGATTATAATAATCCATTAAAGCGGATAAAACTTCATTATTATAATATAATACTGCTCGATTTCCACCTTTTCTGGTTACAACGAAACTGTTCGTTTTAAAATCAAAATCTTCTAAATTTAAGCCGACGAGTTCACTAATACGAATGCCCGTACCTAAAAATAGGGTAATAATGGCCGTATCTCTTATAGAGGTTGCTCCATGAAAAGATTTTTGTTTTTTAGTTAAGCCTGCGCCATTTTTAACTACGTATAAAATATCTCCAATTTCATCAACCTTTTCATTAGTTTCTAAACGTATAATCTCTTTTTCGTGTATTTTAGGCATGGAAACCTTAGAGGGAGTGTTTGCTGGAAGCATATTTTTATTGAAATAATATTTATAAAAAGCACGTAGGGTAGAGAGTTTTCTTGCTTTACCAGTTTCAGTACAACGGTCAAACTTTCCGTCGTTTTCATATCTGCTTAAATAACTTAAAAAATATTCAAAATCAGTAGCATCAAGTTTTGCTAAATCCTCTAATTCAACATTAGGTATTTCTTTATTTTTGAACACTTTTTTAGTTAAAAAGTTATAGAAAATCCTTAAATCATAGGCATAGTTAAGTCTTGTTAGAGAAGAAGTTCTTGGCTCAACTCCAACAAAAAAATCGGCTACGTAATAGGGAAGCTCGTCAATTATTTCGTTTGTACGCTTTATACAGGATAAGTCCCGTTCTTCATAATAATTTTTCATAACTATATTATAATTGCTTTTATTCCTTTTGTAAAGAGTAATATATTTGAGATTTGAAAATTTGTTAGGGTGCAGTTTTTTAATTAAGTAAGATTTATATGTGTTTTTAAGAAAAATTAAGAAAAAATTAATGCATTTTGTAATCTAAGGTTTATAGGGCACACATACTTAACTATGCGCAAAACACGGCTTTTACGCATAGTTACCAATATATTTAATTATAAAAGAAAGATTAGAGTTTGTCAAATGATTTTAACTAAAATTATGTTAAATTTAAGTAATGAATTTTTATCTTGACAACTTATCTTATTAGTTGTATAATTATATAAGAAAAATTTATCTTGGAGATAAAAAATTGGAAGAAAAGAAAATTAGTAGTGACCTTATTCGTGGTCATATTGATACGATAATTCTATATAGTTTAACCGATTCTGATAAGTTTGCTCAACAAATTAGCGATTTTATTGAGAAAAAATCGGAAAATAAGTATCAAATTAATCAAGCAACGCTATATAGTTCGTTAAAAAGGCTTGAAAGTTTGAAATACGTAACTGCTTATTGGAACGATTCTGGTGACGGTAGACGTAAATTCTTTAAGATTTCGCCACTTGGTGATGATTTTGTTAAAGAAAACCTTAGTAGTTGGACGTATTCTCGTATAATTTTAGATAAACTTATGGGTTACGACTATACTCCTCACGTTTATGTTACACAAAATAATAGTGAAATTCCTCAAATAAATAATGATAAAATTGATAATGGCGTTATCGATAAAACGGTTGAAGAAAATTTAAATAGAAATCAAACAATTGTCACAGATAATCCCACAAATCAAACTGCTTTAACTGCTGAAACACTTGATAAAGACACGCCTGTTGTTGAAGTTGAGGATAAAAAAGAAGTTAATTTTAGGCAAATTCTATCCGGTTTAATAAAAAATTGCGAAAGAACTACTCAAAAAGAAATAAAGCAGAAAATAGACATAACCGAATTGGGAAAAACTGAAGAAATCTCCAAAAGTGAAGAAGTTGCAAAATTTAATGAAAGTATTGAAGCCGTTTCCCCGTCTGCTCCTGAATTTACTGAAGGTAAGGCTGATTTCACCGATTTAGCATCAAAATATGCCAACGAAGGCTATAAAATTAGGGTTTCAAATAAGGCTACTAATAGAATAAATGGAAATTTGTTTATAAATAAACTAAGATTATTTACCATTTTATTCTTTTTACCTTTCCCCTTAATAGAACTTCTTGCTTTTCAGTTTATAGTAAAAATACCAATTTTTTCTTCAATACCAGCCATTATATTTTTAGCAGTAAACGTATCTTCTATAATTTATATAACCATTAAATATTTCTTAGATAAAAACAAAGCCATTTTTAAGGCTATTTCCTTTGATGGAATACTTAATTCTTCCATAATAGTGTTTAATATATTACTAATCACTTTTGCATTAAACTTTATTTTAAGTGTTGATTTAGCCGTTAAATTTAACTTATATTCATATTTAATCCTACCAATAATCGCTTCGTTTAATTTAATTATTTATTACGCATTAGAATACGTTTTATTTAACAAGAAAGCGTTTAAGGTAAAAAAACAGTAATTTTTCTAATTATATAACGAAAAAACCTTTGATAATTCAAAGGTTTTTCTTTTTATAGATTTATTAAATAGTTAATCTCTTCCTTGTAAAGTTTTCTAACTTCTCCACGGTTTAAGCCTGTTAAAGTTAAATCGCCGATTTTAATTCTTTTTAGAAAGTCAACGTTATTTCCAATAGCCTCAAACATTTTTCTAACTTGCCTATTTCTACCTTCAGTTATGGTAATATGAAGTCTTGACCCTTCTTTTTTAGTTTCTATAAGATGAATATTACATTTTTTTGTCTTAACACCGTCGATATACACACCGGAACGAAGTTTATTTAAATCCTCAATAGAAACAGGTTTCTCCGTCTTTACGAGATATGTTTTGGGAATTTCATTTCTTGGGTGCGTTAACTTAAATGTAAGTTCACCATCGTTAGTTAATATTAAAAGACCTTCGCTATCATAGTCTAATCTACCAACCGGAAAAACACGTTTACTTGTTGGTGGCATTAAATCCAATACGGTTTTTCTACCCTTTTCGTCTTTTGCTGAACATATATACCCTTTAGGTTTATTCATTATATAATACTCGTAAGTTTTAACAACGTTAATAGAACGGCCTTCAACTACAACCAAATCATTGCCAACCTTAACGTCGTCACCTAAGTTTGCGATTTTACCGTTGATTTTAACCTTTCCGTCGGCAATTAGTTTATCAGCGGATCTTCTTGAAGCAACACCACTTTCTGCAATAAATTTATTTATTCTCATTTGAATTCTTCCTAAAATAATCTTTACTATAATATAGTATAGATTTTTTCGGTAAAAATCAAGTTATTTTTAACGTAAATTTCAATTTTTCCAAATTCACTATCAGAAAAATCAGTTATTTCTTTAGGATAGTTATATACGATATTTAAATTCTTATACTCGTTCTCGGTTAACGGTAAGACAATATCTTCCTTAACGTGTATAGGAACTGTGCCACGTTCACTTTCAATAAAATCTATAATATAATCACTTTCTATAAGTTTATACGGCTTATATAAACTATAACAATTCTCTAAAATTTGTTTAGAACGCTCAAACATTGGTGGACAATTCAAAACAACTGATATAAGTTCTAAATCATTTCTATTAGCACTGGAAACCAAACATCTCCCCGCTTTTTTTGTAAAACCCGTTTTTATTCCTGTAGCACCTTCAAACTGTGATAGCATTTTATTTTTATTGATTAAAACTCTTTTTTGCTCGTTATTATAAGGAATTTTTATCTTTTTAGTAGAAACTATTTCTAAAAAATCGGGATTCTTTATTGCATAAGCACTTATGAGTGCTAAATCATATGCTGTTGTATAATGAGCATCATCGTGTAAGCCGTGTGGGTTAACAAAATTAGAGTTTTTTGCGCCAATTTTTTTAGCGGTTAAATTCATAAGTTTTGCAAACTCTTTATTTGAACCGCTAACGTGCTTTGCCAACGTTTCAGCACAATCATTTCCCGACCTTAACATTAAACCATATAATAGGTCTTTTACAGTCAATCTTTCCCCTTCAACCAAATATATGCTTGAACCTTCAATGCCTGTCGTATCTTTACCTACCGTAATTACGGTATTTAAATTAGAATTTTCAATAACGGTTATCGCTGTTAAAATTTTAGTTGTACTTGCCATATGCTTTTTTTCATTGATATTATTTTGAAATAATATTCTTTTGGAATAAGCATCAATAACGATTTCTGCACAACTTGATGAAAAATCCTTGCTATAGTTATCTTTTGCCCTAACAACAAAAATTTCATTTTTTATTGAATATAATAAGGAAACTAAAAGCAGTACGAATAAAAAGATTTTATTTTTACTCTTCATTATTTTCACCTTTATTATCCACAACCTCTTTTGTCATGCTTTTAATAAAATCAGTAGTTTTATCAATTATGCTATCAAGATTATTGTTTGAAACTGATAAAATTTTATATTCACCAACATTATTTTTCAATAAAAAGCCACTTGGTTTTATAGAAATTATCGAGCCGTGCCCAGCGGTAAATGGCAGTTCGTCTGAACGCTTAAAAACGTTAATTTTACCATATTCACCACCGCCACTTAAAACACAAAATGTTACTTTAGCAACGGGAATAATTACGCCATCGTCGATATTTACGGGCGTACCTATTACCGTATTTACGTCAATTATCGAACTTAATTTTTCAATAGAGTCGCTAATTACGTCTTTTATTCTATTATTTTCTTTTTTTATCATAAATTAAATTCCTTATAAAATTTTTAATTAAATTAATAAATATTGTTAATAAATTTATTATTAAGCAATTTTGCATAAATACATTAAATTTGTGCTCGTTTTCGTATAAATTAATTTGATTATTTAATACAAAATACGGTTTTTTTAAAATTAT
>JAZONF010000005.1:0-25745 GCA_045654365.1 Christensenellaceae bacterium | reverse complement strand
TTCAACGCAACCGAATTTATTCTTCAAGCGTTGGCACGTACGAAAAAGACCCGAAAACAAAAACTTCAAAACGTATTATTCCCCTACCCCAAGACTTGATAGACGACCTAATTAAATTCCAAGATTGGTTTAGGGAAGCCGACGACAAGTTTGACGAGCATTTAGATTCAACTTATATCGTGTCTAACGTTTATCGTCAACCCGCGGGAATTGGCGTGGTTAGGCAATGGCTAGACAAGTTTGAAAAGGACAACGGCTTTAAGCACGTTTGCTGTCACGGACTAAGACATACGTATTGTAGCGTACTGCTCACTCAAAGCGTGCCAATTCAAACGGTTACTAAATATTTAGGACATAGCGAATCAACGGTTACTTTGGAAGTTTATAGCCACTTTATGCCAGACACCCAAGAACGCGCTCTAAACGCTCTTGACGTTATTACTGGTAAGAAATAGGAGGACTTATGTATATACCCAAATTAAGGCGAATTAGCGACGTTATAAAGGAAATGAAAGCACAAGACCCCGACTCTCCCGTATCGTGGTATTTTTTACGAGAACTTTGTAAAAAAGGTAAGATTACTACGCTTAAATACGGCAACTCGTGGCTTATTAACGTGGACGAGCTTTACGCATTTTTTCAAGGCGGAGGTGAACGCAAATGAATACTTTAATTTCTTCGGGCGAACTTATGCGAATGTTCTTAAACGCCGACCCCGATACGATTATTCGCCGTCCGAATTTAAGGCGTTTTGCTCATGACAACGACATACGTTATATCATAACTAACGGCAAGTGGCTTATCGACCATAAGCAATTTTTCAAAAAGGTAAATCCAAGAAGAATTAGCGAACCGGCAACGATGCCACGCCTACGTTGTTTAAGAGATTGCGTTACGCAGTTTAATAAAGACTACCCTAGCCGAAAGATAGATAAGGCAACCGTGTCACGTTATATGAAATCAAAGTTGGTAACAAGATATTTCCACGGTAACACGTGGTTTATTAACTACGACGAACTAGAAAAAGTTCTTTTGAAAAAAGTAAGGATTAATAGTAAACTTAAAACCAAATAACAACTGAATAGCAAAAGGTCTGGTGGATTTCCCCATCAGACCTTTTTTGATTTTTAAATATCTTTATCGTTTATATAGTGTTAAACTTAAAAATTAAAATCGTTTTTTATCTAATAACAAGGACTATATCCTCTTGCCAACAAAAACAATCATTCTACTATTTTTAAAATCATTCTTAGTGTATCTCTGTCATATTCAATTATACATTTAATCTTGTAATCTTTTGCTTTAATTTTTTCACATACACTATTATGCTGTCTTAATAACCATAAATATTTTCTTATTATACTTTCTTTAATTTTTATTTTCTCTGCTTTGCTTTTATCATCATTAGTATAATAACAATTTTCTTGAATTTTTTTCTCTAAAACGCTTTTATATTTTTGTAATACCGTTAAATATCTTTCTTCAAGCACAACATTTCTTTTCTCTCCATCAGAAAAGTCTTTGTGGTCAATTAACAACGCCGCTGCCTTATTAACCAAATTATCTATAGCTACATCAAACAAATAGTTAATAAAAAAAGGTTCTCCAGGATTAGAAGCAATTAATTCTTCTTTAGCTATATTATACAACAAGTTTACCAAGAAAATTTTTCTATTATCTTCAAGATAATCCACTTCATCTAAAGTAGTTCCTACTTTATTAATCTGTTTTTGTTTTATGTTCTTAACCTTTTCAAAAATAGGAGAATACGTATTCCATTTATTTTCTAGAAATGATATATAGTCTCCACTCACAAGTATACAAGGTGTTTTATTGTTTTCTTCTAGTAAAACAGCGTCAATTAATCCCTTACCAAATACAAAATCTTCATTAAACAAAATATCGCCAATTGTTACACCACCCCTAACTAAAATTTCGTGTTCAAGAAATAATATTCTTTGTATATTGGCAACTGTTAAAATAAAAGATATAGCACGAGCGTATTCGGTTTCGCCCCCTTGCACATCCATTAACAAAAGTATATTATCTGAAAACATTTTCATTTTAATGTCTAATTTTAACGTATAAACGCCTATTTGTATGCCATCATACTTTTTTATTGCTATATCTTTTATAATCTTTTTTACTTCTTCTACAGCATTTTTTATCGAATTAAAAAACTCATAAGCCTCTTCAGGATGCTTTTCAAAAAAATCCTTGTATCCTAATATATCTATATAAGCAATATATCGTTTCTTTAGTTTCGTGTTCTCTTCCATTTTTTCTCCTTTTTATTATTTTACCATATTTTGGCAAAAATTGCAATGTGTAACTGCACGTGGGCGAAAAGTTATAGGCAACAAAAAACAGCCTTTTTTGTGATGAAAAAAGACTGTTTGCAAGGTTATTCTATAATTTAAACATTAGATAAGTAAAACTTTCTTAGTTGTCCCATTAAGCCACCCATTTTTTTATTTAATTCAACTTTAATTTACTTAACGCACTTTTTGAAGATTGAATTGATTGTTCAATAGAACGAATTTCTCTTTTGATCTTATAACGCTCGTCATCTAGTTTTGAAATTATTTTATTTAAATCTTGTTGTTCTCTGATTGTTATATCAAGACTTGAAGCTTTTACTTTAGATTTTGAAATTTCATCCTCAATTAAGGAAAGTTTTTCTTGGGCTTCAGAAAGTCTTTTCTCCAAAGTTTCTAATTCTATTTTTAATTGAGAAATTTTAAAATCATTGTCCTTTATTGCGTTTACAATATCGTCTGAGAACCATTCAATATGACCACAATCCATACAAATTAAGGTTTGTAATTTTGGATAAAAACGTTTTCCATCAATATACATGCAAATATTAAGACTCGCATCGCCCGAAACCTCAAAAGGAATAGGTATTTTTCTAAAGTTGTCACTACCACATTGAGAACATTTTTTCATCTATGAAACCTCCAAATATTTTAACTTAATCAAATTCTTTTTTAAAATTATAGTACTTTTTAAATATAAAGTCAATACTTAACACATCGGTTATAAAATTCTTAAACAAAGAAAGCAAAAAAATAAAGAGATTGTTTCGATAAACAATCTCTTTTTGGTATACCCTGGCAGAATCGAACTGCCAATAGAATCTTAGGAGGATTCCGTTATATCCATTTAACTAAGGGTACATTGATATTAAATTTTGACTCTACTTTGCCCTTATTTAATTCCAACAATAATTCCAAATTGAAAATTTTCGAGCAAAAATTTCAGCGTTTTTTAAGGCTTAAAATTTAGCCATTTTGAAATCAATAATTCCAAATCAATTCCAGCGTATTAATACGAACTACCAAAAATTGCACTTCTTTGGGGTTTTAACCCCTATTTTCGCCACTTTTTGAGCATTTTAACGATAAAATACCGACTCTACTCAGCCCTTAGGAGGGCTCCGTTATATCCGTTTAACTATGAGCAGATTTTATTAAATTTTTATCGTTTTGACTCTATCTAATACTTATTTTTATTCCGCTTATTATTCCAAAAAATAAGCTCTTTTTTTCTATTCCGTTTCAAAACGACTTTTACACGTTTTTGGAATAGTTTAAGTATTCGATTGTGTCAATTTTGCCCTTTTTTAGGGGTGTTATTCCGCATCAATTCTACATCGTGTTAATACATATCCAAAACTCGATGAAATGCCATGTTTTAGGTATTACTTTTAGCCCAAAATCGTGTTTACACGAGCCAATCCCAAAGTTAGGAGGCGAACCCTCTATCCTACTGAGGTACACGAACATATTTATTAAATTTTATCATTTTGACTCTATCTAATACTTATTTTTATTCCGCTTATTATTCCAAAAAATAGGCACTTTTTTTCTATTCCGTTTCGAAATACCTTTTACACACTTTTGGAATAGTTTAAGTATTCGATTGTGTCAATTTTTACTGTTTTTTAAGTTCTAGTCTGCATCAATTCCGCATCGTGTTAATACATATCCAAAACTCGACGAAATGTCATGATTTAGGTATTACTTTTAGCCCAAAATCGTGTTTCACGAGTCAATCCCAAAGTTAGGAGGGGCTTGTTTAGCCGAGCAACAGCGTTGCGAACGCCATCAAACGTAGTGAGATTTATCCATTTAACTAAGGAACCATAAAGTGAGTTATTTCTATTTAATCACCCCATCCATTTAACTGACGGATACATTTTACTATAAAAAGTCAAACAAGTCAAATTAAAAATAATAAATTTAAAATTAAATCTTTAAGCAGTATACGCAAATGATAAATAGGGTATCATACAAGAGCGAGTAACGATAAATAGGTAAAAAAACATAAAATATAGTGTTACTTGTAACTTGGAGAAGCAATGATAAAGAGAGGAGAAATATATTATGCCGATTTAAGCCCCGTAGTCGGCAGTGAGCAAGGCGGTATACGCCCTATATTAATAGTGCAAAACGATACGGGAAACAAATACAGTCCTACGGTGATAGCCGCCGCCATTACAAGCAAATTAAACAAGGCAAAACTCCCCACCCACATAGAATTAAGCGAAGGCGAATGCGGATTAGTAAAAGATTCCGTAATTCTTTTAGAACAAATTCGCACGCTTGATAAAAAGAGGCTAAAAGAGCGGATAGGCGAACTCCCCACCCCTACAATGAATAAGGTAAACACAGCCCTTTTAATAAGTCTTGGATTTAGCACAGATATACAAGTAACTATATAAAAAAGGTTTTGTAAAAAACAAAACCTTTTTCGATATACTGAAGATTAAATAAAAGTCCACGTAACGTTTTCTAAGTTTTGATAGTTCTTGTCAAAAACTATACTTTCCTTTTGCTGTTTTGTACCACTATAATATATAGTATTGAGCCCCGTCCTATAAAAAGCACCTCCGTATACTTTTTTAACAGAAGAGCCAAAGGTCATTGTAGTTAAATTAGCACATTTCCAAAAAGCCCAAGCCCCAATATACTCTATATTATCACCCAAAATAACGCTTTCTAATTTGTTTAATTCCTTGAATGCGTAATTAGAAATACCTACAACCTTTTTACCGTTATACACAGAAGGAATACTAATTTGAGTCTTAGAATGATTGATAAACTTAGTAACTACATATCCTTCTCCACTCTCTTCGTAGATAAAGTCTGATTCGATTATTGGTTTATCAACTTTGAGTACACCTATTTTATCTCTTAAACCACCGTTAAATAAAATATACACCTCTCTATAATTATTTATCAAAAGACCTGCAATTTCACTCATATTACCATAATTATAAAAGGTACCGTCAACATAATAAACTATAAACTCACCATGAGAATCAACTTTTAGGCCAAAAATCTCTTTACTCTCACCTTGTTCGGAAACATAATCTACAGTTGTAATACTATGCCTAATGGTAATACTGCTTATTCCGTTAAACTTGACACATAGATTTAACTCCTTAAAATCATCCAACCAAATTGAAGTTATCTCCGAACCTTTTATAGACCCCAAGGAATACTGAGTTTTTATATTTGCTTCAGTAATAAGAGCATTCTTAATATCTTGAGATAAATTAAAAAAATCCCCACAAACTGTACAAACATTTGAAATATAATTATGTGGTTTTTTTGCAATTTCAATCGTATCATTTATACCACAAAGCATACAATACCTAAATAACGAGCCCTTTTTGACACAGTTTGCTTCTTCTATTACCTCAATCTCGTACACGTGCCCAAAATCGCCCTCTTTTGTTATTTCTTCACCACATTTTATACAAATACCCTTGTCTAAACTTTTTTGAGTGCATGACGCTTCTATTATTTTTTCCCAGTCATATTCATGTGAACACCCACAACTAGAAAGAGTTAACGTCACCATACTTAAAATTATACAAAATAGACTATACAAGAATTTTTTCATAACCATACCTCCAACGACAATTCTACTACTAATTTTTAGTAGTGTCAACTAAAAATTAGTAGTTGTGTTTACAATATAACTATGAAATACGAGATAAAGCACGTGTTGAAAGAATTAAGAAAAGAAAAGGGTTTAACCCAAAAACAAATTTCAAAACTTTTAAGCAAATCGGAAACGGGGTACGCAAGTTGGGAACAAGGGTTAGCAGAACCTAGTATAAACGATATTCGTTTACTATGCGAAATTTATGATGTTTCTAGCGACTTTTTGCTTGGATTAAAAACATATTAGTAATATAAAAAACAGTTTGAAAAACTCAAACTGTTTTTTACTTTTAATCAATAAATTTAACTGTTTTTTCTTTGGGTTTTCTAACTTTTTCTCTTAAGGGTGAATCGGAATAACCAAGCGCAACTGCAAGAGCAACTCTTTCCCCCTTTTCTGCACCAACGGTTTGCAAAAGAGTGTCTAACTTAATCCAACCGATAATTATGCTTTCAACGCCAATTGCTTTTGCTCCGAGAGTTAAGTAAGCAATAAGTTCACCCACGTCATACTTAACGAAATAGTCAAGAGAAAATCTCTTTTTAACGTCTTCTTTAAGATTTTCCGCATCTTTTTCAGTTACGACTATAACGGCTTTTGCCTTTTTTAAGAAAAGATTTCTGCCTCCCTCGGTAAGACAAGTAACTACCTCCTTAACCTTTTCAGGAGCAGTGGCAACGTACATTTTCCAAGGTTGGGAATTGCACGCAGAAGGTGTAAGCCTTGCTAAATCAACTATTTTTTCAACCTTTTCTCTTTCTAATGGAAGGTCGTTAAAATCACGGCAAGATTGCCTTTCTTTGACTAATTTTTCAAATTCTAAAAAATCCATTTTCTTCTCCTATATCACAAAACGTCTAACATTAATAAGTATAATATGTCTATACCTTTTTGTCAACGACTGGTTAACTATTTAATTTAAACATTTTCTCCTTTCTAAACCGCTCTACCGCCTTTAGATACTTTTCCGAAAGAGAGAGTGAATATCTTTGTTTTTCTTCGTAGGAGAGTGTATTAAAATATTCTTTATCGGTAAGCCTACCTAATGCGTCGGGCACTTCGCCTTCGGTTAACAAAAGATTTTTAACTCTATTATAAAATTCTTCACCGTCCTCTTTAGGCTTTTTAATATTTTCCGCCACTCTCATAGTATAATATTCTTTAACCTTTGAAGCCGATACACCTATTTCTTCCGCCTTTTTAATTTCTTCCGAAAGATTCTTCGAACAGGTTTGCCAAAAGCCTTCCTTAAGCCTTTTCTTCGCCTCTTTTGCGTATTGCTTTAATGTTTTTGTTTCCGTTTGCATACTTAACTCCATAAATTATATTTTTCGACATCTTTCGATAAAATTTTTACCCATAAAAAAACCTACCGAACTTTTCTTCGGTAGGTCAATTTAATTATCCTTTGATACTTCTTTTTCTTGCCGCTTCAGACTTTTTCTTTCTCTTAAGAGAAGGGCTTTCGTAGAATTCTTTTTTACGAAGGTCGCCAATTATTCCGTCACGAGAACATTTTCTCTTAAAACGTCTTAATGCGCTATCAAGGTTTTCGTTTTCACCAACTCTAACAATACTCATTTTCAACCCTCCTTTGCCCTACGGCGATTAATACACTTTTTAAGCACTATGATTATATAAAAAACCACAGAAGTTTGTCAAACGTTTTTCTGTGGTTTTAACGGATTATTTAAAATTATTAATGATTTATAAGTTTTTTAACCTAAAAGTTCGTTTAACTCTTTAATATGCGACAAAACAAAGGTGGGTTTTATTTGACTTTCTTCGTAATTTCTTACGGTTGCCTCACCGCTAAGAACTAAAATGGTATCCACGCCTGCGTTAACGCCAGATGCTATATCGGTATAAATTCTATCACCTATAACTACTACTTCTTCCTTTTTTGCGCCGAACTTTTGCATAACCTCCTCTATCATAGTAGCGTTTGGCTTACCGATAAAAAAAGGTTTTTTGCCCGTTGCTTTTTCAATACCAAAACACATTGAACCGCAATCGGGCACGTATCCAAACTCAGTTGGGCAAACCCAATCCGGATTAGTTGCATAGTAAGGAATTTCTTTACCCAATGTTTTACACGTATCTATAAGTTTATTATGAGTTAATTCGGTATCAAACCCCACCAAAACACACTGTGCGTTTTCATCAAATTTATCAGTAACGTTTAATCCGCCGGCTTTTAAATTTTGAATAAAGGACTTAGTACCTTGCGCATAAATAAGTTTATCACCAAACTCTTTTGACAAAACGGAAATAGATGCATCTACGGAAGTATAAAAGTTTTCTTCCGTTGCCTTAATGCCCATTTTTGTTACCTTTGCTACGTAATCGGGCTTTCCTTTAGATGCGTTATTGGTAATAAAAACGTATCTGCCACCACGACGGCAAAGTGCCTCTAAAAAGTCTAATACCCCATCAAAAATAGCGTTACCGAGGTACACCGTCCCGTCCATATCTAATAGCCAAAGTTTTTTATCTTTTAATAAGGAACAGTCCTTGCCAAAAAAATCTTTCATTAAAAAATAAACCCTACTCCTCGTCACACCTTTCAGCAGAGAGAATAAATTTGTTTTCCTTTAGGATTTGACAAAGGGTTTCTGACCTAAATTCGTGGTCGGTTGATAAAGTTACAACGTAAACTAACCCCTCGTCTTTTTGAGTAATGACAACCTTTTTAAAATGCTCTACCTCAAAAATTTCTTTAACTTTTTCGTGTTCGTTCTCCACGTTTAAAAAGGTAATTTTTAGTTCGTAAGACCTTTTGTGTTTTAAAACTTTTAGCCCAGAATTGAAGAAACATTGCGCTCCAACGAGTAAAATAGTTGAGCCAACTGCGATTACGTAAAGACCTGCACCGCAAGCCATACCAATGCCAGAAGCCGCCCAAATTCCCGCAGCGGTTGTTAAACCGTGAACAGACCTCTTTTTATACACAATCATTCCTGCACCGAGAAAACCGATACCTGTAACTATTTGTGCTGCAATTCTTGCTGGGTCAGAATTAACACCCTCAAGGTCTATAAATCCGTATTTTGAAACAACCATAATTAACGCAGAACCCAAACAAACTACCGTGTGTGTTCTAATTCCCGCCTCTTTTGACCGATGCTTTCTTTCAAAACCGATTGCAAAACCAAGTAAAACGGAAAGAAGAATATTTATAAGGCACACAATCTCGGTAGAAACGCTAGCAAAAATACCATCAAACATATCTTTACCCTCCATAAGATATTATTATTAAATATATTTATATATGATACAACAAATTATTTGTTTTTTCAAGAGTATTTTTAAATTTTTATACCTTAAACGTAAAAAAAATGATGAAAAGGAGTAATATAGTAAAATATTTATACAAAATAATTGTATTTTTTCGAGTTGGGTGATATAATCAAAGGGAATAAAAGTTAGGAGATAGAAATGATTTCCGTTCCAGAAATATTCTCAGAGTACGTTTTTGACGATAAAAAAATGAAAAAAGCCATGTCCGCAGAAGATTATGCCGAATTTAAGGCTACGGTAAATGAAGACAAGGAACTTTCAAAAGAACTTGCCTCTAAAATTGCAGAGGCAATGAAAAACTGGGCTATAAGTATGGGCGCAACCCACTATACCCACTGGTTTCAACCTATGACGGGGGTTACCGCAGAAAAGCACGACAGTTTCGTTTCGCCAACTGATGACGGCTCGGTTATAATGAACTTTTCCGGAAAGGAACTTATCAAGAGCGAAGGTGATGCCTCAAGTTTCCCCAACGGTGGGCTTCGCTCCACCTTTGAGGCAAGAGGATATACTTCTTGGGACCCAACCTCTTACGCTTTCGTAAAGAACGGTGCACTTTGTATACCCACCGCTTTTTCCACCTATCAAGGACAAGTTTTAGATAAAAAAACTCCCCTACTCCGCTCAACTAAGGCTGTAACGGAGCAAGCAAAAAGATTGCTTAAATTATTAGGCAAAAACTGTAAGGACGTTATAGTTACCGTTGGTGCGGAACAAGAATACTTCTTGATAGACAAAAAAAATTATCTCCAAAGAAAAGACCTTATGTTTACTGGTAGAACACTTTTTGGTTCTACTCCAGCTAAAGGTCAAGAAATGGCTGACCATTACTACGGAAATATTCGCCCAAGAGTTCTCGCTTTTATGGAAGAACTTGATAGAGAATTGTGGAAATTCGGTATTCCCGCAAAAACAAGACATAACGAGGTTGCACCTGCTCAACACGAATTAGCCCCCGTTTATACTGCGGTTAACGTTGCGGCAGACCAAAACCAACTTACTATGGAAACAATGAAGAAGCTCGCAGAAAAGCACGACCTAGTTTGCTTGCTTAACGAAAAACCCTTCCAATACGTAAATGGTAGTGGTAAACATGACAACTGGTCAATGTCTACCTCTGAGGGGGAAAACTTGTTTGACCCCGATAAAAACGTTGTCGATAATATTCAATTCTTGCTTTTCTTATGTTCTGTAATTAGAGGGGTCGATAGACACCAAGATTTATTGCGTTTATCCGTTGCATCTGCCGGAAACGACCATAGACTCGGAGCAAGTGAAGCTCCCCCTGCAATCGTTTCCATGTATATCGGAGAGGAATTAGAAGGCGTATTAGAAAACCTTTCCTCAGGCAAGAAATACAACGAAAAGACTGCGGAGAACTTTAACACGGCAAGTGGACTTAAAACGGACGTAAAAAAGGATAACACGGATAGAAACCGCACTTCCCCCTTTGCTTTTACCGGAAACAAGTTTGAATTTAGAATGTTGGGTTCTGAGTGCAACATCTCCTGCCCCACCACAATGATAAACACAGCAGTTGCAGAATCGCTTAAGTATTTTGCAGACCAACTTGAAAATTCTAACGACGTAGAAAAAACGGCTAAAGCACTTATAAAAGAAACTTACGATAACCATAAACGTATACTATTTAACGGAAACGGATATAGTGAAGAATGGAAAAAAGAGGCTAAAAAAAGAGGTTTGTTAAACCTTGCGGATACGCCTACTGCACTTCTTAGATATAACGATAAAAAGAACGTTGAACTTCTTTCTTCTTTCGGCGTACTAAACGCTGAAGAGATTGAAGCACGTATGGAAATATTATTAGAAAACTACTGCAAGACTATAAATATTGAAGCAAGAACTATGCTTGAAATGACCAAGCGTGAGATTATCCCCGCTTGCGTTACAAATATGAAAGAACTTGCAAAAACCATTGAAATTAAGAAAAATATAGGTGTTTCTTGCCATACGGAAAAAGACATACTAAAGAAGATTTCTTCGCTTACCGACCAAGCATATTCTGCGCAATTAGTACTTGAAGAAAAATCTAAAACGGTAAAAGTTGAAAAAGATTTTAAAGAAAAAGCAAGAAAATATCAAGTGGAAGTATTAGGCGCAATGACTTCTTTAAGAAAGCCTGTTGACGAACTTGAAAAACTCGTAGCAAAAAAATATTGGCCCTTCCCCGCATATTCAGATATTTTATATTCCGTATAAACTTTAATTAAAGAAAAAGAGCAAACTAATCAGTTTGCTCTTTTAATTTTGTCATATAATAGTCTTATTTCTTTTTAGGTTCGTAGTGGGTGTGTAATAATTCGTGTGCTTTATGTCCACCAATTTCACCAAAGTAGTTTTTATAGAGTTCTTTAATAGCCTCATTATCGTGGCTCTTTCTCTTTTCCATACCAGCATCATCAGAGTACAAGCCTTTTGCTCTCATACCCTTGTAATCCCTGTCAGAACGGGTAAATGCATCAACGAAAGGTTGACCACCACCATTTACACAACCACCGGGGCAACTCATAACTTCGATAAAGGTATAATCCGCCTCGCCTTTCTTTATCTTTTCACAAAGTTCTCTTGCGTTCTTAAGTCCGCTAACGACTGCAACCTTAACGTTAAGACCATTAACGTCATAACTTGCCTCCTTAACGCCTTCCATACCACGCACTTCCTTAAATTCAACGTTTTCAAGGGGCTTACCGCTAATAGTTTCAACGGCAGTACGTAAAGCCGCCTCCATAACACCGCCAGAAGCACCGAAGATAACACCTGCGCCGGTATATTCTTCAAAGGGATTATCCGCATCAGTATCTTCTAAACGACCAAAGTGAATACCGTGTTCTCTAATCATACGGATAACTTCTTGAGTTGAAAGAACAAAATCTACGTCCCCATTAAACTTAGCACGTCTTGCTTCGTCCTTTTTAGCAGAACAAGGCATAATAGCAACGTGAACGTGTTTTTTATCACCCTTATACATATCCTTAACCGTTGCGGCAAGCATTTGCATAGGACTCTTACAAGTAGAAAGATTATCTAAAAGTTCTGGATATTCTCCCTCAGCAAATCTAATCCATGCGGGACAACAAGAAGTGAACATAGTAAGTTTTCCGCCATTTTGAACTCTAGAAACAAGTTCGTTAGCCTCTTCCATAATAGTAAGGTCTGCGCCAATATTAGTGTCGTAAACTTTGTCAAATCCCATTTCTTTAAGAGCGGTTACGAGTTTACCCATAACGTTGTCACCCTCTTTGAAACCGAATTCAGTACCTAACGCAACTCTAACTGCGGGAGCAATTTGAACGGACACTTCGGTATTTTCATCACCTAAAGCCTTCCAAACAAGGTCAGCTTCGTCACGAATAACGATAGCACCGGTAGGACAAACTGCCGCACATTGACCACAACCTACGCAAGGAGAATTTGCAATATCTCCGTCAAAAGCGGTGGCAATTTTCATTTTTGAGCCACGGTATGCGTAATCAATTGCACCAACACCTTGAATTTCATTACACATTCTAACACACTTACCGCAAAGAATACACTTTCCGGGTGCTCTAATGATGCTGTGTGAAGAACTGTCTTGACTGAGTAGACAAGAATTGTTGGGGAAACGAACTCCTTCAATATTGAACTTATAAGCAAACTCCTGAAGTTTACATTTTCCACTCATATGGCAAGTAGTACAATCTCTACAGTGGTTTGCAAGCAAAAGTTCCAAAATCATTTTTCTATATTTACGGAGTTTTGCAGTATTAGTTCTGATTACCATACCGTCACGTGGTTTGCAAGAACAAGATGCATCAAGTCTGCCCCTCTCGTCCTCAAACATACACATTCTACAAGCACCGTAAATGGATAATTCTGAATCGTAGCAGAAAGCGGGAATTTCAATACCTGCTTTTCTTGCTAATTCTAAAATATTTTTTTCGCCTTCTATTTGAACTTTAATACCGTCAATAGTCATATATGCACTCATATCTTATACCTCCTTAATTGCGTGGAACGGACAGCTAGCAAGACATGCGCCACACTTAATACACTTGCTTTGGTCAATAACGAAAGGCTTTTTAATTTCGCCAGAAATTGCTCCAACAGGACAAATCCTTGAACATTTAGAACAACCCTTACAAAGTTCTGGGTCAATAGTGATAGTCTTAAGTTTTTGGCACTCACCTGCGGGGCATTTCTTATCGTAAATGTGTGCTCTGTATTCGTCTTCAAAATACTTAATGGTTGAAAGCACAGGACCTGCAGCGGTTTTACCAAGACCGCATAGTGCCGTCTTAGAAATCGTTTCGCCAAGTTCTTTTAAGAGTTCGATATCACCATCTTCACCTTTGCCGTCAACTATACGATTAAGTATTTCAAGCATACGCTTAGTACCCTCTCTACAAGGAACGCACTTACCGCAAGATTCCTTTTGAGTAAAGTCCATAAAGAAACGTGCAACTTCAACCATACAAGTCTTTTCGTCCATAACAACAAGACCGCCTGAACCGATAATTGCGCCTGCTTTAGAGAGTGAATCAAAGTCAAGGGGTAAATCGAGGTGTTCTTCGGTTAAGCAACCACCAGATGGGCCACCGATTTGAACTGCTTTGAACTTTTTGCCGTTTCTAACGCCACCACCAATTTCGAAAATAATTTCTCTTAAGGTTGTGCCCATAGGAACTTCGATAAGACCTGTGTTATTTACGTTACCAGTAAGGGCGAAAGCCTTCGTACCAGAACTCGTTTCAGTTCCTATCGTATTAAACCATTTTGCACCTTTATTGATAATCAAAGCCACGTTAGCAAAAGTTTCAACGTTGTTAAGCACGGTGGGTAAGTCAAATAAGCCGTTTTCAACAGTTCTTGGGGGCTTAGTTCTCGGCATACCACGTTTACCTTCGATAGAAGCAGTTAATGCTGAACCTTCACCACAAACAAACGCACCCGCGCCACGATTAATATGTAAATTAAAAGTTTTTCCAGAACCTAAGATATTGTCGCCTAAAAGACCTATTTCAATAGCCTGTTTAATTGCTTTCTGAAGTCTCGCAACTGCAAGTGGATATTCCGCACGAACGTAGATATAACCTTCGGTAGCACCGGTAGCAATACCTGCAATCATCATACCTTCAAGCATAGCGTGTGGGTTACCTTCCATAATAGAACGGTCCATAAACGCACCAGGGTCTCCTTCGTCACCGTTACATACTACGTATTTGGGGAAACGAGTTTGTGCAGCAACTTGTGCCCACTTTCTTCCAGCAGGGAAACCGCCACCACCACGTCCACGAAGACCTGATTCGGTAATTTCATTAATAATTTCATCACTGCTCATCTCAAAAAGAACTTTTTCAAGAGCAGTGTATCCGCCACGAGCAAGATATTCGCCAACATCTTCAGAATCAATATGTCCACAATTTTCAAAAACAATACGAGTTTGCTTTTTATAAAATGGAATTTGTTCTTGAACAGCATACTCTACCTTAGCGCCATAAACTAATCTTTCAATCAATTCGCCGTTTTTGATAGATTTTTCAACGATTTCTTCACAATCTTCAAGTTTTACTTTAGTGTATAGCCAACCTTGTGGGTCAATCCTAACTAATGGTCCTAATTCGCAAAAACCATTACAGCCAGTCTTTTTAACACCAATAGGGTGTTCTACATGGTTTTCAAGTGATACTTGAACATTTAAGCCATTTTTTTCGCAAAGTTCTTGAAGTTTTTTATAAATATTAAGAGAACCACCCGCAATACAACCTGTACCTGCACAAACTAATATTTTTTGGGCTTGTGCATCGAGTTCTTTTTTGCATACGTCTCTAAACTCTCTTAATTCTGCAACGTTTGTAAATTTATGCATTTTCAGCCTCCATAATACTCTTGATAACTGCTACAACTTTTTCTGGAGTCATTGCAGAATGAACGGTTTCATTAACCATAATTACAGGTGCAAGTCCACAAGCACCAAGGCAAGAAACAGTTTCAACGGTAAATAAACCGTCGTCAGTAGTTTTCTTTTCTTCAGATAAGCCAAGTTGCTTTCTAAGTTCATTAAGTACGGGAATAGACTTCCTAACGTGGCAAGCAGTACCGTCGCAAACTTTGATAACGTATTTACCTTTCTTTTCTAATGAAAAGTTTTCATAAAAAGTAACAACGCCGTAAATTTTCGCTTCAGAAACGCCTAATCTTTCAGATAAATATGGGAATATTTCTCTAGGAAGATAATTATAAACTTCTTGAGCACGTTGTAAAATAGCAATTAAAGATTTTTCTTCGTTGCCAAATTCACAAATTGCTTGGTCCAATACTGTAAAATCAATTTTGTTTTCCATTAGTTTCTCCATTTTACTCCAAAATTATTTTTGTTTTAATAAAAAACTATAATCAACGGCAAAAGCCGTAATTACCTAATAGTTATTTTTGTTGCAAATATTCGTCAATTGCTTTAGCAGCAGTTTTTCCCGCTCCCATTGCTGAAATAACGGTTGCAGCACCTGTAACCGCATCACCACCAGCATAAACTCCTGTCTTTGAAGTTAAGCCTTCTTCGTTAACGATAATACCACCGTGAGCATTAACTTCTAAACCAGAAGTTGTATCTTTAATAAGTGGGTTTGGTGAAGTTCCGATAGACATAATTACAGTATCTACGGGAAGTTCAAATTCAGAGCCTTCTATAGCAACTGGACGACGACGACCTTTAGCATCAGGTTCGCCAAGTTCCATCTTAATACACTTAATACCCGTTACAAAACCGTTTTTCTCATCTCTGGGATTTTCGGGGTTGTTGTAGCCAAGAATTTCTACGGGGTTGCAAAGAAGTTTAAATTCAATACCCTCTTCTTCTGCGTGTTCAACCTCTTCCTTACGAGCGGGAAGTTCTTCCATTGAACGACGATATACGATATAAACGTTGTCAGCACCTAAACGAAGAGCCGTTCTCGCAGCGTCCATAGCAACGTTACCGCCACCAACTACCGCAACGTTTCCACCCTTCATAATAGGAGTGGTGGGGTTTTCACGGTAAGCCTTCATAAGATTGCTTCTCGTTAAGAATTCATTTGCTGAATAAACACCCTTTAATGATTCACCAGGGATATTCATAAAGTTGGGTAGACCTGCACCTGAACCGATAAATACAGCCTCAAATCCCATTTCAAACAATTCGTCAACGGTAAGGGTTTTACCGATAACAACGTTAGTTTCAACCTTAACGCCTAATTTCTTTAAACCTTCAACTTCTTTAGCAACGATAGCTTTAGGAAGTCTAAATTCGGGAATACCGTAAACGAGAACGCCACCTGCAACGTGGAAAGCCTCGTAAATAGTTACGTCGTAACCCTTTTTAGCAAGGTCACCCGCACAAGTAAGACCTGAAGGACCAGAGCCCACGATAGCAACCTTATGTCCGTTAGTTTCGGGTTTAACGCCGTTTCCATCGTCGTTAGCATTATGCCAGTCTGCAACGAAACGCTCTAATCTACCGATACCAACAGGCTCGAACTTAATGCCTAAAGCACACTTGCTTTCACATTGAGTTTCTTGAGGGCAAACACGTCCGCAAACTGCAGGAAGTGATGAGGTTTTGTTAATTACTTGATACGCACCTTCAAAATCCCCCGTTTTAATTAAGGAGATAAAGTTGGGAATATCAATGTTTACAGGACAACCTGAAACACAAGGTTTGTGTTTACAATTTAAGCATCTTTCTGCTTCACTAATTGCAACCTCTTGAGAGTATCCTAAAGCAACTTCACTAAAATTTCTTGCACGCACCTTCGCATCTTGCGTGGGCATTTCATTTTTCTTTGGATTAAGTGCCATAATTAGATTTCTCCTTCTGCTTTTTTGAAAAGATTACAAGTTTCTTCATGAGCGTGGCGTTCAAAACCGAAGTACATTCTACCACGGCTCATAGCCTCGTCAAAGTCAACTTCGTATCCGTTGAAATCAGGACCGTCAACACAAGCGAACTTGGTAACCTTTTTGCCGTCTTGATTAAGAGTTAATCTACAACCGCCACACATTCCCGTTCCGTCAATCATAATGGGGTTCATAGAAACGGTACAAGGAACACCGTAAGGCTTTGCTGCAAGAACTACGAACTTCATCATAATGAGCGGTCCGATAGTGATAACCATATCAAATTTCTCACCAGCGTCAAGCATCTCTTTAAGAGGAATTGTAACGTTACCTTGTCTTGCATAAGAACCGTCGTCAGTCATTACTACAAGTTTGTCTGAACAAGCCTTAAATTCCTCCTCCAAAATAAGAAGGTCTTTACTTCTAAAACCGATAATGCTAGTAACTTCTGCGCCGAGTTTATGGAATTCTTCTGCAACGGGAAGAGCAATAGCGCAACCTACGCCACCGCCAACAATACAAACTTTTTTAATGCCCTCAGTCTCGGTAGCCTTTCCTAAAGGACCTACGAAATCTTCAATATATTCTCCCTCGTTTTTGTGATTCAACTTTTCAGTAGTTGCACCAACGATTTGGAAAATAATTTTAACCGTTCCCCTTTCTTTATCGCTTCCTGCGATAGTAAGAGGAATTCTTTCGCCATCAGCGTCAACACGGAGGATAATGAATTGACCGGGCTTAGCTTTGTTTGCTACGAGAGGTGCTTCTATCTCCATTAGAGTAACCGTGGGATTTAAGGGTTTCTTTGTTACAATTTTATACATAATCCACCTTCCTTGGTTAGTTTTTTTTAGCTTTTTTGCGCACTTATACATGCTAAGTAATTATAACATATATTACTTTATTTGTAAACACATTTTCAAAACAAAAAACCCAAAACCTACTTTTTATTAGGAGTTGGGTTTTAATTTTTGTTAATTATAGAAAAAGATAGTAATTAAACTAATTTTTTCCAAGTTTTTCATTTAAGATTTGCTTTGCTTTAACAACGTTTGCCTTGCCTTTAGTCTGTTTCATAAGTTGCCCAACGAAGAAGGTAATAATCTTATCGGGAGTAACTTGATAATCGGCTACGGCTTTAGGGTTAGCTTCTATTAACGCAGTTATTAACGGTTCTAAATCGTCGTCGTTCATTGAGTTAATAATATCCATTTCCTTTGCCAAAACTTCAGGGTCTTTTCCCGTCTTCATAACTTCTTTAATAAGGGGAACGGCGTTAGTTCTTGAAATCTTTTTATCTCCGCTCATCTTTATAATCTTAACGAAGTTTTCAGCGGAAATATCAATACTTTCTTTAACGTTTCTCATAAGTTCGGACTGTACCCAAGTTGATAATTCCTTAGGGTTAACACCAAGTTTAATACAGTCGTTATAGAAATCTGAAATCATTTTATTAGCGGTTAAAACGCCTGCATCATATTCGGTAAGTCCGTATTCGTTTACGTATAAATCCTTTAGTTGGTCAACGTTTAATGGAAGTGAAGATTTTATTTCTTCAATAAATTCCTTTTTAATATGCACCATAGGAAGGTCAGGGTCGGCAAAACAACGGTAAACTGCCGTTGCAAGTTTTGCACGCATAGGCACGTTTTCGTTTTTATCCTCGTCCCACTTTCTCGTTTCGTTAGGGATAGTTTCCCCCGCCTCTAAAAGAGCGATTTGGCGTGCGGATTCGTATTCAATTGCCCGCTTAACCGACCTAAAAGAGTTAAGGTTTTTCATCTCCACTCTTTCACCGAGCTTGCTATCACCTTTTAATCTCACCGATAGGTTTACGTCAAAACGCATACCACCTTGTTCAAGTTTACACTCTGCAATGTCCCCGTAAATGTAAATTCCTCTTAATTTTTCTAAGAATTCAACAGCCTCGTCACCACTTGAAATGTCGGGAGCGGTAACCGTTTCAATTAGAGGTACGCCACATCTATTGTAGTCGATATAAGACTTTTCGCCAATATGAGTAAGTTTACCGGTATCTTCTTCTAAGTGGATATCGCTTATGCCGATTTTTTTACCACTCGATAAGGTAACGTAACCGTCCACACAAGTAGGAAGTGCTACTTGGCTTATTTGATAAGATTTAGTAAGGTCTGGATAAAAATAATTTTTTCTTTCAAAATAACTGTATTCATTAATTTTACAGTTGGTCATAAGACCAGCCTTCACCGTTAATTCCATACATTTTTTGCTAACCACTGGGCTCGTGCCGGGTAGACCTAAACATACGGGACAAACTAAAGTGTTCGGCTCTGCCCCGTAAACGTTAGCGCAAGAACAAAAAACTTTAGTTTGAGATTTTAATTCGGAGTGAATTTCAAGACCGACTACTACTTCGTATTTATCGTTCATTATTTATTCCCTCCTTTATAATTCTCATGAATAAAATTAGCAACGGCAAGTGCTTTAGCATCTTTATTTTTATCAGCAAAAACACTTACGCCGTAAGGCATTTTTTCTTCGTTAGTAGCAAATGGAATTGCAACTGCTGGAAGTTTAGTAACGTTAGCAATTACGTTTAACGTGCTCTCTATTTCGCAAGTATATTTTTCTCCCTTGTCAGGAGCAACGGACAGTGAGGTTGGTAAAAGCATTACGTCAACACTCATAAACGCCTTGTCCATATTGTCCATTATGAGTTGGGACACGTTTTTGGCATTTTGGTATGCACCCTTAGTAGTTAAAACGTGATTTCCAACCATAATCCTTCTCTTAACTTCCCTTCCAAAACCCTCTGCTCTACTCTTTTTATAAAGTTCACCTATATTTTTAACATCGTCAGCCTGAGTGGTGTACTTAAGCCCGTCAAAACGGCCAAATCCACTTGCTATTTCAGAGTTGGAAATTACGTCGTAAACGTCCTTAGCAAATAAAACGTTTTCTACCTCAATCTCTTTAACTATTCCACCGTTTTCCTTGATAAAATCTAATAATTTGATAAATTCAGGGTATACGTTTGAGCCTTTGCATTTTTCCAAAATATTCTTTTCAACACCAAAAGTAAGTCCTTTGATATCTCCACCAATTTCAGAAGTAAAATCAAGTGTGTCTTGCGTAACGGTAGTCATATCAAACGCATCGTTTCCTGAAATAATACTTAAAACGTATGCTAAATCTTTAACGCTTCTTGCAATTGGAGAAACTTGGTCAAAACTTGCACTAAGTGTGTAAAGACCGTGTCTTGAAACAGTGCCATATGTTGGTTTAATAGCGCATACTCCGTTATAAATAGCCGGCTTTCTTGCAGAACCACCAGCGTCACTACCAAGTGATACTGCGCCCATTTTAAGAGCAACGGCAACAGCCGAGCCCCCACTACTTCCCCCTGCGATTTTCCCATCGCAAAGTGCGTTTACACTTGCGCCGTAAATGGAACTTTCCCCATCCGAGCCACAAGCAAACTCGTCCATATTCGTTCTGCCTAAAACGATAGCATCCTCATCAAGCATTTTTTGAAGAGCCGTTGAGGTATAGGTTGCAACGAAATCTTTCATAAAATTAGAGCCCGCCGTTGCCTTTTTGCCACGATATAAAATATTATCCTTAATGGTAACGACTACACCTGCAAGTTTACCCAATTTTTCACCCGACGCTCTCTTGTTGTCAAGTGCTTCTGCAACCTCTAACGCATCGTCAAAAATTTCGATAATTGCATTTTTATTTTCATTTTCCTTTGCTATGGCAATACAATCATTTACCATTTGGGTAGCGGTAAACTCACCGTTTATATACTTTTTGTTAGCTTCTATAACACTTAATTCACAAGGTCTCATTATTCCACCACCTTTGGCAATATAAAGGAAATACTGTCCTTTTTGGGCGCATTTTTAAGCGTGTCCACCCTATCTGACGAGGGTTTAACTTCATCTTCCCTTAACTCTTCGTATTCTTTTACGGGAATTTTATAGGCAACTCCGTTAAGAGTTACGCCTTTTAGCCTTGCATTTTTTTCGTCCATAACCTTAAACTCTTCGTTAAAAGAAGCAAGTTCTTCTTCGGAAAATTCAAGCATAGAAAGTTCTGCAATTTTTTTGATTTCTTCAATAGTCATAAAGCATTTTTCTCCTATTTTGATATTATAACACCCCTTAAAAATAATGACAAGTATTTTTTATAATTTAAATTATAATTGTTGCAATTTTTTTCAAATTGTGCTAACCTTATTAGAAGGAGAAAAACTATGTATACTTATAAGGATATTGCCGAACTTTTATTCCCCGAGGTAAAGGTTACGGTAGAAGAACTTTTAGCCCGCTATCCAGAACGTAATTTAGGTGAAAATGCTTTAGTTACGAGATTTGCGCCCAGTCCTACGGGATATGTTCATATCGGCGGTGTTTATCAAACTGTAATCAACAGTTTCTTAGCGCATAAAAACGGCGGTGTGTTTATGCTTAGAGTAGAAGACACCGATAAAAAAAGGGAGGTAGAAGGCTCTGCCGACCTCATTTATCCTATGCTAAAGAAATTAGGCATTAAAATTGACGAGGGATACGTTAGCAAAACGGAGGATATCGGTGAATACGGACCTTATCTACAAAGTAGACGTACCGAATATTATCAAGCATTTGCTAAAGACTTAGTTTCAAGAGGCTTAGCATATCCCTGTTTCTGTACGGAAGAGGAAGAAGAGGTTTCAAGATGCGAGCAACAACGTCTTTCCTACGCTCCCGGATATTACGGAAGATGGGCAAAATGTAGAAATCTTTCCTACGAACAAGTTAAGGAAAATTTAGACGCAGGTAAAACCTTTAAAATAAGAATTAAGGCAGACGGAGACCAAACGGAAAAAGTTGTTTGTAACGACCTTCTCCGTGGCGAAGTTTACTTCCCCGTAAACTCCACCGATTACGTAATTTTAAAAAGCGATAAAACGGCTCTTTATCACCTTGCGCATTTAGTTGACGATACGCTTATGAGAACGACCACCGTAATTAGAGACGAATCGTGGTTACCAAGCGTTCCCCTACACTTGCAATTATTTAGATATATGAACTTGCCCGCTCCCCAATACTTACACACCGCACAAGTTATGACCGTAGATAAGAACACGGGTGCAGTAAGGAAAATATCTAAACGTTACGACGAGTGGGCGGATAGCAGATGGTTCTTTAACGAGGGATATCCAGTTAAATCAATTCAAGAATATCTATTAACCTTAATCAATTCTAACTTTGAAGAATGGAGAAAGGAAAATCCCTATTTAGATGGTGAAGAGTTCCCCTTATCTATCGACAAAATGAGCAAGAGCGGTGCTATCTTTGATTTAGAAAAACTCAACAACATTTCTAAAGACGTTATCTCTAAAATGAGTAAAGATGAACTTTTCGACCTTTCTTACGCTTGGGCAAAAGAATACGATAGTAAACTTGCTACGCTTATTGAAAGCAACCCAGAATATTACAAGCGTATCATAAATATCGAAAGGGAATCTGCTAAACCGAGAAAAGACTTTACCACTTTTAAGGACATCTATTCACAAATTGAATATATGTACGACGATTATTATAACGGAGAAGTTAATTACGATTTCAAAAAGATTACCGACAAAAACTTTATTGTTGAATTAGTTGATTTATATCTTAACGAGTACTACAACGAAAAAGACGATAATACCGAGTGGTTTAATAAAGTTAAGGAACTTTGTGAAAGATTAGGGTATGCTTCAAACATAAAAGAATACAAGAAAAATCCTGATGCCTATAAAGGTAACGTTGCAGACATAAGCACTGCGTTAAGAGTGGCTATCACGACGAGAAGTTGCACCCCAAATCTTTACGAAATTATGCTTATTTTAGGCAAAGATAAAATTAACGAAAGAATAAAATATTTTAAGGATAATTATAACGCTTAGTTGATAAAATAAAAGGAGATTACCATATGGAAAAAATAGTTCGTCCCGAAACTATGGAAAGAATTACTACGTTTGAATTAGCAAACAAGTTCATTGACCAAGAGGTTGCAAAAGTAAGAGCACAAGTTGGCGATAAGAAAGTTTTACTTGCGCTATCTGGCGGTGTAGATAGTTCAGTTGTTGCGGCACTTTTAATTAAGGCTATCGGCAAACAATTAGTTTGCGTGCACGTAAACCACGGTTTAATGCGTAAAGGTGAAAGTGAACAAGTTATCGAAGTTTTCGGCAAAGAACTTGACGCTAACCTTATTTATGTTGATGCTACCGATAGATTTTTAAATCTTTTAGAAGGCGTTTCCGCCCCCGAACAAAAAAGAAAAATTATTGGCGGTGAATTCATTAAAGTTTTTGATGAAGAAGCATCAAAACTTGAAGGAATTTCTTTCCTTGCACAAGGCACAATTTACCCTGATATATTAGAAAGTGACGGTGTTAAGGCTCACCACAACGTTGGTGGACTTCCTGAAGATATGCAATTTTCTTTAGTTGAGCCTATCGCTTTATTATATAAAGACGAAGTTAGGGTGGTTGGTAAAGCGTTAGGTCTTCCCGCAGGTATGGTAGACCGTCAACCCTTCCCCGGCCCCGGTCTTGGCGTTAGATGTTTAGGCGCAATCACTCGTGATAGATTACACGCCCTCCGTGAGGCTGATGCAATACTCCGTGAAGAATTTGATAAGTGCGGTTTAGCAGGTAAGGTTTGGCAATACTTTATTGCCGTTCCAGATATGAAGAGCGTTGGCGTTAGAAACGACAAGCGTTACGAGGGTTGGCCGGCAATTATTCGTGCCGTAAACACTGTTGACGCTATGACGGCTACTATCGAAGAAATCCCCTATGAAATCTTACACAAAATAACTAATAGAATCACTTCTGAAGTTGAAGGTATTAATAGAGTTTTATTAGACCTTACACCCAAGCCCGTAGGAACTATTGAGTGGGAGTAAAAATGAATAAAAAATTTAATAAATTCTTCTATACGTTAGTTCACATTTTAGAATACGCAATAGCCGTTTTAACTATAGTGGTGTTAATAGGATTACTTGGATACGAAATATATAAAATGTTTACTGTGGAAGGATATTTTGCCTCCTCAGACGTGTATCTAAAGAATATTTTAACTATCGTCGTAGGTCTTGAATTTGTGCGTATGCTTATAAACCTAACCCCAGCAAACACGTTAGAAGTTTTAATCGTTGCTATAGCAAGACAGGTTATTATTAACCACGAGAGTGCATTAAGCAATATAGTTTGCGTTCTCTGTATAGGCGGTTTATTTGCAATCCGTAAGTTCTTAATCTCTAAACGTGATTTAAGTAAAGAACTTTCTGAAAGCGAAATGGAAGAAAAATAAAAAATTAATAGGTAAAAAAATCCCTCGGATATTAGTGCGTCAGTAATAGAGATTATTACTGACGCACTAGTTATATTTGCCTATCGGCAAGTTATATTGCTTAAAGCAGTTATATTTTGCTAAGCAAAGTTATATTCGCCTTTGGCGAGTTGTGGCAAATATAATATAACTTTGACTGTAAGTCAAAATATAACTGTTTGCAACGCAAACAATATCACTTTACTAAAAACTTGATTTATGCTATAATTATTGTATGAGTGAAAGCATTTTAAGAGAAAAAGCAAAAGAGTTTGCTAAAAACATTGTATTCATTACAAGAGAAATTAAAGCCAACAATAAAGAAAGTATTTTAACTAATCAACTTTTACGTTCGGGAACAAGCATTGGCGCAAATATCCACGAAGCACAATATGCACAAGGAACGGATGATTTTATCTCAAAACTTGAAATAGCATTAAAAGAGTGCTTTGAAAGTGAATATTGGTTAGAACTATTATTCGAAACAGGCTATTTAGAAGAAAATCAATATAAAAAACTTAATAATGATTGCGGAGCAATACGAAAAATGTTAATTTCATCGTGCAAAACACTAAAAGAGAAAAAATAAATGAACTCGACTTTTAATAAGTCGAGTTTTCTTTTATCCACGCAAAACTGCTTGATAAAATATTTTATATGTGATATACTAACTATGCCAAATCAATTTCATAACAAGCAAAAGTAGGGATATTTCTATTTTTAGGGATATTTATGCTTGTTTTGAGCATGCTAAAATTCGTAGAATTTGATAAAATGCAAATTCCATCAGGATTTTAGTATGGTTATCCTTACTTGCTTGAAATTGGTTTGGCGACTATCGGAGTTTGCGTTTTTTGTGCGTCAACTTCGGTTGGCGCACTTTTTTTCGCGAAATTTACAATATAAATTATACACACCACTCAAAAGGAATAATTTTATGGAACACTATGAATTAAAAAACAACGAAGTTATTTTATATCGGGGAAACGTCAACCTTTTATTAGATGGGAAAGCAAAAACGGATAAATATCAAAAAAAAGAATTTATTTACCTTACCCTTACCAACCTACATATTATTATCAGCAAAACCACACAAAAGTTTATAACTAAAAAAGTTGATACAATTCTTTATGATATACAGACGGTAAAAAAATACAATGATACCCCTCAAATTATTCAAAAAGGAAACATAGTAGACGTTTATTTATTAGGAAAAGAACTTTTTTTACAGTTTCCTAATAAACAACAAGCCACACAATTTAACAATGCGTC
>JAZONF010000004.1:0-74585 GCA_045654365.1 Christensenellaceae bacterium | reverse complement strand
ATGTATCTCTACTTCGTTAGTTGGATGTCAAGACCTGGTAAGGTTCTTCGCGTTGCTTCGAATTAAACCACATACTCCACTGCTTGTGCGGGCCCCCGTCAATTCCTTTGAGTTTCAACCTTGCGGTCGTACTCCCCAGGTGGAATGCTTATTGTGTTTACTCCGGCACGGAAGGGGTCAGTCCCCCCACACCTAGCATTCATCGTTTACGGCATGGACTACCAGGGTATCTAATCCTGTTTGCTCCCCATGCTTTCGTGCCTCAGCGTCAGTTAAAGCCCAGTAAGCCGCCTTCGCCACTGGTGTTCCTCCGAATATCTACGCATTTCACCGCTACACTCGGAATTCCGCTTACCTCTACTTCACTCAAGAACTACAGTTTTGGATGCAGCTCCGAGGTTGAGCCTCGGTATTTCACATCCAACTTGCAGTCCCGCCTGCGCACCCTTTACACCCAGTAATTCCGGACAACGCTTGCCACCTACGTATTACCGCGGCTGCTGGCACGTAGTTAGCCGTGGCTTGCTATTGGGGTACCGTCACTTTCTTCGTCCCCCATCACAGAACTTTACAATCCGAAGACCTTCATCATTCACGCGGTGTTGCTGGGTCAGGCTTTCGCCCATTGCCCAATATTCCCTACTGCTGCCTCCCGTAGGAGTCTGGACCGTATCTCAGTTCCAATGTGGCCGATCACCCTCTCAGGTCGGCTAACCATCGTCGACTTGGTAGTCCGTTACACTACCAACTATCTAATGGTACGCGAGCCCATCTATATCCGATAAATCTTTGGCCCCTGTGGGATGCCCCACTGTGGTCTTATGCGGTATTAGCACACATTTCTATGTGTTATTCCCCAGATATAGGCAGGTTGCTCACGCGTTACTCACCCGTCCGCCGCTAAGTTTTAGGAGCAAGCCCCCAAAACTCCGCTCGACTTGCATGTATTAAGCACACCGCCAGCGTTCGTCCTGAGCCAGAATCAAACTCTTGAGTTTAATATTTTAAAGCCGAGCTTTCGCTCAACTGCTCTAACGAATTTCGCTTTGTTTAGCGTTTTGTCATTTTATGACTGTTTTCAAAGTACATATTTCATACTTCAAAGATTTTGACAGAAACTTTCAAAATAACTATTATTTTGTCTTATTTCCTTCTATTCAATTTTTAAACAACTTTCCGTCAACATCGGTTGACGCATGCCATCGTTTCGCGACAGCCTACATATAATACCATACCAAAATCTTTAAGTCAAGCATTTTTCAAAGGTTTTTTAAAGTTTTTTTAAACTTTTTTTTAAACTTTTTTTTAGCCACAAAATATGGTGTTTTTTAGCTTGTTTACCACTATATTTTGTTTTATTGCTTAACACCTAATCGTTATATAATTACTAACGATTTATGATATGGAGCACTCCCTTTTTTTAGAGAGTATTGAGATTATAAATGAAAAAGAAAATATTGTCAAGCATTTTTCAATACCTTTTTAAACTTTTTTAAAAAAATTAAATTCGCCCACGTTTCTTACTTTATCCTAAAATTCCCCACGAAGCGAAAATCGTTAGCCTCTATATTTAAACTATATATATTATATATATTATATAATGTTTAAGAGAAACCAATAAAGAAAGGGCGATTCCCTAAAGAATCGCCCTTCTGATATCTTATTTAACTATCTTTCTTCTCTAAAGTAATTAAGTCCAAGAGATGCCGGTGGCTGATTTTCCTTACTATCAAGAATACTCGTAACGATTAAAACGATTACCGTAACAACATATGGTAAGAGTTTTAATAATTTCATTTGAGAAAATGAAATTCCAGTAATAACACTTGGCGCAATATAGAGCGCACCAAAGAGGAAAGAACCTAAAATGCTCAAATCAGGCTTCCACATACAGAAAATAACGAGCGCAATAGCAAGCCACCCTAAACCTTCGATAGTACTTGCATTTTCCCAACTACCACCGATATAATCCATAATGTAGAACATACCGCCGAGCGCAGCGATTGCAGAACCAATAACGATTGCCCCATATTTATAAGCAGTTACATTTATTCCTACTGCGTCCGCTGTGGCAGGATTTTCCCCCACCGCACGAAGATTTAGTCCTATTCTACTTCTTTTAAGCACGATTGCCGAAACAACGGCTATTGCTATTGCAAAATAAACCAAGAATCCATGTCCTAAAATTATTTGCCCTAACCAGCCCGCGTTTGCATTTCCAAGGATTGAGGAGCTTATAATCTTGCTCGCGTAAGAAAAACGCGACCTATCCACGTAGACATCCATAACAAATTGAGCAAAGCCTGCTCCAAACGTCGTGAGCGCAAGACCGGTTACGTTTTGATTTGCCCTTAAGGTAACTGTTAAAAATCCGTAGATGATTCCACCAAGTGCACCAAACAACGCTGAACTTATTATAGCAATTAATATCAACCACAACCAAACCGCATTTTCCGCAGATGGAAGAGCATTCATATATACAGAAACTCCATAACATCCGCCGGCAGCACCCATACACATAATGCCTGGAATGCCAAGATTTAGATGTCCTGATTTTTCCGTTATAATTTCACCCACCGAGCCGAAGAGGAAAACTACGCCAAGACTTATTGCACCAACAATTAATACCAACATATTAAATCTCCCCCTTCTCTTCACCGTCAGGCTTAGAAGTTAAAAAGTTAGCCCCGCTCACCGACTTGTTCTTTCTGAAATTAAGTTTATAACTGATAAAGAATTCACATCCGATAACGACGAAATAAATTATTCCTACAACGATATCGGCAACAGCGTCGTTAGTGATACCAAAATCCGTTTGAACCTGTCCCATACCCCTTGTTAGAAAAGCAATTAATAGTGAGGACAAAATCATCATTAAAGGATTAAACTTGGCAAGCCAAGCAACCATGATTGCCGTAAAGCCCATATTGTTAGCCGTTTGTTCACTAATAGAGTGGTCAATAGAACCCGCAAGCAACAAACCAATAACACCGAATATTGCACCTGAAATACAAAGCGTTCTAATTATAACACCCTTAACGTCTAAACCGATATATTTAGCAGTGTTTTCGCTTTCACCAACCACGGAAATTTCATATCCATGCTTACTATATTTAAGGTAGAGAAACATCCCTGCAGTTAAAATTGCAACACAAATAATTGTAAGCATATGAACGTTTCCTACTACGGGAAGATGCCCCGTTTGAATTTGTCCTAAAACACCAGAACCATTAGTAGACCATTTATTAATAAAATATGACACTAAACCTACTGCAATATAGTTCATCATTAGCGTAAAAAGACTTTCGTTCGTTTTGAAAAACGCCTTGAAAATAGCGGGAATAACAGCCCAAAGTGCGCCAACCAATATAGCACAAACAACCATTAAGATATTTGCTACAGCCAAGTTGTTTTGACCAAGACTGCTTCTCATTATCGCTACGGAAACAAGCGCACCCATCAAAATTTGCCCATTACCACCAAGATTCCAAAACTTCATTTTGAAAGCAGGCACCAACGCCAAACCAACTCCTAATAAAAGAGCCGTATCCCTAATCAAAAGCCAAATTCTTCTTTCTGTACCGAGAACGCCATTAAAGAGCGAACCGATAACAACAAAAGGATTTGCGCCAAAAATTATACCACAAAGAATAGATAAGAAAAGTATTCCGCCTACAATTGCACCGCCTCTAATGGCTATGGCTTTCCAAAGTGGAATTTGCCCACGTTTAGTTACGTGAAATAAGGGTTCTCTAACCGTCGTTTCTGCCATATATTTCTCCTCCCCTATTCTTCGGTAGCGTCATTTTTCTTTAACGCTTCCCATTCTTCTTCAGTAAGCCTACTATCTTTTGCGATACCCAAGTTCTTTTCCCTCTTTTCCTCAGTAAGGTCAAGAGAACCTGTCATCATTAATCCCAATTCTTCTTTCGTGGTTTTATTTGCATGTACAACCCCCATAACCTTTCCGTGACAAAGCACCATAATCTTATCGCAAAGCGCAAGCATAACGTCTAAATCTTCACCTATAAACAAAATACCTGTTCCTTTTTGCTTTTGTTCGTTAAGTATGTCGTATATTTGATAAGAAGAATTAATATCAAGACCACGAACGGGATATGCCGTTACGATTACGTTGGGAGAAGATTCAATTTCTCTACCAACCAACACCTTTTGAACGTTTCCGCCAGATAATAGTCTAACGGGAGTTTCGCTTGAAGGCGTGGCTATTGCAAGTTTATCAATTAAGTAATTCGCCTGCTCTCTTGCCTTTTTCCTATCCACAAAAAAACCTTTGTTGTCGCCGTAGGTTTTGAGCATCATATTGTCCGTAATAGACATTGATGGCACGAGCCCCATGCCAAGCCTATCTTCCGGAATAAAACTCATTGAAACGCCCTTTTCTATAATAGTTTTTGGGGGCAAACCAACCATACTTTCCCCTTCGTGAATTATCGCTCCGCTTTCTATATGCCTAATGCCCGCAATTGCCTCACAAAGTTCCTTTTGTCCACAACCCGTTATGCCCGCAACACCTAAAATTTCACCGCCACGAATATAGAAACTTGCATTGTCAATGGCAACCGCCCCGTCGTCAGACCTAACGATTAAATCTCTTATTTCCAGAAGAGGTAAGTCAAAATCCGTTTTTGGCCTATCAATTCTAAGTTCAACCTTCTTTCCCACCATCATTTCGGTAAGTTCTTTTTCGTTGGTTTCCTTAGTGTTAACAGCGCCAACGTATTCACCCTTTCTTAAGATTGCAACTCTATCCGAAATCTCCATAACCTCGTTAAGTTTGTGAGTGATAATAATGATAGACTTGCCGTCCTCTCTCATGTTTTTAGTAACGGCAAATAGTTTTTTAGTTTCTTGCGGTGTCAAAACGGCGGTAGGCTCGTCTAAAACCAAAACGTCTGCCCCACGAAACAAAACCTTAACTATCTCTAAGGTTTGCTTTTCGGAAACGGACATGTTATAAACTTTTTTATCTAAATCTATTTCAAAACCGTATTTAGAACATATTTTTTCAACGTCCTCACGGATTTTTTTCAAATCATATTTTTGCCCTTTTTCTAATATTAGAGCAATGTTTTGGAGCGCAGTAAAAACCTCCACCAACTTAAAGTGTTGGTGAACCATACCGATTTTATTATCAAACGCATCTTTTGGCGATTGAATTACAACGGGTTTACCATAAACGGAAATAACGCCTTCATCTGGGTAATAAATTCCCGAAAGCATATTCATAAGCGTTGTTTTACCACTTCCGTTTTCGCCAAGAAGGGAAAGAATTTCTCCCTCAAAAACTTCAAACGTAACGCCTTTATTGGCAATTACGCTACCAAATGTTTTGGTTATGTTTTCAAACTTAACGGCAACGTTTTTTGCCGTGTTTCCTAAAACTGACATTGTTTTTTCCTTTTTGTATCAAGTGTGTTTAACTAATCTTTAAAAATAAGTTGTTTTATAAAATAATATATCCAAGGGGCAAAACGCCCCTTGGGTATAATCATTTTAGTTAAATATTAATATTTGGTGTTAAGGAAGGTGATTCCGTCAATGCAAAGGTCAAAATATGGAGCAGAACGGAATTCGCTTTCTGCGAAGTAACTAATTCCACCAGCAGTCTTAATAACTTCGGTGTCAGCAGCAAAAGCAGCATCAGTATCAACGTCTGCCTTGTAAGACAAGAGTTTGCCGTTTTCATCTACCGTTGCGTTGGTGTTAACTCCATCAAAGAAATCGGTATCGGGATTGTCAGGAGTGATAGTAACGGTAAACTTAGAAGTATCAAATACTTTTAAGGTGCCTGCTTTGAATTGTGCGATTGCCGCATTGATAGCATCTTGAGTTCCAGCAACAGCTGCAGAACCTAATTCTGTAAGAGCAACTGAACCGTTGAACCAATCAGTACCGAATCCTGCACAATAGTCGTCATCAATTTCAACACCGGTGTTTACACAATCAATAATGTATTCAAAGTAGGGTTGCCAGTTAATTCTTGAAGATGCAATAAAGGTGTTGGGGCAAGCAACTGCAGTAGAACCATTGTAAGAAACGTTAGGAATACCAGCCGTTTCACAAGCAGTAGGAGCACCCATAGAGTCAGCGTGTTGAGAAATAAGAGCGCAACCTCTGCCAATTAAGGTTTCAGCAGCGGTTTTTTCCATAGTTTCATCATACCAAGAACCGGTAAATTGAACGTCCATAACTACGTTAGAAACAACACTTCTTACACCCAAGAACCAAGAAGTTAAACCAGAGATAACTTCTGCATAAGTCCATGCACCAACGTAACCAACTTTAACGTTGCCGTTAGCATCATAGTTTTCAGGCTTTAACGCATTAGCCTCCATTAAGGATTTTAATTTCATACCACCTGCAATACCTGCCAAATATCTACCTTCGTAAATAGATGCGAAAGCGTTTTGGAAGTTGCCACGTTCTTCAGTATGAGCGTAAGTACCAGTAGCATGACAGAATTGAACTTCGGGGAATTCCTTAGCCGCCTTTAGCATATGTTCTTCGTGGCCAAAAGAGTCAGCAAAGATAATGTCGCATCCTTGGTCTACAAGGTCAGCAGCGGTATCATAGCAAGCGGTAGATTCAGGAACGTCTACCTTGATAACTTTTTGAACGCCCTTAGCCTCGCAAGCAGCGTTGAAAGCATCGATAAAGTTCTTGTCGTAAGTAGAAGATTCACCGTGCAAACAAATAAGACCAACTTTGATATCAGCAAGGTTTTCCACCTTAACGATACCGTTGTAGGGCTTAACAACGTCGCCACCGCAAGCGGTAAGTCCGAAACAGCAACCAACTGCAACTATAGCAGCAAGTAAAAGAGTTAAAAGTTTCTTCATTTTTTATTTACCTCCTACCCTTTCGGGTTATTTAACTTTTGTTATTTGCGAAAGATAATCTTTTCGCCATCCATCTTTTCTACGATAGCAAGGGAATAAACGTCCACCCCTTCAGCCCTTAAAGAGTCGCCACCGCCTTGAAAGCCTTTTTCTATGCCTATTGCCGCCCCGACGAGGGTTGACCCTGCTTGCGCAGTTATACTCCTTAGCGCCCTAATGGCCTCTCCGTTAGCAAGAAAATCGTCGGCTATTAACACCTTGTCCTCTTTAGATAGATAGTCGCAAGGAACGATAAGAACGTTGCTTTTCTTGTGTGTAAAAGAATAACAATCGGCACTATATATTCCACCCTCTACGTTTGCCGTTTTGCTTTTTTTAGCAAACACTGCATCAACACCGAATTTTTCAGCAATTAAAACGGCTAAAGCAATTCCAGATGCCTCTACGGTCAAGATTTTACTAACCTTTTTGTCCGCAAAATGCTCGTAAACGCACTTTGCCATTTCCGATAATAGTTTCACGTCCATTTGTTGATTCAAAAAAGAGCCAACTTTAAGAACGTTGCCAGGCAAAACCTTGCCCCTTTTGATAATTTCTTGCTCTAACTTTTCCATTAAAAAAACCAAGAACGGAAGAATTAAGTTAAAATTCGCTAAAAATCCCCCGTCCAATATTCTTTGATTTATACTATGTAAATAGTATAACAAAACGGCGGAAATTTGTCAATACCTTTTTCCGCCGTTATTTTACCTTTTATCTCTTTTTTAGATAATTTATCGCTATCAAGATTTTTATTTGAGCATTGCCCAATTTGCGCCTTTTTCAGAATAGTTTTCCACGTAATCAATAACCTCTTCTTGAGTAGAAAAGGTAGCGTACAATTTTTCACACTCATCCTTTACGAATTCTTTTTGAATAGCGCACTCCATCATTTTATTCATTTCTTGATAATATCCGAGCATATCAAAAACAACTATCGCTTTTTTGTGAACGCCAAGTTGTTTTAACGTGAGCACCTCAAAAAACTCTTCAAAAGTACCTATTCCGCCGGGAACGATAATATAAGCGTCACACATATTACTCATAGTCATTTTTCTTTCCGACATACTTTGAGTATAAACCAAACGGTCACTTTCGTAAAAGATACCCTCGTATCCTTTTTCCTCAAAGAACTTAGGAATAATGCCTAAAACTTTTCCATCCCCCTTTTTAAATCCTCTTGCAACCGCACCCATCATACCTTGTGCCCCTGCACCGAACACTAACTTATGACCTCTCTTTGCAAGCGTTTCACCAAGACGTTCTCCCGCCTCTATAAATTTAGAGTCAATTTTATCGCTCGCAGAGCCAAATACACATATATTCATTTTATTCCTCCAAGTTTCACTTTACAGTATACGTATATTTTATATTTTTTTGTGCTCCTTGTCAATATTGAATAAAAAAAGTATTGGATAGAACAAAAATTTTTTTCAAATTTTAAATATCCCTTGATTACTTCTCAATAAAATTGTATAATATTTATATGAAAAGAATTGCTCAATTTTTTAAGATTAGTGAAAGTGAATTTTTAAAAGACGGAAATTCTGAAACCTACTCTCAACTGCTTTTGCCAAAGCGTGCAACGGCAGGTAGCGCAGGTTATGATTTCTTTGCACCGACGGATATTTCCGTTGCCCCCGGTGAAACGGTTAAAATACCCACTGGTATTAGAGTTAGAATTGATGAGGGGTGGGTTCTTAAAATTTATCCCCGTAGCAGTTTAGGTTTTAAATACCGCCTAACACTCAACAACACCGTTGGTATAATTGACTCTGATTATTATCACGCAGATAACGAGGGGCATATTTATATAAAAATGACTAATTGCGGAAATCAACCCCTTAAGGTAGAAAAAGGCAAAGCCTTTGCGCAAGGTGTTTTCGTAGAATACGGAATTACTGTTGACGACGAGTGCGATACGGAAAGACACGGCGGGTTTGGAAGCACTGATAAAAAATAACTTAAACTTACGGCAGGTAACGATATGAGTAAAAAATTATGTTTCGTTTTAGGCGCAGGTGGCTCAAGAGGCATTGCACACATAGGTTTTTTACAGGCTATGGAGGAAAATGGAATTAAACCCGACTGCATAGTCGGTTGTTCTATGGGCTCGGTTGTGGGCGCAGCGTACGCTTCGGGTTTATCTCCAAAGGAAATGAAAGAAATTGCAGAAAGTTTGCGTTCTAAGGACATTATCGACATATCCCCCGCACTTTTTAGCAAAAAAAGTTTGCTTAGTTCTGTAAAAATGCAAAAGAAAATTAAGCAAGTTCTCGGCGACAAGGAATTTAAGGATTTAAATATTCCTTTCGAGTGTGTTGCAGTAGACCTTCATAGAGGAAAGGTTGTCACCTTAAACGAAGGGAGCGTTGAAGAGGCGGTTAGAGCAAGTTCTTCAATCCCCACCGTTTTCCGCCCCGTTATAAAAGACGATATGGAACTAGTGGACGGTGGTATTTTAATTAGAGTTCCCGTGGAAAACGCTAAACACTTTAACGCAGACGTAGTGGTTGCCGTTGACGTTTTGGGAGATTACCGCCCTCACGAAGTTTCTAAAAACATTATCGAACACGCACTTAGAGTTTTGGACTTAGTTGATAGTGTAAACACGAAAAAATACTTAAAAGAACATAAACCCAACGTTTTAATCAAACCTAACCTTGGAGATATGAGCCAATATAAAGTGGAAAAAATTGCATTTGCATACGGGCAAGGTTACCATAGCGGATTAAAATACGCAGATAAAATCAAAGCCCTTATAGAAAAATAATAAGATAAAAACTTCCTTATCAAACAGATTAGGAAGTTTTTTATTGCTAATTTTTATCCTTTTTTTATTCAATGGTTTTTAAATATTGCGATATATCAACCTCATTTCAATTAACCGCTTGTTAGTTGCGTAAGGTGTGTTTATAAAGGTTTGCATACTCGCCGTCCAAATCCATCAACTCTTTATGCGTGCCTTGTTCTACGATTTCACCGTTTGAAACGACGGCTATCGTATCGGCGTTTTTCACCGTAGAAAGTCTATGTGCAACCACGATGGTCGTCCTTCCCTTACAAAGTTCGTCAAGAGCCTTTTGGATAAGAACTTCAGTGGCGTTGTCTAAAGCGGAGGTCGCCTCGTCTAAAATAAGTATCGGCGGGTTTTTCAAGAACACTCTCGCAATGGATAGCCTTTGTTTTTGACCGCCAGAAAGCCTAACCCCTCTTTCTCCGATAACCGTATCGTAACCCTTTTCAAGAGTTAAAACGAAATCGTGAATATTGGCTCGTTTTGCCGCCTCTATGATTTCTTCTTCCGTTGCAGAAGGGTTACCGTACAAAATATTATCCCTTATACTTGCATTAAAAAGATAAACGTCTTGTTGGACAATGCCTATATTTTTTCTAAGAGATTCCGCTGACATATCGTTAATATTTACGCCATCTATTTTAATAACCCCTTCGTTTACTTGGTAAAAACGTGGAAGCAAATGGCATATTGTGGTTTTTCCTCCGCCTGACGGACCAACGAGAGCAAAAATTTCTCCTTTTTTTAAGTTTAGCGAAAGATTATTCAAAACGTCCGCCTCTCCGTAATTGAAGGTAACGTTTTCAAAGGAGATATTCCCCTCTAAAGTCTGCTTTTCTATAGCACCCTCTTTATCACTTTCAGCGGGAGTATCCATAATCTCCACAAACCTCTTAAATCCCGTTACGCCGTTTTGATATTGCTCCATAAACATAATGAGTTGCCTTACGGGAGCAAGAAAGACGTTGATTGAAACTATAAAAGTAGTGTAATCTCCAAGTTCAATTTTACCAGCATACATAAATAATCCACCGGCAATTAACACAACCACGTTAAAAACTTCCGTTACAAAGGTGGATGTTGAGTGAAAAATACCCATTGCTTTATAGGCTTTTCTTCTTGCCTCAACGAACTCGGAGTTTCCCTTTTCAAACTTAATTTTCTCCGTTTTAGAATTAGTAAAGGCTTTAGTAACCCTAATTCCCGAAACACTACCCTCTAACGAGGCGTTAATTTGGGCTATTGCCTTTCTACTTTCCATAAATGCATCTCTCATTTTCTTTCTAACGAGCATTGAAATGCTAATTAGTATAGGAACGCAAATAAATATTATAAGAGTTAAAATTACGTTTATGGTCATCAAATAAACGAAAGACGCAATGATAGATATGGAAGAAATTAGAACGTTTTCAGGACCGTGATGGGCGAGTTCTGATATATCTTGCAAGTCGTTTGTTAAGCGAGACATCAACTTGCCCGTTTCGTTTTTATCGTAAAAACTAAATGGCAAGGTTTGCAAGTGGTTAAACATATCGCTTCTCATTTGCGCTTGCATTTTTACCCCGATTATATGCCCTTGATATTGAATAAAGAAGTTAAGTAGCAATCGAAGCAAATAAACTCCCAACAAGGACACACCGAAAATTACTATCATTTGATAGTTTTTGTTGGGGATAAAATCGTTTAGCATAGTTCTCGTAAGCACAGGATAAAACATACCGCTTATAGAAACGGTAAACGCTGCAAGCATATCTAATGCAAACGTAATTTTATGTGGCTTGTAATAGGATAAAAATCTTTTAAACATATTATTTCCCTATAGTGTACTTATATAATTCTGATTTTGGAATATCTCTTTCTTTAGCAACCTTCTTTACTGCCTCTTTTTTGGATAATCCCTCTAAAATATATTTGTCTATCAACTCTTCGTTAGTAAGGTGGGCGTTCTCAAGCCCCTCAATTGCACCCTCAACTACTAAAACGTATTCACCTTTAGGCTCTTTCTTTAGCCCGTCTTTTAAATTAAACCTCTCTGCGTTTTCGTAAAGTTTGGTAATTTCTTTAACCGCAACAGCCTTTCTATCCCCCAAAACGGAATATAACGTTTCAATATCCTTTTTAACGTCGTGCGGGGCAGAATAAAATATTAACGTAGCCAAAACGCTTTTGTATTTTTCTAAGAGTTCCTCTCTCTCCGTCTTTTTCTCTGGTAAAAACCCCACAAAACAAAACTTAGACGCATCCATACCCGACAAAACAAGGGCGGAAAGCGCGGCGTTTGCACCTGGAATAACGGTAAACTCCAACCCTTCTTCGACAAGCATTTTTGATAAAATATTACCAGGGTCTGAAATAACAGGCATACCTGCGTCTGATATTATTGCAATATTTTTACCCGCTTTCAGTTTTTGAACCACCTTGTCGGTAGCCTCTCTTTCATTGAATTTATGATAGGAAAAGAGAGGTTTTTTTATATTGTAGTGGTTTAGAAAAGTTAGTGAGTGTCTTGTGTCTTCACACCCGATTTCGTCCACCATATTCAAAACTTCTATCGCACGATAGGTTACGTCCTTAAGATTTCCTATCGGCGTTGCTACGAAATAAAGCATTATTTCTCCTTAATTTATTAGGTCTTTTAGTATTTTTATTCCGCATTTTCCACCTTTAACACCTTCTACTAATATGAGGTAAGGCTCTTTTCCTTTTGCGGACACGGTTTGAAGTTTTTTCGGCTCGATATTGTGCTTTTTAAGGGCAAAAATAACCTCACTAAGCCTATCTGCTCGGTGACACATGGCAATTCTTCCACCAAACTTTAAGCACCTTGAAACGCTTTTAATCAACTCTTCTAACGGAAGATAAATTTCCTTTCTGCACATTGCAATCGTTTCCTTTTCTTGGCTCATACCCGTGCCCTGCGCCATATAAGGGGGGTTACAAACTATTAAAGAAAACTTTTCGTTATACTCTTTGCCTATTTCTTGAACTTTACAATTTTCAGCAAAAAAAACTCCGTCAAGCCCATTATAGGCTATACTTCTTTTGCTCATTTCGTAAAGCGGTGTTTGCATTTCAAAAAGGGTTACCTCTTTTATTAAGCCTTGATTTAGCCCGTAAAGGTGAAGAGAAACTATACCGCTACCAGAACAAAAATCGGCAACTACGTCCCCCTTTTTTACCGTGGCAAACTTAGATAAGATAACAGCGTCCGAAGTGAATTTATAAAGCCCGTCGTCTTGATATATTTTAAGATTATTAATATTTAAGTCTTCTAAAATTTCCATATTCTAAAAAAACAAAGGCACGATGACCTCGTGCCTTAAAGTTTTTGCTATTTTTTACTCTTCAGCAATAGCTTCTACGGGACATCCGCCTGCGCATGCGCCACAGCTGATGCATGCATCTGCATCGATATTGTACTGAGAATCTCCCGCGCTGATTGCTCCAACGGGGCAGGTATCTGCACAAGCACCACAGCTGATACATTCTTCACCAATTTTGTAAGCCATAATAATCCCTCCTGTATTTTGTAATTTTATCTTATCACAAAAAATTTCTTTTGTAAACACTATTCGGAAATTTCTTCCTCTTTTTTATTGTTGTTCGCTCCCTTTTTGAACTCCAAACGGTCTACCGGAAAGTCTTTATATACTTCACTACCGTCTGCGTGTGTTATCTTAACTTTGGAAATAAGTTTTAGCATATCGTTTGCAATAACAACGCCATCTCCCTCGGGGGTTTTTACCGTTCCGCCAATTTTGGGCATTTTTTTGTAAACTTCTGCATAATACTCGTTTTCATACTCCAAGCAACACATAAGTCTACCACAAAGTCCGCTAATTTTAGACGGATTAAGGTGTAATCCTTGGTTTTTTGCCATTTTTATTGACACTTTAGAAAACTCCGGCATACAACTTGCGCAACAACACTCTCTTCCGCAAGGAGCAATTCCGCCAAGAATTTTCGTTTCGTCCCTAATTCCCACTTGGCGAAGTTCTATCCTCACCTTAAACTTAGACGCAAGTACCTTAACTAATTCTCTAAAATCAATTCTATCGTCTGCGGAAAAATAAAAGGTCAACTTATTTCCCTCGAAAGCGTATTCGCAAGAAATAAGTTTCATTTCTAAATTAAGTTCACGAATTTTTTCCCCCGCAAAACTCATTGCCTCGGGGATTTTTTTCTCGTTATTTTTAACCTTTTGCTTGTCCTTTTCGGTAGCCTTTCTAACAACGGGTTTTAAAGGGTGAGAAATATTTTCATCCGCAATCTCTTTAACCCCAAATACTACAGTTCCGTATTCAACACCCTTAGACGTTTCCACTATAACGCCCGAACCCTCTTCATAAAAGTCCGTTTCGTTTGCGGGAGCAAAATAGTACGTTTTAGCCGTGTTTTTAAATTTTACTCCTAACACTTTTGCCATTTATATTTTCCCTCCAAAATCTGGAACAACAACCACTCTAAAAGCATAGTGGCGTTTGCATTAAATTTTTTTCTCTCCCTTGCCTCTTCTATTCTCGTGAGGGCATATACGCAAGAAGAAAGAGTATATCCCCCTGCTTGCAAGGAGGAAGAAATTATTTCCTTATTTAGCACCAAGTCACTTTTTCCACTAAGATACACTGCCAAATCTCTAAAGTACAATTCTAACACTGATAAAAACTCGGAAAAATCCATCTTTTGATTTAATATTTTAGTGGAGAATTTTAGCACGTCCCTACTCGATTTCATGTTTTCAAGAAGGTCTAAAACGAGAGAGGAAATTTTAGTTAAATTTTCACTCCCGTAAAGATTTTTCGCCTTGCTAATAGTTCCATCACCGCAGGAAACCGCCTTTCTTAGCCTCGCCTCGTCATCACACTCACTTTTAAGCGCAGAAAAGATTTTTTCTGCAGGAAAGGAGGCAATTTCCAACCTTTTCATCCTTGATCTTACCGTCTGCAAAAGTGGAAATTCCGAAGTAGAACCCAAAATAATGTGAACGTTTTTAGGCGGTTCTTCCAAGGTTTTTAACAGTTTGTTTTGCGACGGTGCATTCATAGTTTGCCCCGCCGAAATAACAAATACCTTTCTCTCCCCCTCTATCGGCTTAAAATAACTTTCCTCAATGATTTTATTTACGTCAGAAGTGAGCACCGCCCCCTCTTTTTCAGGGAAAAACAACACGTCAGCGTGCCCTTCCTTTTCAATAAGAGAGCAGTTCCTACATTTACCGCAAGGCTCGTCGTTTTCACAAAGAATTAACTTTACAAAAACCTTTAGATATTCTTTTAAATTCTCCTCGTCCGGAATAACGATAAGATAAGCGTGAGAAAGGGTTTTTCTCTCCTTGTCCCTTTTAACTACCTTATACGCCTCCGTATCTTTTACGAGGGAATAAAAATCCGTCATAATACCCCTTTTTCCTTTAATGCGGAAAGAATTTTTTCTCTGGTTTCCCACTTTTCACCGCTTGCATCGATAACGATAAAGCGTTCAGGGTATAATTTTGCAAGTTCTAAATATCCCTCGTAAACTTTGTTATGGAAATCCATACCGCAAAGTTCCACTCTATCGGTAACGTCCACTCCGCCCTTTCTCTTAAAGGCATCTTTTGGAGAAAGATTTAAAAATACCGTAAAGTCAGGAGTGAAATTTTTTATAGCGTATTCGTTAATTTTGCTAATAAATTCCACACCCAACCCCCTCGCATACGCTTGATAAGCAAAGGAAGAATCAAAATAACGGTCACAAATAACAAGTTCCCCAGCGTTAAGCCTTGGAGCAATTTGTTTTTTAAGAAGTTGCGCCCTTGATGCTGCGTATAAAAGTGCTTCACACTCGTCCGTCATTTCCGAGTTATCTTTATCTAATATTAAGTTTCTTATTTTTTCTGAGATGGGGTCTCCGCCGGGTTCTCTCGTAAAATAGTGAGGTATTTTACTGTTTTCAAGATACTCCGCCAAGAATTTTAACTGACGAGATTTTCCAACACCCTCGCACCCCTCGAACGTTATAAATTTACCTTTCATAATTAAATTATATCTTTCTTAAATATATCACTACACGCTCTAACTATAGAGTTTATATAGCATACTGTTTCAAACTGTAATTCCTCTTGATAGGATAGGAAATCAAAAACCATAATTACAACGTCCTTAGCGTCTGACCCGCCAGACAACTTAAAGAACTCAGAGGGATTATGTTTACCGCCTTTTAAGTTTTCCACTTTAAGTCCGTAAACCACGTTTTCCTTTCCTGCTTTTTTCTCGACGTTAATAAGGTCATCGTAAAGTTTTTCAGTTTCCTCGTCTACCGCTAACTCTTTTCGTTGAGTGAACTTAGTATACCTATATAAAAGTCCATATTCATCTCCCACTTCTAAAAGGTGAGAAAAATCATTAAACTCTTTTACAAGCCTAAAAATTCTCTCCCTTTCGTAAGTTTTACCAAGGCTTTTTTGCTCTTCCGTTCTAAATCTATTATCCTTTTTCATACGAAAAAGAAATGCCCCGTCAATTTTTTCAGTGGAAAGATTATTTTTATCCTTGGTTTTTTCCATCTTCTCTGCTTCTGAAAGAGTTAAAAATTCATCCTTTAAAAACTTGCTTAGATATTTCCTGCCATCTAAAAGCAACTTTTCAAAATGATAAATGGGAATTTCCGTATCAGAGTCGATTATACGCCGTGCCCTAACTGAATTGTCCTCCGCCACCTTCACGTCGCTAATAATAACGTCTCCCTCTTGAATTCTCATACGAGAACTAAGTATGTTATCCTCATCCTTAACCACTTCTCCGCTAACAAGCAAAACGTCATAACTGAAAGTAGGATTTTCTTTGTCGTACAACACGTCGATAAGTCCGCCCTCCAAGGTGTAGTCTACGTTTACGTCGTAATAATATTTAAAATTTTGTCCTGTAGTTAACTGAACCCCAAAAAAGTTAAAGAAAAATTCAAACACAAGAATACCTACGAGTAGAATTATTATCATTAAAACCCACTCGTAAGACATTAGATTATATAATCTTTCCTTGGTTATCCTGTTGTCCAAAATTTTACCCCCTAATTTAGGTTAGTTATTTATCTTATTATTTTTTTATTGGTTTCATTGTAGGGAAGAGTATTACGTCCCTAATAGATGCGCTATCAGTTAATAGCATAACTAATCTATCCACACCAAATCCAAGTCCGCCCGTAGGAGGCATACCGTATTCTAAAGCGGTAACGAAGTCCTCGTCCACTCTTGCGTCGTTTCCACCTTTTGCCCTCTTTTCTGCAACTTGCTTTTCAAAACGAGCCCTTTGGTCTATGGGGTCGTTAAGTTCGGAAAAGGCGTTACCCATTTCTCTTGCATAGATAAAGTACTCAAATCTCTCAGTGAAAGCAGGGTTATCTTTCTTTCTCTTTGCAAGGGGAGAATTTTCTACGGGATAATCGTAAATAATGGTAGGTTGTATAAGGTTTTCTTCAACGAAGGCATCAAAGAAGGCAATTAGAACGTGCCCTTTGGTTGCAGTATCACCCTCTTCAACCACAATGCCCTTTTCTTTAGCAACTGCTCTCGCTTTTTCATCAGTATCCCACTCGTTATAATCAACGCCTGCGTACTTTTTAACCGCCTCTACCATCGTTAAGCGTTCCCACTTCTTACCCATGTCAATATCTACACCTTGATAGGTAATCTTATCAGTACCGCAAACCTTTAACGTAATTTCCCTATACATATTTTCGATTAAATCCATCATATCGAAATAATCGCTATATGCTTGGTACATTTCAACGGTAGTAAATTCGGGGTTGTGCGAACGATCCATACCCTCGTTACGGAAAATTCTACCAACTTCGTAAACTCTATCAAAACCGCCTACTATAAGCCTTTTTAAATAAAGTTCCGTTTCTATTCTTAAATACATATCGATATCTAAAGCGTTATGATGCGTCTTAAAAGGTCTTGCCGCCGCCCCAATTTCCAACGGATTAAGAACGGGCGTATCAACCTCAAGATAACCAACACCGTCAAGATATTCTCTAATTGCAGTTAAAATTTTAGAACGCATTACGAAAGTCTTTTTTACTTCGGGATTAGCGATAAGGTCAACCTCTCTTTGACGGTATCTCATATCCTCGTCTTTTAAGCCGTGGTATTTTTCCGGCAAAGGAAGTAAAGACTTTGATAAAAGTTCTACACTTTCTGCGTGAATGGATATTTCGCCCGTACGAGTGGTGAAAACCTTTCCTTGAATACCGATAATATCACCGATATCATACTCCTTAAAGGCAAGATAACTGTCCCCTAAATCGTTAATTGAAAGATAACTTTGAATAGTTCCTTTCCCGTCTAAAATAACGGCAAAAGACGCCTTACCCATAATTCTCTTAGAAATAAGTCTGCCCGCTACTCCAACGGTTTTTCCTTCGTATTCTGCGTAATTTTCCTTAATATCCATAGAGAAAGCCGTTCTATCATACTTAACTATCTCGTAAGGATTTTTACCAGCCTCTTGAAGATTTTTAAGTTTTTCTCTACGAACTCTTAATATTTCATTTAAATCGAGTTCTTCTTGAACTACGTTTACGTTATTATTTTCTTGCATAACCTTCTTCCTTATTAGTAAACCTTTTTAACGGTAATAGTATAATTGCCTGCGGGTGCTTTAACTAAAGTGCCTTCCCCCGCCTTTTTACCAAGAAGTGCGTTGCCGATAGGAGATTCGTTAGAAATTCTTCCAAGTTCAACGTCTGCCTCGGTAGTACCTACTATTTCATAGGTGTATTCCTCACCGTCTTCTGTAACGAAATCTACTTTGCTACCTAAAGAAACTGAATCTTTCTTTTCCGATTCTTTAATGATAACAGCGTGCTTTAACTTAGTTTCAATTTCAAGAATTTCACCCTCAATCATTGCTTGCTCGTTTTTAGCAGCATCGTACTCAGCGTTCTCAGAAAGGTCACCAAACTCTCTTGCAGTTTTAATTCTTTCAGTAATTTCCGCTCTTTTTACCACTTTAAGGTATTCTAATTTCTTCTCAAGTTCTTCTTTTCCTTCTTTAGTAAGTATTACTTCTTCAGCCATTTTTTGTTCCTCCGAATTTTTGGGCTTTTGCCTTTATTTACGTTTAAATTATAAAACTAAACCACTACTTTGTCAATAAAAACTCTTTTTTGCAAGTCCTTTAGCCTATGTTTTGAGCCCTTTTTCTCTTTTTTTACAAATTTCGTGTTAAATTTTTTAACATTTTTTGAAAATTTTTTACAAAACCTATTGACAACGTGAAAATTTATGGTAAAATACATTTATAATTTCGATTTTTTCAAAGAGAAAATTTTTTGTGTTTTCCAGAATAATATATGAAAGAAGGTTGCACCCAGTGGTGCAACCTTCTTACTTTTTAAACTTTTATCTTTTGCAGTAATCTCCACAACAAGTGCATTGTTCTCCGCAACCGTGAGTAACTTTAATACTGTCTAACTCACAGCAACAGCCTTCTGCGTTGTGCTTGCAACTTTCAACGTCGCATCTAATACAATAATTCTTTTCCATATCGTCTCCTTTTTACTTATTATGTTAAAGGAAAGGCTTTTCTATACCTTTTTGCTATTGACTTTTTTTTGCTTATACATTAAAATATATTAAAAGACGATATTTAACTCAAAAATAGAGGTGTATAATGAAAGTAGTATTGTTAAAAGACGTAAAAGGTTCTGGTAAAGCGGGAGATATTATTGAAGCAAAGGACGGGTTTGCTCAAAACTTTTTAATTAAAAAAGGTTTAGCAAAGGTTGCAGACAATTCCGCCATTAACGAAAACAAACAAAAGAAAGAGGCGGAAAACTTCCACAGACAAGAAACTCTTAAAGCAAATAAGGCGTTAAGAGAGGCTCTTGACGGAAAGGAGGTAACCGTTCAAGTTAAAAGCGGAAACCAAGGTAAATTCTTCGGCTCGGTAACTAATAAAGAAATTGCCGATAAACTTTCTGAACTTGGGTTTAACGTTGATAAAAAGAAAATAATTCTTCAATCAAACATAAAAACCGCAGGCGTTTATCCCGTTACCATTAAAATTTCCCCAGAAGAAACGGCAAAAATAACCGTAAATATTATAAACTAATAATAATTGATTAAAGTTTACACAAAAAGAGAACACTCCGATTTTTCGGAGTGTTCATTTCGTTTAGGGTTGACGAAAGATTATATTTGGAGTATAATGATAAGCATGAGAAAGAAAAATAAAGAAAAAATCGTTTATGAAAAAATTGAAATAGACGAAAATACCTCTGAACCTATAATCGTTAACGTTCCTATAAAAGACGTTGAGGATAACTTTGAAAAACACGAGCCACTTCCCCCTCCTCACGAAGATATGGAAAGCGCAGGAAATCAAATTATAATGAACAAACTTTTCGGCTTAGAAGAAGAGAAAGAGGACGAAAACGTTTCTAAAAGACAAAGGTTGTTTAAGAAACTTTCTTCTTGGTTCTTCGTGCTGTTTGTGGGAATCGTTTTAGGCGTAACTGCTTATAACGACTTTTTCTCTGGCAATAAAGAACTTCTCTCACTTTCTGCCCTATTAAAGGTTTTAAGAGAAAATGCCGTGTATTTGTTATTGTGTTTAGTTGCCCTTTTGTTTAGTTATTTGTTAAAAGGCTTCAAACTATCTTTCTTTTGTAAAAGAGAAACGGGCAAATGGCACTTTAGAACTTGTATGGGCACGGCTACTATCGGTCATTATTATAATTATATAACCCCTCTTGCCGTTGGTGGGCAACCTTTTGAAATTTATCACCTTTCTAAAAACGGTGTGCACGGTGGTGTTGCGGCGTCACTTCCTATTGCAAGTTTTTTCTTGCAACAATTTGCTTTCGTGCTTTTAGCAATAGCAAGTTTAGTTTTATACAACACAAACGCCTTAAACGCTCCCCAAATGCTTAGATTCTTCCCAGCTGGATTAACGGTTCTTGCGATTGTTGGTATTGTTTGTTGCTTTACAGTTCCCTTCTTGGTTGTACTCTTCTGTATTTTCCCAAAAATAAGTTACAAAATTGTATATTTCGTAATTTGGCTTGGCTCTAAAATTGGATTAGTTAAAGATAAAGACGCTTTAGTTAAAAAAACTAACGAAAATATTTTACAAAACTCAAAAAGCCTTAAGTCCTTCGTTTCTAATCCTTTTGTATTAATTGTTTCACTTCTAATTAGTATTGGTGAAAACCTCGCACTCTGCTCTATCGCCTATTTCTCGCTGAAATTCTTCGGATACTCTCTCGTTGGTAGTGGCGGTATTATGGAGTGGGCACAAGTTTGCGTTGTTTGTATGTTGCTTTACGCCGCAATATCTTTTATACCTACACCTGGAAACTCGGGGGCTGCAGACCTTTCTTTCTACCTACTCTTTGAATCAGGGCTTGCAAGCATTGGAAACGTTGCCTTCCCCGCACTTATGACGTGGAGGTTTTTAAGTTTTTACTCGTATATAATAATAGGCTTTATTTTCACAAAGGTTAATAAAGCAAAGGAAAAGAAAAGGGGTAATAAGTAATGAAATATGATTATTTAATAGTTGGCGCAGGGCTTTTCGGTGCAACGTTTGCTTACAAAGCGAAAAAAGCGGGCAAAACTTGCCTTGTTATAGACAAAAGAAACCACGTTGCCGGCAACGTTTATACTGAAAAGGTTGAGGGCATTAACGTACATAAATACGGTGCTCATATTTTCCACACTTCTAATAAAGAAGTTTGGAATTTTATAAATGAATTTACCGAGTTTAATAACTATATTAACTCCCCCGTTGCCGTTTATAAAGACGAACTTTATAATCTTCCCTTTAATATGAACACCTTTTCCAAAATGTGGAATATTAAAACGCCTAAAGAGGCAAAAGAAATTATAAAAAAACAAATTGAAAGCCTCAATATAGACGAGCCTAAAAATCTTGAAGAACAGGCGTTATCGTTAGTTGGCAGTGACGTTTACGTTAAACTTATAAAAGGTTACACGGAAAAACAATGGGGCAGAGATTGTAAGGATTTACCTGCGTTTATTATTAAACGTTTACCCTTGCGTTTCACTTACGACAACAACTATTTTAACGATAGATATCAAGGTATTCCTATCGGCGGATATACCGAGATTGTTAATAAAATGCTTGACGGCACACCCGTTATCTTAAACACTGAATATAAAGATTTTATCAAAAATACTAAAGACGAGTTTGGTAAGATTGTTTATACGGGCATGATTGACGAATACTTTGATTTTAAGGAAGGCAAGTTAGAATACAGAACGGTTGAATTTAAAAACGAAATTTTAGATGAAGAAAATTATCAAGGTAACGCCGTTGTAAACTACACGGAAAGGGAAATCCCCTACACAAGAATTATAGAACACAAGCACTTTGAAAATGCAAAAAGCGAAAAAACCGTTATTTCTAAAGAATATCCCGTTGAATGGAAGGACGGTTTAGAACCCTACTACCCCATTAACGACGATAGGAACTCTTCGCTATACGCTAAATACGTAGACCTTGCAAAAAAGGAAGAAAACGTTCTCTTTGGAGGCAGACTTGGCGCATATAAATATTACGACATGGATAAGGTAATAGAAAGTGCGCTTGAACTTTGCAAAACGGAACTTTTATAACTTCAACTCTATCGTAGTGCATAAATTAACGTAGGAAGTTTTTATGGTAAGCAATTTCGAAATTAAATTAAGAGCAAGAAAAACGCTTGGATTTAAAATATTCTCAAACTACTGGCTTTATCCTCTTTTAGCCTCCTTAATTATTTCATTTATTTCTAGCGCAATTTCCACTATGTTTATTGGTGCTTTAGCCGTTGGAATATTAGAAATAGGCATATCAAAATATCATCTTAATATTTCAAGAAGAAACACGTTAAACAACAATCTTACCCCCCTTCTCCACGGCATTAAAGAGGACGTTGTTGGGAATTTTATATTAGGTTTATTAATCTTATTATTCGTTTTCTTGTGGTCACTATTACTCGTTGTACCTGGCATAATAAAGTCTTATTCCTATTCTATGGCTTACTTTATTAAATGCGACCATCCAGAATACTCTGCAACTCAAGCAATTGACGAAAGCAGAAGAATTATGCACGGTAATAAAATGAAACTGTTGACTTTAGACCTTTCCTTTATCGGTTGGTGGATTTTGGGAAGTCTTTGCTTTGGTGTAGGCACGTTGTGGGTTGCGCCATACGTTAAGACCGCACATGCCGAGTTTTACCTTGACTTGTTAGAAGAGAACGAGGAACAAGTTGTAATGCCTGACGACTACGTCTGCGGTTTCATAGATTACGAGTAAAACGGTAAAACTTCTTATGAACATTTTGGATTTGCGAAAGGAATTAAAGTTAAAACGGCTTGCCCTTAATAATGATAGCGTTAAGGATTTTTCAATTTCTATAAGAAAAAACTTTTTCTCGCTTAATTTTATTAAGGAAAACACTAACTTTTTTATCTATAATTCTATAAAAAACGAAGTTGATACAAAATACATTATAGACTTTCTTGAAAAACTGGGCAAAATCATTGCCTTTCCCGTTATTGACGGAGAAAATTTAATTCCCGCAATTCCTACTTCAGGTAACTACACACTCGATTACTTTGGGTGCAAAATTCCTAAAGATTATATCGTTATGGAAAAGGTTGATGTTGCCGTTATTCCCCTCGTTGCGTGTGACAAAAATAAAAATCGCATAGGCTACGGAAAAGGCTATTACGATAGGTTTTTGCAAGATAAAACTTGTATAAAAGTTGGGTTGGCATACGATTTCCAAGTAATCGATAGCATAACCCCTAACCCGTGGGACGTTCCACTTGATTATATAATCACCCCAACAAAAATCATAAAAGACTAAAATTAAATTTTTCATTTAATAAAACACCCAAAAAGAGTTCTTCTCTTAGGGTTTTATAGAAAATGTAAAAGACTAACGGAAGCGTTTCGTTAGTCTTTCTTTTTGCTTTCACAACACACGACTTTCATTTGAAAGTATAGTGTACTACACTTATGAAATTATTCTACACATAATACAATAACTCGACATTTTAAAATTTGTTGTTTTTAAAATATTCCTTTATTATATTTAAACAATGCATAAAAAATTATAATACAGCCTATTATTAGCCCAATAATTAGTATCACGTTGCTTATATTAGCGTAGTTAAAAAATGTAAATAGTCCTGCTAATATTATTGTAATTCCAATTATAATACTTCCTATTCCTACTTTCTTCCCAAACGGTTTTATATCTTCTTCCTTTATTCTTTTTCTGTGGTATGAATGCAGTAATGAAATATTGCCTTTCATATTAAATATTCCTATTATTATTAAAACTAAACCAATAATGATTTGTATTATGAATTCTCCCATACGTTTATTTTTCTTTTTTTATAATCTTTCCAAAGTCAAAGTTTAAGCAAAAATCACAAATCTTTTTTTCCTTGTGCTTTTCAAGCAACACAAAAATATATTTGGTTATATAATAAGATGCTATTGCAGAAACTGTGCCAACGATTATCCCCGCAATAACGTCGGTTGGATAATGCGCCATTAAGTAATTTCTTGATAAGCCCATTAATATTACGCCGACAAATCCTACCCAACTCCATTTTTTATTGCAGAAGATAAACATTGCAGTCATTGCTCCCGCAATAGCAGTCGTGTGTCCTGATGGGAAAGAATATCCATCCTCAGCGGGGCTTCCTATAAATTCCCAAAAGCCTCTAAACTCTAAACTCCCTTCAAACGGACGGGGACGAGCGATAATATCCTTAAGTATAACGTTAGTTAAAAGCGCACCGCACGCTATCGCACCAAACATACAAACGCCAAGTTTTCTCGTTTTAACAAACAACATTAAAATAATTGATGCTAAAATAAAGATTAATCCCTTTTCACCAAGCAAGGTAATAACCTTAAAAACTGGGGTAAATAGTCCCCCTGCGCTTTCCGCTAAACCGTGCATTGCACGAAGAATTGCCCCATCAAATCCAGCAAAAGCCGTGTTTAAAAATTCTACCATATATTTTCTCACTTTCTTGTTTTATTATATTATAAAACACTTTTAGTAAGTTGTCAACGCATATAAAAAATAAAAAGAGCCGAAAAAATTTTTCGGCTCATCTTTTTTGTCGAATTTTCCTTATTCATTTGTTAAAAAACACTTAAAATCTTCTATCTCGCCCAAGTCCCACAAAAGCCTTGAAAGCACGTATTTATCCCTTATATCTTTCGTTGCACAGAAAGTCGTGTATAAATCGGCGTCAATTTCAATCTCTTTTACACTTTTACAAAGTTTAATCGTTTCAAACAGTTTGTCAAGTTCTTCCGTTGACGGAATTTCTTCTTTTATAACCAAACAAATTTTATCCCATTTGCTAATAATCGTTTCTAATCTTTTTCCGTGTTTACAAACGTCGTACTTGCCCTCTTTTTTCTCAAGTTCCGCCATAGTTTTTGCTCTCTTGCCAAGGAAACGGCTTAACGTGTTTTCCCAACAAGAATAATCAAAAGCCTTAACGTAATTTAATGCTTTTTCCTTGTCTGGAGTTATTTTTAACACTTTTTCGTAAAGTTTTGCAGAAATATAAGTTCCAACAGCGCATTGTAATCCGTGAAGTTCTACTTTCGTACCAAACTCCAAGCCTCTCATATCCCACACGTGGGAAAAATAATGCTCAATTCCACTTGCAGGGCGAGAACATCCCGCTATAGCCATTGCAACGCCCCCAATTATTAAACCTTCAAAAACAGCTTTTATAGCCTCTTCGTTTCGCGCAAGTAGACCGTTTGCATTATCCACGCAACGCTTAACTGCGTTTCTAATAAGGCTTGCCACCGCCTCACAGTAATACTCTCCCGTGATTTCGTTAGCAATTCTCCACTCGGCAATACTAATGTATTTTGCGAGCATATCACCTATGCCCGCTTGCAACATACGTTCGGGAGCGTTTTTAAGCACTTCGATATCTCCAATTATCACGTCGGCACATTTGCTCGGCAACGAAGTTTTTACTCCGTCCATTGACACGGAAGAAGTTGCAGACGCATAACCGTCCATCGACGGCGCAGTCCCCACTATAAAATAGGGCTTGTTTGCAGTTGCCGATAAAATTTTACCTATATCGTTAATTACCCCTGAGCCAACGGCTATTACTATATCGCAAGAATGGTCGAAGTGCATTACCGCACTTCCCACAGATTCTTCGTCAGGCTCTATTTGCTTTTTAGAAAAAACGTGTTTGAAATAGGATATTTTTGAACTCTCTAAAACTTCTATAAGTTTCTTGCCTGCTACTTCAAAAGTATTTGCATCTGCCAAAACAAACGCCTTTCCCCCGCCGAATTTTTCAATAAATTCGGGAACTTTTGAAAGCACGTTTTTGCCGACTATTATCTCAGGTAAAATAATTTTGTGAGATTTTCCACAAGCACACTTTTTATTTATAAAATCAGTTAAATATGTTTTTATTTCCACTTTACTTACCTTTTAACTTTTGCTTTTTTATAAGGACTGTAAAATATGAAAATTAATGATAAAAAGACGTTCCTAATAAGACCTATTATCTCCTGAACCAAAAATATTCCGTCAAGGGGAAAAGGATATTTCATTATTTTAACAAGCCTAAAAATATTACCTATGCCAAATATTAAGGTGATAACGCCAAAAATAATTGCAACGATTAACTTGAAAACGTGGTTTATACCTTTGCCCTTTAATTCTACGTAAAGACCTAAAATTATGAAAGGCAATGGGTTCAAAAAACACGAAACTATAACGGAGTATAAATTTGACATATGATAAGATTGCCCAGTACTTTGATACAACTCTAACAATTGTATAATAGTTATTAAGCAATATACAATCTCCTCAAAAGCAACAATAAAGCAACCTATTGCAAACTGTTTCTCTTTACCAAACGTGCCAAGCGCTATAAAAATCAATCCCGTAAGATATAAAAGCCTTTGAACCACTGCAAGACCGCTTGTTGTTAATTCTTTATGAGCTATATTAATTACGAATAAAACTATCGATAGAATTACACAGATAAACGCAAAACACATTAAAATTCTTGACGTGGAATTCTTTTCCTTTTTACTATCTCCATCGTCAAATACGTCAAAAATTATATTGTTTTCTTCCATATAAACTTTCTCCTTTAATATAAATCATTTTAACACTTTAAAAACACCATGTCAATACAAAAAGAAAACACCAACCTTTGATTGATGTTTTCTTTTTGATTGAACGGCTGGTGAACTAGCAGAGCCACAAAGCAAAAAGCGTTAGAAATTTTCTAACGCTTTTTATTGTTTTTATCGTTGTTTTTAAGAATAGAATGCAACCAATCGTTTTGCATTATTTGATTTATTCTAAAATCTAATTCTGTCAAATAAAGTTTTATTTTTTCTATATCGCTTAAGCTAAATGTCAAACTTTTTTCGCTTTCAAAATTCTTGTCTATTAAATATCTAAAGTATGAAGCATCTTTTTCTCCATTAAAAGAAAACTTTTCATGTTCTTCTACAAATCTTATTGCTTTACTTAATATTTCATATTTCACATTTTCGTCTTTATGTAAATCATTAAGCAGCTTGTTTAATTTATGTCCATCATTGTCAGTTATAAAACTTTCTCCGTAATACCAAATATATAGTTGCTTTAATTTTAATTCTAAATAATGCCTAAAACAAAACATTGTTGGCAAATATAGTGTTGATAAATATTTGATTTGCCCTTCAGAACAGTTCTTGCATTCTTCTAATTTCTCAACAAGCAGTAAGCAACTATTTTTATATGATTCTACAACAAAGCATAATGTAGAATATTCTGAAAAAGTTTCTTTCTTATCATAAAAATTTATATTTATTTTATTGTTATGAAAACTGAATGAGCGATTACTATTAATATAGTTGATAGTTTCTCTCGGCTTTTTACTCTTGCTCATTTTTCACAATCCTAAAATTTGTTTTTTCTTTTGCTCAAAGTCTTCTTGCGTGATTAAGCCGTCATCAAGCATTTCCTTTAATTCTTGTAATTTTTCTTTGTTTGTTTTTGTAGCAACAGTTTTTCCTTCCTGCTTAACAGCAGAAGATTGCTCTAATGTTTTTTCGTTTAACATATATTCAAGCATAGAACAAACCGATTGCAAGTTTGCCTTCATATTTATATATAACGAGTCTGATTTATCCAAAATAGCATTATCAATATAGTTAATCACAATTTGCGGGCAGTCAAAATCATTTAACCGTATAATCAACTTTAATTGACTACATTTTTCATTAATATTACGACTCATACTGCTACCAACGATAAGTCCTCCTAGCCCAAAAAATGCACCACCAATAAGTGCAGAGCCGGCTCGCCCTTGCACTTGGGTTTTTCCATTTTCGTAAACTTCATAATTAATTAAATTAGAATAATTATATATTTTGGAGAAGTTTTTTCCTTTTTGATAAATAAATTGTTTATTATCATTGTTTATTAATAGTTTTGCAACACCCCACCCACAAGTCAAAATCGGTAATGTTTTAGTTGGCACAAAATTGCTTGTTTCTACATTTATTTGTCCCGATTGTGTTGTTTGATTATTAATTTTTACGCCCTTTATTATACATTCTTTTGCTTTATCATAATAAAAATTTTGATTCACCTTGCTATCAAAGAATATCCAAGGTAGCAAAAATTTAATTTTTCCTATTTTTATATTTAATTTGCAAGATAGTTCGTTAATGGAACACCCTTCATTTTTTATAATAAAATTTGTAATGGCTTTCCCACCTTTTCCCCAAAAAGCCATTATAGTCCAAACTATCAGGAATAACAACGCTAACGTAACTAATGAACCAATTATAATTATCAATATAATGTCAAGATCCATTTTTTAAATACCACCATGAAAATATTTATACTAATTTTATCATATTTTGCAAAGATTTGCAATAAAAAAAGATACTAGAAAAACCTTAGGTGGTTCTTCTAGTGTCTCACTTGGTTGCGGGGGTGGGACTTTTCATTGCCCTGTTGTGGTGCCCTCAAAACCGTCGCAAGGCTTTGCTCGGTTTTTTCGACCACTGCCACCTCATCGGCTCGCTTTATCGTCCACTGGACGCACTTCGCCTCTTCGCCCCACGCCCTCCTCCGTCGGCCGTGGAAACTCATATCCATAACCAAAAAGAAAAACACCCATCGATTGATGAGTGTTTTCTTTTTGGTTGCACAAGCGCTAACTTAATTGAACTTTTTAGTTACAAATGGTCCGTCGGCGTAATTTTAAGTTTGTAAACTATAAGCATAAAAGGCGAGAATCTTCTCGCCTTTTAACTAGTTAAAAATTAGATATGGGTTTCCAATATGCTTAAGGGCAAAAGGGTGAAGTGTGGCACTTTTCTTTACCTGCTTACGCTTACCCCCATTTTGTGGCAGATTTTCAAATGTTCAACCTGTATAAATTTGTTCACGTTTAGATACATCTGACCGCTTTTGTAAAAGTTTTTATGTTTACCGATTTTTCCGTAAAAAATCAGGTGGAATAATTTCCTCAAAATCTAATTGATATTTTTCATTATTTAATTTAGCTTCATAAACTGTTAACTTATTATTGGGCTTACACGCACAACTAATTACTTTCGTGAAATTATTGTTGCTTGAAAGCGTAGCGTATTCCTTTCTGAAGTTTGCACCTAAATAAATACCTGTTAAGCATGGGAATTTAATTTTTCTTTTATTGTTTTCTAATACTATTCGCCATTCTTGCTCGTGTGCCCAACATTGTGCCTTATTAAAAAATACGTTATTTATATCTTTTGGCGAAGAAAAATATTTGGTTTGATTATATTGATTTTCGGAATAAAAAACCTTTTGTAAACTATCAAATAATTGCTTTTCTTCCTCTTTTTCTAAGTCAAGTTCAGTTGGTGTATATTCTAAACATACACCTTTATGTTTATTGGCATAATATGACCACATAAGAATAGAATCATTTACTTCGCTAAAACATGCAACTCTTTTACATACTGAAACAAGGGGCTGTTTTTTATGTAAGACAATTTAAGCAATTCAATAAATTCATCAAAGGAATCCTTACGCTTAGAATAAGCGTGAATAAAATACAAATATTCAAAAGGCGTTATCTCTTTTTTAGTGGCAATGCTACCTATAAATTCTTTTTGCATTGCATCAAAATCATATTCAAGGAAAAAATTCGTTATAAAATCATGACATTCTAACAATATTTTATCGACGTAATGAAGGATAAGATTAACTTTATCTTTTTGATTCGCCAATAAGGAACTTCCATCATTAGAAATTTTACAATCAAAGGGGTCGTTAAAAGAATCGGATAAAGTAAGATAGATTTCACCACTTGTGATTTCTTTTAATGCATAATCAATATTGCTAAAATATCTATATAATTTAACTAATGGTTTTTTATCGCTATTTATAAACTTTAATCTACTCATGTTTTAGATAGCTCATCTTTAATCGTTTTCAATAATCCCTTTTCTTCATCGTCGGTAATACCAATATTGTAATATGAAGCCAATAAAGACAAGGAAATTTTATCGTTTATATTACGAAGTTTCGAAACGTTTCTGATAAAAATTTCTCCTAATATTTTTAATCTTGCTTTTCTGCTTCCCAAGTGTATTTGACAGTGGCAATTTGGGCACAAAGCCACAATATTATCTGCTATATCAAGATTGATATTAAAGTTCAAATAATATTCTTCTTGTCGATTCATGGGGATTATGTGATGACCTTCCACATAATTATGTAATGCAATGGATTCAAAATAAAAATGTTTTGCATCGTGACAATTACACAAATAGTTTGCCTTTTGTAGCACATGGTCACGTATCTTTTTTTGAGTTTTAAATCTTTTTCTACCTTTTGAGTCTATTCCTTTTACAGGTTGTCTATTTTTATCATTGAAATCATCAACTTCGTCATCGCTCTCAACAACGTCATCATCAATAGGTGTAAGAATATTTATTTGTCTAAGAAGTTTTGTGTTTGCAAATTTAACGAAATTTTTCAAGTTTGAAAATTGATTGTCTAATTTGTCAAGTTTATTAAGAACTCCGTCAATATTATATTTGTAGTCATTCAAACCAGAAAAAATAGCCGTCAAAAATCTAAAGCAAAATGACTTTTGAAATTCACCTTTTAATTGATTCTTTTCGCAATTACCATACAAAACACCATCTTTTATCCACATTAATTCGATTTGAGAGTTAGATGAGTTTATCTTTTGTAAAAAATTAGACATATCTAAGTATTCTGTTAAAGAATTAAATTTAGTATCTGTGGACAAATTTTTTATTGCAAAGAAAGGAATAACATCGAAATTTAAGGTGTTCAAACTATTCACGTCCATTTGCATTTTATTATAGGTTGTGTCTACTTGATTTCTTAAATTAATTTGAGATGTTAAAACAACTATCTTTTTATATTTTTCATTAAGAAGAAATGTAACATCTTTCTCCATTTGTTTGCATATTGTAGGCATTAAGCTTTGTTCAATAACTACATTGCCCGATTTTGACTCAATAGGAGTAAAAAACACTATAATCTTCTCGTATAAAATGTCATCGCCTTCTATAAATGCGCCATATTGGCTAAAGGATTTCTTTTCTTCATTGGTAAAAAAACGATAGTCTTCTATTTCCAAATAGTTAAACTCATCATTAAGTTTAGCAATGATAGATTTTATAAAAGCATCGGCAGTATTAAATTTATATCTTTTTAAAATCTCAATATTTTTTGTTGCTGACTCATAAAAGTCTTTGTGTAATACTAATATTTGACTCATTGCTCATCCCTCCAATCAAAATTATATACAAGCACTTCATCTCTTGAATTTTTAGAGCCAACATTATCTATATTTTTAACAGAAAACTTATGTGTATTAATCCATTCTGCCAACAAATAGTTTGTTTCATCATTATGATAAATTACGTTTGATAATATAAATTTGAAACCTTTCTGATTTAATATAGACAAGAACTCTAACAGTTTAGTTTCTTCATCAGCATCCCAACCTATAAACCCACGCTTTCCATCATTATAAGTGGCACTTGTTATAAAATACGGTGGGTCGAAATAAAACACGGTGTTTTTATCAAGATTATTAAGTTCAATAGAGTCATATGAGCCATTGCTTAATTTAACGCAAGGTGTTTTTGGAATAAACTTCTTAATTCTTTCAACAATGCTATCATTATAAGAACAATTACCTACAGGAGTATTGAATTCTAGTTTTGAATTAAATCGCATTTGATTTTGAAAACAATACATATGCAAAACAAAAAGCTCGAATATATCTTTCGTTTGATTATAATGATTTCGCAAATTGATATAACTCTCTTTATCGCCTTTTTGCATATTAAACGCTTTTATAATTTCTTCTATTTTACCAACAATAGTTTCACAGTTGTTTTCAAAAAACAACTTAATAATATTATAGGAGTGTGGTAAAAGTTCGTTATAATACACTTCTTCTGCAACAACATTTACTCCAACATTAAAAGCCCCACCCATAGCATCAATAAATTTTGATATATGCTTAGGGAAAATCTTTCGAATTTCTGAAAAAATAGAATATTTACTTCCCGTGTAATTTAATGGAGATTTTATTACTTCTAAATCTTTTTGGAAATAAATAATCACTTCACATAAATCATTATTTTTTTTGCTTGAACGTATATTCTTATACTCTCTAAATGGAAAACTATATACTTTTACATCTCTATTTCTCGCGAATTTTCTAGCCAATTCGCAAAGCTCTTCTACTGAAACTAGACCTTGTGTGCTGTAGCTCAAAATAATATGTTCAAACTGTGCTTGTCTAAATAAATCCTCAAAATTGCGTAAAGCTTGTTCTTTTCTTGTATATCTGGATTTTTTATTTACTTCCTTTCTTCTTCCTGTAATACCTCCAATAACAGGATAATCATACTTAGCAATACTTTCTAATAAGTGATACGCCGAACTATAATCAGTAATTGTATATGGTGGATCAATATATAATATATCTCCTGATATAGAACGTAGCAACTCATTGCTATCTTTATTATAAACCATGTTATTTTGTGTAAAAGGTTTTATTTTGTTTAAAGTCAAAGGCTCTAAAATAAACTTTTTAAGAGCTCTATTATCCCAAGTCTTTAAATAAGCCTCGTATGTGCCCGTTGTATTAGAAACACCCATAACGCTTTCTATTAAGGAAGCAAGCAAATAATCTCTTTCATTTGCAGTTATAATTAAATCTCTATATAGATCTTCTATCTCTATACGAATCCCATCTATCTTAATAGCATTTTCAACACTGAAAAACTTCCGATTACCAATAGGCGAATAGTTATTTGTAACGAAATATTGTTGGTTAACTTCATATTCTTTATTGTTGAAATATTCAAATGGTGTTGTATGAAACTCTTCGATAAAGCCTTCAAATTTAGGCATTGAGTAGTTGTTTAATTTTGCTTTATTAATAATGCTTAAAGAATATAAATAGTCATTAGAAATTATTGAAAATTTATCCTTAAAATAATCGCCAACAGCTCCAGACCCAGCAAACAAATCACAAAAGACTGGTCCTTGTATTTTATTTTCGATTATGACGTGGTTGATATTTTCAAGCATTCTTGTCTTATTTCCTAAATAACGCATATTTTTCTCCTATTATTTCAATTCTACCAAATTAAATATGACAACTACGTCATATTTACAAAAGTTTTTAATTTTCTCCTTTGTTGCTCTACTATTGCAATTGTTTAGTTATTTCTATAAAGAATTCTTTGCTCTTTCTATTTTTTTAAGTTATTTAAGAAAGTCAAAATATCCTTAATGTCGCTTACTTTTGAATAAGAATCAATCACGTTTAGAAAATTTTCTTTTTGTTGATTAGACAAGTTTGAGTCATTAAAAACTATTTGCTTTAAAATTTCCGCCTTTGCCTTTTCTAAACCTTTTTGTAAAATATAATTCTTAAAGCGCATCTGTCTATCAGACAATCTTCTAAAAAAAGTTGACTTGCTTACTTTTAAAACACTAACCGCTTGGTCTACCGATATTCTTCCATGAATATAGTCATTAGCGACCCTATCAAACAACAATGGGTCTATTTTAATTTGCACACGCCCTCTATATACATTGTTTGCACGTGCTCGTTCTATACCTCGTTGTCTTATTTCTTCTTTCCTCGTAAATTCACGAATATACATTGGCATCAATAACTGATAATAATATAATCGTGACTTATCATCAATTATAATTTCACCAGAATTAAGATAATCGCCGAAACAAATAATATCAAGTAGTTTCTTGTTTATACTGTCTGACCTTCTTACCAAGTCATACATAGAAACGACATTGTAATTTATAAAATCTTTTCCATCATACGGCATAACAAAGAATCTGTCTCCAGAGTATCTTTTATTGGTTTTAATAAGCCATTCTAAGCGATTTAATGCTTGCATTCCGCTTTCTTCCATCAACTCCCATAAATCTTCCCGACGTTCACTTGGCGTTCTTTCAGAAATGAAAACAGGAACTGTATTTTTACGTTCATATACAGCTCTCTTTAGACTCAAATCAAGTCCAGGTATGCCTTGAAATAAATTGTCTGGGAGCATATCAATAACATTATAAAACGGACGGAATCTATAGTTGAATGCTCCGTCTTCCCATTCTTCGTATTCAATTTTAGCAATTTTATAAATGAACTTATAATCGTCTTCAAGACAAATAAAGCCCCTTGTTGTTAGCTTTCTCATTTTATTTCTCCGTTAATTTCTTATAGGCGGGAAGTAATATCTTTTCAAATCTTTGTCTTAATATATATTTGTAAAAACTTTTTTGAATATTTGTTATAAAGCAGGTTTCATCTATTAACTCTTCTATTTTTTCTTGCGAATATCTTTCACAAATTTTTATAACTGAATCGTTACACTCTTTAAACTCTAAAGAGTTTATTACCTCAAAATAAGAACTCTTTTTACCGTTTAACTGAACTTGCGAAGTAGGATATCCATATATTCTTAAATTTGTTTTCTCTTCGGATTCCATAATACTTTGCATTTCTTCTTCGTCTTTAAGTTTAGGATAAAGACACGAGCCATTGTCAAAAACGGGTGCAAGCGTATACTTATTATTCTTTTTTAAGAAACCCCAATTACCACCGTGTCTATCAAAATTTCCTATTAAAGCATCTACAACGTAAATGTCCCAAAACATACTTATCGTTTCTTCAACACTCGTAAGTTTTACGTTATCTCTGAGCATTTGCATAATATCTTGATAAGAATATTGATAAGTTTCTTTATCTTGTTCAAGAGAACTTTCCCCTACGTCATTAAAAGGAACGAATTGTGTTTCACCACTAACGAAATTTTTACACGCTACTACTTGCTCGTCTTCATACATCCCAAGATACGTATCTTGTGCTTCAAATCCAAGCAATTCAAAAATATGAGAACCAAGATACTCCGATATATGATTATTCCTTTTTACGCCAAAATTATCGTGTTTTTGAAATTTAATCATGTATTCAAAACCTTCAACGTTCACACCGAATTTACGCTCCGTACCACCATAATAAGTATTAGTTTTTTCGTATTTTGAAAAGTCTATCATGTTAACTCCTTTCGACTCAATAGGGTTATAATCTATTTTTGACACAATAACTATATCACATACAAAATCTATTGTCAAGGATTTATGACACCCGTGTCAATAGGGTTATAAATTAATTTTGAGACGTTTAGACTTTTAATAAATTATATTTTTCGCAAAATTTCTTGTTTTTTATATAATATCATACAATATATGACACAAACTGTCATATTTACTATGTTATACTCAAAGAAAAAGGACGTGGAAGCGAAATGACTCAAAAATTTTCCAAAATGCAAGAATATCTTATAAAAGTATTATCGACTATGAATATAAGAAAAGAAAACAAAGTTTTAATATCCTTAGAACTGACAAAAGATAAACAAATCTACACTTTCTTAAAATGGCTAAAAGAAGACATGACCGAACACAAAATAAAACAATGCGAACGAGAAATTCTTCGCCAAGTATCAATAATTACAAAAGGAGAAACATAGATGACTGAACAATATAGAAAAGGCTCAATTATAGCAAAATATTTAGAACGTTTAGGCGTTCATCCTATAACTATAGCGGTGGCAGTATCTAACGAAAATTATAGAAAGAGCTATCAACTAATACGTGAAAACCCTAATATAAGCAAGGTGGAATTTTTAGAGAAGATGCAACTAGTAGAAGATGCAGACTAAGAGGTGCTTTATGAAAAACGACAATACGGAATTCACGTTAAAACTTCAAACATATTCAAAGTTTACAATACTTAAAATTTCTCGTGTTGTGACGTCCGTCGATAGATTGCATAAAGTCCACTCAATAGTAATTAGAAACGATACGGAACAAGAAGCAATAAAAGAACTAGACGACTTGATTTTATCTATTGGTGGAAAAGATTTGTTAATTAAATATGAAAAAGAACTATTTGTTAATAATTATCTTCAATCTATAAAAGCAGATAGATTTACAATTATTGAAGCAACAAATGACGATAATTTAGAAAAAAGTTATCAAACAATACAAGCAAACCAAAATATAACAAAAAAAGAATTTTTAGAAAAATGCAAATTTTAGAGGAAAAAAATTAAAATGGCGCTTACAGAAAAACAACAACTATTACTAAATGGGTTAGAATTATTCAAAGTAGAACAAGAAGCGATTATAGGAATAATGATAGCATTGCAGAGCGAGAAGCAAATAGATATGCTAATGAACTATATGGTGAAAAATCCAAGCGCAACTCAAGAAGAAATTCTTATAAAAACAGCGGAAATTAATAAAAGAAAACTCGTTTGAACGAAAAAAGTTCAAACGAGTATCTAGTGGTTGCGGGGGTGGGATTTGAACCTCACGGCCTCCGGGTTATGAGCCCGACGAGCTGACCAGACTGCTCTACCCCGCGATATTGTGCTTTAAGCCTTATTATAATATACTATTATTTTTGATTTGTCAACTTTATTTCGTAAAAATTTTAACTATTTGTTATTAGATAACTTGAAATTTTTGTCGTGCTTTGTTACAATATATTTATGTTGGTAGATTTATCTCGTTTTAACTTAAAAAATAAAACTATTGCAGTAGCCATTTCCGGCGGAAGTGACTCCGTTTGTCTTTTACACTTTTTAAGTACTCTTTCTACCAAAATAGGCTTTAGCCTTAAGGCAATTAACGTTGAACACGGCATTAGGGGGGAAAGTTCCAAAAAAGACAGTGCTTTTGTTAAAAACTTATGCGCTACCCTTTCAATTCCCTTACGTTGCTTTGAAGTGGACGCACCCAAATACTGCAAAGACAACAGTCTTTCTATAGAAGAAGGTGCAAGAGCGCTAAGATACGCTTGCTTTTACACGGCTATAGAAGAAGGTTTTTGCGACCTTGTTGCAACTGCCCACCACGAAAGCGACAATTTTGAAACAATGCTTTTTAACCTTTTCCGTGGAACGGGTATGGATGGTGTTAAAGGCATTAAGGAGCAAAACGAAAAAGGGATTATTCGTCCCCTACTAAAGACTTCAAAACGAGAGATTAACGATTATCTTAAAAATAATAACCTATCTTTCGTTACCGACGAAAGTAATTTTGACGACAAATATACTAGAAATTATCTACGCAATAACGTTATTCCGTTGATTAAAGAAATATTCCCAAACGCAGAAAAGAGTGTTGATAGATTTTCAGAAATAATTGCAACTGACACTGAATTTTTGCTTGAGGAGGCAAAAAAACATATCTCTTTTTACGAAAACAAGGTGGAAATAACACCTTGTCACAAGGCGTTATTTAGCAGAGCGGTTATTATGGCTTTAAAATCTCTTGGCGTTAAAAAAGACTGGGAGAAACAACATTTAGACGACGCCTTTTCCCTATTAGAAAAGGAAAACGGAAAACAAATTAACCTATTAAAAGGCGTTGTTGCCGTTAAAGAATACGACAAAATTGTTTTATTTAAAAAAACTACACCTCCAACACAGGAGTTGCCCTTTTTCATTGGGGAAACAGAGTTTAACGGCACTATAAAAATTATTAAAACTAACAATACGGTAAATCTTAAAGATGGCTTTTATTTAGACCTTGATAAAATACCAAATTCAGCAGTTATTCGCACAAAAAAAGAGGGAGATAGATTTACCAAGTTTGGTGGAGGAACAAAATCTCTTAACGATTATTTAACGGATAAAAAAGTCCCGATAAGATTAAGAGAAGGGTTGCCCCTCCTTGCTAACGGAAATGAGGTTTTAGCCGTTTTTGGCGTTGCAATTTCTAATAGTGTTCGTGTAGAAAATGGTACAAAAAGGATTATGAAATTAGAATATTTACCTAAATAGGCGTTTTTATGGCTTAAAAACTAAGGAGAAATTTATGAAAGACAACTATCGTGTTATTTTAACGGAAGAACAAATTCAACAAAGAGTAAAAGAACTTGGCGCACAAATTACCGAAGATTATAAAAACAACCCTCCCGTAATAATTTGTATGCTTAAAGGCGCTATTTACTTTTTTGCCGATTTAACGAGAAATATTAAACTGCCGTTGCAGTTTGACTTTGCAAGGCTTTCAAGTTATAAAAACGGAACGACAAGCGGAGAAATGGAACTTATATCAAATATTACCACCGAAATAAAAGATAAAGACATTTTAATTGTTGAAGATATTGTCGATAGTGGTAAAACACTTGCATATTTTGTAAAACTTTTGGAAGAAAAACAACCTAAATCCATTAAAATTTGCACTTTCTTTGATAAAAAGGATAGGCGTGAAGCAAACATAGAGGCAGACTATATTGGTTTTAATCTTCCTTGTGGATTTATAATTGGTTACGGACTTGATTATGCTGAAAAATATAGAGAATTTCCATTTCTTGCAGAAATTATCGACCCAAGTAAATTATAATTAAATGATAATATAAAAACCCTCGACTAAGTAATTTAGTCGAGGGTTTTTTGCATTTTATTTACATTGCAAAATTCTTAAAATAGTTTTGGATTAAAATAATAGGCGTTCCCTTATCTCCACTACCACTCGTTAAATCTGATAAAGATGCGAGCAAATCGGTAAGTTGACGAGGAGTTGTTCCAAGGCTCTTGTTTTGTGCAAACAAATCTGCCTCTTTATTTCTAATAAGTTCTTTAACCGCCTTAACCGCCTCTTCACCCGTTAAAGATGCAAGATCGTTATCGGCAACGTATTTTAACTTAATTTCATTAGGAACTCCTTTAAGTCCTTCAGTATGCCCAGGAGATGCAACTGGGTCTGCAAGTTCCCAAATTCCACAAACGGGGTCCTTAAACGCACCGTCACCATAAACCATACATTCAATCTTCTTACCCGTGCGCTCAAAGAGTTCTTTTTGAAGTTCTTCAACAAACTTTTGTGAATCTCTTGGGAAAAGTTTTACGCTATTTTCCGTTGCAAGGTTTGAACCTAATACACCGTATTCCGCATTATATCCGCTACCATCAATGCTTTCGTTTAAAATTTCATCTAATGTTACTACTTTTTTTGCGCCGTTAGCAAGTAAAAGCTTTTTCGTTCTTTTTCTCGTGTGAATATCCGCAGCAATAACGTACTTGGTGTGTTTTAAGATTTCGCATGGATTAGAAGCCAAAATTACTTCACAGTTGCCTACTTTTTCATAAAACTCAATGTAGTCTACACCGGTAAACTTATGGCGAACGTCTCCAAAAAGTTTATGAAATTCTTCGCCCGTAAACACGTCGCTATAAGGATTTACGCCCTTTTCCATAAGTTGTTCAAAGGTTACGAAACTGTTTCCAACCTCGTCTGAAGGATAGGAAAGTTGAACGATAAGTTTTTTAACCCCCTTAGAGATTCCTTGCAAGATTTTTGAAAAACGATTTCTTGAAAGAATTGGGAAAACTAAACCAACCGTTTCATCTCCAAACTTTTTACTTACGTCTTTAGCGATATCGTCAATCGTGGCGTAGTTGCCTTGCGATTTGGCAAGAACTGCTTCCGTAACTGCAACAACGTCTTTATCCTGTAAGGGAAAGCCTCCCTCCTTGCTTGCGCCTATAACGCAATCGGCAGTAATCTTTACGAGATTGTCCCCTCTTCTAATAATGGGTGCTCTTATTCCTCTCGATATAGTGCCTTGATAATCCATAAATTACCTCTTTAATTTTTTTTCCTTTAAGATTTTACGCTTTTTCTGTTAATTTGTCAAACCTATGAAAAATTTTTTTTAATTTTTTAGTTTTTAATCTTCCTTTACCTTACCCACAACTCTACCGTTGTAATCCATCATAAAGAATTCAGCAACCTTAACTAAAGATACTGCCGTTTCCTTCAAGTCGGGAGTAAAGCCGAAGTTCATAGTTAAATTTCCTTTGTTAGTGTCAGTTATAAATACTCTAACTAAAAGGTTTTCACCATCCCATTCACCGATAGAAAGTGCGTCAAGTTCTCTATTAGAAGGAACGCCCACTTGCTTATCGTAATAATCAGTTTCGGGGAAAGTCGTTTTTAAATACTCGCCAAGTCCGAACTTTATAGTTTTTACACCTCTTGCATTTTCGTAAGTTACGCTACCTTCGTTTTCTGTAAAATCAAGACGGAAGTTTTTCCAACCGCAATCGTTTTCTCTTAAAACGTACGTTTTGCCGTTAACGAGTTTTTCCCTTTCAGAATGCTTTGTACCAAGGCCCGTTTTCATTTTTAAGGATGCTAATTTCTCTTTCAACTTTTCGTAATCTTCACCCGGAGCACGTTTTTCGCCTATTCTTTCGTAAATGAAGTGGTCAACCAAATCACCCATTATAGTTTTTCCGTCAAAACCACCTGCTTGAGTGTCAGAATTATAAGCAAAAATCATATTCTTTTCGGGGAAACAGAATATTGCTTGACCGCCCATACCCGCAAGCCAGAATCCGTGGCGAGATCTCCAAATTTGATAACCGTACCCTGAAGAAGAATAACTACCACACGCATTAGATATTTTGTTGGAAACGAGTTTAGAAGTCGCTCTTTTCATAAAGTCTAAGGGAATAAGTTGTTCTCCCTTATAATTACCCATATTCATTAAAAGTTCGCCAAACTTTGCAAAATCTCTGGTAGTACATATTACACCGCTACCACCCCAGCTGTAACCTTCTGGCGTTTTAACACACCAAATATCTTTAGAAATGCCGATTTTATCGAATATTGGGCGCATGTACTCAAGCATAGGCTTTCCAGCAAGTTTTTCTACCAATCTATTGAGTGTAGTTGAAGCCCCAGTGTCGTAAGCAAATAACGCACCGGCTGGTTTATTAACTTCAATGTCAGGCTCAAAAAATGCTAATCCCCAATCTTTTCTTTTTGTGTAGTGAACAGAACCTGGGACGGACATTTTAAGAGCATCGTCTATGGTGGTGTTAAGTACCCACTCTGATACTCCTTCCCTTGAACACTCGGGGAAATAGTCGATAAGTTTATCTTCGAGTTTTAATTTACCTTCTCCGTATAACAAACCTATTGCAATGGCAACGAAGGTTTTAGAGCAAGAATAAAGTCTATGCTTAAAATTCTCGTCCATAGGCTTGTAATAGCCCTCTGCAATGATGTTGCCGTTTCTCGCAAGCAAGAAAGAATAAACGTTGATGTTTATTCTATCCATGAAGGATAGAAGTTCTAAAATATCTTTGGAGTCTATACCCTCTTCTTCTGGAGAAAGGTAATTAAAATCGTTAATCATTTCGCTAACCTCTAAATAAATTTCGTTATAATTTATTTTACACTATATCATACACTTTTGCAAGCCGTAAAGAGAAAAAAACGGGAGTGTCTCCCGTTTTTTTATTGATTTTTTATTTTAACTTAACTATGCCTACACCGTCTTTGTTTACAGTTATTTCCGTGCCGAAAGGCGCAGACATTTCTGCATACCTTTCTATTATTCCCCTATCCTTACACACTCTCGGATTGCCAAGCCTATAACGGGGCTCGCCGAAGCCTAATTCAATAGGAAGAAGTTCTAAATGGGTAAGTTTACCGTTTTCCATTTCAAAGTAAGGGATAACCGCCTCCATCATGCGCTTATCGGTAAGTAAACCAACCGTGTAATTTCTTGACCTCTTGCGATAAATTTCACACAAAGGGTCATCTGAAGTTAAGCCGTATTTTTCGTACATATCTTCAGGCGCAAAAGTCACGCTTTCGTTATGCAACATAAAATCTCCAAGCGAATAGAAAATCGGGCAATCTTTATATATCTCTAACGGTCTTAAAAGGTGAGGACCGTGCCCCAAAACAGCGTGTGCGCCCATATCTATTGCTCTATGTGCAAAATCTACTAAAAATTCAGCAGGGTTTTCCTTTGCTAAGCCTGTTAGTTCGTGAGCGTGTATGCTAACTAAAATGTAGTCTGCTTGCGACTTTGCTTCGCAAATGGCTTTTTCTAATCGTTTTATGTCCTTTTCGTTAAGTTTTGCGTGGTATTTTGTTTTATCTCCTAAACGAAATTCTACCATACCGCCAAGTTCAACAATATCTTCGCTTTCTTTTAATGACGTATACCCTTCAGCCCTTGAAATATTACGCCCAGCGTTAACCCCGCTATTTTCCGCAATTTCATTTAGGACGTCGAACTGCTCTTTGGTAACTTCAATATATTTTTTTGTGCGCAAAGCGTTTACTCCCGGTCTGCCGGGAATTCTTCTCGATTGACGGCTAGCCATTGCCGATAGGTCTCCGATAGAAGATGCCATTGAAATAAGCGCAACCCTACCCGTTGGAGTATCTAAGTAGGCGGGAGCAGACGCTTCGTCTAAATTCATACCAACGCCAGTATGAACAAAATCGGTATTTTTTAACGCCTCTAAGGTGGAAATTAAACCGCCGTATCCCCAATCAAGAGTGTGATTGTTGGCAAAATTAAGCATATTAAAGCCGTACTCTTTTGCTATTTCTAACGTTTTTGGATGAGAATTATGAAAAGAACCTCCGTTGTAATAATGCCCCCATATTCCTTCTTTATAAATTATTGATTCAAAGTTAAAAAACCTTGCGTCACCTTTTTTGATATAATCGCTAACTTCCTTAAATCCGTCGTATTCTGTTGATATATTCCTTTGAATAAGCATATCTCCAACGGCTGTAAATTTTATTTTTGGTAAATTCATAATACTCTCCTCCATACAATTCACTTAAAAACAAAATTATTTTACAACAATTTTTACCTTTTTTCAAGTAATAATTAATAAAAACCGAGATTTCTCTCGGTTTTTTTGATGTTTTTTATTATTTAAGACAGAAAAAATCTGTACTATCTGCTGCGTTCGGCTTTCTTCCTACCGAAGTATTATCCTCTCTTCTGTTTCTGAGTTCAGGGATTGGGTTTGGCGCAACTTCATAGCGATAATCCATACCCTTTCTTCTTATTTCCATCTCTATTACGTTGTGAGAGGGAACGATATCTATAGTGGGATTAGTTATGTTTTGGAAACGGAAAAAGTCTGCGTCACTCGGCAAAACTTTAACCTTTACGTAATCGTCTTTATTGGTCGTATACTGAACGGTATCGCCCAAAATTCTTCTAACGTAATCTATATTTTCATGCAAGCAAATGGGCGCAGGGAAATCACCGTCTTTAATAACCTCAAACCACTCCTTCCCCTCGTATTTTAACAGCAAATCTTTTGCTCTATGTAGGTGTGAAATTTCAAAACTGAGATTTTCTTCCCAAAGGTTTTTGATATACGGGTCGGTTTCCGTTTGATAGCAAGACCAGTATAAATAACACTCGCAATATTCGTGCCATAATAACATTTCAAGCCAAGTAGAATTTGCGTCCATTAAAGATTCGTAATGGGTAACGTGCTCTTCTTCTACAAGCGCTATTTCTTGATACAATCTTCTGCCTATATCTGAACTTGCAAAGTTCGTTACGTTCATATAGTAGTTCATCGTTTGTTGTTCTGCACCTGTTATGATCATTGTGTTAAGAACTGTTTGAACGTCGGATTTTTTCGCATTGATACATTTTCTTACGTTGTCTTTTGGATAACGGTGATGGGAAATAGTAGGTCTACCCGGCATAATTTCCGTGTATCTTCCCACAAGCCACTCGGCATACACCCCCTCTTGCATTTCTAAAAGGTTAGCGTATCTATACAAGTGGTCAAAGTCCTCTAAAAGAGCAAAGTCAAGCGCCGTTTTAACGGAACAATCAAGTTCCCTTTTTGCAAGTTCTGCCGTTAAATCCACCGCTAATTGTTCATAGCCTATAGTGTGCTCTAAAATACTTTCGTCATTTGGCTTAAGCAAGGAAATTTTTAATTGCTGTTGCTTTTCTATTTCCCTCGTTAACGCTATTTCCCTACGAAGTTCGTTGTCGCAAGTGTGGCGTGCAAGTTGGTGCGAAAACCAGTTTGCCTCAAACTCCGTGCCGTTCATTAAAATTATACGGCATTTAGTATAGGGATCAACTTCCCTCTTGTCGTAAGGCTTTGGGTACATTTGCGCCCAGTTTTGAAATGTTTTTTCTATTGCTCTCGGTTTTTCATTAAAAGGATTCATTGCATACTCCTTGATTTTTATTCTCAATATCTATGGTATGCAAAAAAATAAAATAGCGTTAAAACCTTTGTCTTTAACTCCAAAGTCGGCAACTATTTCTGTTATCTCCAACTTTTTAAGTGCCGATACCTACCCGACAGTGTTCCGCTTATGCTTTTGCAACGCAAAACAAAAAAGGATGGTTGTGTCCATCCTCTTTTTGTTTTTTGGTGCCGAAGGCGGGGGATTCCCCTGTTAGGGGAAATGTCGCACGGGCAAACAGCGATAATCCGTGGCGACAAAAGGGTTGCCGTCCCCTGCTAAGGGATTGAACCTTGGTTCAAGCGCGTTGCTTTTGCAACGCAAAACAAAAAAGGATGGTTGTGTCCATCCTCTTTTTGTTTTTTGGTGCCGAAGGCGGGACTTGAACCCGCACGGGGTATTAGCCCACTGGATTTTGAGTCCAGCGCGTCTGCCAGTTTCACCACTTCGGCAAGATATTTATTATTTCTCTTGCTTTTATACCGTATTTTTGTTAAAATTATTAGGTAAACTAATTATACGATATTTTCGTTTGCTATAAGATAATAACATAAAATTTGACTTATTGCAAGCATATAAAAAGGGTTTTTATGGAAAAATTAGTTCTTATTGACGGAAACAGTTTAATAAATCGTGCCTTTTACGCAATGCCCCCTCTCTCTACCAAAGAGGGCGTTCCTACCAATGCCGTTTACGGGTTTATGAATATGTTTTTTAAAATGCTTGACGAAATTAAACCCTCCTACGTTTGCGTTGCTTTTGACTTAAAAGCACCAACGTTTAGGCATAAACTTTTTTCCGACTACAAAGGAACGAGAAAACCTATGCCCGACGACCTTAGACCACAAATTCCCTTACTTAAAGAAGTTTTATCCTTAATGGGAATTAAGACTATGGAAAAAGAAGGTTTTGAGGCGGACGATATTATCGGAACAATAGCAAAAAGCACCTCCGTTAAAACGTATATCTTTACGGGAGATAAAGACTCTTTTCAACTTGTGGACGAGGAAACGGAAGTCCATTTTACGAGGCGTGGTATTACCGACGTGGAAATTTACACCCTTGATAACTTTAAGGAAAAAACTTCTTTAATCCCCTCCCAAATAATTGACTTAAAAGCGCTTATGGGAGATTCTTCTGACAATATTCCAGGCGTTCCCGGTGTGGGTGAAAAAACGGCTCTAAACCTTTTACAAACCTATTTTGACCTTGACGGTGTATATGCCAATTTAGGAGAAATTAAGGGCAAATTAAAGGAAAAGCTTGAAAGCGGAAAAGATAGCGCATACCTATCAAAAACGCTTGCCACGATTGACGTTAATTCCCCCGTTGACTGCGACCTTGAAAAAATGAAAACACCAAAGGCTTATTCCTATTCAGTTAAGAAAAAGTTTGTTGAACTTGAGTTTAAAACTCTTGCAAGTAAAGACGTTTTTGAAACGCCCACTTCTATTGAGGAAGAAAAAGAAAGTAAAAAGGTTTATCCTATAATAAAGGTGTCTTCTTTATCCCAACTTGAGCCTATTTTTAGCGCACCTATATGTTCTTGTTATATGGGCAAAGAGGAAGTTCATTTATCCGACGGAGAAAAAAATTATTGCGTAAAATTCCGTTCTTCATTGCTTGACGACGGGTTTGCTTTAACGGAAATTTTATCCCACCTTTTGCCAATATTTACAGGGAAAAACACCCTTATCGTTTACAATAAAAAGGAGTTAAAACACTTTCTAAAAGATATAGCAAATATATCTCTCACCGCAAAAACGGAAGACCTTTCTATAATGAAATATCTTGCCGATTATTCGGGCGGAACGGAAAGTGTAGAGAACGTTATAGAGGGATACGGAGAAAATTTATCCGCCCCCGCACTCTCCTTATACAATATATATAATACTTTACTTAACCGCCTTGAAAAAGAGGAACAAAAATCCCTTTATTACGACGTAGAACTTCCCCTTTCCGACGTTCTTTACGATATGGAAGTGGCGGGTTTTAAGGTAGACTATCAAAAATTGTCGGAAACGGGCAAGTCTTTTGCCGAGCGCATATCTAATTTAGAAAAGGAAATTCGCACCTTGGTTGACGAGCCTACCCTAAACGTAAACTCCCCCGTTCAACTTGGGGAACTTTTGTTTACAAAACTCAAACTTGCAAAGGGCAAAAAAACCAAAAGAGGCTATTCTACTTCTGCAGAGGTTTTAGAAAGTTTAGAGTCCGCTCACCCCGTAATTCCTTTAATTTTATCCTATCGAAAGGTGCAAAAATTGCACTCCACCTATATCGAGGGAATTAAACCTCTAATAAATAAAAGCACTGGTGTTATAAACACCACCTTTAACCAAACGTTAACGACCACCGGTAGACTTTCAAGTAAAGAACCTAATTTGCAAAATATTCCAGTTCGTGAGGACGAGGGCAAAGAACTTAGAAAATTTTTCGCCCCAAAAAGTGAAGATAGAGTTTTAATCACTGCCGACTACTCCCAAATAGAATTAAGGCTTTTGGCGGCGTTTTCACTCTGCCCCGCTTTGGTTGAGGCATATAAAAAAGGCGTTGATATTCACACGGCAACCGCCTCTAAAGTATTTGACGTTGACGTAGACAAAGTTTCTTCACGCCAAAGAAGTAGCGCAAAAGCGGTTAACTTTGGTATTATTTACGGCATAAGTGAGTACGGGCTTGCAAAACAATTAAAAGTTGCGCCCTTTGAGGCAAAAAATTATATTACAGCCTACTTCAAAGAATACCCCGAGGTTAAAGAATATATGGATAACAACGTTAAAAGCGCAAAAGAAACGGGGTACGCTAAAACCGTGCTTGGTAGAAGACGTTATATTAGAGAACTTGCATCTTCTAACTATAATTTAAGAAGTTTTGGCGAACGTGCGGCAATGAATATGCCCCTTCAAGGCAGTAGCGCAGATATTATTAAACTTGCAATGATTGGCGTTAGCAAAAGAATTAAAAAAGAAAACTTAAAATCGGAACTGATACTGCAAGTTCACGACGAACTTATTGTCGACGCTTATCTTTCCGAGGCGGAAAAAATTAAGAAAATACTCAAAGAAGAAATGGAGGGAGCGGTAAAACTCGCAGTTGACCTAACCGTAAGTATCGGTGAGGGCAAAACGTGGTTTGACGCAAAGTAAATGAATAATCTTAAAGTAGCAATAACGGGTGGTATAGGCTCTGGCAAGTCCACACTTATAAACATTATTAAGGATTTAGGGTATAAAGTTTTCTCTTGTGACGAAATTTGCGCTGATTTATACAAAAAACAAAGCGTTTTAAGGGAAATAAAAAAAATATTCCCGACTGCCGTTTCGGGAAAAATCTTCTTAAAAGCCGATAAAAAGAAAATCGCTTCTCTAACTTTTAATAATGACAAAAACTACTCTTTACTCTCAAATCTTTTGCAACCGTTAATCGTTGATAAACTACTTAAAAAAATGCAAAAGGTTAAAGGCGTTTGCTTTAGCGAAGTTCCACTTTTGTTTGAGGGGGGTTATCAAGGTCTTTTTGATAAAACTATCGTTTTATTGAGGGACGAAGAAGAAAGAATTAAAGGCGTTTATAACCGTTCAAACATTGATAGAGAACAGTTTTTGCAAATTGCTAACCGTCAAGTAGATTACGATAAAATAAATTTATCTAACTGTTTTGTTATCGTTAACAATCACGACGTAGAGGATTTAGCATTAAAGTTTGAAAATTTTATTTCAACAATCGAATAATCTTTTTATAAAACAAAAAACACACCTGATATAGGTGTGTTTTTCATATTTTTTCTTTAATTTTTACCTTTCCGCACATATATTCGGAATAGGAATAAGAAGTTTTTCCCTTAAAACTTTTATCGTTTGGACAAACGGTAAATAATGCTGGGTACACCCCCGTTAGCCTTGCACTAAAAGAAACGTACTTGTTTCTCCCAAGGTTTAAGGTAACGTCTACTTCTTTTTCTCGCATCTTTTCGATGGTTTCTTTAACTTGACTTAATTTAAGCGGTGTTACAATCATATGGAAATTATATCCATTTCTTTGCCTTTTATACGCTTAAACTAAAAATCTTCGTCCTCTTCCTCGTCCTCTTCCTCTTCTTCGTCGTCTTCTTCAAAATCCGCACTGTCTACTTCGGGAATATCAAAGTCGTCGTCATCGTCTACGGGGGTTTCAAATTCCTCTTCTTCCTCTTCGTCGTCAAAGAGTTCGTCACCCTCTTCTTCAACGAGTTTTGATAGAGAAAGCATTTCTTCAGATTCTTCTTCCTCTTCCTCCTCGTTTTCGTCTAAGAACTCCTTCCACTTATCGTCGGCATCTTCAACGTCTTTTTCTTCACTCTCTAATGCCTTTAAGCATTTTTCACAAAGCTTTTCACCTGGCTTTACGTAGTTTTGGTTACAACGTGGACAAAGTTCAAAACTTTCGTCAATCTCCTCTTCGTCGTCAATAGCGAAAAGAAGTTGAGGACCTTTTTTAAGTTCCGCCTTACAAACGTCACAATATTCTTCGCCCCTTTTGATATAGTTTAATTCACATCTGGGACATTTAATCCAATCACCCGGCATATTTTTTCTCCATACCTTATAATTATTACACTTTTTTCTAATCTGTATTATACTTGGTGTATATTATATCTATATGAAGTACTTTTGTAAACTGTTTTTTTGTAGTTTTTTGTTTTTTAAAAAAATTTTTTTGCTTATACCTTTTCAAGTAGCATTTTGTCGGCGACAAGCGCAATAAACTCTCCGTTTGTTGGCTTTTCCGTGCCAATATACGCTCTAACGCCTAAAATATTATTAATACTCTCTATTCTACCCCTATTCCACGCAACTTCTATGGCGTGGCGAATAGCACGCTCTACCTTACTTGCCGTCGTAGAATATTTTTCACCTATAGCGGGATATAGTTTTTTGGTGATATTATTGATTATCTCTGGGTCTTCTACAGCAAGGCGCACACCTTCTCTTAAAAAGGAATACCCTTTTATGTGGGGCGGAATACCAACGTTTATAAAAATTTTGCTAATCTTTTCTTCTAACGTTTCCTCTCTAACTCCGTTAAAGTTGGCACGTTTGCCATCATTACCCCTAAGTCCGTCTGCCTTTTCTTCTAAAAGTTCCTTCATCCTTTCTTTTAATATAGAAAACCTATACGGCTTTGCCATAAAATATGATGCCCCTAAGGAAATTGCTTTTGAAACAACTTCTTCTCTCGTAAGCGCACTAAGTACTATAATTTTTGTTTTAACGTTTAGTTCTTTTATTTTTTCTATTACCCTAAGTCCATCGTAGCCTAATAAAACTAATCCCGTTATTAGAAAATCCGGCTTCTTTTCCACAAGGGGTGAAAGGGCGGAAATTCCATCCGTTGACGAGCCGATTACCTCATATTCCCCATCTTCTCTAAAGTTAACCGCCAATTCATCAATGGCTTCTTTGGTGTCCTGCAAAATAAATACCGTTTTTTTCAATTTTTTTCTCCTAAAAATTTTTTATTAATCTAATTTTACTACAAATTTTTTGCTTCGCCAACAAAATATTTAGATTTTTTGTACAAATTTGGTCGACTTTTGTTCATTTATGTTGCTTTTTGTCGAAACGCTTGTTTGTGTGATAAACATAGTGTTTATAATATTATTTTTAAGCATATTATTTATTTTTTATTGATTTTTGTTCAAAAATAATTTTTGCACGAAAAAACCCGACCTTTTAGTCGGGTTAGCTTTTTATATTTATATATTAAGCACAAAACTCTTGGCTAATCTCGTTTATAACAAACTCTACAATGGGTTTATTTAGGCTAACTGCAATCCATATCTTAACGTAGATTGCAGGTATTGCCGAAAAGGGAAGTACTGTTAAAGATAGGTCCTTATAAATTTTAGAACTTGAGTACGCCTTCCCCCCCGTTACGTTGCAAAGGAATACAGGCACACCCTTATCTCTTGCCCTTTCACAAAAAGATAAAAATTCCTTGCTTTCCGTGTTTAGCGTTCCAGAGTGATAGGGTTTAATTAAAACCGCCTTTACTCCTTCTAACGAATAGTTAAACTCGTCCCCCGGGAAACTGTTAATCATAAGTGTTTTTGGAGAGGAGGCAAAATTTACGTCTAAACCGTTTGAAAAACGCAAAGGTGTTTCGCCGTTAACGGTAACTTCGCCCGCCTTGTTAACGCAAGCAAAACAATTACCGCCAAGGCTAAAAAGGTCATCCATAGCCTCTGCGTGCCCCACCACTAACGAGCCGAGGTGAATTTCAACGTCTTTATCTAAGGCGTTTTGATAACTAACGAAAACTCCGTTTGCCTTTTTGCTTTTTATAAAGTCCACTGCCCCTTTAAAGTTTGCGTTTCCGTTAGTCCTCTCATCCTCTAGCGGATAGTTTGCAGAAACTAACACGATGGGAATATCTTTTGTGTTTACCACAAAGGAAAGAGCCGCCGCCGTGTACTGAATAGTGTCAGTACCGTGCGTTACTATAATGCCGTCAAAATCTTTTTTTGCGTTTTCCTTAACGACTTTGCAAAGTGTGGTAAGTTCTTCACCCGAAAGGTTTTCCGACAAAATACTATAGGGAGAGAGAACGGAGAAATTAACCCCGCTATCCCCTTCTTTTTTATAATTTTCAATAAGGGTGTAGTTGGTAGAATCATCCAAAGAAATCCATTTCTTCCCCGAAGCACTACCTATCGTTCCACCCGTAAAAATAACGAGAATATTCATTATACTATAAGTCCTTATTTTTAGCCCTTAATATCAAACTCGAAAACGCAAGCGCTCTTAAACATACTCTTTAACGGGCAGTCTTTACATCTCAATTCTACACCTGGAAGGTCCAAAAGCGTTTCAATAACACCCGTGCAGTAGCCTCTTATAAACCCACAGATTTTGCGTTTTCCTACTTTATCAACAATAAACGCCTCGTTTATACTCAGTTTTCCAGTTAAACAATCGTTTTCTTCGTCGTAATTTAACTCAATGGTAAATTTACCCCAACCTACAGCCGAATCAAATTTACACCATTTGTCTAATTTCTTCTTTATGTCTTCAAAAGAACTTCCTAAGTTCCATTGATTTTTAATTCTTTCTCCGAAATTTCTACCGCCTGCATATCCGCTTGAATAGAAAATTTCTTCCGCCGCCTCGTTGCTTGAATACCCCGCAACCTTTTCATAAATTCCGCCCATTAAATTAATAAGCGTGTCGTTTCTAAAACTTACGTTTCTTTGATGGTCCTCAGGGTTAATCATAATTCCACGTTCGGGTATGTATTCAAAAACCGTTTTAACCGCTTTAGAATCTTCCGTTTCCTCTGGAGCTACCGCTTGCACGGGCGCAGGTTTACGTGGACAGTGCATCTCCACCCCATCTAAAATCTTAGCAAAATATCTTTCAATCTTTTCGGGGAAAGCAATTATTTGTTGCTTTCTTCCCAAATAATAAACGTAATCGTTGTCTAAAACGAACTCTTCAATAACTATAGGAAGAATTGCCTTCTTTTTATCAACAATAATATTAACTTCGTTATGACAATGTTCCGATTCGTTGATGTGGTGAGAGGCAATAAGCACCACCAATTTACAATCCTCAATAGCGGAAACGATATGCGCTCCGTAATTTTTACCGGGGTCAATATCTCGGGGCGCAATGAAACAATTGTAACCCATTCCCTCTAAATAAGCAACAATAGAATCCGCAACCGCCTTATCGCTCGTAGTGTAACTTACAAATATTTCCTTTTTCATAACGTGTACCACCTATACGTTTATCCTTATTATTTTATCATACTCGAAACCCTTTTTCAAGGGTGAATTTTAATCAAAAAGTGCTTTTTCTATCACTCCACCGCCGATACACCTATCTCCTTGATAGAATACCGCAAACTGCCCTTCAGTTATCGCCCTTTGCTTTTCCTTAAACCTAACCTCAATATGGTCGTCTTTAATATACACCGTGCACTCTTGTTCCGGTTGACGGTAACGGAATTTACCCGTACAACTAAACTCCTTTTCCTTTGGCGGATAGGGAATAAAATTACACTCTTTCATTATAAGTCCAGAACTGTATAATTTTTCTTCACTACCGTGTGCAACGTATAATATGTTGTTTTTTAAGTCCTTTTCGATAACGAACCAACGGCTACCCTCGTCACCCTTTTGTCCGCCTATTCCTAAGCCCTTTCTTTGACCAATGGTGTAATACATAAGCCCTATATGCTCGCCCAACTCCTTGCCGTCGTAAGTCATAATCTTGCCCTTTTTGTTGGGGATATAGGTTTGAAGAAAGTTTCTAAAATTTCTCTCCCCTATAAAGCATATGCCGGTGGAATCCTTTTTTGTTGCCGTTGCAAGACCATGTTTTTCGGCAATAGCCCTAACGTCACCCTTGTCAAGTTTTCCTAAAGGAAATAACACTTTATCTAATTGGTCTTGAGAAAGTTGGTTTAAAAAATACGTTTGGTCTTTGTTTTGGTCTTTTGCTTTTAACAAATAATGTACGCCGTTCTCATGCAAAATATCACAATAGTGCCCCGTGGCAATATAATCTGCACCAAGTTCTAAAGCCTTTTCCTTAAAATCCTTAAACTTTATTTCTCTATTACACAAAACGTCTGGGTTAGGTGTTCTTCCCGCCTTGTACTCTGAAAGGAAGTAGGAAAAAACCCTATCCATATACTCTTTTGAGAAATTTACCGAATAGTAAGGTATGCCTATTTTAGAACAAACTCTTCTAACGTCGGCATAATCTTCTTCCGCAGGGCAACAGCCGTTATCGTCTTTTTCCTCCCAGTTGTTCATAAATAGACCGATAACGTTATATCCTTGCTCTTTTAATAATAATGCGGCAACGGAACTATCTACTCCTCCGCTCATTCCTACTACTACGGTTTTTTTCATAATTTCTCCTAAAGACATAATAACATATAGCGAAAAAAATATCAATTAAATACCGCAACTTACCCTATTTTGCTTAAACTTAAATTTTCACTTGATTATTTTAGCCGTTTTTGATATACTACGGTAAAGTTTTAGCAAAATTGATTTTGCACGTATTATGTTCGTATCCGTAGTCTAATTGGATAAAATAGAGCCCTCCGACGGCTCCGTTCCGAGTTCGACTCTCGGCGGATACACCAGAAAAAGACTATGAAATCATAGTCTTTTTTATAATTTTGGAATTTGTTTTTCATATATTGACAAGGCGTGATTTTGTTATTATAATGTATCATATAAAGCGTATAATCATAGTTTTATTATGTTAAAAAATAAAGGAGATTTATAAATGATTTACGAAAAAGGGAAAACTGTTCTACCAGAGGACAAAGAGAAAAAGTTGCTTGAAGAAATTGACGGCTATCGTCTTGTATACGAAAAAACCGTTGAATGGGAAAAACTTGACGAAGGCCGTTCGGGAGAAGACACGGAAGAAAAATTATACACTTTAATAAACCCGCAAAATTTTCATTTAGATATCTTCATTATTATCGACGATAACGATTTTTCTTTCCTTGGAATAGAACTTAGGTATCGTGGGCGATATGCGCATTTTAAGACACCGGAAGACTACGTTAAATGCACACTTTACGCCGACGGCACGAGAAAGGGTTTTCACACTTCGACTAGCACGGACGAAACGCCAAACAACGACTATAAAACCACGAAAACGTATTTTCTCCGCCATATTTAAGGGTTTCTAATTTTTTTATATCGTTTCATGACATAATTATTTGAGTTATAATTAAGGAGAATTTAAAATGGAATTTACACACAAATACCCTGCGGAATATTTTCTTAACCCCATACAATGTGGATTAGGCGGAGAAGATTTAGAAAATTTTCAAAAAATTTATTTTACACTTCTTGACGATTTTGACACCTTTCATATGTTAAGGGAAAGGCGAATAATTCAAGATACTCCCGACAACTACTGGAAATATATCTATCTCGGTAGATTTCGTGACGACGAAGGAATTAAAAAATTTATCGCTGATATCGTGGAGCGGTTTAAGAAAATAAACGCCGATTGCAAATATTTTAGGCGAGATGACCTTTTTTGCGACCCCGAGGACGTGGTTTCTTCTTACTTTTATCGCGACGTTATAATGACCTTACTTCCAAAAGAACAAGCGAACGAAGTTTACTCAAAGGGAAAGGATATTTTTAGAGAATTCCAAAAAACCAAACAAAGCCCTACTCTACGTAGTATAATAGGGGAAGAAAAGTACGGCGAAATAATCAAAAATTATAAAAAATAAAGTTTGAAAGTTCTTATGGCGAAGTTTACCGTTAAAAAATTAAAAGAAGGCAACGATAAAAAAGGTTTTACCTACTATAACTGTATAGCGCACGTAGAAGCGGAAGAAGGCGATAGCGTTATAGTTATCCCCGAACAAATTGACGGGGTTACCATTACTCACGTCGGTTATAGGCAAGGATACACGCCCGCACACGAGCATTGGCACGACTGGCACCACCCCGCGCAAGGCTCGGAGTGGGTGGAAGAAAAATATTCCCTTGACTTTCCCACCATTCTCTTGCCAGATTTTGTGAAAAAGATTATTATTCCAAAAACGGTAGTGGCGTTTAGCAATTATTCCTTTGACAAGCCAAAAGGTCTTGTCTTTGAAACGGTAGAAGACCACCCTTTGCTTTGCGTTAAAAACAATAAAGTTTGCAGAAAATAACGATGCGTTATAACAACGCTTCATTAACACGAAAAGGCTAGCGAAAACGCTAGCCTTTTTTATATACTTCTTTGTTTTTATTCTGCTTTTACGCCGTCCTTTTTGCTTAACACTTTTTTACACCAAGTTCTTTTTCCGCAATTAGGACATTTTAAATATCTTGTAGTTCCCATATGCATTGCGTTAAGCGCTTGAGAATATTTAGGCACAATTTCGTATCCACAGTTTTTGCATTTGTATGCCCCCACGCTTATTTCAAGTTTTACTGCGTAAAAACAGGGCACTAAAAACACAACGCATAACCCTATAATTACAACAAGTTGCCAAACTCCCTCTGGCATAAACAACGCAACGGCAAATAGCCCTCCTAAAAGCGCCATCATGCTTATAATCATAATTACCCACATGTTTTTCCATATAGTTTTGTTTTTTCTCTCTAATTCTTTTGCCATATCAAGCAAAAGTTGTTCGTTTTTTTGATTGTTGTTTTCCATTTTAATTTTTTCTCCACTTAATAATTCGTTAACCGTTATTTTTAGAATATCACAAAGTTCCATCATTATAGAAGTATCGGGCATTGACATACCTCTTTCCCATTTTGAAACTGCCCTATCCGTAATATTCATTTTTTCCGCCAACTGCATTTGCGTCAAATTAACACTTTTTCTGCACTCGGCAATAAATTTGCCAATTTTTACTTGGTCCATAACGCCCTCCTTTCACCATTATTTTATTTTGTACAACGAAAAAAATCAACACACCAGTGGTTGAGTGGAGAATTTTTACTTTTTTTCAACCCTTAGTAGACTTTTATTGTAAAACCTTACGTATATTATAGCACAAAATATAACTTTTTTACATTTGTTTTGCAAAAAATCCCAACCGTGTTATGCTTTTGCAAAAAAACAGCACCCACAAAAAGTGAGTGCTGAAATTTTTTGAAATACTCCAAAAAGAAATTATCTCTTTGAGAATTGAGGTGCTCTTCTTGCAGCCTTTAAGCCGTACTTCTTTCTTTCCTTCATTCTGGAATCTCTGGTTAAGAAGCCTGCTTTCTTTAATGCAGCTCTCGTTTCGGGCTCTGCTAATAAAAGCGCACGTGAAATACCGTGTCTTACTGCACCTGCTTGTCCGGTGTATCCGCCACCGCAAACGTTTACGATAATATCGTATTTAGCAGAAGTTTCGGTAAGTTCTAATGGTTGACGAACGATAAATTTTAAAGTATCTAAACAGAAATATTCGTCAAGAGATTTTTTGTTGATGGTGATAGTTCCGTCACCAGCGGGAATTAAACGAACACGAGCAATTGCTTTCTTTCTTCTGCCCGTTCCCCAATATTGAACTTTTTTCTTAGTAGTTGCTTTTGCCATAATTACACCTCTTAGATAAGTTTAAGAACTTCGGGCTTTTGAGCCTGATGGTTATGCTCGGGTCCTTTGTAAACTTTGAGTTTGGTGAGCATTTTACGACCTAAACTGTTTTTGGGAAGCATACCTTTAACTGCTTCGTAAACAGCAACGTCGGACTTGGTTGCCATAAGGGTTTTATATTGAATTTCCTTAAGGTGTCCGATATAGCCGGTGTGATATCTGTACATTTTCTTTTCGAGTTTCTTACCCGTTAAAACAACCTTATCGGTGTTAACGATTATAACGAAATCTCCCGTGTCAACGTTAGGGGTGAAGGTGGGCTTATTCTTTCCACGAAGAACTGCAGCAACTCTTGATGCCAAACGACCAAGCGTTTGACCTTCAGCGTCCACTACGTACCACTTTCTAACTACGTTTTCTGCGTGAGCCATATAAGTTTTCATAGTTTTTTCTCCTTTAATCTTTAGGTTCAGTTTAATAAATTTCCGTCCGTGAGCCGTTACACGATTTGGCTCGAAAAGAGGGCTAATCTTTTACAAAACGAACTTCTCCTTTATAAACAGCCTAAATATAATAAAAAATTTTACCCGTTTTGTCAAGCGTTTTTCAGCCTTTTTTAGCAATTTTTGCCCCACTTTTTTGCAAAAACAAAAGTGGCACAATATGTTGTGCCACTAATAATTTTTAACCACAATTTGTTATTTGTTTCTACCGTTATTAGGCAGGTTGAGTTTGCCGATTAGAAACAATCAGCTTTTTATTCGTATTTAACGTTAATTAGCGTCAATCCTTTTGCGGGGAGAGTTTTTCCTAAAACCTCCCTTTTGCCCGTTTCAAAAGCGAGCAAAATATCTTCTTTTGTTTTTTTTCCGTAGCCAACGTCTAATAACACGCCGGATATTATCCTAACCATATTATATAAAAATCCGTTCCCCGTAATTAAAAACCTAAAGCCTTTTTCCCCTTTTTCCACTTCTACCGAACACACCGTGCGAACGGTTGTTTTTACCGAACTACCCGTTGAGCAAAAAGCCTTAAAATCGTGCTCCCCAACAAAAAGGTTTATTGCACTTTCTATCCTGCTAAAATCGGGCTCTTCTTCTAACCTAACGGCGTATCTTTCCTTAAGGGGAAGTTCAACGCTTGATATATAAAAAGAATATGCATAAGTTTTTTTCTTTGCGCTTTTTCTTGCGTTAAAATCACAGTCTACCTCACAAGAAGAAAGCACTTTTATATCGCTTAGCAAAAGGGGATTTAACGCCTTATAAAACTTATCGGCGGGTACTGTACTGTTGGTATCAAAATGGCACACTTGCGCCTCTGCGTGAACGCCGGCATCCGTTCTTCCACTTGCCGTTACCGTAACGCTTTCACCCGTAACCTCTTTAATAGCCTCTTCAATAGTTTGTTGAATAGAGATGGCGTTTACTTGCTTTTGCCAGCCACAATAATTAGTGCCGTCGTAAGAAATAACGAGTTTTATTCTCATAATACTACCCCATTGAGAAGTACTGCGCCCGCAACTAAACCACCAATTATTACAAATGATAAAATATCGCCAACCCTAATCGTCATTTTCTTAAACTTAGTACGCTTTTTACTGCCAGAATAACACCTTGCATCCATAGCGTCGGCAAGTTCGTCGGCACGCCTAAACGCACTTATCAAAAGGGGAATTAAAACGGGAATTAACGCTTTTGCCCTTTTGAAAAGCCCTCCTTCAAAATCCGTTCCTCTTGCCTGTTGCGCTTTGATAATTCTATCCGTTTCCTCTAAAAGCGTAGGGATAAAACGGAGAGCAATGCTCATTATAAGCGCAAACTCGTGCGCGGGGAATTTTATTATTTTTAGAGGAGCAAGCAAAACCTCTATTCCGTCTGCAATTTCTACGGGAGAAGTAGTAAAAGTTAAAATAGACGCTCCTAAAACAACAAGCGTTATCCTAAGAGTAATAAAGGCGGCGGACAATAGCCCCTTGTCAGTTATAAAACCGTTTTCCCAAAGGGGCGTACCGTTTTTATTAAAAAATATTTGTAAAATTGCCGACAAAATGATAAAAAACATTATGCCTTTTATGCTTTTTAACATTTTTCCAAAAGGAATTTTTGATATTAGCGTTAATAAAACTACGAAAAAGGCGCAAAGGGAAAACCCTAAATACCAGTTTTCTGCCGACACCAAAAATACTGCTACTATATAGGCTATAGATAGTAAAATTTTTACAGCGGGATTAAGTTTGTGAACAACGGAGTGGGACGGATAATACTGCCCGAAAGTCATATCTTTCACGCTCTTCCCTCCTTTGCGCTAAGGTAGGCATCAATAAATCCGTCTACCGTCAAATCACTATCTATTTTTACGCCCACTTTTTCAAGTTCTTTAGTTAAAAATGCGGTTGTACAAAGTTCTAATCCGCACTCTTCTAAAAGCACGTCGTCACTAAAAATCTCTTTAGGTGCACCCGTTTTTACTATCTTTCCTTGCTTAAACACGGCAACTCGTGAACAGTTTTCGCTTACCAAGTTCATATCGTGTGAAACGATAATAATGGTTTTTACAAAGGTTTTATGCAATTCTTTGAGCAAAGCAACGAACTCCCTTTTCCCTTTTGGGTCAAGACCGGCAACCGGCTCGTCCAAAACGAGCACTTCAGGGCGAGAAACGATAACCCCCGCTATCGCCACCCTTCGTTTTTGTCCTCCCGAAAGTTCAAAAGGAGATTTATCTTTTACTTTTTGATAGTTTAATCCTACAAGTTCTAACGCCGACTTAATTTTTTCTTCCTCTTCTTCCTTACTTAAGTTTGGAAAGAAATTCCTAAGCCCAAACGCCACGTCCTCGTAAACGGTTTCCGCAAAAAGTTGGTATTCTGGGTATTGAAAAACCATGCCGACTTTCGCTCTCAATTCCTTAAAATTGCATTTTTTATCAGTTAAGTCGTATTCGCCAACTAAGATTTTACTATCTTCCGTTTGTGCCTTGATTAATCCGTTAACGTGTTGAACAAAGGTGGATTTTCCGCTACCCGTTTGCCCGATTACGCCAAAAAATTCCCCCTCTTCTATCTGGAGAGAAACCCCGTCTAACGCTTTAACTTTTAAGTTTTTACTGCCATAGGCGTATGATAAATTTTCTATCTTAATTTGCATAACGCCTCCGCAAGTTCTTCTTCGGTGAGATTTTCGCCTTGAATTTCCACGCCTTTTTCCTTTAATTTAGTAGCGATATAGGAGGCGGAGGGAAGTTCTAACCCCAACGCCTTCATAACGCTTTTTTCCTTAAAAATTTCTCTCGGCGTACCAGAAAGAGCAATCACTCCGTCGTCTAAAACGTAAACCTTATCTGCCGAAACGACCTCTTCCATATAGTGAGTTATGGCAATAACGGTTACGCCTTGAACTTTATTTAATTTTTTTATAACGTCTAAAATTTCCTTTCTACCTTGTGGGTCGAGCATTGCGGTAGATTCGTCTAAAATTAAAATCTCTGGTTTCAATGCAAGAACGCCCGCAATGGCTATCCTTTGCTTTTGCCCACCAGAAAGCCTTGTGGGAGAACTTTTTCTATATTCTTCCATACCCACGCATTTTAAGGCAAAATCAATTCTTTTACCTATTTCTTCTCTTTTAACGCCAAGGTTTTCAGGGCCGAAAGCCACGTCGTCCTCCACGATGGAGGCAACCAACTGATTGTCGGGGTTTTGAAAGACTACACCCACCCTTTTTCTTATATCAAAAAGGGCGTTTTTATCCGAACTCTTAAACCCGTCCACTACAATCTCTCCAGAGTCTGGTTTTAAAAGCCCGTTAAAGAGTTTTGCAAGGGTAGACTTTCCACTTCCGTTATGCCCTATGATAGCTACGTATTCACCCTTTTCTACCGAAAAGGTTAACTCTTTAATCGCACTATTTTTTTTATCGTAAGAATAACTTACTTTGTCCACCGAAAGAATTGCCATTTTAATTCGCTACTCTCCTAATAATAAATGAAAAATCTTTGCCGTTTACTATTATACCAAAATCCGCATTATTTTACAAGCAATCTTCAAAGTTTTGTTTTATTAACCCTATTTTTACGAGATAAAATTGCTTTTTTTATTGACTATTTTACTTTATAGTTGTATACTGTAAAGTGCTTGAATGCGTTATTAAACATTATGGAGGATTTATATTAATGAAAAAGATGACGATTGACGGCAATACCGCTGCCAGCCACGTTGCCTACGCCTTTTCTGAAGTTGCGGCTATTTATCCTATAACCCCTTCTTCTCCTATGGCGGAAGTTGCTGACGAGTGGTCTGCTGCCGGCAGAGTAAACATGTTCGGACAAAAGTTACGTTTGGCTGAATTACAGTCAGAAGGTGGTGCTGCAGGTGCAGTTCACGGTTCACTTACCGCTGGTGCTTTAACCACTACCTATACTGCAAGCCAAGGTTTGCTTTTAATGATTCCCAACATGTATAAAATTGCGGGTGAACTTCTCCCCACAGTTATTCACGTTAGTGCAAGAGCACTTGCTGCACATGCACTTAACATTTTCGGTGACCATGCGGACGTTATGGCTTGCCGTCAAACGGGTTTTGCTATGCTTTCTTCTAACTCTGTTCAAGAAGTTATGGACTTAGCACTCGTTGCACACCTTTCAACGTTAAAGGCAAAAGTTCCTTTCTTACATTTCTTTGACGGTTTTAGAACTTCTCACGAAGTTAGCAAGATCGACGCTATTGATTACGAAGAAATGAAAGAACTCGTTGATATGAAAGATATCGAAGATTTTAGAGCAAGAGCATTAAATCCCGAACACCCCGTTCAAAAGGGTACTGCACAAAACTCTGACATTTACTTCCAAAACAGAGAAACTGCTAATAAGTACTACGAAGCTACCCCCGCTATCGTTCAAGAAATGATGGATAAGGTTAGCAAACTTACCGGCAGAAGTTATCACCTCTTCGATTACGTTGGTGCAGAAGATGCAGAAAACGTTATCGTTATGATGGGTAGCGGTGCTGACGCTGTGGAAGAAACCCTTAACAAAATGATTAAAGAAGGTCACAAAATCGGTTTATTGAAAGTTAGATTATATCGTCCTTTCTCTATCAACCACTTTGTTGACGCTCTTCCCAAAACGGTTAAAAAACTTGCTGTTCTTGACAGAACTAAAGAGGCTGGCTCTCTTGGTGAACCTTTATATCTTGACGTATGTTCCGCTCTTCTTGAAAAGGGTATGACCGACATTAAAGTTGTTGGCGGTAGATACGGTTTAGGTTCTAAAGAATTTAACCCCTCTATGATTTACGCAGTTTACAAGAACTTAGAGCAAGCAGAACCCAAAAACCACTTCACAGTTGGTATTTACGACGATATTACTAACACTTCACTTGATTTCAGTTTCAAATATGACGCTGCTCCCGAAGGCACTGTTTCTTGTAAATTCTGGGGTCTTGGCTCTGACGGTACCGTTGGTGCTAACAAGAACTCAATCAAGATTATCGGTGACCACACTGACAAATACGTTCAAGGTTACTTCTTCTACGACAGTAAGAAGTCGGGCGGTATAACCGTATCTCACCTCCGTTTCGGCGACACGCCTATTCAATCTGCATATTTAATTGACTCTGCAGACTTTGTACAATGTTCTAACCCCTCATATATCACCCGTTACAATATGACCGGCGATATTAAACAAGGCGGTACTTTCTTATTCAACACCTCTGCTAAATCTGCAGAAGAATTAGAAAGCGTTCTTCCTGCATCAGTTAAGAACGACATTGCTAAAAAGAATATCAACCTTTACGTTATTGACGCTATTAAGATTGCTGCTGAACTCGGTCTCCGTGGCAGAACCAATACTATCTTACAATCTGCGTTCTTCAAGGTTGCTAACATTATTCCTTACGACCAAGCAGTTGAATATATGAAGAAGATGGCTTACAAGTCTTTCGCTAAGAAGGGCGACGCTATCGTTCAAATGAACTACAACGCTATCGATTCTGCTGAGGCTAACCTCGTTAAAATTGACGTTCCTGCTTCATGGGCTACCACCACTGAAGGTGCTCCTATGGCAGACGTTGCTGATAACAAATACTTCAGGGAAATCGTTCACCCCATCTTAACTTTAGAAGGCGACAAACTCCCCTCTTCTGCTTTTGAGGCTGACGGTACCGTTCCTACCGGAACTACCAAGTATGAAAAACGTGGCGTTGCAGTTAACGTTCCTAAGTGGGATGCATCTAAGTGTATTCAATGTAACCAATGTGCTTTCGTATGTCCTCACGCTTGTATTAGACCTGCTGTTGTGGCAGAAGGCGCAGATAAGCCCGAATCATTTACCACTAAGGCTATGATTGGTAACAAGGGTTATGAATACAGAATGCAAGTTTCTCCATTAGATTGTATGGGCTGTGGCGTTTGTGCCGATATCTGTCCTGCAAAAGAAAAGGCTCTCACTATGGTTCCCCTTGGAACTGTTGTTGCTGAAGAATCAGTTAACTACGAATATTCTGAAAGTCTTCCCGCTGTTGACGTATCTGCTTGCCCTGGTTGTAAAGAAACGACCGTTAAGGGTAGCCAATTCAAACAACCCTTGTTTGAGTTCTCAGGCGCATGCGCAGGTTGTGGTGAAACTCCTTACGTTAAACTCGTTACCCAACTTTTCGGTGACAGAATGATAGTTGCAAACGCAACGGGTTGTTCTTCAATCTACGGCGGTTCTGCTCCTACTTGTCCTTACACCGTTAATAAGCAAGGTAAAGGTCCTGCTTGGGCTAACTCATTATTTGAAGATAATGCAGAATTCGGTTACGGTATGAATCTTGCTATGAAAGCACGTCGTGCTAAAATCGAAGAAGATATGAACGCTAACCTCGATAAGGTTAACGAAAACACCAAAAACGCTTTCTCTGCTTGGCTTGCTGATAAAGAAGATGCAGAAAAGAGTAAAGTTGCTGCTGAATTAGTTAAAGAGGCAATGAAGGCAGAAACTGCAGAAGGTCTTGACTATATTAAGGGCAACCTTGACTGCTTAGTTAAACCCTCTATTTGGATTTTCGGTGGTGACGGTTGGGCGTACGATATCGGTTACGGCGGATTAGACCACGTTCTTGCAAGCGGTGAAAACGTTAACGTATTAGTTCTCGACACCGAAGTTTACTCTAACACGGGTGGACAAGCAAGTAAGTCAACTCCTACCGGCTCTATCGCTAAGTTTGCCGCTGCAGGTAAGAGAGTTAAGAAAAAAGACCTTGGTATGATGGCTATGAGTTACGGCTACGTTTACGTTGCTCAATGTGCTATGGGTTCTAACAAACAACAACTTATGAACGCTCTCGTTGAGGCTGAAAAGTACGACGGACCTTCACTCATTATTTGTTACGCACCTTGTATCAACCACGGTATCAACATGATGAAATCTCAAGACGAAGAGAAAAAGGCTGTTGATTGCGGTTACTGGCAACTCTACAGATTCAATCCTGAACTTGCAGACGAAGGAAAGAACCCCTTCAGTTTAGATTCTAAAGAACCTACTGCTGATTACAAGTCTTTCTTGCTTGGCGAAACGAGATATGCTTCACTTATGAAAGCACGTCCCGAACTTGCTGAAAGCTTGTTTGAAACTACCGAAAAGGATAGTAAAGCAAGACTTGAATCTTATAAAAAACTTGCTGATAAATAATTAGTTGGCTAAAACTTAAAAGAGCAAACCTTAATCGGTTTGCTCTTTTTTATAGTATTCTATAACGTATTCATATGGAATTTTATTTTTTACTTCGCCGTTTAGATTTAGTATAAACCCATCTTCCACCTTGCACCATAAGCTTTTATTTCTTTTTGGCAATCTTTTCAGTATATCTTTGTCTGTTGAACAACCTCTTGTTTTTTCTGTAAGATGTCCTATAAAAATATCATGCAAAATAAAATCCCAATTGTTCCCATCGAAAAAAATCACCTTAAACGTATTATCCGTTATCATTGGCGAAACAACAATTCCTCTTGCTCCCTTTTTTAATCCATTTTTTTCGTAATCTTCTGTTAAAATCATTACTTCATCAAAATATTTCATAAAACTCTCCGCAAAATAAAAAGTGCGCCAACCGAAGCCAGCGCACTAAAACACAGACTCCCATTGTCGCCAAACAACACAATATATAAGTTTTCACAATACATAGAGTGTAGGAATCTGAATTTTACAAATTCATTTTCTATGTATTGCAAAAAAAGGATAATATTATCCCTATCTAATAAACTTATTTTATTCTTAAGTGTTGTTTGGCATAGTTAGTATATCATAATTAAATTTTTTTATCAATAATATTTACGAAAATAATTGAACGCTAAAAAACTTGCTGATAAATAATTAGTTGGTTTTAAGTAAAAAACTTAAAAGCGTGGGAAATTTCCACGCTTTTACTTTTGCTAACGCCTAATAATATAAAATAGCAAGCAAAATAGTGCTTGCTATTTTTTTCTTATTTGTTCTATTTCTTCCTCAATTTCAGTTAAAAATTCCTTTGCTTTCTTTATAACGTAAAGTACTACGTCTGCTTCTATTTGCATCTCGTTCACCGTTTTTTCCGCCTTGCTAGGCCTTCCTTTTTTGGAAAAATAGGGCTTTACTTTTCCTTTTTCTATTTCTATTATCTTTTCTATAAGCATATCTTTGTTGTGCAGTGTTGGTCCTCTTACCCCCACCTTTTTTGCATATCTCCTTAAATCAGTTAAATGCACGTCTTTATATTCCATCTTTTTTCTCTCCATATTTTAGTTTGCACTTATACGGGTGCATTTTTATTATAATATATGAATATAATATTGTCAACTTATGCACTTATATAGGTGCTAACGGGGGCAAATATGGATATAAAAATTGAAAAGAAAATAGGAAATAATATTAGAAAATTAAGAAAAAGGGCAGGTTTTACACAAGATTACGTTGCTACAAAACTTCAATTATTGGGTTTAGACATAACAAGAAGTTGTTTAGCAAAAATCGAAGTTGGTCAACGGCACGTTTACGCAGACGAAATTCTTTACATTAAGGAAGTTTTAGGGGTTACGTTTGAAGAAATATTTTGCTTAAATAATTAAAATTTATATAAAAAACATAGCACACTACCTTTCACTTTTGGTGAAAAATAGCGTGCTTTTTATTACAAAATTTTACTTAGAAATAAATTTTTAATCTTGGATATCCTTAACTTCTTCTAAAACGTTTTTAATATGGAAAAGGGCTCTATCCATTTGTTCTTCCGTGTGAGTAGCGGTATAACTTGTACGAAGTAAACTCATTCCAACCGGTGTTGCGGGCGAAACTACGGGGTTTACGTAAACTCCCCTTTCAAACAACAATTTGCACGCAGTAAAAGTTCTTGCATTGCCGTAGGTATATATAGGAATAATAGGAGTTTGGCTATCAATTATATCAATGCCCTCTCTTTTTAGGCCATCTCTCATATAACTGCTAATCTTTTTAAGACTTTTAACTCTTTCCGGCTCTCTTTTTAATATTTCAAGTGCTTTTCTTGCGCACGCAACGTTTGCAGGCGTTATGCTTGCGCAAAATATAAATGGGCGGGAAACGTGGCGTACGTATTCGCAAACTTCCCTCTTTGCAGCCATATATCCACCAAGTGACGCAAGGGACTTTGAAAAAGTACCCATATAAATATCCACTTCGTCCTCTAAACCAAAGTGTTCCGCCGTGCCTCTGCCGTGAGCACCTAAAACGCCCAAACCATGCGCATCGTCCACCATAACTCTTGCGCCGTATTTTTTTGCCAAGGCAACAATTTCGGGTAGTTTACAAATATCCCCACCCATAGAAAACACGCCGTCAGTAACTATCAAAATACCGCTTTGGGTTGTATCTATCGTTTGCAAAAGCCTTTCTAAGTCCTGCATATCTGAGTGGTTATAGCGAAGCATCTTTGCAAAACTAAGCCTACACCCGTCGTATATACTTGCATGATTTTCCTTGTCACAAAGAATATAATCCGTTCTTCCTGCGATTGCGCTTATAATCCCCAAATTGCTTTGAAACCCCGTTGAAAAAGTAACTACGTCCTCTTTATTTAAAAACTCAGCAAGTTCTTTTTCAAGTTCAACGTGAGAAGTAAGCGTTCCGTTAAGAAATCTACTGCCTGAACAACCACTACCAAACTGTTCAAGTGCTTTAACACCCGCCTCGATAACTTCTGGATGAGAAGTTAGCCCTAAATAATTATTAGAGCCTATCATAATAATATCTTTGCCCTCCATAACTACTTCGGGCCCTTGCTTTGAGTTTAATTGATGGAAATATGGATAAATTCCCCTTTCTTTTGCATTTTTAACGTTTTCAAGTTGATTGCACTTTGCAAATAAGTCCATAAAATCACTCTCCTTAATAATCGTGCTACGTTTATAATACTACTTTTTCCCCGCAAGTGCAATAGTTTATAAAAATTTTCTCCCTTCGTTCTCTTCTCGCTTGGTTAAAAATTATAACTTTATACCGTAAACAAGCACTATTATTAAAAAAATAAAAAACCTTGTCATATAACTATTGACAAGGTTTTTTTATCTTTTGTAACTGTTTTTTACTTTTTTAATATTGTTTTATATCCTTTACCGTATTTTACACACCTACTTACCCTTGAAAGCGTTGCGGAAGAAATATCCGTTTTCTTTATAATTTCTTCGTACGTTGCGCCCTCGAGTAATAGTTTTGCTGAATCAAGTCGTTGCGCCATTAAGTCTATTTCTTTATAGGTGCATAGGTCCTCAAAAAGAATTTTGACCTCTTCTGCCGTTTTAAGTGATGCTATTACCTTATATAATTCTTCCACTTCTCTTTGCATATTATTAGACATTTTATTCACCGTCCTTATTGTTTAAATTTGAAAGAAAAGCCTTTAATTTTTCCGACGTAGGATTGTCAAATATCTCTTTCGGTTTACCTATTTCCTCAACGATACCGTCCGCCATGAACACCACTTTATCCGAAACGTTTTTAGCAAAACCCATTTCGTGGGTTACTATTATCATCGTTCTATCCTTTTTCTTTAGGGATTTAATAACCTTTAATACTTCCCCCGTGAGTTCTGGGTCAAGCGCAGAGGTCGGCTCGTCAAAACATAAAATTTTTGGTTTTAACGCAAGCGCTCTTGCTATTGCAACACGTTGAGATTGCCCTCCCGAAAGTTCACAAGGGTAATTAAGTTTTTTATCCATTAAACCAACCGTTTCAAGTAGTTCTTCACCGCTTTTTATAATCTCTTCTTTTTTTTCTGCGATAAAGTCGGCAACTAATTTGCCTATTTCCTTTTTATTGATTTCCCCTGTTTTAGCCTTTTGCTTTAACTCTTTTTTATACGCTTTTGCTTGCTCTTCAACTAATAATTTTGGTGCAAGCGTTATATTATCTATAACGTTATACTGTGGAAATAGGTTGAAAGATTGAAACACAAGCCCAAAATTAAGCCTTTTTTCTCTAAGTTCCGCCTCAGTATCCACTTTTTGTGCGCTTGCGTCGAATAGTATTTCTCCGTCTAAAGTCATTTTGCCAACGTCTGGCGTTTCCAAAAAGTTTATCGAGCGAAGTAGAGTGGTTTTTCCGCTTCCTGAAGAGCCGATTATCGTAACAACTTCACCTTTTTTAATGTCAAGGTCAATACCTTTTAATACTTCTACCTCTCCAAAAGATTTATAGAAGTTTTGAATTTCTAAATATGCCATATTTTACGCCTTAAAGTAAGATAATTTTTTCTCTAACTTACCAAATAATAATGTAAGTATGCCTACGAATATGAGATAGAACGCACCTGCATAGAACAATGGCCAAACAAGTGCCTTAGTTGCAGCCAAAATATCTGCTTGCTTTATAATTTCAATAATTCCTATAACTCGAGCAAGTGCCGTATCTTTTACTAAAGTTATTATTTCGTTACTCATTGGTGGAACGATTCTTTTAACAACCTGTAATAAAACAACCTTAGAAAAAATTTGTTTTTTTGTCATTCCTAAAACCTTGCCGGCTTCAAATTGCCCTTTAGAAATGCTCTCTATTCCACCACGGAATATTTCTGAAAAATAACAAGCGTAGTTAATTATGAAAGCGATTAAAGCAGCAATAAACGCACCACCGTTATTTATTCCAAAGTTGAAAAAGAAATAGTTGTCTAATTGACCAAACGGATTATTTCCTGACTTAGTTAAAACGCCTGGTATATAATACACTAAAAATAATTGTAGCATTAAAGGTATTCCTCTAATTATCCATACAAATATCTTAAAAACAACACTTACTGGCTTAACTTTACTCATTGTGCAAAAGGAAATTAACAGTCCTAATGGGATTGATAAAATTAACGTCAAAATAAAGAGTAAACAAGTAACGCTAAAGCCTTCTATTAAGTTTAACGTGATTTGCGAAAAAGTCATATCCTTTCCTTATGTAACTTTAGCCGAACCTAAATCGGCTCGGCTAAGTTTTTTCTTTTTTTTGTGCTTTTATTATTCTGCAGAAGAGGGTAATAAAATGAGGGAGTTTTCTAAGCCGTATTTTTCTGCGAGGGCTTTGAGTTGACCGGTTTCCATAAACGCTTTTAACATTACGTTTACTTTTTCCGTAAGTTCACTACCCTTTCTAAAGCCGATTGCATAATATTCAATACCTATTTCAATTCCTTCGTTTTGGTCAAGGTTTGCATAGTCGCCTTTACCACAAACTTGCTCTGCAAGAAGAACGTCTACAACTGCGTAATCTGCAGTACCCATGTTTACTTCTCTAATTGCGTCCATTTGTGATGCAACGCCCTTGTTGTTAACTTCAATTTCTTTAAGTTCGCTTGAGATTAAAGAATCTGCTGCAGAACCCGTTTCGTATGCGATAGATTTTCCAGCAAGGTCTGCCCAAGTTGCTACGTTTGCAGTAGTTGCCTTTTTAACTATGCATTGTGCGTTTTGCATATAATACATAGAAAAATCTACTTTTTCACTTCTTGCAACACCGTCGTCACTATCTACAGAGTTTGCGGTAAATCCGTTCCAAATACAATCAATTGTTTTACCGCTGTTTAATTCGTTATACTTTTGTCCCCATTCAATAGGCTTAAAGTTTACTTCGTATCCTAATGCGTTGAATACCATAAGTGCAAGTTCAGTATCAAAACCAACTAAAACACCTTTATCGTCTTTATAATTCATAGGTGCGTAATCGGTGTAGCCAACGGTTATCGTGTTTGGACGAACGTTTGCATATTTATCATTACCGCAAGCGGTTAATCCGATACATGCGCCTAAAGCAAGTACTACCGTTAAAACAAGGGTTAAAATTTTCTTCATTTTCGTTTTCTCCTTTTTGTTGTACGTCTATAATTTTACTTTAACACTTTAGTTTAGTGAAGAAAGTATCTATATTATACTTCATCACTTTAGTTTTGTAAAGCGTTTTTCACTATTTTTTAAAAATTTTTTTTTGTTTTTTTTGGACGTACTTTTTTAAAACATTATATATATAGATAAAATTTGTGCGTATAAAATTTTTTAATTTTGGGCAAACTTTTGGTAAATATTTTATTTTTAAGGAGAAAATTATGAATCTTATTGAAAGTCAAACCTATCAAAATCTTGCAAAAGCATATGCAGGAGAAAGCCAAGCACGTATTAGATATGAGTTTATTGAGTACGGCGCAAGAAAAGAAGGTTACGCCTGTCTTGCCGAAGTTATAGACAAAATCGTATATAACGAGTTTAACCACGCACGTATGTTTTACACTAAAATTCAAGATGCATCTGATAAAACTATCGTTAATATTGATATTTCCGCCGGTTATCCCTTTAAGCAAAAGTGGAATCTTTTAGAAAACCTAAAACTTGCTTCAGAAGATGAGGAAAACGAAACATTATTATATCCAGAATTTGCAAAGGTTGCAAAAAAAGAAGGTTTTAATGATATTGCAAACTTATTTAACAATATTGCTCAAATTGAAAACTGCCATAAAATGTTGTTTTTAGACCTTTATAATCAGTTAAAGAGCGGTTCTTTATATAAAAAGACTAAAGCGGTTAAATGGAAATGTAGTGGCTGTGGTTACGAACAAACTGCAAAAAAAGCGTGGGAAATTTGTCCCGTTTGTCAAGCAAAACAAGGGTTCGTTCATCTTATTTTATCCGACGGAGAGTAAAAAAATAAAAACCTTGTCATATTTTATTGACAAGGTTTTTCTATATATATCTTATGAAAACTCCCTTTCTTTCCGCATAGTCTACAGTACTCTTAGTTCCTCCTTTATTCTCTCTTATATAAGCAAGTAATAATGAACAATTATCCACCATAAACCTATTTCTATTCATCATACAATAGGGAGTATAATCTTTACTTAAAACTATCTTTTCATCTGCTAATTCCAGCATTTTTGCATATTCTTTTTTTTGTTTTTCACTGAATTTTAAATCCTGCTTTTCGCATGGAATACAAGCAATTATTCTTATATTTTTTTTCTTTCTAATTTCCGTTAAAACCTTAAAACAAAGGGTATCAAACCCTACCGCCATACCTATTAAAAAAGTATCGTACCCCGAATAAATTGCTCCCTCAAAAATTGAAGTTAACGCTTCTATCGAAATTACGTCTTTTATATTTCTATGACCGGTTACCGCCATAGTAAATCTTTTATCTATTTCTATCGAAGTATTTTTTATAGAGGACATTTTCTCTCCTTTCCTCTGCCACGTGGATATTTTTTGTCGGTACTTGTTATCTTTTTAACGTAAATTATTCCTCTTTTTGCGCCGTTTATTTCAAACTCTTCTTCCTTTTCTACCACTCCACCTAACGTTTTAATTGCGTTTTTAGCCTCAAAGAGTTCTTCTTTATAGTCCCCCTTAAAAGCAATAAACTTTCCACTAACTTTCACGAAAGGCATACAGTATTCTGATAAAGTATTAAGCCTTGCAACCGCCCTTGCAGAACAATAATCAAACTTTTCTCTATACTTTTCATCTCTTGCAACTTCTTCCGCACGAGCGTTTAATACATAAAAGTTATCAAGATTTAATTCACAACCGACAGCCCTTAAAAATTCACACTTTTTTCCCGTTGCCTCTAAGCACGTAACGGATAGATTTTCATTGACGATTTTTAATGGAATAGCAGGTAGTCCTCCGCCACTTCCAACGTCAATTAATGAACCTTTCAACTTATCCACCTTATAAATACTGTCAACGAAGTGTTTAATTATTACCTCTTCTCTTTCCGTGATTGCAGTAAGATTAAACTTCTCGTTATACTCTACTAAAATACGGTAGTATTTTTCAAACTTTTCTATCTGTTCGTCGCTCAAAAAAATATTAAAACTTTCAAAAATTTTTTTCATAAATTTATTATATCACATAAATTTTTAATACTCAATTACTTTTTTTATCAACCAAAAAAATTTTTGTAAAGTTAATAAAAAATTCTTCTTTCTTTTCACCTTTTTTTATAAAATTTACTCTCTTTTTTTGCTACTTTTGCTAACTTGTCCACAAAATAGAAAAAATTATACACTTTCTTTCCAACACTCCTTGTGGATAGTTTTTTTATTATTTATCTACCTTTTTTTAGTTTATCAACAATTCCTCACACTCTAATAATACTAATACAATTTATTTTTAAATTTAAATAAAAACATAACTAATATAATCGGCAAAAAAAAGTGCGTTTAGTCTAATCTAAAAGGAAAAATAAAATGGGCAAACACTTGATTTTTAACCTATTATATTATATAATATCTATAAGTGTAATTTAAATAGTGTATATCTTACTTAATTAAGGATAAGAGGTGAAAAATGAAAGTTATTTGTGACGGGTTAGACCTTTCAGATGGCGTATTAAAAGTAAGTAAAGCGTTGTCAGTAAAAAGTGCAAACCCCGTTTTAGAGGGAATTAAGTTAGTAGCAAAGGGAGATACTTTAACTTTAACCGCTACCGATAATGAACTTACCATTGAAAAAAGTATTAAAGCGGACGTTTTGATGGAAGGAGAAACGGTAGTTGTTGGTAAATACTTCGTTGATTTTACAAGAAAACTTGAAAAAGAACAAGTAGAGCTTTCAAGACTTTATGATGGTGGTCTTCAAATTAAATATTCCGATTCAGAATCAGAACTTCAAGTTTTTCCTGCAGAGGGTTTTCCTTTAATTAAAAAGGAAGAACAAGAAAACTATTTTGAAATAGGTCAAAAGGAATTTAAGACGTTAGTTGAAAGAATTACTTTAGCATGTTCTACAGATGATTCAAGACCTATCTTAAAGGGTTGTCTTTTTGAAATTAAAGATGGAGTTTTAACGGGAGTTGCGCTTGATGGATTTAGAATGAGCGTTGTTAAAAAGGAAATTACTGCAAGTGGAGATTTTTCCGCAATAATTCCTGCAAGAACGTTAAACGAAATCGTTAGACTTTTAGAAAAGGAAGAAAGTATAAAAGTTTATATTCAAAAAAATACTCTTTTAGTGGAATTTGATGGAACGGTTATATATTCAAGGTTAATTGAGGGAGAGTTCGTTAAATATTCTCATATTCTTCCCACAAACTTTGAAAACGTTGTTACGGTTAATAAAGATACGTTACTTCAAAGTATTGAAAGAGCGTCAATCGTTGCTAAAAACGATAAATATAACGTTGTTAGATTTGATATAAAAGAAGATAGTATGAACGTTATTTCAAAATCAGAAGTTGGCAACGTAAACGAGTGTGTAAATATTATTCTTAAAGGAAAAGATTTACTTATTGCTTTCAACGGAAAATATCTCTTAGAATACTTAAAGACGGTGGACGAAGATTTTATAAATATTAACTTAAATTCACCTATCGACCCCTGTATTATATCACCCACTTCATCAAACGAGTTTATGTATCTTATCTTGCCTGTTAGAATTAGCGGTTAAAAAGATTGACAAAAAGTTAATTTATATATAAAATATAAAAGTAAAAAAAGTTCAAAACAATTAGGAGAAATAAAATGAAACAAACTTATCAACCCAAAAAAAGACAAAGAAGTAAAGTTCACGGATTCAGAAAAAGAATGCAATCAAAGTCCGGAAGAAACGTTTTAAAACGTAGAAGAAACAAAGGTCGTCATAAAATTTCGGCTTAAGTTTCAAGGAAGGTAAAAAATAAATGTTTTTACCACAAAGACTAAAAAAAGAAAAAGATTTCGCTTTAGTTTTTAAAAACGGAAAAAGACTTTTTTCTAATACTATTACCCTCCTTTATTTTCCCTCAAAGGAAATAAAGGTTGGTTTCGTAGTAGGAAAGAAATATGGTTCTGCCGTGAAAAGAAACAGAATTAAAAGGCTTTTAAGGGAATCTTTCAGAAGTTTTACGCCTAAAATACGTCAAAACTTCTTTTTTGTTTTATTGCCAAAGGTTGCAAACGATTATTCTTTGCAATCTTTTAGCAAAGATTTAGGATTTTTACTTAAAAAGGGCGGATTTTTTGATGCTTAAAAAAATTAGCATATTTCTTATTCGGTTTTATCAAAGGTATATTTCTATAAAAAACTGTAGATATATTCCGAGTTGTTCTCAATATACGTTAGAAGCAATATTAAAACACGGTGTAATTAAAGGCTGGGTTTTAGGTTTTTGGCGTATTTTAAGATGTAATCCGTGGAGTAAAGGGGGATTTGACAAAGTTCCCGATAAAAAAAGCCAAGTAAAGTGGGTATATTAAAAAATGAATATTATAAATTTTGCCGTACCAGATGCGGGAAATTTTCTCGTTAGAACAATTTTATGGTTAGTGACTTCTACTGGGTCTGTTGCTTTAGGTATAATTCTTTTTACCGTTATACTTAAAGCCATTACCCTACCTTTTGATATTATGTCAAGAAGGTCTATGCGCAAAAACTCCCTTTTAATGGAATCAATGCGTCCAGACCTTGAAAGATTGCAAAAACAATACGCTAACAATAAAGATTTATACAACCAAAAAATGATGGCGCTTTATAAAAAGAACGGTTACTCTATGTGGGGTTCGTGCTTGCCAACTATTATTACTTTGGTTATTTTTATCGTTGCAATCAACGCGTTCACTTCTTATTCTCAATACCAAAACCGTGAATATTTTTATAATATGAGTTTGTCGTATAACAACGTCGTTTACGCAGGTCTTGAAGAAGACGGAACTTATATCAAATTTGAAAA
>JAZONF010000003.1:0-25567 GCA_045654365.1 Christensenellaceae bacterium | reverse complement strand
AACTTGCGAGAGAGAAATATAAGAACCTGCTGAAGCAGAACCTTGAATTTTTCTCTCGAAAAATATAATAACCTGCTACGCAGAACCTTGAATTTGCTCTCGCAAATATCACGCAAGAAACTTGCATATCACTTTTAGCCATAAGGCTAAAAATATCACTTATAAAAGTTTATCTTATGTGGATAAGAAAAGCACACTACCTTTCACTTTTAGTGAAGTATAGTGTGCTATACTTTTATTATGGACTAAAAATCCCTATGGGACACGCCCTTTTAATCTTCGCTTTTTTTGTATATAATCTAACTATTTTTTCAAACAATCGCAACGGTTTGTTCCTACGTAGCCCGTGTCGTTACATTTTTCACAAAGGTATTTGGGTGAAAGGTCGGCAAGGGTTAAGCCGATGGTGCTTAAAAGTTCGGTTACTCTCTTTGTTACTTCCTTTTGCTCTAACTCAAGAGCGGAAAGTTTTTCGCTATCACCGGAAATTTCGGCAAAGGCAAGGTCTTTTTCTATGCCGAATATCCTTTCGTATAGAGATGGGAAACCTTCAATTTGCATTGCCTTATCCACGTTTTGTTGAGCAACGCTCATTGCGGTTGCTCTTCTTTCTTTATAAACTCTATTATATTCCTCTTGCGTGCTAATTCCGTTAATCGGCTGAGCCGTTTCGCTTATTGACTGCAAGGTAAATATAGAATTATTTTTCCAGTTGGATAAAATTCCGTTTACGTAGGCGATAGGGGAACTTTTCCCAGAGGCTAATCTACCTGCCTCTAAAATCATTTCCTCAGTAAAATTCCAGTTTTTCCAAGTATTGACGTTTTCTCTATCCCACGGGGTAGGACGGCGGTTAATGCCTGCAACGGCAAGGAACTTTTTAATAAACTCGTCGGCTTTTTCTAACTCCTTGAAATAATCGCCTATACTTGAAAGGTCGATAAATCCACGGTTTCTTAACGTTTCAACTAACTCGTCCATATCTTGTAGATTATTTTTACCCGTCTTAAAGCAAATATTAGCAACGAATAGAAGAGCATCTGCCAAAAAGCCATAAGAAATCCATTTATTTACGTACGTTTCAATTTCTGCATCCAACACTTCCACGTAAATTGATAACGCCCTGTTTATTTTTACGGTTAGGTCGATAATTTCCTGTTTTTTACTAAAGAAATCTTTGATTTCTTCCTTTGAAAAACATTTCATAGAGTATAACTCTAAGATGAAGGCATCTAACTTACTTATAGAGCCTTTTTTCAACTGTTTTGCAGCGTATATAATATTTTCCGGTTCAAAATTAAGTTCGCCCGTCCACTTCTTTAATAAATTTAAATCCTCAATATCGGGCTGACGTTTCGTGCCCATAGCAGAAAGAATTTTTTCTAAAACGCTCGTTCTTAAGACGTATGAGGAGAGTTCTTTTTCCACCTTTTCAATTGTGTTTATTTCACGTTCTCCAAAATCTTTTGCAACCTTAGAAACGTAACGATAACTTATTGTTCCGCCCTTTTTGTCTACGCAATATTTAACGATTAAAAGCATTGCCTCAGGAGAAATTTTATAAGTTTCCATTATCATAAAATATTCGGAAAATTCTCCGGTTGAAATCATACGAGAGGGGAGGAGAGATTGCAGACTTTTAGCAAAATCAGCATATTTTTCCGCCTTAAATTTCCTTGGTTTGCTTTGAACGTCTCCCCTTAAAGGTTGGTATGAAACGGAAAGAGGCGAATAACAGGAAACTATAATTAAACCCAACTCTTCCCAATAAGAAAAAGCGTCCTTAACTTGTTCTTCGGTTAATTCTAAAGCCTCCGCAATAGAGGTTAAAGTATAATCGTTATCGCTTTTAGAACACAAATAAAGACCGAAAAGGTAAACCTTTACGGCGTTTCCCGAAGATACGGGTAGGTATTGTGATATAAATGCGTTTTCTACCGTGGTGAAACTGTTTTTAGAAAAATCACCCGAAAAAGAAAAAGTCATAAAACCTCTCAATAACAAAAAAATACTTGATTTAACACGCTATATGTTATATAATATAAATTAATATATAAATATAAGGGAAAGTATACGCATTTTTAAAAGCGGTGAAAAACATTATAAACGAGTTTTTGTAAAAAAGCAACTGCTTTTTCTAAGATATCGACAAAATTTTAAAAAGAAAATTTATTTAAGAGGATAAAAAATGTCAATCATTTATACGCCTGCAATGATATGGAAAAATTTCTCCGTTTCAGAAGAGCCCACCTTTATTTCTGCGGGAAGAGTGGAAGATAACGGCTTTGTTTTTGAAAACGGTTACGTTTTAGGTAGAAGTGCAAACGGCGAACGAATTAAAATTTTCATAAAAACGGTAAAAAAGGGTGACGGGAAATCTCCTGCTGTTATCGTTTTTAACGATTTTGATATTTATGGTGATGAACTATTGCTAAAAAAACTTGCCGACAGCGGATATCTTGCCGTAATGGTGGATATTGCAGGAGTTACGGATAAGACGGAAAACTTTACCGTTTATCCCGAAAAAATAGCATATGCCAACTTGAATCAATCGGTATATTCCAAAAAGGAAGTGGACGACGTAGTTAAGACTTGTTGGTACGAGTGGTGTGGGGTTGCGAAATATCTTTTAGCCTACCTTAAAAGTTTATCTACCGTTACCTCGGTTGGTGGACTTGGTATAAACGGAGGGGCAACGACCTTATGGCACCTTCTTGCAACGGAAGAACTTGGCTGTGCGGTATTTCTTAATAACGCAGGTTGGAGTGTTTACGAGGGGAAAAGTAAGTTTATCCCTGCTACTGAGGACGGCTATTCAGACGGAAAAGTTGCCTTTGTTGCCGGTGTAGAGCCTCAGTCTTACGCAACGCACGTTAAATGCCCAACAATGATACTTTCTTGTACTAATTCTGAAAGGTTTGATTTAGATAGGGCGTACGACACGCTAACAAGAATTAGCGACGGTTTGTATAAGGCTATAAGTTATTCAGTAAACAGAAAAACGCTTATGGACGAAAAGACGTTTAATAATGCGCTTATATTCTTTGATAAATTTCTTTGCAGTAAAAAGTTTGAACTTCCCGATTTAATAGACGTTGATAATGAAGAGGGGGAGCAAATAAAAGTTAAAGTAGATTTATCTAAAAAGGGGTTAAAAGAACTTTTGCTCTACGTTTCCGAGGGTGTTATTGAACCGGAGAAGCGTTGCTGGCAAAAAATAAGTGAATGTGATCTTAAAAAGGAAAAGTACGAATTTACCTTTACGCCTAACGAGGAATACGGCTTTACTGCTTGGTTTGTTAAGGCGGTATATAAAAACGGTTATGAAATTTGTTCAAGGGTGTGCGGAAAACTCTTTGAAAAGAAAATTGATGCGTTTAAGAGGACGAATAAAATAATTTATTCTTCCCGCATTGATAATTTTGAAACGAGATTTGGTCCTGCTAATGAAGAAAGCCTTTTATCTGCAGTAGATATTGAGGGGCAAATTAACGTAGAAAAACTTTACGGTCCATTAAAAATGCAAGGCATTACTTGTAAAAGTGGTGTAAACACCTTTAGCGTTTGTGCGGAAAAGGTAAAACCGGAAAGGGATGCTTTGATTATGTTTGACGCTTTCGTTAAAGGGGGCGGGGATATAACCGTAAGACTTATTACCGATTATTTTGGGCAAAAAACAGTGTATTCGGCTACTGCAAAAGTCGTTGGCGAAGATATTTGGCAAAACGTTAAGTTTTCAGTAAACTCTTTCAAAACGTCAGAGGGTATTCCACTTAAGAGTTACGAAAAAGTTGATGCAATAGAGTTTTATTCTGATAAAGAATATCTTATCAATAATGCCCTTTGGGTTTAAGGTTTTTGTATGAATTACGAGATTGGTGGAATAATACTTTCAAAAAAAACCCACGCTTGCGGTGAAACGAAGTGGGAGATTGTTAGATTAGGGGCGGACGTTAAGTTAAAATGTGAAGGTTGTAAAAGGGTGGTTTTTCTTTCCTATGACGACGTTAAAAAAATAACTAAGACGTATATAGCCCCCGGAGATAATGATGGTGGACGATAAAAATTTAGAAAATACCGAAGCCGAACAATGTACGGAATCGGTTATAGATAAAAAAGAAGGTCTATCTGTAAAAGAGGATTTAAATAAAACAGAACAAACGGAAGAAAAAAAGAAAGAGGGTAAAAAACTAAAAAAGGCGGACAAAATATTCTTTGCAGTAACCTCCGCTTTAATTGTTATTCTTTCGGTGTATTTGTTGTTATTTTCCTTCGTGTATTTTCACGTGGCAGTTTCGGGCAGGTCAATGAACGAAACGCTAAATAACGGGGATATATTGATTGTAAACAAACTTAAAACCCCTCAATTAGGTGACGTGATAATCATATCCGATATGAAAGATAACGGAGATTGGCTTATTAAAAGGGTAATAGGCGTAGAGGGGGACGTTATAACGATAAAGAACGGAGAAGTTTACCGTAATGGGGAACTTTTGGTTGAAGATTATATTAAAGGTAAAACCTACGCTCCCGATTGTTTAGACCCTAACGATATTGCTGAAATATCATATTCAGTAGGAGAGGGGGAAATATTCTTTCTCGGTGACAATAGGGAAGATAGTTTAGACAGTAGGCATTACGGCAACTGTAAACTTTCAAGTATTGAGGGAGTAGTTCCCAAATTATCCATAAAAATAAAAGGCGTTACAACCCCTGTAAATACCTTTTTTATTAAAGTTAAACTCTTCTTTGGACTAAAACCCAACTTAAAACAAGGATAACGAAATGATTTTACAAAAAAGCCACCTTTTATTCGGTGGAATAAAAAAGATAATAAAAGCCGTTTTTTCCTTCATTTATAAAATTCTAAAATTCTTCAACCTACAACTTGCTTTATTAGTAGTATTAGTTGGTGTGATTTTGTTTTTTGCAGGAGCGTTTGAGGGAAACGTCGTTATAGAGATGGTGTTTTATATAATTTTAATTGCATCCATCTTTTACGGAGTAGTTGCAACGGTTAAGAAAATTCTTTTGCCTAATAAAAAGGAAGATAATAAAAGGGCAAAGGTGGAAATCGTTAAAAAGGACGAGGAGGAAAAACTTCCGTCAGAGAGCAGTGTGCCACAACAAGAAGAGGCTTTGGTTCTTTCAAAAAATAATGCGAGTGTTTTTCAACAAGCGGAACGAGTTGTGGAAAAAGCAAGGTATTATAAGGTGAAACAAAACCCAAATTTCATTATGGCAGAGTTTTTGGATAGATTTGAACTTTATGAAAAAACTTCAAACGGGCTCAAAAAAATTAGAACGGATTACAAGGAGAACCTTAGGTGAGAATTCAGTATTATAAAAACGACTTTTATTTAGAAGCAAAGAAACAGAGGAATAAAACAATTATCGGCTATTTTATAATGCTCGGTATGTATTTGCTTTTAACCGTCGGTATATTCTTGTGGTACGGCACTCTTATTTATGAGGATGAAAGAATTACTACCGTAAAAATTATTCAACACATCCTAACTGCTATCTTTATAATAATAAGCGTGGCGTATCTTGGAATAAAGTTTAAGAGGGTTAATAAATACTATCAAAAGTGTATAGACGTCCATACAGGACTTACTGAAACTTCTTTCGGTAACTTTATAGAGTTTAACGAAAGTATTGAAAGTAAGGACGGAGTGGATTTTAAAAGTCTTGTGTTTTTAGAACTTAATAAAAATAAAAACAATTTTTTTGAAAGAAAGGTATTGGTTTTTTATGAAAAACCCTTCCCCGATTTGGTAGAGGGGCAAAACGTTAAGTATACGACGCAAGGGAACGTGCTTAAATATTACGAAATTATCGAGGAAGAACAAGGAGAAACAAAATGCGAGCAATAGTAACCGTTATCGGCAAAGATAAACCTGGAATCATTGCAAGGGTATCGAACGACCTTGCTAAAAACGGAGTAAATATAGAAGATATTAGCCAAACGATAGTTCAAGGCAATTTCACAATGATTATGCTTTGTGATTTTTCTAAGGCAACCGTTTCACTTTTAGAACTCAAAGACGTTATGAAAAACACGGGAGAAGACATTGGTGTTTCAATTCACGTTCAACACGAAGATATTTTTAACGCCATGCACAAAATCTAAGGTGAATTATGCTTAACAGAAAGGAAATAATAGAAACCATTGAAATGGTGGAAAAAGAACATTTTGACGTAAGAACTATCACTATGGGTATATCCCTTTTATCTTGCGTTAGAGATAGTGCTAAAAAGACGGCAACGCTATGTTACGATAAAATTTGCAAAAAAGCCGAAAATATCGTAAAAGTTGCAGAAGAACTTGGTAGTGAATACGGTGTTCCGGTCATAAATAAAAGGGTGTCAATTACTCCTGTAAGTTTATTAACAGCATCTTTTTGCGGAGAGGAAGTAGTTCTTGCCAAAGAACTTGATAGGGCTGCAAAAACCGTTGGGGTTGACTTTTTGGGAGGATATTCCGCACTCGTTCATAAGGGAATGACTTCTTATGAAAAATCATTTATTGAAAGTATTCCAGAGGCTCTTTCGGTTACTGAGAGAACATGTTCTTCAGTAAACGTAGGCTCTTCAAAAACGGGAATAAATATGGACGCAGTTCGTTTGATGGGTAGAATTATCAAAGAGTCAGCCCAAAAAACGCAAGACAAGGACGGGCTTGGCGCAGCAAAGTTAGTAGTTTTTTGCAATGCCGTTGAGGATAACCCCTTTATGGCGGGTGCTTTTCACGGTGTTGGTGAAGGGGAAACGGTTATAAACGTTGGCGTATCTGGACCTGGTGTAGTTCACCACGCATTAAAGAGTATTAAAGGTGCATCTATAGAAGAGGTTGCCGAAACAATTAAAAAGACGGCGTTTAAGATTACGAGAGTTGGACAACTTATCGCAAAGGAGGCATCTAAGAGGCTTAATGCGGAGTTTGGTATAGTGGATTTATCCCTTGCTCCTACTCCCGTTATGGGGGATAGCGTTGCACATATTTTAGAGGAAATGGGTTTAGAATCGGTTGGTGCACACGGCACTACCGCTGCCCTTGCAATGCTTAACGACGCGGTTAAGAAGGGTGGTGTTATGGCATCTTCAAGCGTAGGCGGGCTTTCAGGTGCGTTTATACCCGTTTCTGAAGATATCGGTATGATTAATGCAGCAAACAAGGGAGCAATAAGCCTTTCTAAATTAGAGGCTATGACGGCGGTTTGTAGTGTTGGTATAGATATGGTTGCAATACCTGGAGATACTCCCGATACTACCATTTCGGGGCTTATTGCGGACGAGATGGCTATTGGTATGATAAATAATAAAACTACTGCGGTAAGGGTAATACCTGTTCCTAATAAAGGAGTGGGTGAGAGTGTGGAATTTGGTGGGCTTTTAGGAAATGCTCCCATTATGGAAGTTAGTCCTTACTCTTGTAGTGCGTTTATAGAAAGGGGTGGTAGAATGCCTGCTCCTATACATAGTAATAAAAATTAACGGAGAATAGTTTTGGATAATAAGTTTGTTTGGGCAATTGAAGAAATATACACATCTGACGAGGCGTGGGAAAAGGATTTTGAAGAAGTTTCAAAGGCTAACTCCTTAGTGGAGTTTAAAGGTAAACTTGGTCAAAAAGATAGCCTTTTAAGGTTTTTTAAGGAAGAGGAAAAACTTTCAAGAAAACTTGAAAAACTTAGCGTTTACGCTATGATGAACCACGATAAGGATACGAGAAATAGCGTTTATGACCGTATGGTTAGTAAGACCACTTCTCTTTGTGCCGATATTTCTTCAAAAACGGCTTTCGTAGTTCCAGAACTAACCTCACTTTCAGAAAAAACCTTAAAAGATTATATAGAGGACGAAGAATTAAGAGAATATTCTTATTTTCTCAAAACCGTTCTTAAGAAAAAGAAACATATATTATCAGAAAACGAGGAAAAACTTTTAGCACTCGGCTCTGAAGTGACTTCTTCTTTTAGGGAGATATTTACAAAAATTGACAATGCCGATTTACCGCTAACTTCTTTCACTTATAAAGGGCAAAAGTATCAACTAACACACGGCTCTTATAGTGTCTATTTGCATAGTGATGATAGGGGGCTACGTAAAAAGGCGTACGAAGAATACTATAAGGCTTATAAATCTCTTATAAACTCCATTTCTTCTACCTACTACGGCAGTGTGAAAAAGGATGTTTTTTACGCAAAGGCAAGAAATTATCCTTCTGCTATCGAAATGGCTCTCTCGGGGGAGGACGTTGAGAAGAAAGTTTACGATAACTTGATTTCTTCAGTGCATAAAGCATTGCCGTTACTTCACAAATATATTAGGCAAAAGAAAAAGGCATTAAAGGTAAAGACAATGTATCCTTACGATATGTACTGTCCTATAACGGAGGGGGCGGAAATTAAACTTTCCTATCCCGATGCGTATAATCTCGTTATAGAAGGACTATCCGTTTTAGGAGAAGAATACGTTGGTTTACTCAAAAAGGCATATGAAGATAGGTGGATTGACGTTTATGAAACGCAAGGTAAACGCAGTGGAGCGTACAGCGTTGCCGTTTACGACACTCACCCATACGTTTTATTAAACTATCAACAAACCACGCACGACGTTTTTACTATTGCTCACGAAATGGGACATAGTATTCACTCATATTTTTCTAACAAAACGCAACCATACGCTACCGCCGATTATAAAATATTCGTTGCGGAAGTGGCGAGCACGGTAAACGAAGTGCTCCTTATCAAGCATTTATTAAAAACTACTACTGATAAAAAACTTAAAAAGTATTTACTTTCATACCTTTTGGAAATGATAAGAACGACACTTTTTAGGCAAACGCAGTTTGCAGAGTTTGAAGAATATTCTCACTCTTCCGTAGAAAAGGGTGAGCCGTTAACTAAGGACGGTATGTGCGAAGAGTATTTAAGGCTTAATGAGAAATATTACGGAAAAGCGCTCAAAAGTGACGATTGTATTAAGTATGAGTGGGCAAGAATACCGCATTTTTATAGGGCGTTTTACGTATATAAGTACGCAACGGGAATAATTAGTGCGCTATCTATTGCTGAAAGAATTTTATCTGAAGGCAAGAGTGCGGTAGAAGATTATTTTAAGTTCTTATCGTCAGGCGGGGCGGACGCTCCAACTGAACTGCTTAAAATAGCCGGGGTGGATTTAACGGAGAAAAATACCTTCAAAAGAGCGTTTAAGATTTTTGAGGATGCTTTGATTGAGTTTAGTAAGGAATAAGGAGAAAAATTATGGCAAAAGAAAAAGCAAGGGAAATGCCACACAGTTTAGAAGCCGAGCAAGCGTTATTAGGTTGCTTGCTTATTGACGTAAAAATTCAAGTAGAAGTTGCAGCCTTTTTAGCGGAAGAAGATTTTTACGCTGAATCACATAAATACATTTTTAGCGCAATGGAGGCAATTATTAGAGATAATAAGCCAGTTGATTTCGTTACGCTTACCGATTATTTAGAAAAAAACGGTGAACTTGAAAGAGCGGGAGGAATTTCCTATATAACGGAATTAACAAACGTAATGCCTTCTTCAGCAAACTATCAAAGATATCTCGACATAGTTAAAAGAGATAGTATGCTTAGAAAACTTATTAGAGGTTCAACGGAAATTATCAAAGAGTGCGAGTCGAGTATGGAAAGTGCCTCTGCTCTTGCTTTTGCCGAAAAAACCGTTTACGATATTTCTAATTCGGCAGATACAAGCGAGGTAGTAAAGATAGGCTCGGTACTCCCCGAAGTTATGAACAAGTTTGACGAACTTTCAAAAAACAAGTCGGCATATCACGGCATTAAAACGGGTTTTAAGGGACTTGATAGTTTACTTAACGGACTTCACGGTAGTGACTTAATGATACTTGCAGCCCGTCCTGGTATGGGTAAAACTTCATTTGCTATGAATATCGTTGAGGCTGTAGCAGAACAAGGTTACACCTGTGCAGTATTCTCTCTTGAAATGGGTAAAGAGCAATTAACCCAAAGAATGATGTGTTCCGTTGCCGGCGTAAGTATGGAAAGTGCGCTAAAGGGTAAAATGAACAAGCAAGAGTGGCTTAAAATCGCCAAGGCAAGAGAAATACTTTCTGGCGCAAATATTTTTATAGACGATTCTTCTTTAATCACTCCGGAACAAGTTTTATCAAAGTGTAGAAGAATAAAGAAAAAATCAGGGCTTGATTTCGTTATGATTGACTACATACAATTAATGAGTCCCGAAAAAAGAAAAAATTCCGACAACCGTCAAAACGAAATTGCCGAAATTTCAAGAAACTTAAAAATTTTAGCAAAAGAATTAAACGTTCCAGTGCTTGCGCTTTCACAACTTTCTCGTGCAGTTGAAGCGAGAAAGGGTAGACCGCAACTTGCCGACCTTCGTGAATCGGGTGCAATCGAGCAGGATGCAGATATCGTTATGTTTATTCACCGTCCTGATAAGAACGCCACCGAAAAGGAACTTGCCGAGGGTAAAATTCAACAAAACGTTGCGGAAATTATCGTTGAAAAACATAGAAACGGTCCTCAAGGTATCGTTAAATTATACTTCAAGGGCGAATGCACTAAGTTTATGAACCTTAACGAAGAGGAACAAAATACGCAAACTGAGCAAGTTAAAGAAGAAAAAGCCGTTATCACCGAGGTTAGTGAAGAGGAAAATTCTAATTTACCTTTTGACGAGGACGTTGCTCCAAAGATTAAAAGTATTGACGAAGAGATTTTTGGATAATGGATACAAAAATTTTAACGATAGATAACGAATCTATAGATTTAGCCACGTCACTACTTAACGATGGCAAGGTAATAGGAATGCCCACGGAAACTGTTTACGGGCTTGCGGGGGTTGGTGCTAATCCTGATGCGGTAAAGGAAATTTTTAAGGTAAAAGGTAGACCTACGGATAATCCTTTAATAGCACACGTTCATAAGGATTTTGATTTAGAAAGCCTTTGCTATATTGAAAGGGACTACGTAAAAAAGTTGATTTCCGAGTTTATGCCTGGTCCTTTAACGTTGGTTATGAAGAGCAAAGGAGTGGTTTGTAAAGAGGCAATTTGCGGAGGGGAAACGTTAGCGGTAAGAATGCCTCTTCACGAGGGGTGTCAAAGACTTCTAAAGGCAATAGATAAGCCTTTAGTTGCTCCGTCGGCTAATCTTTCAAAACATACGAGCCCCGTTACCGCCGAGCACGTTTATAACGACCTTAACGGCAGAATACCACTTATTCTTGACGGTGGAAAGTGTTCTGGTGGGATAGAAAGCACAGTGCTTGACGTAACCTCTTCTGTGCCAAGAATTTTAAGGGCTGGACTTATTACTAAAGAAATGATAGAAAGAGTGTGCGGTGCGTGTGAAATCGCTAAGCATAAAGAGGGGGACAGGGTAAAATCTCCCGGTGTAAAATATACTCATTACAAACCTAAATGTGATACGCTTTTGTTTGAAAGTGGTGACGTTGAGGGGGTTAATAAAGCCTATCAAGAGCAAGAAAAAAAGGGTAGAAAACCCTTTATTATGTGCGAAAGTAAGTATGAAGAGTTTTTTAAGGATAAAAATTTACTTCTTTTAGGATTTACTGGAGAAGAAGTTGCATCTAACCTTTATTTTAAACTTTTAGAAGGCGAGAAAAAGGCGGACGTTATTTTGGCTATCGCAACGGAAAGTGAAGAGGGCGTTTACCTTGGTATAATGAATAGATTGAGGAAATCTTGCGGATGAGTGTAAAGAAAATTTTGTTTGTCTGTACGGGAAATACTTGTCGAAGCCCAATGGCAGAAATTATATTAAAAAATAAAATTAAACTTGCAGGCATAAAAGGCGTTAGAGTTGCAAGTGCGGGGCTTTCTGCTAACGACGGAGAGAAGATGAGTAAAAATTCCAACCTTGCACTAAAACATTTAGGTTATAGAGGGTATGGATTTAAGTCAAAACAAGCAAGCGCAATGTTATTGCTTAAAAGCGATTACGTTATTTGTATGACGGAAGGGCATAAGGCTTGTATTCAAAACTTCCCAAACGTTTATACAGTGAACGAAATTACCGGGGTAGGCGATATTCCCGACCCTTACGGTGGAAATTTAAACGAGTATATTAAAACGTCACATAAGTTAGAGGACGCTTGTAATATTATAATTGAAAAATTAAGTCAAAATAAAGGAGAACTTTTATGAAAATAGCAATAGGATGTGACCATGGTGGAATAAACTTAAAACCACTACTTATAAAATATTTACAAGAAAAAGGCATTGAGTATAAAGACTTTGGGTGTTATTCATCTGTATCAACCGATTATAACGATTACGCTCTCTTAGTAGGCAATGCAGTTGCAAACAAAGAGGCTGATTTAGGTGTGTTGATTTGTGGAACGGGTATTGGAATGAGCATTATGGCAAACAAGATTAAAGGTGTTCGTTGCGGACACTGTCACGACGTTTTTTCTGCAAAAATGACAAGACTTCATAATGACGCAAACGTTCTTGCTCTTGGAGAGAGAGTTGTTGGGCCGGGTTTGTTTTTGGAAATCGTAGATGCGTTTATTTCCACGCCCTTTTCTTTCGACGAGCGTCACGAAAGAAGAGTTAATAAAATCAAAGCGTTAGAAGAAGAAAATTTTAAATAAAAAATATATATTAAGGGGTTAATTATGGAAAAGAAAGTAACAAAAGCCGTTATACCCGCTGCGGGATTAGGCACGAGGTTTTTACCTATAACTAAGGCAGTTCCAAAGCCTATGCTATCAGTTTTAGACAAGCCGACAATTCAATACATAGCGGAAGAACTTATTTCAGTAGGAATTGAAGATATTATTATCGTAGTTTCTCCTGATTCTGACGTTATCGTAAAACATTTTGGTAAGGCGGAAGCATTGGAAGCAAGACTTCTTGCTGACGGTAAACAAAAATTATACGAAATTGAACGTGAAACACAAAGATTTAACGTTAAGTTTGTAGTTCAACAAGAGGCTAACGGCTTAGCAGGTGCAATGCTTTGCGCTGAACCTTATCTTAACGGTGAACCCTTTGCACTTTTACTTGGTGACGAACTTATATACGCTGGAGAAAATGATAAGCCTTGTATGAAAAGACTTGTTGAAATATTTGAAAGCACTGGTAAAAGCGTTATTGCGACAATGGAAGTTTTTGGTGACGACGTAAGTAAGTACGGCAATATCGGTATTAGACGTGAACAAGACGGTATTATGGAAGTATCTGAACTTTTAGAAAAACCTTCTTTAGCAGAGGCGCTTTCTAACAACGCAATTATCGGTAGATACGTTTTTGACGGTAAGATTATAAATATGCTTAAAACACTCGTTCCTAGAAAGGGGGAATTATACCTTACCGACGCAATGGATGAACTTGCTAAAAACGGTGAACTTTTAGCATCTACCTTTGAGGGGATTAGATACGACGTTGGTGATAAGTTCGGCTATATTAAAGCCAACGTAGAGTATGCGTTAAGAAGTAAAGAAATCGGTGAAGACACCGTTAACTACATAAAGGAACTTTCAAAAAGGCTATAATTTTTTATGTACGACAAGGTTTGTTCTAATTGCAATTATAAACTTTCATATTATTATAGAACGGGTATGTTAGGTTGTCCTAAATGCTACGAGGCGTTTGACAAGGAAATTTCTCAATGGGTAAAAAAATACCAAGGAGGAGTTATCCATAAGGGAAACCGCCCTTTTATAGGCGTGGAAAAGGAACTTTTAGATGAATACAAACGCCTTTTAGCGGAAAAGGAACTCGCCGTTATGGAGGGTAGATTTTCAGACGTTAAAGAGATTTCTACAAATCTTTTTGACTTGGCGGAAGAACTAAAAAAGAAGGGGTTAATTTAATGAGTGTTATCGATACTGAACTTTATCGTGGCAATATCGTGATGACAAGGATTAGGCTTGCGAGAAACTTGAAAGATTTTCCCTTTAAGGCAGAGCCCGTTACCGCAAAGGAAATAGTTAAAAAAGTCAATATAGCATTGCTTAAATGTGACACGTTTAACCTATATTTTACTGCTAACTTAGATGATTTAACGTTAGAGGCAATGAAGGAAAAAATGCTTATAAGCGAGGCACTTATTGAAAATAGACAAAGCGGTGCCGCTCTTATTAATGCAGATAAAAGCATTTCCGTTATGGTCAACGAAGAGGACGTTATTAGAGAGCAATGCTTTATGAAGGGGTTAAGGCTTTCTGAAGCGTATAGAAAAATTCAAAAAATCGACCAAGAGTTGGCAAAAAATTTAGACCTTGCCTTTGATGAAAAACTTGGATATCTAACCGCTTGTCCCACAAACTTAGGTACAGGGCTAAGAGCGTCAGTATTGCTTTTCCTACCAGCATTAACGGAGGGTGGAAAGATAAATTCACTCATTAGAGAGGTGGAAAACCTTGGCTTAACCGTTAGAGGTGCTTACGGTGAAGGTAGTGCAGGTGAAGGGTTTATGTACCAAATAAGTAACGAGGTTACTTTGGGCGTGTCGGAAGAGGAGATTATAAACAGCGTAGAAGAAACGGTGCTTAAAATTTGTGCTTTCGAAAGAAAGGAAACGGAAAGACTGTTTGGCAACAGAGAACTTAAAATTATTGACCGTGTACGTAAATCGTTTGGAATTTTAACAAATGCGGTACTACTTGATTATAAGGAATTTTTATCCCACGTTTCCCTCGTTAAAATGGGGGCAATGCTTGGTATGATAGACATAAACGATTTAGAGGCGATTGACGACCTTATCGTTGCCGTGCGTCCCGCAGTTTTATGCGAGCAACACGGAAAGAAGTTGTCGCTCGTAGATAGAGATTTATTTAGGGCGGAAATCGTTTCTAAGAAACTTTTGAAATTAAGGGGGTAGTATGTATTACGACGCTTTTTCAAGAAACGTTAACGAAGTAATAGAACTTGCAACCGTTCTTGCAAAGAAAACTGGTTGTAGATATATAGGTAGCGAGCACATTTTGTTTGGGCTTATAAACGCAGGTGACGGCAGGGCTGCCGCTATTTTGCGTGAAGCGGAAGTAGATAACGACCGTTATTTGTATTATTTTAAGAAAACTATTGATAAATCGGTGGTTATTCCAGGCAATATGTTTACTCCGAGAACAAAAAACCTGTTCGATACTGCGATAGATATTTCCTTAAAAGCACACTCCGGCTACGTTGGTACGGAACATCTTTTGCTTGCGATTTTGCTTAACACCGATTGTATCGCCGTTACTATTCTAAAGACGTTAAGAGTGGACGTAAACGCTATGGCAGAAGAACTTTATCAATCCCTTATGAGAAAGGAAGAGGAAGTTCAAGAGCCGACGGCGGAACAAGGTGATAGTTTTTTTGGGGGAACGTTTAAGTCAAATCTTAATTCTCAACAAACGGAAAGAGGGAAAGAGAGGGGAGAGGAAAATGACGAACTTAGCGAACTTTCTAAGTTTGGCGTAAACCTTAACAAAGTTGCCAAAGAGGGAAAGTTAGACCCCGTTATAGGTAGAAAAAAGGAAATTGATAGAGTAATTCAAATTTTATCAAGAAGAACAAAAAATAATCCCGTTCTAATAGGTGAACCGGGCGTTGGTAAAAGTGCGGTTGTAGAGGGGCTTGCGCAAGCAATTGTTAAAGGGAACGTTCCTGAAATTCTTGCCGATAAAATAGTTTTTTCTTTAGATATTGCCGGTATGATTGCTGGTGCAAGATATAGAGGTGATTTTGAAGAAAGATTAAAAAAGGTAATTGAAGAGGTAAAGAGCAACGGCAACGTCGTACTATTTATTGATGAAATTCATAATATTGTCGGTGCGGGTAGCACTGGTGAAGGCAATATGGATGCGGCAAACATTTTAAAGCCTATGCTTTCTCGTGGCGAACTTCAAACGATAGGCGCAACTACTATTGACGAGTATAGAAAATATATTGAAAAAGACGCTGCGTTAGAGCGTAGATTTCAACCGATTATGGTTGAAGCACCCTCTCCCGACGAGGCGATTGAGATTTTAAAAGGACTTAGAGATAAGTATGAATCTCACCACGGGGTTAGTATTCCTGACGAGGCAATAGTTTCTGCTGTAACTCTATCAGATAGATATATTACCGATAGATTTTTACCCGACAAAGCCATTGATTTAATAGATGAGGCTGCTTCGAGAGTTAAACTTGATAGTTATAATTCACCAAGAGAGGCTAAACAAAAGGAAAACGAATTAAATGCCTTAATTGCTCAAAAGAACGACGCTAAGAGAAGGGACGAACTCGAAAGGGCGATTGAATTAAGTAAGGAAATTGAAAAGGTTCAAAAAGAACTTGAAGAAATTCGTGCAGTAGAAAGTAAAATCAACACGGATAGAGAAAAGTTAAAACTTACCGAAGAGGACGTTGCAAAGGTAGTTAGCAACTGGACGGGCGTTCCCGTATTAAGACTTACTGAAACGGAATCTCAAAGGTTATTAGATTTAGAACAAACTTTGCACCATAGGGTTATTGGACAGGATAGTGCGGTTAAAGCCGTTTCGGACGCTATTAGAAGGGCGAGAGCGGGGCTTAAAGACCCTGATAGACCAGTGGGCTCGTTTATATTCGTTGGGCCTACGGGCGTGGGTAAAACGGAACTTTCTAAGGCTCTTGCCGAAATCGTTTTTGGTAACGAAGATAATATCATTAGAATAGATATGTCTGAATTTATGGAAAAACATGCGGTAAGCAAACTTATCGGTGCGCCTCCCGGATACGTTGGTTTTGACGAGGCGGGTCAATTAACGGAAAAGATTAGAAGAAAGCCCTATTCGGTAGTACTTTTCGACGAGATTGAAAAGGCTCATCCCGACGTGTTTAATTTAATGCTTCAAATTTTAGACGACGGTAGGCTTACCGATAGCAAAGGAAGAGTGGTAAGTTTTAAAAACGCCATTATAATAATGACCTCTAACGTGGGTGCAACGGAAGTCGAAAGTAAAAAAACATTAGGTTTTATTGGTAGTAAGGCGCAAGAATACGATAATATGTGCGATAAATATATGGATGCGTTAAAATCTAAGTTTCGCCCTGAATTTCTTAATCGTATAGACGACATAATAGTGTTTAATAAACTTGAGAAAGAGGAAACGGCAAGAATAGCCGATATAATGCTTTCAAGTTTGAGAAAACGTCTTGCGGTTATGGAGGTGAAGTTGGAAATTACTTCTAACGCAATGGAACTTATCGTTGACAAAGGGTATGACAGTAGTTACGGTGCAAGACCGCTTAAGAGGGTTTTGCAACGTTATATTGAGGATAAACTTTCTGAAGAAATTCTTAAAGGTAACCTAAAAGAAAATTCTTTAGTGACGATTGACGCTAAGGACGGAGAGTTTTTGTTTATAAACGAATAAAATAAATTACGGCAAAAAAAGGATTTTAACTTATTTTTGCCGTATTATTATATAAGGAGGTAATTTATGAATATTGAAATTATTGCAAGAAAATGTGAAGTAAACGAACACTTAAAGAGAGTTATCGAGCAAAAACTTGCTAAACTTGACAAGTATTTTAACGATAGCCAAACTAAAGCCAAAGTAAATCTTAAAAAAGAGGCAAATTCCTTTACTACCGAAATTATGTTAGACTATGCCGGAAAACTTGTTAGGGCTACTGCCTCCGGTGAAAATTTCTATGACAATTTAGACGTGGTTATGCCTAAATTAGAGGGACAGATAAGAAAGTACCGCACGAGATTTGACAAACACAATAAAAACACGGCGTATACCTCTTCAGCTTTATTTGAAGGTGAAAAGGAGTACGAAGAAAGAAAGTGTGGCTTAGTTAAGGAAAAGAGGTTTGTTCTTACACCAATGACGGTAAACGAAGCAATAGAAGAGATGGACGTTTTGGGACATAGTTTTTATGTGTTCTTAGATGCAAAAACACAAACAGTTCAAGTAATTTACAGAAGAAACGACGGAGACGTAGGGCTAATTGAACCTATAATCAACTAAAAAATGCAAATCGGTATATCAACGGCATCTTTGTTTGGCAGATATTATACGGAAGATGCTGTAAAAAAATTAAATCAACTAAAAGTAGACACTACGGAAATATTTTTAGAATCGTATTCAGAGTACACGAAAAAGTTTGGTAAAAAACTTAAAAAAATGAAGGGTGATTTACCCGTGCACTCCATACATACTTTAACCACTCAGTTTGAGCCACAACTATATAGCTTAAACGATAGGGCAAGGGCGGAGTCTTTTGATCTTTTACGTGGCACGGTTTCTGCGGGAAAAGAGGTTGGTGCAAAGTATTATACCTTTCACGGCGTTGCGAGAATAAAAAGAACGCCTTTAACTATTGATTTTGATAGGGTAGGTAGGATTACTCAGCAAATCGTTGACGTGTGTTCGGCGCACAAAATGGGTTTGGCTTATGAAAACGTACATTGGGCTTACTATAACTACGTAGGTTTTTTTAGTGAACTTAAAAAAAGAGTGCCTGCACTTAAAGGTACGCTTGATATTAAGCAGGCACGCCAGTCGGGAATAGATTATAAAGATTTTCTAAACGAGATGGGTGGTGATATCGTAACGGTACATTTGTCCGATATTGATAAAGATGGGAAAATGTGCTTACCAGGTAAAGGTATAACCGATTTTGACGAACTTTTTTGTAGGCTTTCCGATTATGATTTTAACGGTGCGCTTATTATTGAAGTTTACAAAAACGATTTTGAAAATATTGACGAACTATTGCAGTCTTATAATTTTATAAAAGATAAAGCGCAAAAAATATTTAACAAATAAAAACTAAAAGAATAAAAAACGCCCCTTTTTATAAGGGGCGTTTTGCCATCAAAAAAATATACGCTTACGTATTCCGTATGCGTAAAATTTATAGAAAAATTATTCTTGGGGTTTAGCCTTTTCTTCTTCAAAAGCTGCAAGAATAACTTTAATAAGTTCTTCTCTAACTTCTGTTTTGATGGGGTGAGCAACGTCTTTATATTCGCCGTCACCGGTTTTTCTGCTGGGCATTGCGATAAAATAACCCTCGTTACCTTCGATAACTTTAATGTCGTGAACGACAAAACAATCGTCGAAAGTGATGGATGCCACTGCTTTGAGTTTGCTATCGTCTTTTTTTACGATACGCACTCTAACGTCAGTAATTTTCATAAAAAGATACCTTCCTTATCATATGTTAAGAATATTATACAACATATAAGAAAACATTTCAATACCTTTTTTAAAATTTTTTTGCAAAAAATGCGGTTTTTTTAATAAAAAACGCTAAAAATATCGCTTTTTTAAACATTTTCGTCATACGATAAGATATGAGTAGAAATTGTTTTATAGAAAAATATAGTAAAATTCACTTTATTGGTATAGGCGGTGTGTCTATGTCTGCTTTGGCAAAATATTGCCTTCTTAACAAAGTTTTAGTTTCAGGTAGTGACAGGAGTTATAGTGAGGAAATAGAACTACTTAAAAGTTTAGGAGCGGAAGTTTATAATAAACATCAAAAGTCTTTGCCAAGCGGTGTAGAAGCAGTTGTTTATACTTCTGCAATAGGCGAAGATAATCTTGAACTTCTTTCGGCAAAGGAAAAAGGAGTTGATATTTTTAAGCGTAGCGAATTTTTGGGTGAAATAGTAAAGGAGTTTAATTCTTCCGTTGCAATCTGTGGCTCACACGGAAAAACTACTACTACCGCTATGCTATCAGAAGTTTTTATAACCTCAGGTTATAACCCGACGGTTTTTCTCGGTGGTGACTATAAGGGGTTTGGTAACTTTTATAACGGCAATAAGGATTTAGTTATTTTGGAGGCTTGTGAATATAAAAAAAATTTTTTAGATATTAAGCCTAATTCTGTTATAGTTACTAACGTGGATAACGACCATCTTGACAGTTATAAAAACTTAGAAGAGGAAAAGGAGAGTTTTAATAAGTTTATAAAAAACTCGGTAGCCTTTGTTAATGCAGACGATAAAAATTGTAAATCATTAAATTGCAACTGTGTAGTTTCCTACGGTATTAGTGAGCCTGCGTGTTATACTGCAAAGAATATAAAAGAAGTAAACGGCAAGCAGGCTTTTACCGTTTACGCATACGGTAGAAGATTAGGCAGGATAAAACTCTCGTTAAGGGGAATACATAACGTATATAACGCACTATCCGTTGTTGCTTTTGCGGATGAAAACAAAGTTCCCTTTTATAAAATAAAAAAGGGCTTGGAAAAATTTGAGGGAGTAAAAAGAAGGGATGAATTTATTGGGAAATATAAAAACTATCTATGTTTTTCCGATTACGCCCATCATCCATCGGAAATAGATGCGCTACTTTCTTCTCGCAAAAACATTGAAAAAACTTTGGTGGTTTTTCAACCGCACACTTATTCAAGAACCAAGTTTTTAATGGAGGACTTCGTAAAAGCCCTATCAAAGGTGAAAAATTTGATAATTTATAAAACCTTTCCCGCAAGAGAAAGTTTTGATGAGGAGGGAGATGGTAAGAAATTATATAAAAAAATAAAAAAGATAAATAATAAAGCAAAATACCTATCTTCAATTGAGGAACTGAAAAAGGGGATTTTAACTTTTAACGACATAGAGGAAATATACTTTGTTGGAGCAGGGGATTTGTACGATATCGTTAGAAAAAAATTATTTTAAATTAATAGGAAAAATAACTTGCAAAATTCCTTAAAATAAGGTATTATATTATTATTAATTTATAATAGGAGAGAATTGGCATTATGGTAGAAAAGAAGAGAAAAATAGCAATACTTGGCGCAGGTAACGTTGGTGCAACTATCGCCTATACGTTAACTCTTTCCGATATTTGTTCTGAAATTTTGTTGGTAGACGTAAATAAGGAAAAAGCAGAGGGTGAGGCGTTAGATTTAACACAATGCCGTGCTTGTGTTCCTTCTAAGAGTATCCGTTGTGGAGAATATAGTGACGTTGCGGGTTCTGATATCGTTATCGTAACTTTTGGTATTGGAAGAAAGCCCGGTCAAACGAGATTAGACGTAGCGGGGGTTAACCTAAACATTTTAAGGAGCGTTATGCCTGAAGTTGCAAAAATTGCTCCAGACGCACTTTACATTATCGTTAGTAACCCCGTTGACCTTATGACTTACGAAACGATTAAATGTACCGGTCTTAGTGTTAATCAAGTTATCGGTACGGGTACTTTATTAGATAGTAACAGATTAACGGAGGCTATTGCAAATTACTGCAAAGTAGACGTAAGTAACGTTAATTCTTTCGTTCTTGGCGAACACGGTGATGCTTGTATGGCACCTTTCTCACTTGCTACCGTTTGTGGTTTCCCCGTTAAAGAATATTGCAAGAAGTTCCTTGGTGTTAATGAAGAGGAAATTGACGGAAACCTTAAAGAAATTTATGCTGGTATGGTTGCTGCAGGTTCTAAAGTTATCAAGGCAAAGGGTGCAACTTTCTATGCAATCGCTGCTTCTACCGTTAGCCTTGTTAAAGCACTTTTATCAGATGCAAGAATTGTTCTTCCCTTATCTACTATGGTTAACGGAGAGTATGGAGCAAAGGATATTTGCTTAGGCGTTCCTTGTATGGTTGGTGCTGGTGGATTTGAAAAGATTATTGAATTCCCAATAACTGAAGAGGAGCAAAAAGAGTTTACTGCTTGTATAGAAAAATTTAATTCTACCTACGAGGCTTTAGGCTTAAAATAATAAAACCCTAAACTTAATATAATAAAAGGGAGTAGTTAGCGTTTTATTAAACGCCTTCGTTATCGTCAGTACGGTGATTTCACCCGGTAACGAAAATTACTTAAAAAGTAGTTGTAACAAGACTTTTATCGTAAAAACTTACGGTAAAGGTCTTTATATTTTACGAATATCAAGGAGAAAACGAGATGGAAAAAATCGTAGTGTTAAGTTTGTTTATTTTAACGTACGTGCTAATTATTGTGTTTTCTAATCAAAAGACGTGGACAACTGGTGCAGTTGCGTTTGTAATGGCTGTGTTTTTAATGATTAGTGGTGGAGAGAATTACGGTATTATTTCGCCCATTAAAAGTATTAAGTACGACGTAGTGTTTATGCTTGCAGGTATTATGCTAACCGTTGGCACTTTTGCTGATAGTGGTATGCCTAATAAGATTGCGGATAAACTTATGTCTAAAATGCCAAGTTCTATTATGGCACTCGTAACGGTTTCGCTTTTATCTGGCGTGATTTCAGCCTTTGTAGATAACGTTGCAACCGTTTTAATGCTTGCTCCAATTGGCGTAGCCATTGCAAAAAAAGTAAAAGTTTCACCTGTTCCCGTACTTATATCTATTGCCGTTTCATCTAACCTTCAAGGTGCGGCAACCCTTATTGGTGATACCACTTCGGTTATGCTTGCAGACGAAGCGGGAATGAGTTTTTTTGACTTCTTTTTCTTTCAAGGAAGATTCTCAATTTTCTGGGCGGTAGAACTCGGTGCACTTGCTACAATTCCCGTTTTAATGTTTGTGTTTAGAAAAAATAAAGAAAAACTTAACTATCAAAGCGAAAACATACAAGTTAAAAGTCTTTTCCCAACGATAATTCTTCTCGTAAATATGGCGATATTAGTTGGAACTTCCTTCTTAAGTGTAGACGTTATGCTTTTCGGCAAAAGCATAACTAACGGAGTTATATGTTTAGTTTGCGGTATTATCGCTTTAGTAGTTTATTGTTTTACTAAAAAGGAATCTGCAGTAAGAATTGTAAAAGATTCGTTCGACTATCAAACGGTGTTGTTTTTAATATTCTTGTTTATAATTATCGGTTGTGTAGAAAACGTTGGAATAATAAAAGACCTTGCATCATTCTTTGCGAGTCTTGGTTCTAAAAACGTGTTCTTACTTTACACTGTTATCGTGTTCGGTTCAGTACTTTTATCGGCGTTTATAGATAACATTCCATACGTTGCAACGATGTTACCCGTTATATCGGGGCTTGCAGGGCAGTTTTCACCACAAGTAACAGTTGCACTTTACTTTGGCTTATTAATCGGCGCAACGCTTGGTGGAAACATTACTCCTTTCGGTGCATCGGCAAACGTAGTTGCAATAGGTATGCTTAGAAAGGACGGACACGAAGTTAAAAATGCAGACTTCTTTAAGATTGGTATTCCTTTTACTGCCGTTGCCGTGCTAACAGGATATTTATTTACTTGGCTTATTTGGGCATTATAATCGTTAACGAAAAAATAAAACTCTCTACCATAAAAAGTAGAGAGTTTTTTTGTTAAAAAATTATAAAATGTATTGCAAATATCAATCGGTTATGATAAAATAATAAACAGTAAAAATAGGAGGAAAACGGATTTATGAAAATGACTTTCCGTTGGTACGGCGAGGGTAACGATAGAATTAGTTTATCTGACATCAAGCAAATCCCCGGCGTAGAAGGTATAGTATGGGCACTTCACCACAAAATGCCTGGTGAAATTTGGTACGAAAATGAAATTGCTGAAGTAAAAGCACAATGTGATAAATACGGCTTTAATATTGACGTTGTTGAATCGGTTAACGTGCACGACGATATTAAAATTGGGCTTCCTAGTAGAGATAAATATATAGAAAACTATAAGACTACGATACGTAATCTTTCTAAGTTTGGCGTTAAGGTAATTTGTTATAATTTTATGCCTATCTTTGACTGGACGAGAAGTGATTTATTCCACCCTGTAGGGGACGGTTCAACTGCACTTTTCTATCAAAAGGATATGATTCAAGACGATTATAACGCAATGGCAAAATATATTTTAGATTTTACCGAAAAGTATAATATGTCTTTCCCCGGTTGGGAACCTGAGCGTATGGCTAAACTTGACGAACTTTTTAAGGCTTACGAGGGTGTTACTAAGGAAAAACTTTGGGAAAATCTCAAGTATTTCTTAGAGGCGATAATGCCCACTTGCCGTGAATGTGATATTAAAATGGCAATACATATGGACGACCCACCGTGGGATATTTTCGGTCTTCCAAGACTTCTTGTTGACGAGCCGAGTATCGATAGATTCTTAAAAATGGTTGACGACGAGTATAACTGCTTAACGTTGTGTTCTGGTAGCCTTAACGCTAATCCCGATAATAACGTTGCAGATATCGTTAGAAAACACTGTGATAGAATTGCTTTCGCTCACATAAGAAACGTAAAACATTTCCCCAACGGAGATTTCTCTGAGGCAAGCCATAGAGATTGTGACGGAGATACGGGAATACTTGAAATTCTTAAAGCGTATAACGAGTGTGGCTTTGACGGATATATCCGTCCCGACCATGGTAGACATTTGTGGGATGAAAAGCCCGGTACTGTTCGCCCGGGATACGGTTTATATGATAGAGCGTTAGGTATAATGTATATGCTTGGCGTTTGGGACACTTTAGAAAGACAAAAAGGAGATAAATAATAATGAAAAGTAACCTTCCATTAAATATTGATTATACCGGTAAAGTAGTAGTAGTAACCGGTGCTGGCGGTCTTATTTGCGGTGCAATGGCAAAGGCTTTTGCAAAATGCGGAGCAAAAGTTGCCGCTCTTGACTTAAACGAAGAGGCGGTTAAAAAATTAGCAGAAGAAATTAGGGCAGAGGGTTATATCTGTAATGGATATAAGGCTAACGTTTTAGACCCCGTGGCTTTAGAAGAGGTTAGAAAGGCGGTTACAAACGATTTAGGTACTTGCGATATTTTGGTAAACGGTGCTGGTGGAAACAATCCTAAGGCAACCACTGATAATGAATATCAGCACGAGGCTAAAGAGGGCGGTAAATCTTTCTTCGACTTGGACAGCGCAGGGGTAGACTTTGTGTTTAAACTCAATTTCCAAGGAACTTTACTTCCCACTCAAGCGTTTGCTAAGGATATGGCGGAAAAGAAAGCAGGTTGCATCTTAAATATTTCTTCTATGAACGCTTATATTCCTTTAACAAAAATCCCCGCATATTCAGCGGCAAAAGCAGGTATTTCCAACTTTACTCAATGGCTTGCAACTCACTTTGCGGGCACTGGTATCCGTTGTAATGCTATTGCTCCCGGATTTTTACTTTCCGCACAAAATAGAGCACTTCTTTTTAACGAGGACGGAACGCCTACGGCAAGAAGTGGTAAGATTTTAGGCGGAACTCCTATGGGTCGTTTCGTTGAAGCGGATGAACTTTTGGGCGCAACCTTGTTCCTTTGTGACGATAAGTCGGCATCGGCAATAACGGGCGTTGTTCTTCCTATCGACTGTGGCTTTGCAGCATATTCAGGTGTATAAAAATTTTGTAAAAATAAAAAGCACGGAAAAAGGTCTCTTCTCTTAGGGATTTTTACTTTAATACAAAAGTGTAGCCCACTATACTTCGCAAAAGCGAAATATGGTGGGCTTTATCTTTACCACAAAAGATTAGGTTAATATAGTTATATTTTTAGCCTTGTGGCTAAAAGTGATATGCAAGTTTCTTGCGTGATATTTGCGAGAGCAAATTCAAGGTTCTGCGTAGCAGGTTATTATATTTTTCGAGAGAAAAATTCAAGGTTCTGCTTCAGCAGGTTCTTATATTTCTCTCTCGCAAGTT
>JAZONF010000002.1:0-29032 GCA_045654365.1 Christensenellaceae bacterium | reverse complement strand
CTGCTCCCTTTTTCTTGTCCTATTACGCCGGCAAACAACGTCGATTTTTCGTCAACTACCGTTTCCCCGGTGTTTGCGTCCGTTATAACAACGTGCAATAGTTCGTGCTTCTTGGTTTCTTGGTTTGTCTTGTTTTGTTCTTTGTTCATTTTTTTCTCTCCTTTTTTACACAACTGTGTAGTTTTTAAATAAAATATCACACGTTTGTGAATTTGTCAACACTTTTTTCACAATTGTGTTATTGTTTTTTAAGGAGAATCTATTAATGAGAATAAATGAGATTGTAAAAGCCTTAAGAAAAGAACAAAATCTTACACAAACTGAACTTGCCCAAAAGGCAAACTTATCTGCATCTTGCATTTCAATGATTGAATTAGAAGAAAGGGAGCCAGGCGCAAACACTATTTTATCCTTGGCAAATGCGCTAAATGTAACTTCAGATTATTTACTTGGACGTTGCGATGACTTCGGCGCAGTTAACGTTACCGTTGCCGGGGAAGATTTATCTGCAGAAGAGAAAGAGATTCTACACTCCTACCGTGCGCTTGACTTTGACGCTCGAAACGTTATCCGCATACAATTAAAGGCGCTTGTTGAATCTAAGGCCTAACGGTGCTATACTGTAAACCCTAAAAAATTACAAAGGAGTTTACAGTATGTTTAAGGAAGAAATTGAAAATGCGATAAAAGAACTGTTTAACGTAAGCAAACTTTTATCAAGGCTTCAGCGCTGGGCGGAAGAGTTCGGCGCCACCGTTCCCCCGGAAGTGGATGCACTTCTCTCCGGGCAAAAAAAAAGCCCCGTTCGATAACGGGGTTAACGTTGCTTTACAATTAAATCAGCAAAAGGAAAGAGCCGTTTTTTCGGAGGAGGAGAAAATGAATCTAAACATCCCCGGCGTATCGATTACGTCAACACCGAGAAAGGACGGCCGTTTTCAAGGTTACGTTGTTATTAAAGGTGAAAAATTTTACGTTTACGGTCGCACACGACAGGACGTGGAAGATAAAATCCGCTTTTACTTAAGAAATGGAACTCCACGTCGCAGAAAAGCCCCCACTGTTATTGACGGTATCCCTCAGACGTTCGGGGCCTTTACTTTATATTTTTTTGAAAAGTTCCGTAAAAAGAAAGTAACACCGGCAACCTACGTTAACGACCTAAACCGATTTAGAAACCACATTAAACCAACGTTTAACGAAAAACCACTTAAAAAAATAACGCCTGGCGATTGCCAAGACGTTATAGATAAGCTTATTGAAGAGGGCAAAGGCAAAACTGCAGACGAGGTTTATTCTTTGCTTTCGGTTATCCTTAAGGGCGCAATCTCTCACGGTATTATAACTAAAAATCCACTCGGAATCGTCTACAAACCAACTCACGAACGGAAGCACGGAACCGCCCTTAACTCTGAAGAGATTGAACGGCTTAAATCAGAGTTAAAAAACTCTCCACTTATGCAACCGTTTATGATTTTACTTTACACCGGATTACGGCCCAACGAACTTTCAAGCGTTAAAATCGAAGGGCCTTTTGTCGTTGCCGTAAACTCGAAGAGGAAGAATAAGAAAACGGTTTTCAAGAAAATTCCAATTACCCCAATGCTCTTACCGTATCTTTCAGACAATCTTTATTTCTCGTCGCCCGACTATCTGCGCCGAAAGTTTAAGGAGATTTTGCCCGACCATATTTTATACGACTTGCGCACTACTTTTTATAGCCGTTGTAAAGAGTGTGGCGTTTCCGAGCCTGCCCTCAATCACTTTGTCGGCCACAGTTCGGGCGTTTTGGCGGACGCATACACCAATTTATCAGACGAGTATCTTCTTTCTGAGGGTCAAAAAATTAGATTTTAAAAGGACAAACGGCGGACCACAACTCCGCCGTTTGACACTAATTTTGACACTTTTTGAGCGCATTTCTGCGCTTGTTTTTGAAAAAAAGAGCGATTTTCAAGCCTTTTTTGCCTAAAAATCGCCGTTTTTGGTGACCCCTACGGGAATCGAACCCATGTTACCACCGTGAAAGGGTGGTGTCTTAACCGCTTGACCAAGGGGCCGGTTAAATTTTATATATCTACGGCGGAACGCCGATTTTTACTGGTAGCGGCGGTCAGATTCGAACCAACGACCTGCCGGGTATGAACCGGCCGCTATAACCAACTAAGCTACGCCGCCATATAGTTTAACTTTTCGTTAAATGCTTATGTATTATATCCAAAAACACAATTCTTGTCAATTATATTTAACAGTTTTTTTAAAATTTTTTTTCTTTTTCGGCTTTCTCAGACAAAATCGTTGAGAAAGCCGACTTTTTTTACTGCTTTTATATTTATTTGCCGTAATTTGCGGCAATCCCTCCAATAGAAGTTTCCAAGTACTTGCTATTTAAGTCCTTTCCCGTTTCGTACATTGTTTTAACTATTGCGTCAAAAGACATTTTTCTCATATCGGCAAGGTAGTAGGCTATTCCAAACGCACTTATTGCCCTAAGCGCAGCCATAGTGTTTCTTTCTATGCAAGGAACTTGCACTAATCCACAAACGGGGTCACAAGTAAGTCCTAAGTTATGTTCCATTGCAACCTCTGCGGCGCACTCTATTTGGTCTACAGACAAGTCGTAAAGTTCACAAATTGCCGCCGCCGCCATTGAACACGCAGAGCCTATTTCCGCTTGACACCCACACTCTGCCCCGCTAATAGATGCGTTAGTTTTAATAACGTTACCAATAACACCAGCAGTGGCAATAGCGTCAATAATCTTTTCATCTGAAAACCCTACGTCTTTATAATAGTAATATAATATCGCAGGCAACACTCCTGACGCCCCACAAGTAGGTGCAGTAACGATAGTTCCGTTATCGGCGTTTTCTTCAGCAACTGCAAGTGCATAGGAAGAAACAAGTCTATTTCTTCTTAGTTCAGAAATTTCCCCATCACCACCTTGCGAATAGAGGTATTTAGCCTTTTTAATAATTTTTAGACCGCCTGGAAGGATTCCCTCTTTAGAAAGCCCGTCCTCCACACTCTTTTTCATAACAGCCCAAACGGTTTTGAGATATTCCTTTAAGTCTGGCTCGTATAAATAAGCGTAATCGTAAAGTTTTAAGCCTTTATCGAGGACAAACTTTTTTATTTCTGAAAAGTTCTTTTCTTTATAAACTGAAGCAGGAGCGACAAACTCAACCCCCTCTATTTTAACGCTTCCACCACCAACTGAAAGAGCCCTAATCTTAGTAACCAACTGCCCCTCTTTGTACACTTCTACATCCATAGTATTAGGATGTGGAAGATTGCCCGTTTTTGTGTCAAAAACAATCTCCACCTCATTAAGCACTTCCTTTATAACCCTATCCGTACCGTGCCCTTCCCCCGTCATTGCGAGAGAGCCATATAGAACGACCTTAAAGTTGTATCCGCTTGGATATTTTTCTTTTACGAACCTACAAATCCTTTCCGGACCTATCGTATGTGAACTTGAAGGGCCTTTCCCTATCTTATAAAGTTCTTTAAGTGCTTGCATTTTTTCCTCCTAATCGCCTAATGCATAGACATTATACAACATAATAAAAGTAAAGGCAAGCAAAAAAATAATTTGCCTGCCTTTACTAAGAAGGTATCCTCGTATAAAAAATACGTTGATATGCTAATTTTTACCCTCAACACCCTCTAAAGGGACGTTGGGGGTTTCTACCGCCGATTTTCCTTGACCGTTTTCCTTAAGTTCGTTAACTACCATTTTGTAAAGCGCAATTAAAGCGATAACGTTAGGAATTACCATTAAATAATTGAAAAAGTCAGTAAGTTCCCACACTAAATCGTTCTTAAAAATAGAACCCAAGAATACGAAAATAATTGAAATTGCCATATAAACAAAGGTGGATTTTTTACCGAATAGATAATTAAAGTTTATTTTACCAAACAAGTTCCAACTGAGTATGGTAGAAAAAGCAAAGAAAAATAAGCAAACGGAAACGAATATTCCACCAACGGTTAGACCAACGTTAGAAAAGTCAAAAACTGATGCAATAGCGTTTTTAATCAAATTAGTTTTATTAAGTCCCTCAGCCGTTGCTAAATTTAAGCCCTCTACTGTAGAAAGTTTTCCACCGCCCGCGTAAAGCGTTACGATAACGATAAGCGCAGTCATAGTTAGCACGACGAAAGTATCAAAGAACACCCCTATCATTGCACTAACGCCTTGTTCGTGTGCCGTTTCCACGTCTGCTTGAGCGTGTGCATGAGGGGTTGAACCCATGCCCGCCTCGTTGGAAAAAAGTCCTCTTTTTGCGCCCTGACTAATTGCCATTTTTATAGCAGAACCAATTCCACCGCCGATTATTGCTTGTGGCACAAAAGCATACTTAAAAATCATTGCAATCGCTTCAGGAATAAGTGTAACTCTACTAAAAATTACAACTAACCCGCCAAGCAAGTAAATAATTGCCATTATTGGAACTAACTTCTCGGTGACGCTTGCAAGCCTTTTAATTCCGCCAAAGAAAACAAGCCCCGCAAGAATTGCTAAAATCAAACCTATAACCCAAGTGGAAACTCCCGAAACTTCGTTTACCGTGCCCGCAATTGAGTTTGATTGCACCATAGAGCCAACAAAGCCTAAAGCAATAACTGCGGAAACGGAAAAAAAGCCTGCCAAAGCCTTACCAAACCCACCCTTAAAAGCGTGTTTAATGTAGTAAACGGGGCCACCTTTATATCCACCCTCTTCAGAGGGTTTTCTCGTTTTAATAGCGAGAACGGCCTCCGAATAGTTTGTAGCCATACCCAAAAAAGCGATAATCCACATCCAAAATATCGCACCTGGACCACCTGCCAAAATTGCGCCCGACGCTCCAACGATATTTCCCGTACCTACTTGAGCGGCAACGGCGGTAGTAAAGGCTTGAAAGGACGTCATACCCTTTCCCGCTTGAGATTTCTTTTTGCCGAAAACTTGCTTTAATCCTTGTCCAAAACAACGCACTTGAACGAAACGGGTTTTTATTGTGAAAAAAACGCCCACGCCGATTAGTAATATAATTAAAACGTAATCGGAAAGATATGCGTTAATCGTTTGAACAACTTTTAACAAACCGTCTAAAAAAACTTGCATAACGTTACTCCTAAAAATAAAAAAATTACTCTTTCGATAAAAGAGTAACCCTAAAAATAAAGAATAAACAGTATTTAACCTGCCCTGTCCTTTTGCCTGAGAGATTGGGGGATAACCCGTTGCACCTTCGGCACCCATTTAAGGGATTCTCCAGAGTTTCTCCCCGCACGGTCTTTAATAAATTCCGCACGGTTCATCGAAGTATGGATTAATTTTACCACCACAACCCTGCTTTGTCAACGGAATAACGGTGATTAATAAATATTTATTCTTTTTTTACACAAAATAAAAATTTTAGCACAAATATTGACATAAAGGTAAATAATAAGGTATAATATCTTTAGTGTGAGGTGCTATGCGCCTAATTGAAAAAGTTTATAAGGGAAAAAATTATGTATAGATTATTTTGCGATTCTAACTGTGAGCTTAATTATAAAACCGTAAAAGAGCTCGGTATAAACGTTATTAGAATGCCCTATTATATAGATAATGAAGAATATTTTTACGACATGGGCGAAAAACACGACTTTAAGGGTTTCTTTGATAAAATGAGAAACGGAGCAGTTCCTAAAACTATGGGACTTAACGAATACGATTACACCGAGTATTTTGAGCCGGTGCTTAAAAACGGAGAGGACATTTACTATATAACCTTCTCCCACGAAATGAGCGGAACTTTTGCTCAAATGTTTGCGGCGATAAAGTCACTAAAAGAAAAATATCCCGATAGAGAAATTCGTTATATAAACACTAAACTCATAACTATGGGTAGTGGAATAATAACCTACTACGGCGCACTTAAATATAACGAGGGCGCAACTATGGACGAGTTGGACGAATATTTAACAGGACTTATTGAAAGTACCGCAACCTACTTTATGGTAGAGGACTTAACCTATCTTCATAGGGGCGGAAGAATTTCCGGTGTTTCAAGAATCGTTGGCAATCTACTTGGTATTAAGCCTATTCTTCACTTTAATGCGGAAGGAAAGATATTAAATATAGACAAACAAAAAGGCACGAAAAAAGCCCTTTCCACTATAGTTGACTTTATGAAACAAAAAGGAAAGGACGTTGAGGAACATAAAATCGTAGTTCTTCACGCTGACGCAGAGGAGGTTGCTAATATTTTTATCGAAAAGATAAAAGCGCAATTCCCTAAGGCAGATATTTTACTTCAACCTGTTGGTCCTGTTATCGGTTCTCACTGTGGTCCGGGAACAATCGGCGTGGTGTTTAATTGTAAAGAAAAATAAAGGTTAATATAAAATAAAAAACCGCTCTATACTTGGAGCGGTTTTTGTTTTGTTATTATTTGCTTTCTTGTAAAAGTTTGTTAGCCTCTTGGTACATCTTTTTAATATCGTCAGTTAAAAGGTCTCTAATAACGGTGTATTCTGAATCCTTTTCATCAATTAAGTTTTGACGATGAGCCTTTGCCTCTTCATAAGCAGACTTAAACACGTTCTTTTCTGCCTCTGACATTTTAGCATAGTTTTTGTATTCTCTAAGGTCGTAGTAGTAGTTTGCTAAAAGTTGTGCTCTCTCCGCTCTAAGAAGGGTTTCAAGATTTTCTTCTGGAACGTATTGTTTGCTTTCTTCAGATAAAGCGTCGTACTCAGCCCTTGCCTTTGCTACGGAAGTAAACACTACTTTATTATCTACTATTTCATAGTCGATAGCAGTAGTAGGAATTGCCTTGATTGCATTAACTGCCTTATTGCAAGAATCCTTAGCAAGCATAATACCTAAAACTTTTTGTCCTTGTAAAGTATAGAAATCGTCAGCATCGTCTTCTTCGTCTTGGCCATTGTCAAGAACAACTTCACCATCAAGACCAACGAATTGAATATATGAACTGTTTTCTACCGAAGAATCAAGATAGAACATATAAGACGTTTCGCCAACTTTAATAATCTGTGGAGCATACCAAGTAGAAGATACAATATCTCCTGAAACGTATTCTTCTCTTGCATCACCCTCGAGAGCATATCTTGCTATCTTGCTGTTTGATGCGTGATAATATAATTGACCGTCGTAAACGTAAAGCAATGAAGAAACAACTTCGCCCGTGATAACAATCTCTCTCTTACTGGTATCGTCTTCAAGAAGGGTTGTTTTGTAAACCGTTCCCTTTTCACCGTTGAGATAATAAATCTCGTCAAGGCTTTCAATTACTACGTTTTCAACAAGGTAATCAACGTTTTTGATTTCTTTTGCAGGTGCTTCTAAATCGGAAAGGTTTATAGCAAGCGTCTTTGTTTTGCCAACGATATCTTTTTCAGAATAGAAGAAATATCCGTCCTCTACTAAGGTTGGCGTATAAATAACGTCACCCACTTCTCCGCTTTTAACGATTTTACCGAAAATTCCGCTTTCGCTCTTTTCGTCACCAACGGAGTATGAACATAAAAGATTAAACTTTTCTTCTGCTCTAACGTAATCTTCACCTTTATCTTCGGCTTTTTCGGGGAAATAATTCTCCGCATACGCTTTCATGGTAAAGAATACTTGAACTCCGTATCCGTTATCAACGAATTTGTAGGAATCTAAACTAAGGTATACTTTTGAGCCACCTTCAAGAACCGTTTCCGTTGTAGTTTCAGCATCAGTCTTTGCTATTATTTCCGTAGTTTTGTTAGAAGTATTGTAAACTTTAAGAGCCTCTTCTTCACCGTCGAAATACACAACGTAAACTACTCCGTCCTTTTCGGCAATTCTATAATTTGTTCCAAGCCCATCAACAGAGAAAAACTCTTGCGTACTCGTCCCGTCCAATTTCGTTCTCATAAACGTAAGGGTGGAATTTGCAACGTTACCGCTTGAATCCTTTTTCGTGCTGGGGGTTGCGTAGTAAACGTAAGTTTCTTCTCCCTCACCGAATAGATATACACCGGCATTATAATCGGTTGCAACCATAAGTTTGGGAACTACTACTTCCGTTTTAATTTCCTCCAAGCCGAGTGTTGACTTGTCCACCGCAAGGAGCGCACCCTTTACAGGCTCGCCAAAAGTGTTATCGTCAGTACTCGTGCCTAAGCCGTTAATATAATATAAATAGTTTTCCGTTTCGGCAATAGCACCGCCAACGCTAACAACCTTTCCCCAATCTTTCATAGTGGTGGTTTCCTTTCCTCCACTGCAAGCTGTTAGTCCGAATATAGCCGTTACCGCAAGAGCAACAGTGATAATTCCAGCAATAAGTCTTTTCATAAATTCTCCACTTGATATTAGTAAACATTTTAAAGTTTACCGAATATATTTTATTTATACAGATATATATTATAACGCATAAAGCAAATTTTTGCAATTATTTTGTTTATTTTTTGACTTCTTTTTTCTATTTTGAGGTGATAAAATTTGGATAAATTCGGTATTTTTAAACTGTTAAACTCTTTTTTGGATTTTTACGGCAAGAACTCAAACGAAAGTTCTTCCCCTCTTTCTTCCCTTTTTAAGGGTTTTTCTCCCCCTAAAGAAAGGGAAAACGCCCCGTCCACACCGCAAAATGATTTAAAACAAAAAAAGGAATCCGCTCCCCTTCAACAACAAATGCTCTCCACTATGCGCTCGCACGACGAGGTGGTAAAGCGTGTTAACGCTTCTATAAAAAAATAATAGTTTTAGGGGTTAACTTACTCTTTTACTATAAGTAAAAATGATAATATTTTTCGTCCTTACCACTTTTAGTAAAGCCAAGTTTGGTTAATAAGTTTTCCGAAGCAAGGTTTTCTTTATAACATTTTGCTTTAATTTTCGTCGGCTTAATTTTCTCTTTGATAAAATTAATTACTGCGGTTACGCTATTAAATGCGTAGCCTTTTTTTTGTTCTTTCCTTGCTATTCTAAAGCCTATTTCTAAGCCACCGTAAAAATCAAACTCGTGAAGAACGACTTCTCCAACCACAACACCCTCTTTTTTCACTAAAAGAGAAAGTTCCTCTTCTTTTTTTCTTAAATCTTTGTTAAAGTTGTAAAAATATTCAGCGGTAGGCTCGTTTTCACCCGAATCCTCCCTGTAATCGTAGCCCCAAAATTTGTTAAGTTCGTCATCTAAATATAAGTTTCTATATGCCTCTTTGTCTTTTGGGGAGAGTTCTTCTAAAAGTAAACCTTCGTGCTCAATTTTAACCTCTTTTTCTAATTTAGAAAAGGCAGTAAGTATTTGAACGTTGTTTTTCTCCTTTACCTCAATAGGTTGATATTGAAGTTTAGAAATCCTTAGACCCATATCCCCGCAATCTTCTTCTCTATTAATAAGTTTAACGCCGTCCACAGCAAAGGCTTTCGCAAACTCGCTCGCCATAGTGGGGTATACACCTTGATACTCTTTGAGTCCCTTTTCTACGTGAACTATCAACGTGTCTTTAACTCTTTCACCAATGGATAAAGCCACCACCTTGTCGTCCACTCTTATAATTCCGCACACTTGGTCCAACGGCTTTAGATTTTTTAGATAATCTCTTAACTTTTCGCACTCTTCTTTTTGCAAAGAGGTGTCCTCTATCCCTTTTTCGTACTCTTTTATAAACTCGGAAACGTCATCAAAATCTTCCTCTTTATACTGAGAAAACTGATAGTTAGGATATAATTTTTTGAATTTGTTAACGTGGTTTCTCTGCCCTGAAAACTTTTTGCCGGAATAGGTCTTAAAGTTTTCCGCAAGATAAATATAATCGCTCCAATCCCTTTCAGAAACAATTTTAGCAAAATGGTATCTAATTGATAGACGGCTTGCCCTTTCGTTGTCAATACAACAAAACCACAAGGGAAGATTATTTTCCTTGCAGTATTTTTCTATCTCCAAAAGTGCACCGTCTACATCCTTTCCTATGGGATAGTAAAAGGCGGTGGGATAGTCCTCACACCTTTCTTTCATTATAAGGGTGTCGTTAAAAATTGCGTATTCAATTATAAATTCATCTCTCCAAAGGTACTTTGCGCCCACAGAATAATCGCAAAACTCAATTTCACTTTGCTCCATATACTCTTTTAGAACGCCAACGTCCTTGCCTAAACGTAAAAACTCAAGCATATTTTTACCATAAGTTAGGCGACGCAAAAGCGCGTCGCCCAAATTTTATTTTCTATTTTTAAGATATTCAACAATGTCTGATAATCTATCAAGGTCGTCCCTCGTGTAGTAATCAATATATATTCTGCCCTTAGTATCGTTTCCTATTGCGTTAATTTTCGTACCGAAAACCCTTTGCATATCAGACACTAACTCTTTAAGTTCCAAAGAAAGTTCTGCCTTTTGTTTCTTTCTTGCCTTTTCTTCGGGGGTCATAAAATATTCTTTTACTCTCTTTTCTACTTCTCTAACAGAAAGTCCCTCTTTTATAGTGGCGTTAGCCATTTTCTTTTGGTCAACTTCCGGAACGGAGATCATTGCCCTTGCATGCCCTGCGGAAAGCGAACCCGTTTCTACCATCTTCATTACTTCTGGAGCAAGACTTAATAATCTTAACGTGTTGGCAATTGAGGGCCTTGATTTACCTATTCTATCCGCCAAGTCCTCTTGCGTTAAACCGTAATCGGTCATAAGCGACTTCATTGCGTTTGCCGCCTCTATAGGATTTAAATCTTCTCTTTGCAAGTTTTCAATAAGAGAAATCTCTTTTATTTGTCTTTCGTTGTAATTTTTGATTATTACGGGAACTTTTTTTAGCCCTGCAAGTTTGCTTGCACGATATCTTCTTTCACCGGCAATAATCATATATCTATCACCGCTCTTATTAACGATAATAGGCATAATCACGCCGTGTTTTTCTATTGAATCGGCAAGTTCTTGTAAGGCGGTAGGGTCAAACGCCTTTCTCGGTTGGTTGGGGTTAGCAAACACTAAACCAACGTCCACCTCGGTTACTCCTTGTCCACTTTGCTCTTCGCTCTCTTCAAATAGCAAACTTTTACCGTAATCGCTCTCCGTTTCCGAAAACAATGCAGATAAACCTTTACCTAAACCTCTATTACTTTTCATTTTCCTTTGCTCCGTTTTATATCTTTTGATATTATTAATGTTTTCTCTTTAACTTAGCCGTGTTTTACAACGCCTTTCGGTTGCTTTGACAAAAACTCTTCAGTAAATGCAAGGTACGCCTTTGCTCCCGAGCATTTCGTATCGTGCAACATTATTGGAACGCCGTGGCTCGGCGCTTCAGATAAACGAATATTTCTTGGAATAACCGTTTCGTATACACGCTTACCGAAAAACTTTCTAATTTCCGCTGAAATTTGGCGGGAAATAATTGCCCTATTGTCGTTCATTGTTAAAACGACGCCCTCAATTTTAAGGTTAGGATTTAAGTGCTTAACAACCAACTTAATTGTGTTCATAAGTTGTGATAAACCTTCTAAAGCATAGTACTCGCTTTGAATAGGAATAATAACTGCGTCCGAACCCGCAAGCGCATTTATGGTTAAAAGCCCTAAAGAGGGAGGACAGTCAACCGTAATAAAATCGTAACTTCCCCTTGCTCTTTCTAAAACTTTGCTTAAAACTTTTTCTCTATCCTTAACGTAAACGAGTTCTACTTCCGCCCCAGCAAGGTCAATGTTTGAAGGCAATAAATCCAACCCGTCTACACAAGTTTTAACTACAGCCTCTTCAATAGGCATATCGTCTATCATTACGTTATATACGGAATTTTTAACCTCGCTCTTGGAAAACCCAAGTCCACTCGTTGCGTTACCTTGTGGGTCTAAGTCCACAAGCAAGCATTTGTATCCTTTTTGCGCTAAGTACGCTGAAAGATTTACACACGATGTTGTTTTACCTACCCCACCTTTTTGGTTTGAAAACGCTATTATTCTTGCCATAATATTCCCCTTTTTCCGTTGTAGTAATTATTTCCCGTTAGGGTTAATTTTTTATTCTTTATCCTCTTTTTCTTCCGCTTTACCGTCTGCGCTATTTTCCGCTTTTTCTTCCGTTGCGGTTGAAAGGTTTTCTTCTATCCTCTCTTCTTTTTCTTTAACGATAACCGATTTAGCAGCCCTTCTTTCAAAGGGGTTTTGCGAAAGAGTTCTTTCGTTTTCGTCCATAAAAAGCATTATTTCTTCTACAGATTTTCCTTCCATAAGCATCTCAACTTCTTCGGAGAAAATAGTTTCTCTCTCTACTAAAAGCCTTGCCATATTATCGAGAAGTTTTTTGTTTTCTGATAAAAGTTTTCTTGCCTTTTTAAGCCCGCCCTCAACGATAGATTTAACTTCTTCGTCAATAACTGCAGCGGTACTATCACTATATGAAACGTGTGATGCCATATCTCTACCAATAAAGATTTCCCTTTCAGAACCGTAAGAGATTGGACCAACCTTTTCGCTCATACCCCACTCGGTAACCATGAGCCTTGCTCTCTTGCTAACGGCTTGAATATCACCCGACGCTCCTGCCGATATATCCTTAATAATAAGTTCTTCAGCAACCCTTCCGCCAAGAGTCATAACGATATCGTCTAAGAGTTTTGCTTTTGTTAAGTGATTATCGTCGCTATCAGGTCTAGTCATAGTATAACCAGCCGCTTGACCTCTCGGAATAATCGATACTTCGTGAACGGGGTCACAATTAGGAAGTAATTTGGCTAATATTGCATGCCCAGCCTCGTGATAAGCAGTAATACGTTTATCCGTTTCAGTAACAAGACGTGATTTCTTTTGAGGTCCGATAAGAACTTTATTTATACCTTCGTAAAGGTCTAAGTTAGTAATGAATTTTCTGTCTGCTCTCGCAGCAAGAATTGCCGCTTCGTTTAGTAAGTTTTCAAGGTCTGCACCTGAAAAACCACTCGTCATACGAGCAACAGTCTTAAAGTTAATATCCTTTGCAAGAGGTTTGTTTCTTGCGTGAACTTTTAAGATAGCCTCTCTTCCCCTAACGTCAGGCACGTTAACGTAAATTTGTCTATCAAATCTACCGGGACGAAGAAGTGCTGGGTCTAAAATATCAGCACGGTTTGTTGCCGCCATAACGATAATTCCATCGTTAGTTGCAAAACCGTCCATTTGAACTAAAAGTTGGTTAAGGGTTTGTTCTCTTTCGTCGTGTCCACCACCCATACCTGTTCCACGTTGACGACCTACTGCGTCAATTTCGTCAATGAACACGATACAAGGCATATTCTTTTTTGCTGAATCAAATAAATCTCTTACTCTTGATGCACCAACGCCAACGAACATTTCTACAAAGTCCGAACCACTTATTGAAAAGAAAGGCACGCCCGCCTCACCAGCAACAGCCTTAGCGAAAAGCGTTTTACCCGTTCCGGGAGGACCTACTAAAAGAACGCCTCTTGGAATTCTTGCGCCAAGTTCTGAGAACTTTTTGGGGTTTTTAAGAAAATCTACAACTTCAGCAAGTTCCGCCTTTTCTTCTTCCGCTCCAGCAACGTCACTAAATCTAACCTTAAGGTTTTGATTAACCCTTGCGTTTGTCTTAGCAAAGGACATAGCCCCCTTCGTTCCGCCTTGCGTTTGCATAATAATTATAATGAATACAACCGCAACTAAAACGTAGCCTACGATTGGTAAAATTGACGACCAAATCGAGCCTGCGTTCGGGTCGGTAGTGGTAAGCGATATGTTTGCATTTTCACATGCCGTAATTATTTTATCAAGGTCAGATGCACTTCTAAATATAGCCGTCTCAAATGAAATTGATGTAGTACTATTATCAGAAAGTATAAGTTTTATAGAATAACTTGCAACGTATCCGTCCACAACCACGTCGGTAACTAAAACTTGATAAACGGAGTTTTCTGCAATTCCATTTGCGTTTAAATAACTATATACGGTTTGATAAATACCGCCTGCATTAGAATTTTTAAGTTCTTGATAGGATAACCCTCCGTTTTCAGCGTCAGAACTTTCCAAAACTTCAATAAATTCCGAAAACTTTGCCTCATATTTTTTATTTAAGAAATTATTAATGGACACTATGCCGATAAACGCAATAATTACCGCAAGCACAATCCATATCCATTTAGATTTTGATTTGTTCAATGTTACTCTCCTTATAATTTAGTTGTTTCAAGTATACCCGAAAAAGATTAAACAAACCTTGAAAAAACTTTTTTATTATATTCTATTATACATTATTATAGACAAAATTACAACGATTATTCTTAAATTTTTTGCCACTATTTATTTTAACAAAGCGCACACATATTGTTTTTGCGCTTTTTTATATTTTTTTATTAAATAAACTTTGCGCCTTTATTAAATTACAACATAATAAACTTTTAACGCAAAAGTATTTTAAAATAATTTTTTTTAAAAAATATTTTTTTGCTTATTCCCCCTTTACTCGCCAAGATAAAACCATTAAAAGATTTTTTTGTTTTCTTGTTTATATTACTCTAATCGCTATATTAAACACAACATAAATTAAATATCATCAATTCAAAAACCTATTATTTTGTCGTTTGAAGAGTTCTTTTCATAGATTACTTTCCATAATTTAACCGCCCATTCCGCAACCCAACAATCAACTAATTAACAAAACACAACATCAATTTTCATATATATGGTGAAAAATTGCCATTTTTAGCCCGTGAGACAGAATGAAGTTTATTTTTGCCAAGAAAAAATCTACTTTATAAAGCAATAAAACCTTGATGGCGCTTTTAATTGTTGCTGTAATACACTTTGGCTTGATTTTTGTCAAAAATGTTTAACGTGAAACATTGTTAAAACTACAATTGTTTAACGTGAAACACGGGTTTATTGTGGAAAAGATAATTTACACGAAATTTTTCTTAATTTTTAATAGTTTTTTTATTAAAATTTGCATAAATTATATTGCGCTTGTATGTTTTTTCGTTGTTTTAAGGTTTTGGAAAAATTGGTTGTGAAGTTAAAAATTGTTCAACGTGAAACAATGATAGTATCTTTCACTTTGCTTTTAATTTTGCATATAAATAAAAAATATACGTTTGCTTTTTGCACATAATCAAATTTGTATTTTAGAATTTGTATATTTGCTTGCTTTGCCAAAGCATTTTCTTAAATTTTTTTTGATTACAAACCTGTGTTTTGATTAGTATGTTCGTGTTGGTGGACGGGTCATGGAATAAATGATTATAGAACAACCTGCTTTCTTGAAACTATTATAAATTGGAAATTATAATTTAAAAAATATAACCGCATAAATTTTATAGAAATATTTTGGTTGTATAAATAAAATTAGCGCATAGATTTATTCTATGCGCTAATTTTCTTTTATTTAACTATAAGAGATTTAATGGTATCTATAAGATTAACTTGAGAAACTAAATTTAGAATATAAGAGAATAGGTTAATCTTATCAATAAATAGTGCTATTGCCGATTGTTCTATGCTTAACGCAATATTTTGGAAAAATCCTAACGGAACAACCCTAATTATCAAAATAATTATCTGAACTACGATAATACCTTTAATTAACCCAAAGATAAAACCGAGAAATTTATCTACAAAACCAACAACAGGAATTTTGTGTAACCCTTTAGCAAACTCGCCAACGATAAAAAAGACTATTCTTAATATAATATAAAGCCCAACAACTGAAATGATGCAAGTAATATAATAGCCGAATACAGGGGAAACAACGTCACTAACAGTGTAATCAAGAGGTATGTCGCCAACGCCTTTAACGTCAATAATAATCTTAATAAGCCAAGCAGTAAGATTTGAATTAGTTAAAGAAACTTCCGTTGCATCTCTAAGCGTCGTTAACATAATTTCCTCGCCAAAAATCCTTGTTAAAACACCAACAACGCCACTTGAAATAGAAGTAATTAAACCAAATTTTGTTTCTAAAAAAGCGGTTGTCGATGAACACAATATAAGGGCAATAATTATCGCAAATAACGAGCCAAAGGTAGAAAGCAACGACTTAACGAAACCCTTCTTTAAGCCCACAACGCAGGAAATTAGCACAGTTAAAATAACTGCAACGTCAATTATATTACTTGTAAGGGCAGTTAATAAATTCATATTTACTCCTTACAAACGTGTATATAGATTGATTATATCACTTTTATTTAAAGTTTACAACAATTTATAAAAATTTAAAGTATAAAAGAGGCGACGAGCGGAAATACTTAGAAAAAACCTAAGGAGATAGATATGGATAACAATAGTTATTCCTTTTGCTTATTTAACGACTACACGTCAGCGGGGATAAGTTCTGCGCTTAGCGAGATGCATAAGCCTACAAGCGTTCCTATAATATTATGTATAGGTAGTGATTTGGTTTTAGGGGATAGTTTAGGTCCATTAATTGGCACGCTTTTATTAAAAAAGAAGGTAAACGCATACGTATACGGCACACTTGGTTCTCCGATAACCGCAAAAGAAATAAATTACGCAAAGGATTATTTAAAGAAAGCCCACCCATATTCTACAGTCATTGCCGTTGACGCAGCCGTCGGAAGTTCAGAGGACGTAGGCGTGATTAGAGTTCTAAAAAAAGGAATTAAACCAGGGCTTGGGGTAAACAAAAATCTAAAGACGGTGGGGGACTTGTCGATTATAGGTATCGTTGCGGAAAAAAGCCAAGATAATTTTAAACTTTTTAACGTGACACGGCTAAATTTAATCTATTCTATGGCGGAAAAGATTGTAAACGGTTTAGAGCGCTATCTTCAAAAACAAAAACCGCAATGTTGTTGAAAAATAAAAATATCGGCGGAATTATTCTTCCACCGATTTTTTAATATAAATTAGTTTAACTTTAAGCCTAATAGCCTTTTCCCGTTGCTAGCATTTTATAAAAATTAGGATTTCTCTTAATCTCATCCAAATGCCCCGAAGAAGAATAACTATAATATTCCTCACCGGCTATAATAATGTGGTCGATAATGTCTACGTTAAATAGTTCGCAAATTTTAATAAGGTTTGCCGTCGCATAATCATCATTAACGCTAGGCAAAAGCGAACCGCTTGGGTGATTATGAGCAATTAAGAGATATCTTGGCTTGTGCACACCTATCGCACTTAAAACTTCTTTAGGCTCTGCCACCACCTTTGCATATTCGTTATTTTCATACGTTAAAGAATTAAGAATTTTAAAGCCTGCGTTAAGCAAGTATACGATACAACGTTCCTTTTTAAGACTGCTAAACTCGTTAATCACGTATTCTTTTACACCACTAATAGAACTTATCTTCTTTATAGGTCTCTTTTCTTTATCTATCCGCTCGTATGTTTTTCCAATTAAATGAAGTTTAACTGCCGTTTCCCTACCAATACCAGTTACCGTGCAAAGTTCGTCCGGCGTAGCGTTAAACACTTCATATAGTGAGCCGAATATCCTTATTAGATTATGGGCAATAGGATTGGTGTCTACACGTGGAATCATCATAAACAAAATAGCCTCTAAAAATTCATGGTCGGATAAAACCTCGGGGTTTTTATAAACTTTGGCCATTAATCTTTCTCTATGGCCTTTGTGAATTGATTGAGTTTCCATAAAAATATTTTAACATATTTTTACATTTTTCGCAAAGATTTGTTAACCCACCCACGCCATTTTTATTTACTTAAGTATATTTTTATCAAAAAGATTGCAAAAGATAGCAAAAAATATTATAATAATGTATAGGTTAATTGTGTAGAGGTTTTATGAATTACTCAGATTTTTTGTTAGACCTAAAAAAATTAATTTCATATAAAAGTATTCAAGACGTGGCTACTGACGACGCTCCTTTTGGTTCAGAAAACAAAAAAGCGTTACACTTCTTCTTAGAAGTGGCAAAAAACTTTGGCTTTGAAACTATCAATTACGATAACTACGGTGGCGAAATTCGTTATGGAAACGGCGAAGAGGTTGGCATTATCGGACATTTAGACGTTGTTCCGATAGGACTTGGCTGGAACACCGACCCTTTTACCCTCACGGAGGTGGACGGAGTTCTCTACGGTAGGGGCACGGAGGACGATAAAACGCCTTGTTTACTCTGCCTTTACGCTTTGAAAGAGTTAAAAGACGAGGGCGTAAAATTTAACAGAAAAATTCGTTTAATTATCGGTTGCAACGAAGAATCGGGTTGGAAGGATATTGAGTATATGAAAACTAAAACGACCTTCCCTGTTTATGGGTTTTCACCAGATAGCAATTTCCCCGTGTGTTATGCCGAAAAAGGCATATATCACTTGAAAATAACTCTTCCCAAGTTTAAGAACTTTAAAAACTTAAAGGGCGGTACGGTTATTAACGCCGTTTGCGACCTTGCCTCGGTTGAGGCGGACGCTTCAGTTATTGACGAAAATCTTATAAAAAAATACGGTTTGAAATTAAACGGTAACATTATAGAAAGTTTTGGCGTGCCCGCACACGGAGCATATCCAGAAAAAGGTAAAAATGCACTTTTTCCTTTGCTTAAATATATGGAAGAAATGGGCGAGAGCCTATTAGGTCTACCCGAACTTTTATTTAAGGACGGTTTAGGTCTTTCATCATTGGAAAACGAACAAGGAACAGCAACTCTTTCTCCCAACCTTATAATAAACGAAAGGGAAAATTATGTACTTGCTTGCGACTGTAGAGTTCCCGCACCCTTTGGCAAAAACTCCGTTAACCCATACTTTGAAAAAATTAAACTTCCCTACGAAATAGTCGAAAGAAACCAGCCCTTTATGGCAGATAAAAATGGTTGGCTTGTAAACGCACTACTTTCTGCTTATAATGAAGTTACGGGAGAGAACGCTCTTCCCGTTGCTCAAAGAGGCTCAACCTTTGCGAGAGTATTTAAGGTCGGTTGCGGTTTTGGGTTTGGCGACGATAGGGGAACTAAAGGTTGCCACGAGGCAAACGAGGGTATTACCGTTAGCCACTTAAAGAAAAGTTACGAAATTTATAAAAAAGCAATTTACAATTTAGTAAAATAACGAAATGCTAAAATCCTAAAGAGGAATTATTATGTTTGACGTTGAATTAGTTGGAAAAATAGGCTCAATGGCCTTAATAAATAAAGAAAATTGTTCTCTTGACTACACCCTTATTGCAAGGCTTTCAAGAGAGTTAAAGCCAGGCTACGTTTGGGTAACGAGTGGCGCAGTTGAAACAGGTAGGCTTGATTATATTCAAAGAAACGGAGTTGAATTGTTTGGCGACAAAGAAGAAGTTAAAACGGACTACGCCGCACAAGGTCAATCGATATTGATGTCTACCTACCGTCAATTCGTTAACCCACAATATTCTATAAGACAGGTTCTAATCGAACATCAGCATTTTAACGACGAGGTAAAAAGGGAACACTTAAAAAATATGCTCCTTAGATGTAAGGAACAAAATGCAATACCTATCGTTAATTATAACGACGCAGTTAGTATAGAGGAAAATAGAAGGTTGGAAATTCAATCTCTTAAAAATGACCACGAAAAGGTTGTTGAGTGTGTTGATAACGACGAAACGGCTTCACAAATCGCTTGTCTTGTTAAAGCAAAAACGCTTTTAATACTAACGAGCGCAGACGGAATTTATAAAGATAGTAAAAACCCCGAAACCCTAATTCCAGAAATCAGCGGTAAGGACGTTTACGAGGTTTTAGAAAATATTACTGCCTGTGAAAATTATTGTTCGGGAGCATCGAGAGCCGGTGCAAACGGAGCAAAAGCCAAACTTGAATACGTTAAAGAGGCAGTTAAAATAGGCACGACGGTTATTATTGCCAACTCAAAATACTCTATCTCTGACATTTTATCAAAAAAGGCAAAACAAACGAGAATAGGCGTAAGATAAATTCAAAAGCACCTAAAAATAGGTGCTTTTTTGTTAGATTTTTTCTAACAATTTTAACTGTTTTATATAATAAAAAAAGAGGGCTTTTTCGTCCCCCCAACATTTTTATTATAGCATAAATCGTTAGTGTTTTCAAGGTGTTTTTTAAAAATTTTGTTGAGAAAATTTTTCTAAAACCTATTGACAAGATTACACCTATATTTTAAAATATAAGTGAAGATAATCCTAATAGTTTTAAGGAGGGACTAAGGATGAAAAGAGCGGTATGGAGACTCGCTAAAAAATAATTCCTTAGGAGGGTAGACCAATGTACAGTTTAGGAGAAAATCAAATATAAGGAGGTATAGACCAATCAACAGTAGTCTTGCTTGCCTTAAAAAATCCGTAGGGTTTATGGCATAGCCCAAAGACAGGGCAGTTTTAGTAATCTAAAAGAAAAAACCTAATGCGGTAGTGACGGCAAGCCACAATTAAATATTAATATAGATTTAAAGGGGTTAGCGATGGCTAATCCCTTTTCCATTAAAAAATTTTTTTGTTTTTTGCATAAATAATTTTCTCCTGCACACTATAAATAACGAAGGGGGGAAATCATGAAGGAACAGAATAAGAAGAAAGGCACTGCCAGTAAAAAGACTACGGAAAACAAACAAACTAAGAACTGCAAATAGTAATTTTGAGTCAAGTTGTTTTGACCCGTTAGGTTCTTACACGGGAGTAAGTAAAGATAAATACGAAAAACCCGTTCAAGATGCCGATGACTTGTAAAATACGGATTTAAGTATGAATTTTAATTAAAATTCAAAAATAAAGCGTTAAGTTATATCGGACTCTGTAAAAACTGAAAGATTACAAACCTTTAAAAACAAGAAAGACCTTTAAGTTAAATTTAGCCTAAGGGTCTTTTTGTTTGCAAGAAATTCCTTAGGTTATCACTTGACAATTTTTTACTCATATTATATAATACCTATGCTTTTAAGACGGTTATACGGTCGCGGGGGCGGAGAGAAACCGCCAATGAGGAAAGTCCGAACTTTTTAGAAACAGGGTGCCGGAGAAATCCCGGTGAGGGTGACCTTAAGGAAAGTGCAACAGAAAACAACCGCCGATAATTCGGTAAGGATGAAAAGGTGCGGTAAGAGCGCACCGCTCCCACGGTAACGGGGGAGGCTGTGTAAACCCCACCTAAAGCAAGATTGACAAGTTTAGTCACACGGGGAGTTTCGCCCGACTAAACTTAATAAAATATCGCTTGACGGTGTTGGAGACAACACTGCTAGATAAATGACCGTACACGACAGAATTCGGCTTATCGACCGTTCTTAAAAGCATTTTTTATACAAAAAACAACCGAAAGTTCGGTTGTTTTCTTTTTTATGTTATTATTTTTTCAAATAAACCATTAAAACGGCAATATCTGCAGGAGAAACTCCCGAAATTCTACCCGCTTGCCCAAGCGATAAGGGGCGAATTTTGTCTAACTTTTGCCTTGCTTCTATCCTAAGCCCTTTAATTTCTAAATAGTTTATGTCAGGCGGAAGAAGTTTTTCTTCCAATTTTTTTGCCTTTTCAATTTGGTCTAACCCCTTAGAAAGATAGCCTTCGTACTTAGCGTCAATTTCCGCAATGGAAAGAATTTCCTTACTAACCCCCTCAAAAAGGTTTAACTCACTTGCTATTTCCTCAATAGGAATACCTCTCTTAATAAGGTCGGAAACGGAAAGTGCCCTATCAGGCTTTGCGTAGCCGTATCTTTCTAATAGTGGCATAAGTTCGGCGGGTTTAGTTAAAACCTTAAGTTGTTCTTTTGCCTTTTCGTATTGTGCTTTTCTTTCTAAATGTTTAAAGTATCTCTTATCGTCAACAAGTCCAGCCTTTCTTCCCTTTTCAGTTAAACGGAAATCGGGGTTATCTTGGCGTAAAATTATACGATATTCAGCACGTGAAGTCATCATTCTATAGGGCTCGTTGGTACCTTTCGTTACTAAATCGTCAATAAGCACGCCGATATACGCCTCATCTCTACCCAAAACTATTTGCTCTTCGCCCCTAAGTTTTAAGCTTGCGTTAAGTCCCGCAATAAGTCCTTGCGCAGCCGCCTCTTCATACCCGCTCGTTCCGTTAATCTGCCCTGCGGTAAATAGATTTTTTATTTTTTTATACTCTAACGTGGGCAAAAGGTCTAATGAATCGATAGCGTCATACTCAATAGCATAAGCGTAACGCATAATTTCGCAGTTCTCTAACCCCTTAACGGTGCGATACATTGCCTTTTGAACGTCGTGCGGAAGAGAAGAGGACATGCCTTGAACGTATATTTCGTCAGTATCCGCTCCCTCAGGCTCTAAGAAAAGTTGATGGCGGTCCTTATCAGCAAACCTAACCACCTTATCCTCAATGGAGGGGCAGTATCTTGGGCCCGTTCCCTCAATTTTCCCAGAGTATAGGGGAGAACGGTGCAAGTTTGCCATAATAATTTCGTGAGTTTTTTCGTTGGTGTAAGTTAAATAGCAAGGACGTTGTTTTTGGGGAACTCCCTCCGTTTCAATAGAAAAAGGATAAATATCCGTTTCCCCCTCTTGCACTTCTAACACGGAAAAATCCACCGTCTTAGCGTCAATTCTTGCAGGCGTACCCGTTTTAAATCTTCTTACTGAAAAGCCTAAATCTATAAGATTTTGGGTAAGCCCGTTTGCCGCCTGAAATCCTGACGGCCCCGAATTTTGTCGCCACTCACCGGCAATAACGCTACCGTTAAGGTATACGCCCGTTGCAACGACTACCGCCTTACATTGTAAAATACCACCGTAAGCAGTTTTAACGCCAACGACCTTTTCGCCGTCGGTTAATATTTCCACCGCTTCGCCTTGTAAAATTTTAAGATTTTTAGTGTTTTCCAAGGTTTTTTTCATTAAACGGTGGTAAAGATTTTTATCTTCTTGACCACGAAGAGATTGCACGGCTGCACCTTTGCCACGATTAAGCATACGGATTTGTAAAAGTGCCTTGTCTGCATTTACACCCATTTCACCGCCGAGCGCATCAATTTCCCTAACTATTTGCCCCTTTGAAGTTCCACCAATAGAAGGATTGCACGCCATAAAGGCTATACTATCTAAATTCATAGTAAGCATAGCCGTATTTTGCCCCGTTCTGGCAAGAGCAAGTGCCGCTTCCGAACCGGCGTGTCCCGCACCGATTACAACCGCATCAAATTGTCCTTCTATATATTCCGTCATCTTATTGTTTTAGCAGCATTTTTTTCATATCGTTGATTTTTACTGCCATTTTCCTGTCCGTTTTAATTAGTTCCGCAATCTTATCTCTTGAATAAATAACGGTGGAGTGGTCTCTACCACCCATAATTTGTCCAACCTTTTCAAGAGGAAGGCTACTCATCATATCCGTCAAAAGATAAATGCAAATTTGTCTTGGTTCTACAAACTCTTTATTCTTCTTTTTGCCAAGAATTTCGTTCTTGCTAACGCCAAAGAAGTCACAAACGCAAGAAATAATATCTTCTGCTTGCATTTCTTCCTTTTTCTCACCAGCGGATTCCTTTAACGCCTCGTCCACAAGTTCTGTAGTTATAGGTTTTTCGTGTAATTTAGAAAAGAATATAACCTTAGTGAGTTTGCCGATAGAAGTTCTTATATCCCCTGAATCCATTTCGGCAATATGTTCTAAAACCTTAAAATCTACAGGGTATTTTTGTTCTTCAGACTTTCTTCTTAAAATGGCAATTCTCGTTTCGAGCGCAGGGGGTTGCACGTCTGCTAAAAGCCCACCCTCAAAACGGTTTCTAAGCCTTTCTTCTAAAACTTCAATTTCCTTAGGCGGTCTATCACAAGTTAAAACGATTTGCTTGTTTTGCATAACAAGTTCGTTAAAAGTGTGGAAAAACTCCTCTTGTGTGGCTTGTTTTTTAGACAAAAACTGAACGTCGTCAATAAGCAAAACGTCAACTTTTCTATATTTTCTTCTAAAATCTGCGCCCGAGCCTTTACCTTTAGAAATGCTTTCTATAAGTTGGTTTGTAAACTTTTCGCAAGTAGAATAAACAACGTTTAAGGTTGGCTTTTTCTTTTTTAAATAGTTTGCAATAGCCATTAGCATATGCGTTTTACCAAGCCCCGTGCCACCGTAAACGAAAAGTGGATTATACGCTTCGCCAGGGTGTTCTGCAACAGCCTTTGCGGCTGCGTACAAAAATTCGTTAGAAGAACCTACTACGAAGGAATCAAAAGTAAACTTTGGATTTATTGGAGAACCGCAGTCCTCAAACTTTTCGGTAGTTTCTTCGGCAACAATAGAAAGATATTCCTCTCTATCCTTAGCAACCACGATAGAAAAATCGGTAATTTCCTTATTAACCTTACACAAAGCGTCTTTTATCTTATCGCTCATAACACCGGTAACGCCCTTTCCGAATAAAGTGTTTTCCGTGATAAGCACGAGTTTATCTCCCACCACGTCAACAGGGGTGAGTTTGGATATAAAAGTGTCCATTGAAATGGAACTTACGGTTTTTTCTAATTCTGGAATAGTTGTTTTCCAGAGTATTTCAAAACTTTCCATTTGTATATTTCCTTATATTCAATCAATTTTTAAAAAATTTGTTTGCTTTTCAGTGTAAAACATTATATAATATTTTTAGAAAATTGCAAAGCTAATATGCCGCAATTTTTAAAAAATTTTTTTTATGTACGTTAAAAGTTTGTTTTTAAAAAATTTCCGTAACTACGTTGAAGAGGAATTTACCTTTTCAAACGGAATAAATATTCTCGTTGGGAGCAACGCACAAGGAAAAACTAACGCTGCGGAGGCTATCTTTTTCCTATGCACGGGATATTCACCAAGGGCAAATAAGGATAAACAAGTGGTAAAATTTGGTGAAGAGATAGCCGATATCTCCGCCACCGCCCATACTAACTATGGCGAAGTATCTTCAAGAATCATTTTTAATAAAAACGACAAAAAAAGGGTTTTCGTTAATGGTCTTGAGGTATTAAAGATAGGGGAGTTTTTGGGGAATATAAACAGCGTATTTTTTAACCCGTCTGAATTAAAACTCGTTCAAGAAAGCCCTGAAGATAGGCGTAGATTTATGAACGTTTCTCTTTCTCAAATGAGCAAAAGTTATTTTTACGCACTATCAAGATATAATAAAATTTTAGCACAAAGGAATAATCTTCTTAAAAATCCCGAAACACAATTAGTTAGAGAAACACTACCGATTTGGGACATACAACTTGCGAGAGAGGCAGGTAAAATTATAAAATTTAGAAACGACTTTTTAAGTGAACTAACCCCCGTGGCGGAAGAAAAGCACGCCTTTTTAACAGGCGGGAGGGAAAAACTTAAAATGAAAACGGAAAACGGCTACACGGGGAGTGAAGAAGATATAGCCTATGCCGTAAAAGAAGATTTGAAAACGGCTTTTGAAAAAGATATAAGGCTTGGTTTTACTTCGATAGGTCCACATAGGGACGATATAAAGTTTACGTTAAATGACGAGGACGTAAGGATTTACGGCTCTCAAGGTCAACAAAGAACGGTATCTTTATCACTTAAACTTGCCGAAACGGAACTATTTAAAAACCGTTTTAACGAATATCCCGTTCTTATTTTAGACGACGTTTTGTCTGAACTTGATAAAACAAGGCAAAAACGTTTAATCTCTGCAGTAGAAAACTTACAAACTATATTCACCACGGCAATTTTTGATAGATACACCTTTAAGGGTAAGGAATTTAACAAAATTACCGTAGAAAAAGGCGCAATTAAAAAACCTAAGAAATAAAAAACCGACTTTCGTCGGTTTTTCTTTTCTAAATAAGGAATTTTTCAATCATTTCTTTCTTGCTTATAAATCCCACGCTCTTTTTTTCCACTTTCCCGTTCTTAAATAAAAGTAGGGTAGGAATAACTTCTATTCCGTATTGAAGAGCAACGGGAGTATAATCGTCAATATTAAGTTTTGCAACTTTTATTTTCCCCTCATATTCCTTAGCAAACTGTTCAAGTTCGGGAGCGAGCATTTTACACGGCCCACACCAAGTTGCCCAAAAATCCACTAATACGGGGATTTCGCTTTGTATTACTTCCTTTTCAAAATTAATATTAGTTAATTCAAGCATATTTTTTCTCCTTAGTATTATTATACTCTATCTTGCTCTTTTTTACAAGACCTAAAGTAAAAATTTAGGCACGCTTTTTTGCGTGCCTTTTCTTTTTTATTTATCTTTTAAACTATTTCCAAGATACGTTCCAAAGGAGAAAGAATTTTTTGAAGATTTTGAAGTGTTTGATGAACTTTTTGCTCTGTTTCTATCTCCGCCTTTTCTATTATCTCTTCTGTTATCCCTTCTGCCACCCTTAGCGTTTCTGCCTTGTTCTCTATTTCTTCCTGCATTGTAGGGGGTAGAAAACTCGTCCTTATCGTTAGGAACTATAACAACGAAACGGTTAGGTTCTTTTCCGTCCGACTTAGTAGTAACCGTTTGGCTAGATGCAAGTGCGGTGTGAATAATTCTTCTTTCAAATGGGCTCATAGGTTCAAGCTGAACTTCTCTTCTCATTTCAGTAGCCTTTGCTTCTAACTTATGTGCAAGAGAAATAAGCGTTTCTTCTCTTTTTTCTCTATAACCTTCACAGTCAACGGAAACCTTTTTATACTCATCGTTTCCAACGTTAGCCATTGCGCCTGCTAAAGTTTGCATTGCGTCTAAAACTTCGCCTCTATACCCGATTACTGCTGATGATTTATCGGTAATTAAGTCTAAAACTTTTTTATCTTCTTTATCAATAACGTTAACTTTTGCGTTTATTTCCATTAAATCTAAAACTTTTTGTAAGAATTTAGACGCTTTTTCCAAGTTAGAAAGTTTTTCCGTTATCTCCACTACAGCGTTTTCTTTAACTCTACCAAACAAACCTTTTGTGGGCTCTTTAATCAATTTAATTTCGGCTTTTTCTTCCGTAATTCCTAATTCTTTAAGCCCTAATTCTATTGCTTCTGCAACAGTTTTGCCCTCAAATTTCATTTTGTCCTCCTATGATTAACTATGTTTATTTTTTCTTTTTAACCTTTTTGCTCGGTCTTTTACCGTCTGCTAATCCGGAAAGGAAATCCATTTTTTCCGATTTGCTTGGGGTTTTTTCTTCTTTTTTACTATCTTTAACCTTTTTAGTTGTGGGCTCTTGCTTAGGGGTATAAACTCTTCCTCTAACAACTTTAGAAGTTGCCGTAACTTTAGTAAACTTTTTATCTACTATCTTATTGATAACGAAAGTGGTTAAAATACTAAGAGTAGTGTTAATAATAATGTAGATAGAGAAAGCGGAAGTATACATAAATGAGAATACCGCCATCATCATAGGCATCATCCAAGTCATCATCTTTTGATTAGATGCGCCTTGCCCGTCAACCGTTTGAAGTTCTAATTGTGCTTTTTGTGATTTATTGTTTATAAGTTGAGATGCGAGTGAGATTAATGCAGATAAAATACAAAGAATATAGAAACCGTTTGCAACCGTCTTTTCCGTCGTCAACTTTGAAGTTAAAAAGTTATAATCTTGTTCTGAAACGGGAGCAGTTGTTTCCGTTGAACAAGAACAACCACAACCAGAAGTATCGGCAACGGTAGTTTTAAATTCTTCGTAATCTAAAACGGGGTGTTTGTGAGCACCATCGGTAACCCAAATGTTTTTAACCCAAAGAAAACTCTTTTCCTCGCCTCTAAACGCCTCAGCAGATTTAACGCCTTGAATATCTTTAATAAATTCTTCTGCAGAAATAGTTGCGCTCAATTCTTTTGTATAGGAAACGCCTTCTGAATTTGTTAAGAAGTTATTTTCTTCACACTTCATTAACTCGTTATCAATTATTTTGTCCGATAAAACTAAATAACTAACAGTGTTAAATGAAGGATTTTCTCCCTTAGAAACCTCTCTAAAGTATTGAGTATATCCGTTTTCCGTATAAACGCTGTATCCAAGTTCCGTTTTAGCAAAGTAAATTTTAACGCCGTTCTCTTCAACTTCTTTTTGAGTTGAAGAAATAATTTCTTGTACGTTAACGCTTATTTTACCCGTTTCAACGTCCTTTTTAATAAAGGTATCATCAGTTTCAATACCGAAATATAAATTTCCGCTTTCTTTTTGGATAGCGGTTTCATTAAACATTTTATCTTCAATAAGGAAATATTTTCCCTCGCTAAAAGAAATAGTATTATCTGAGTTGATAGTGTATTCCGTTTGATAATTCATATAACCGTTAACGGTAGAAACAGTCATTTTTCCGCCGATTGCTTGTACGGAAATAGAATTATTTATTAAGTAAGAGTAATTTTCTCCGTTTTCCTGTACTTGGTTATATAACGCTTCTTTATTAAAAACAAGTTTTTTATTTTCGCTATCTATTTTAATATACGTTCCGTCAATCTCAAATCCTGCGAAAATACTTGAAGATGCATTTTCAAAATTTTTAGTAGAGAAAAGATTTTCTTCAATTAACTCATATTTTTCATTATATATTCTTTGGTTTAATCTATCATAGTCAAAAGAATATTTAACAAATCCGTTTTTAGTATAAATGGTATAGCCGTTTTCACCGTGTTTTTGATATGCGTAAATTTCATGGTTAGCGGTGGAAATTTTTTCACTTTCGCCAAGTTTACCATAAAATTCACCATCGTCAATAACTAACTTACCTTCTTCGTCTAACTTAATATATTTTCCGTCCTTTTCTATACCGGAATAAACAACGCTATTGTATGCCTTTGACATATTATAAAAATATTGTCTATTTTGATATTGAGAAAAGGCTGTAAATCCGTTAATTGCAACTATAAAAATTACAAGCGTTAAAATGGTAGGTAAACAAGCACCCCACATAGAATAGCCGTTCTTTTTATAAAGCGCCATCATCTTTTGATTGTAAAGGTCTTTATTATTTGAATATTGTTTTTGTAATCTTTCAAGTTCCGGTCTCATTTGTTCCATTAAAATGGTGTTTTTACGCATGGACTTTCTTGAAATGATATCAAATGGCAACGTTATAACTTTTAATATAACGGTAAATAAAACTATACCAAGTGCAACTGAACCGGTAGTTGTAACTAACCATAAAATAACGTCAACTAAAAAATTACCTGTAACAGGTTGTGAAAAATTTATTACGTTCATTATCT
>JAZONF010000001.1:0-123325 GCA_045654365.1 Christensenellaceae bacterium | reverse complement strand
AACAAGTTTACCCGTTTTTGCGTTGAACACACCGGCTTTTACGCCCTTACCACCCCTTTGTTGTAGACGGTAGTCTTCAATATCAACACGCTTACCATAGCCGTTTTCTGAAAGGGTAAATACGTCGTAGCCTTCCTTTATAACGGTCATATCAACCACGTAATCGTTTTTATTTAGTTCGATGCCCTTTACACCTTGAGCATCTCTTCCCATCGCTCTAACGTCGCTTTCAGCAAATCTAATACACTTACCTTCGTTAGATGCAATTAAAAGTTCGTTCATACCGTTTGTGAATTGAACGGAAATAAGTTCATCACCTTCAACAATGCTAATTGCAATTTTACCAGTCTTTCTAATGCTTGCAAATTCTTTTAAGTCAGTTCTCTTAACAAGACCTTTCTTTGTAGCCATTGCAATAAAGCCTTCTTGGTCACGGCGAAGTGGTAATATCGCGTTAACAACTTCACCTTCAGCAAGTTGAATTAGGTTAACAACTGCTCTACCACGAGCATTTCTTTGTGCTTCAGGAATTTCAAAACCCTTAGTGCAATATACCCTACCAGTATTTGTAAAGTATAAAATATCGTCGTGTGTTGAACAAACGTACATATCTTCAACAAAGTCTTCTTCTTTAGGTTTATGAGCAGTTACACCCCTACCACCACGACGTTGTGAGTGATATTCTTTAATAGGTACACGCTTAATATAACCAAAGTGAGTTTTACTTATAACAACGTCTTCTTCTTCAATCATATCTGCAAACTCAATACCACTATCAACGTAAGAAATTTCACTCTTTCTTGGAGATGGATACTTAGTTTTAATAGTTTCCATATCTGCTTTGATAATTTCTTTAACTCTTTGTGGGTTAGATAAAATATCGTTTAAGTCTGCAATAATATTGCCAAGTTCAATAAGTTCTTCGTTCAACTTTTCAACTTCTAATGAAGTTAAACGTTGCAATCTCATTTCTAAGATAGCGTTTGCTTGGCGTTCAGAAAGTTCAAAATTTTCCATAAGCCCCGCTACCGCAGTATTCTTATCGGGAGATTTTTTGATAACCTCAATAACCTCGTCAATATTAGCAAGAGCAATTAAAAGCCCCTTAACGATATGCTCTCTTTCCTCTGCTTTTGCAAGTTCGTATTTAGTTCTTCTTAAAATAACCGATTGTTGATGCGCAAGGTAATGTTCTAAAATCTCTTTTAGACTTAGAACTTTTGGCTCACCATCAACGAGAGCAAGTAATATAATACCGTCCTTAACCTGAAGGTTAGTGTGTTTATAAAGGGTATTTAGAACTACTTGAGCATTAGCGTCTTTTTTAAGTTCTATAACGATACGCATACCGTGTCTATCAGACTCGTCACGAATATTACTAATACCCTCAACTCTCTTATCGTTAACCATAGATGCAATGGTTTTAATAAGTTCTTCTTTGTTAACTTGATAAGGAATTTCAGTAACGGCAATTCTTTCTCTACCGTTATCCATTTCTTCAATATCAGTTTTAGCACGAAGAACAAAACCGCCTCTACCCGTTCTATAAGCCTGCTTTATGCCCGCTCTACCCATTAAAACACCACCGGTAGGATAATCGGGCGCAGGAATATATTCCATAAGTTCCTCAATATCCATTTCGGGATTATCTAAAAGGGCAATACAGCCGTCAAGACACTCGGAAAGGTTGTGGGGCGGAATATTAGTCGCCATACCTACTGCGATACCGTCAGAGCCGTTTACAAGGATATTAGGCACTCTTGACGGAATAACGACCGGTTGCATTTCCGTATCGTCAAAGTTAGGATAAAAATCAACGGTATCTTTTTCAATATCTCTAAGCATTTCGTTAGAGAGTTTAGAAAGCCTTGCCTCGGTATATCTATATGCAGCCGCTTTATCTCCGTCAACCGAACCGAAGTTACCGTGTCCGTCAACTAAAGGACAGTTGATAGAGAAATCTTGCGCTAATCGAACTAATGCATCGTAAACGGAACTGTCACCGTGAGGGTGATATTTACCTAAAACTTCACCAACGATTTTTGCACATTTTTTGAAAGGCTTATCAGAAGTTAACCCCATATCGTGCATTGCATACAAAATACGTCTATGAACAGGCTTAAGCCCGTCCCTTACGTCAGGTATTGCACGAGAAACGTTAACCGCCATAGCGTAAGCAATAAAGGATTTTTTAACTTCGTTATTAACTTCTACGTTTATAAGTTTAGTTTTGTCTAAAACTTCTTGAAATTGTGGTGTAAGTTCTGCACCCAAATCTTTTTTAGCCATCTTTCTCTCCTTAGATATCTAAATCGGTTACGAGTTTAGCGTTTTGTTCAATAAACTCACGACGAAGTTCGGGGTTATCTCCCATTAGTTTAACAAAAGTCTCGTTTGCCTCGATAGCGTCCTCCATCGTAACCCTTAAAAGAGTTCTCGTTTCGGGATTCATAGTGGTATCCCAAAGTTGAGATGGGTCCATTTCACCAAGACCTTTATATCTTTGAATTTCACATTTACCTACCTCGTTAAGGTATTCTTGAAGTTCAGCATCTGAATAACAATACTTGTCTACCTTATTTTTGCTCGCTTTATATAGAGGAGGTTGAGCAATGTACACGTGACCTTTTTCAATAAGAGGTTTCATAAACCTAAAGAAGAAGGTTAAAAGAAGTATTCTAATATGGCTACCGTCAACGTCGGCGTCGGTCATACAAATAATTCTATCGTAACGAAGTTTGCTTTCGTCAAAATCGTCCTTTATTCCACCACCGAAAGCGGTAATCATAGCCCTAATTTCTTCGTTTTCTAAAATCCTATTTATTCTTGCTTTTTCTACGTTTAAAATTTTACCACGAAGAGGAAGTATTGCTTGGAAACGCCTATCTCTACCCGATTTAGCACTTCCGCCTGCTGAGTCACCCTCAACTAAGAAGATTTCGCAGAATTTGGGATTTTTATCAGAACAATCTGCAAGTTTACCAGGAAGAGTAGTAGATTCTAAAGCACCCTTTCTTCTCGTATTTTCTCTCGCAAGCCTTGCAGCCTCTCTTGCCCTTTGCGCCGTCAAGCACTTCATTAAAATTTCTCTTGCTTTAACGGGATTTTCCTCAAAATAAGAACCGAGATATTCGTTCATTGCCTTGGTAACGTAGTTTCTCATCTCCGAATTACCAAGTTTGGTTTTTGTTTGACCTTCAAACTGAGGGTCGGTAAGTTTTACTGAAACAACGGCAACTATGCCTTCCCTAACGTCGTCCGAAGAAACCTTTTCATCTCCTTTAAAGACGTTAAGTTTTTTGCCACAATCGTTAATAATTTTGGTAAGTGATGCCTTAAACCCTTCTAAGTGAGTACCACCCTCTTCCGTGTTAATATTGTTTGCAAAAGCATAAATTAGTTCGTTATACGTTTCGGTGTATTGAATAGCAACCTCAACCTCAGTATCACCGTAGAACACGTCAAAGTAAACGGGCTTTTCAAACACCGGTTGCTTATTCTTGCTCAAATCTTCTACGAAATGGGCAATACCGCCTTCATAATAAAATTCATCTTTTTGTTCTCTCCCCTCTCTGAAATCTTGAATAATAATTCTAAGACCTTTATTGAGGTAGGCAAGTTCACGAAGTCTTGCCTTAATAGTGTCGTAATTAAAATCGGTAGTTTCAAAAATTTCAATATCAGGCATAAAAGTAACCCAAGTACCTGTAAAATTAGCACTACCTATAACCGTTAAAGGTTCTTGAGGAATACCACGCTTATACGTTTGGCTAAAATGTTTACCGTCTTGATAAACTTCCACCTTAAGCCACTCGGAAAGAGCGTTAACAACGGAAAGACCAACACCGTGAAGTCCACCGGAAATTTTATATCCTCCACCACCAAATTTTCCGCCAGCGTGAAGTTTTGTTAAAACTACTTGAACGGCAGAAACCTTTTCCGTGTGGTGAATAGCAGTAGGTATACCACGTCCGTTATCCTTAACGGTACAAGAACCATCTGCATTAATCATTACGGTAACGGTATCACAGTGCCCACTAAGAGCCTCGTCAATAGAGTTGTCTACTATTTCTTGAACGAGGTGATGCAATCCCCTAACGTCGGTAGAACCGATATACATACCCGGTCTTTTACGAACGGGGTCTAACCCTTCAAGAACTTGAATTTCGCTTTCTCCGTATTCTGCGTTGACCTTTCTAATTTCTTCCATACAACACCTAATTTAATAAATTTTTCAGTTAAAATTAACGGATTAATTTTATTAACCAATTCGACCACCATATTATAACATATTATTATCTAAAATACAAGTATTTTAACAAATAATGTATTAAAATATAATATATAGTATGTGGAGGTGTTTTTGTATAATTTTATATACTATTGCGAACACTTCTATAAAGGAGTAAAAAAATGAAAAAACGTAAAAAAGCAAAAACTCTCGACACAATGCTAATAGAGTCTGTGGGAAATTTAAGCTTAATTTACCCAAACTGCGCATCTTTAATTAAAGGTCCAGACCTATTTTTTCCAGATGCAAACACAAGCCCTGATAAAGATTAAAAAAACCGCATTTCTGCGGTTTTCTTCTAAAAATTACTACATAACTCATCAATGAGTTTGATTTCAAATCTTTTTAAGCCCGATAATTGGCATTTATCCGCCCTTTTTATTGCTTTATCGTAAAAAGCCTCAAGAATTTGCCTTTCTCCTTTTATAAGCGAAATATAAGCCAATCTCACCCTGTAAGACGTAACGCTTTCATCCTTATTTAGCATATCTTCAATCTCGTAAGTCAAATCGTCGGCAACCTCTTCGTTAAGATTAAAAGTACAAGCATTATACAAAGCGTCAGACTTAACTACGTATTTAAAACCTTTAGGCATATACTCTTCTAACGACAAAAGCCTTGAGGTTGTTTTTTTTGCGTTTTCATAATCCTTAACGTCTAAATAATAATTATATCGATAAGTTAAAAGGGTTATAAAATTTAGACTATCTTCTGGAAGTTGCGGTACTTCAAAATAATACTTATCATCTATTTCAGAAAAGGTTTTTCCATTATATAATTCCGTTTGAATAGACAACAACGATAACGTAACTTTAGTTTCGTTATCACCTTTTTTTAAGCCGTATAAAACGCCTCCGTCGTTACGCACTCCACCTTCACTTGACGGAATAGCGTTACCAACGAAAAAGTATAGCCCAACGGGAAGAAAAACGGCCAAAACACAGTACACTTGATAAGGCACGGAAAGTACAAACACAGGAAGAGAAATCAGTGCCGAAATAAGGGAAAAAAACAACCCTCCAACCGTCATAGATTTCAAGCCTTTTTCCATGCCCGAAACATCCTTTTTTATCATCTCCGTACTGCCTGCCTCTTCAAACAAAAAACGCAAGGAAAATCGAAGTTTTTTACAAGTTTTCTCCCAACGAAAAAACCATACGGAAAACGACGATAAAACAAAGCCGTTTGCCTTTCCAAAAACAAGGTGTCCAAGTTCGTGTAAAAAGGCACAAATAAAACCTGAAAAAAGCAAACCCAAAGTATAAAAACCAACTACGTTCCAAAAGGACAGAGAGTACTTATCGTTGAAAAAAAGCACCACAAAAACCACTGCTCCTATAGTAACCAAAAAGGTTATAACATAATTTAAAATAACAAATTTCCTATTCATTTTCACCTCTAATATATTGCAGATATCCCTCTAAATTATCGTTTTCGCTGACAGTAATTCCCGACAGGTTAAGTTTATCCATTAGATAAAATAAAATACAAACGCCTGCGTATATAACCCCTTCTCTTCCCTTTTGAACGCCATGCAAAAGGGAAATTTCATCCTCAGTCATTATAGAAAGTTTTTCTTTTAATATTAAAAGTTTATCCTTATCAATAAAATAGCCGTCAACCAAACTTGGGTTATACTCTTTTAATTCCTGCATCATGGCAGATACAGAAGTAGCCGTTCCTCCTATACCGTAAAAAGCATCACCTAAATCCAAGGGTAGGTCCAAAAACACCTCGTCAAGCACCAAGACGGCATCTCTTTCCTTCATTTTATCAGTAAGCGTTCCCGCACCGATAGGATAACTTTTAGAATAACGTCTATTAGCCGAAATTAAAGCAACTTCTGTGCTTGCTCCACCTATATCGATTAAACCGCCAAATCCACCCTTTAACGCCCCTTTTACGCCAAGTTCAGCCTCCACCTCACCCGACACGACGTCAACGGTAAGCCCCGTCATTTTTTTAACCTTTTCACAAAATTCCATGCCGTTTTTCGCTTGACGAACGGCAGCAGTTGCAAAAATATAGATTTTGCTCGGTTTTTCCTTTGTCGCCTCATAATAAAAGTCGTTGATTGCATCAATAGTCCTATCAACCGCTTTAGGGCATAAAAAACGCTCCTTGCCGAGATTTTCTGCAAGGCGCGTAATCTTTACCTTTTTATATATCGTTTTATCCCCCTCGCTCAACATTAGGCGAACGGAATTAGACCCTACGTCTATAACGCAAAATTTCATACTTTAAGAAAGTGGAACGTCCGTTTCAAATACGTAACCGAGTTCCCTTGCTCGCATTTCTATCCACGCACGAAGAGAACGAGCCTCAAGAGTATCTTCTCCCTCTTTAATAAGCCTATTATATTCAGTGATTTTTTGCTCTAACAATTTGCCTTTTTGACGTTCGTGATTTAACGCTATGATTCCGTAAACCATGACCGAAATAAGGATAAAAAGAAGCAATACCGCCCCCACTGTTGACGCTACTATTAGTTTTTTTGCTTTTTCTTCGGTCATCTATCTTCTTCCTCAATAAAAATTTACTTATTTTATTATAATACCTTTTTATAAATTTTGCAAGCATATAATGAAAACTTTTAACGTATAAATAAATTCCGATAAAAACTCCTATAATCATATACCCTCTTAAATCGGGCAATTTTATCAAAAAAGAATAGACAAAAAAGGTAAGCGCTAACAAAAAGTAAAATATCAATTCAAAAATAAACACGTACAATTTACTGCCAAATTTTTCCCTTAATAGTAGTATTGGAGAATACAATAAACCCATTACTCCACCAAAGGAAACGCAAGCAATAAATATAAAAAATTGATTTAAGGTTACAAACATTTTTATTTAAATATTTTCTTAAAAAATGGCGTTTTCTTACCACTGTATTTCACTTCGTTAATAAGTCCTTCGCAAGAAAAACTCTTAAGAGATTTATTATAGTTTGTTATTTTTAATTTTTCCCCGCTAATTTTAAGCCTTGCTCCGTTTACCGTTAAATATATATTTTGTTCTGAAAATTCGTCAACAGCATCAACTAAAGTTATCGTTAAATTTTTTCTATCTTCTAAAACCAACTTTTCATAAATTTTTTCTTCCACACCCTTTCCCCCTTTATATTTTTTATAAAAAATAAAACCGTCTAAATTAAACGGTTTTATCTATATATATTATATAATGTATATAATTATTCGGGAAGTTTTAAATCTCCCTCTTTAATCCAGCCTTTCTTTCTCATAAATTCGCTTACAAATAGGTTGATTACAGCAGGAAGAATAATCATAAGTAAAATAATTCCTATCACACCAAGTGCACCAGATGTGTAATTAAATAAATCTATAACGCCAACCAAACCACTCGTTCCCATTCCGCCACCGGAAGAGCCACAGTAAAGTTTAAACACGCAAGTTGAAAGCGGACCTAAAACGGCACTTGAAATAATCATAGGTAACATAATTATCGGTTTTTTCATAATGTTAGGAATTTGCAACATACTCGTGCCTAAACCTTGAGCAATTAGCCCTCCAAAACCGTTTTCACGGTAAGACGCAACTGCAAAACCAACCATGTGAGACGCACAACCAACCGTTGCAGCACCTCCTGCTAAAAGCATTGCATTATAAATATCTAAACTTACCTTTCCGTCGGCAAATCCCGTAATTACGGGAGATGCAACTGAAATCCAAATTGCCGCAGAAGAAGTTGGCATAGTAAGTAAAATTCCCATAATAACTGAAATTATTATACCCATAAAGAAAGGAGTTATCTCCGTTGCAACGGCAATTAACGTTCCAAGTTGATTAATAAGCCAAATGAATGGATAGGAAACGAACACACCGCCAAAAGATAAGAATAACGCACCAAGAGGAACGATTAAAATATCAAGTTTTGTTTTGCCCGCATAAAGACCTACAACTTCAACGACAAGCATAGTAACAACGTAAGAACCAATAGGATTACCCGGAGCACCTAACGCTATTGAAACAAAAGGCGCACTTCCAACAATAAGTTTATCGGCAAAAGCACCAACTAATCCTGCAACTGCTGAAGAAAAAATAAGAAGTTTATTTTTTCCAAGCGCATAAGCAATACCAACGCCGATACCTGCGCCCATTAGGGATTTAGCAATATTGGCTATATACAATAAAGTTTTTCCAATATAATTATCGCCTATCCACCCTGCAATTTGGGAAAGAATAGTGCCTGCAATTAGCGTTACGAAAAGACCTTGCGCCATACCTGAAAAAGCAGTTATAAAATATCGCTTTGGTAACGTTTTTAAATAGTCTTTGAATTTTGCCATTATAATACTATCTCCTGTAATTTATTTTCTACTTGGTCACAAGACGTCAAGTAATATTTAATTCCGTTTTTAACAACAAGTTTATCACTTCTAACTGATTTACCATGAAGATGCCCGTAAACTACGGCATCAACGTCGTTCGCCTCGAAAAGTTCCGTGAAAAGCGAATTATCTCTCTTTACGTTAAAGGGTGGATAATGTATTAAAGCAATTACTTTATCTCCCTCCTCCCTTATTTTGTTTACAGCGTTAAAGGAAAGCCTTAACCTCTCAGCCTCTCTTAGATAAATTTTATTATCCCTCTCATCAAAATCGGGAGAACCGGGAGTTGACCAACATCTTGAACCGCAAATAATTACGTTACCAAACTTCACACAGTCGTTTTGAAGGGCGTAAAAACCTTCAGGAAGCATGTCCCTAACTTTCCCTATTGCACTCCACCAGTAATCGTGATTACCCTTAATCATAACTTTTTTGCCCTTAAGTGAAGTTAATGTAGCGATATCCTGTTTAGCGTCCTCAATGCTCATTGCCCAACTGATATCACCGCCGATTAAGACTAAATCCTCATCAGACACCTTTTCCTGCCAATCGGAGAAAATCTTTTCTAAATACCCCTCCCAATTACCACCGAATACGTCCATAGGCTTATCGGTGTTGGTGGAAATATGTAAATCACTTATAGCAAAAATCTTCATAAATTCATTATAACACCCTAAAATACATTTTGCAACTATTTTATAAATATCAAAATAGAAAAAACCATCGCAAATAACGACGGTTTTTCTATTTTTATATTACCAACAAAAACTATTGTGGATACATGGGAAGTTCGAAAAATCCCGCACAAACTTCTTGCGTGTAGTCTTGACAGGGCGGAATAGCCGCATACCCGTAGGAAGGAATTAAAAGTTCAACTTCCATTACGATTTTTATAATTATACTAACGCAAGCGTCAACGGTAAACTCGTTTTCGCCGGTATATTCACCAAGGGTAGAAACGAGAGAAACTACCGCCTCAACGTTATACGGCATAATTGATGCTTGCGGTATATTTAAGATTACGTCCTTAGAAATCGTAACTGTTGAAACTGCAACACCTTCAACACCGTTTGCATCGGTATACGCCACGGAAACAGGCACTAAGATATCCGCTTTAACTCTTGAGCAATTTGGTCTTTCGGATAAAGGCTCAACGAGTAGATTGGTAACAATTCCATGAGAGACGGTACTTTTTGCACTAATAAACGTCAGCGGATATGTAGGATTTGCGGGGGTTAAGTTTGTTATCGGTAAAACTATGTCGGTTAATTGACTTTGCTGTATACAAGCATCAAAAACCTTTTTAACCTCTACACATACTTTATCGCATAAGCCGTTGATAGGATTGCCATTGATAGGTCCTGGTGCTCTATCAGACTGAAAATTTGAAAAAAACGACATTTTTATCCTCCTTAATAACTTTCTATTTCAATATATGAGTTAACCTCATAAATATGCTACTAAAAAGAAAAAAGAGCGTTACGCTCTTTTATTTCTTTGAATATTTTTCTTTGTCGTTTTCTCTAATCTCCGTTCTTCTTATCTTTCCACTAATCGTTTTAGGAAGTGAATCAACAAACTCAACGATTCTTGGATACTTATAAGGAGCGGTGTGTGTTTTAACGTAATTTTGAAGTTCTAAAACCAACTCGTCGCTCGGCTTATAATTAGGTTTAAGAACGATAGTTGCCTTAACAGCAAACCCTCTTTTTTCGTCTGGCACGCCTGTCACTGCAACCTCTAAAACAGAGGGGTGCTCCATTAAAACACTTTCAACCTCAAAAGGACCTATTCTGTAGCCTGAAGATTTAATAACGTCGTCGTTTCTTCCAACGTACTTAAAGTTGCCACGTTCGTCTATGTATGCGGTGTCACCCGTGTGGAAACATCCGTTAGCCCAACTCTTTTTATTAGCCTCGTCGTCACAATAATAACCAAAAGTTAATCCGCAAGGCTTATTTTTAAGGGAGGTTCTAATACAAACTTCGCCTTCTTCACCAGTCAAACAGTTTCTTCCCGTAGGGTGCATAATACACATATCGTAACCGGGAATAGGTTTACCCATAAACCCAGGAATAGGCTCGGAATAATTTCTTAAAGTACCTAAGCAAAGGGTGGTTTCCGTTTGACCAAAGCCCTCGTAAATCTCAAGCCCCGTGCCCTCTTTCCACTTGTTAAAGATTTCTGGATTTAACGCCTCTCCCGCAGAACAACAATGCGTTAAGGATGAAAGGTCGTACTTTTTAATATCGTTTTGCAACATAAAACGATACATTGTAGGGGGAACGCAAAAGGTTGTTACCTTATTATCTTGCAACACTCCTAAAATATCTGCTCCATCAAACTTATCAAAATCATAAACAAGGACTGCCGATTCTCCAAACCATTGCCCGTAGAATTTACCCCAAAGTGATTTTAGCCATCCAGTATCAGAAATGGTGAAATGCAACCCTCCGTCAACAACCCTATGCCAAAATACGCCGGTAGCAATATGACCTAAAGGATAGGTAAAATCGTGCATAATCATTTTAGGATAACCGGTTGTACCAGAAGAAAAGGCGGTAAGCATCATATCAGTTGCTTTAATTGCATCTTTTCCCGTAGGTCTTTCCCAAACTTCCGACGCACCGTTAATACCATCCTCAAAATCTATCCAGTTTCCACCCGCAGGTTTTTTATGTTTTGTAACAAGTTTTAGTTTAACGGTTGGACAAAGATTTTCCACTTCGTCAAAATATTCGGTAACCTTATCGTCCCCCGTAGCGATTATTGCTTTTACCTCACCTTTATTGCAACGGTAAGTGTAATCCTTGCCAACCAACATATTAGTTGCTTGAATTGCCACCGCACCGATTTTATGAAGCCCAAGCATACAAAACCAAAAGTAGTAACTACGCTTTAGCACGAGCATTACTTTATCGCCTTTTTTAATACCTATTTCCTTAAAAAAGTTTGCAGCCTTGTTAGACCAAAGCATAATATCCTTAAAGGTAAAAACTTTCTTTTCTTTAGCGTTTGAAAGCCATACCAAAGCAACCTTGTCAGGCTTGGTTTTACCAAGTTGGTCAACAACGTCGTATGCGAAGTTAAAATCTTCCGGATATGAAATTTTATAGTTTAGTTGTAAATCGCTTAAATTTTTAAACGAATCTCTATCTCTATTTAAATATTTTTCGTATATAACCATTTTTACTCCTTAAAATTAGGCGCAAAAGATTATTTTATAACTACCGCAATAAATTTAACCGGTTTATCGCCGAGAACCTTAATTCCGTGGGGAATATTAGCGTTAAAATAAACGCTATCCCCCTTATTAAGTTCGTAAGAAAGTTCACCGATTTTAAACTCCATACGTCCGGCAAGAACGAAATTAAATTCTTGACCAGTGTGAGTGTGGAGTTTTCCGTCTTCCTTTCCCGACATACTTACGACGAAAAACGGCTCGGCTTTTTTGTCCTTAAAGGTGTATGCAAGATGCTTGTAGTCGTATTCACCCTCTTTTTTGATAAAGAATTCGTGTCCTTTACGAACTACTGCGCAATCGGTAAGCGTGGGAGAATTTCCGGAAAGAAGATTAAACACGTCCACTTCAAACATTGATGCAACGTTGTACATAAAACTAAAAGAAAAATCCTTTTTTCCTTCTTCAAAAGCAACGTATTCACAAAGACTTATATTAAGGTTTTTAGCCACTTCTTCTTGTGAAAAACCTTTTATCTCACGAAGCCCTGCAAGACGTTGCCCCATTTCCTTCAACTGTTCTTCCATAATACACCTCCTTAATTAATAGTTATAACCTAATTCTATCGCCTTTATATTTTTTTCTAAAAGGGCGGCTTTTTTAGCCGGAACCATTTGCGATAGACTGCTTATAATTTGTTCCAAAGTAAAAATTTTAGTTTCTTTTAGCACTTTACCGAGGATAATAATATTAGCCAGTCCGTTAAGCTCGTTATCACTTGCAAGTTTTGTCGCAGGTATACCAATGGTGATAACATCATCTCTGGTATCCTGCTTGCTAATTATCGAACTGTCGTATATTACGTATCCGTCTTTTACCGTTTCATTATAGTATTTCTCTAATGAAGGTAAGTTCATTGCTATAAGAACGTCAGGTTTCTCAACGATAGGAGAACCTACAGGCTCGTCAGAAATTATTACGCTACAATTTGCCGTACCGCCACGCATTTCAGGGCCGTATGAAGGAAGCCAAGACACTTCCTTATTTGCTTTTAAGCCCGTATATGCTATTGCTTTACCGGAAAAAAGTATGCCTTGTCCACCAAAGCCTGCAATAAGTATTTTCGTGCTAGCCATTACTTTTCCTCCTTATATTTGTCTTTGTAAACACCAAGGGGATAGTGTTTTTCCATATTTTCATTAAGCCAAGTAAGCGAATCCTTAGGCGACAAACCCCAGTTGGTAGGACAAGTAGACAATACTTCAATAAGAGAAAATCCTTTGCCCTCCATTTGATTTTTGAAAGCTTTCATAATAGCCTTTTTAGCCTTTCTAATGTTTGCAACGTTATTAACCGCAACTCTTTCAAGATACGTTGCTCCGTCAACTTGAGAAAGCATTTCGCACACCTTTACAGGATAACCAACAACGGTTACGTCTCTTCCATAAGGTGATGTTTGAGTTACTTGATTAGGAAGGGTTGTAGGAGCCATTTGACCACCCGTCATACCGTAAATTGCGTTATTTACGAAAATTACCGTTATGTTTTCCCCTCTCGCTGCGGAATGAACGGTTTCAGCCGTACCGATAGCGGCAAGGTCACCGTCACCTTGGTATGTAAATACAACGTTATCGGGGTTTGCCCTCTTTGCACCCGTTGCAACTGCAGGCGCTCTTCCGTGAGCGGCTTGAATCATATCACAATTAAAATAATTATAAGAGAATACCGAACAGCCAACGCTTGCCACACCGACAGTTTTATCTAAAACGCCAAGTTCTTCTAAACACTCGGCAACTAATCTGTGAATTATGCCGTGCGTACAGCCGGGGCAATAATGAAGCGCATTATCGGTTAAACCTTTAGTCTTTTTAAATACTACCACTTTTTTGCCTCTCCTTTTTCAATTTTTTCTAAGGTATCTAAAACCTCGTCCGGCGTCATTAAAACGCCACCTGTTCTACCGTAGAAATATACGGGTTTAGCACAATCGATTGCGAGCTTAACGTCGTCAACCATTTGTCCCATATTAAGTTCAACGGTAAGGAAATTTTTAACCTTTTTAGATGCATTTTTAAGTGCTTCTACAGGGAAAGGATATAAGGTAATAGGTCTAATCATACCAACCTTAATACCTTTCTTTCTTGCCTCGGTAATAGCGTTTTTACAAATTCTTGATGCAATACCGAAAGCAACGATACAAGTTTCAGCATCATCCATCATAAATTCTTCAAACAAAACCTCTTCTTTTTCCATTTTTGCGTAGCGTTCATATCTACGCAAGTTCCACTCTTCAAGTTGAGCGGGAGAAAGTGAAAGAGAGTTTACAACGTTTCTACCTTCGTGATATGCAGTACCTGTCGTAGCCCAAGGCTTATCGTAGTCGTTAACAACGCCTTTATCTAAAGAAACAGGCTCCATCATTTGTCCTAAAGTACCGTCAGCAAGTATCATTGCGGGAACTCTATATTTATCTGCTAAATCAAACCCTTTAAACGCAAGGTCAACCATTTCTTGAACGGATGCAGGTGCTAAAACGATAAGTTTATAATCGCCGTGTCCACCACCCTTGGTTGCTTGGAAATAGTCTGATTGAGAGGGTTGAATACCACCGAGACCGGGGCCACCTCTTTGAACGTTAACGATAAGTGCCGGAAGTTCACAACCTGCAAGGTAAGAAATACCTTCACTCTTTAAGGAAATTCCTGGGCTTGAACTACTCGTCATAACTCTTTTGCCACAAGCGGCAACACCAATAACCATATTGATAGCCGCAACCTCTGATTCTGCTTGTAAGAAAGTTCCGCCAACCTTAGGCATACGCTTAGCCATATAAGCGGCAACCTCCGTTTGCGGAGTAATAGGATATCCGAAGTAATAGTTACATCCAGCCATAATAGCCGCTTCTGCTAACGCTTCGTTACCTTTCATTAAAACTTTTTCTGCCATCTTTCGCCTCCTATCTCTCTACCGTAATAATTGCATCTGGGCACATTATTGCACAAGATGCACATCCTACGCACGCTTCTTCATCCACGAGTTCAGCGGGATGATAACCTTTTTGGTTGATTTTTTCCTTTGAAAGAGCAATTATGTTTTTGGGACAAGCAAGTTCGCAAAGTCCACAACCCTTACAACGCTCTTCATCAAAAATTAATTTTGCCATTTTTTCTCCTTTTATATCCAGCTTCCGTATTTTATTTCTTCCACCGGTAAAACGTTTTTTATTTGGTATTTTTTATCTATCAAATCTTTTCTAATTGAAGTAATTTTTAGGGGAATACCTGTATTTTTTTCAACTTCCTTGCAAAAATCTTCCCCTTCTAAAATTTCGTTTATAGTAGTTTCCTTTCCAAGGTTAGAATTGTTTACTAATGCGGTGAATTTAATTTTACCCGCCCTTTCAATTTCCTCCATTACGGAAAGCACTCCACTTATATCTTTAGTTTCTGGTCGAAATTTATTTACGACCATATACGCTTCAAAGTTATTTTCTTCTTTTATTTTTTCGGAAAATCTACCGAGTGCTAAAGCCCCTCTATCGTCACCACCGATATCAACGACTGCAAATCTACTTAAATCGTCTATCATTTTATAAGACGCTGAGTTCATAGCGGGTATATCAACGTTTGTTTCAGCAAACGGGGAAACGATTAAATCTACCCCTTCCGCCTCCAGCATACCTAATGCGTCAACAGTCCTATAATAGGGATTAACTATATCGAGGTCGTAAATGCTCACCTTGTTTTTTAACCTTGCAAGGGAAATTGCGTAGTTAACCGCAACTGTCGTTTTGCCACTACCGTAATGTCCCATAAAAAGGTTTACACGCTTGTTAAACATTACACCTTTACCTTGTAGCACCAAGAACGTTTATCCTCTCTCTTACCCCATTGAATACCGGTAAGTTCGTCGTAAAGTTTTTGAGTAAGTTCACCGATTTCATTTGAAGAAATAGTATGGTCAACGCCATCGTAATAAAGGTGACCAATGGGAGAAACTACCGCAGCAGTACCAGTACCCCACGCCTCTTCGAGAGTGCCGTTATCTGATGCTGAAATAAGTTCGTCAACAGAAATAAGTCTTTCGCTTACGTTGTATCCCCAATCCCTTAAAATTTCTATACAAGATTTTCTGGTGATACCAGGGAGAACTGAACCGGTAAGCATAGGCGTTACGATTTCTCCGTTAATCTTAAACATAACGTTCATAGCACCAACTTCTTCAATGTATTTTCTCTCAACACCGTCAAGCCATAGAACTTGAGAAAAGCCCTTTTCTTCCGCTCTCTTACCCGCTCTTAAAGATGCAGCGTAGTTACCACCACATTTAGCGTAACCAGTTCCGCCTCTAACCGCTCTAACATCTTGATTTTCAATACTAATCTTAACGGGGGCAAGTCCCTCTTTGTAGTAGTTACCTACAGGTGAAAGAATAATAACGAATTTTGCTGCGTGAACTGCGTGTACGCCAAGCGTTTCGTCATTACCAAACATATAGGGACGAATATAGAGTGAAGTTCCAACGTTTTTAGGAATCCAATCGTATTCTAAGGTTATTAGAGTGGTAAGCGCACTCATCCAAGTATCTTCATCAATTGCAGGAAGACATAATCTTTCCGCAGAATCGTTCATTCTCTTTAAGTTTTCTAAGGGTCTGAACATTTGATAACCGTCTGCCGTTCTATATGCCTTCATGCCCTCGAATATTTCCGCACCGTAATGCAACACGGTAGATGCAGGGTGAATAGGAATATAATCAAAAGGAACGATTTTAGCGTTATGCCAACCCTTTTCCACAGTGTAATCCATAACGAACATATGATCGGTGAAATACTTTCCAAATCCGAGATTATTAAAATCAGGTTTTTGCTTTAATACTTTTGCTTTTTCAATTTTAATTTCCATTGTCTTAACTCCTTTATTCTTCCATATAATCTTTTATATTTTTCTCCGCTTCTTCACGCATTTTGTATTTTAGAATTTTACCCGCAGCATTCATTGGGAATTCATCTACAAAATAGAAGTATCTTGGAACTTTATGTTTTGCCATGTGTGAATTGCCGTATTCTCTCATTTCGCCCCTCGTAGATTGCTCTCCCTTATGTAAAATTATATAAGCACACGCCTCTTCACCGTATCTTTCGTCGGGAACGCCTACTACTTGAACGTCCCTAACCTTTTCGTGAGTTAGGTAGAACTCTTCAATTTCTCGTGGGTAAAGGTTTTCACCGCCACGAATAATCATATCCTTAAGCCTACCGGTAACTTTATAATAACCGTCTATCGTTCTTTGGCATATATCACCGCTATGTAACCAGCCGTCAGCGTCAATCGTATCCTCCGTTGCTTTTGGCATCTTATAATAGCCTTTCATTATATTATAGCCTCTTGCAACAAATTCACCGTTTTGTCCATCGGGAAGTTCCTCACCGGTTTCGGGGTCAATAATCTTACACTCAACACCAGGGAAAGCACTACCAACCGTTTCTACTCTATGGTCTAAATCCTCGTTAACTTCACCCATAGTGCAACCGGGAGATGCCTCCGTTTGCCCGTATACGCTAATGATTTCTTTCATATTCATTTCTGAGGCAGCCCTTCTCATTAAATCGGGAGGACAGTTAGCACCAGCCATAATTCCCGTTCTTACGTAAGAGAAATCCGTTTTAGCAAAATCCTTATGGTTAAACATTGCTATAAACATAGTAGGCACGCCGTTAAAACAAGTAATCTTTTCATCAGTAATGCAAGCAAGTGACGATTTAGGCGAAAAGTACGGCATTGGGCAAAGCGTTCCGCCGTGAGTCATAGTACTCGTCATTGATAAAACCATTCCAAAGCAGTGGAACATAGGCACTTGAATCATCATTCTATCAGCAGTGGAAAGATCCATTCTGTCGCCTATAATCTTGCCGTTGTTAACGATATTCCTATGGGTAAGCATAACCCCCTTGGGAAATCCCGTAGTACCTGAAGTGTATTGCATATTACAAACGTCGTCAGGTTTTACCATAGACGCTCTTCTTCTAACCTCTTCTTTTGGAACGAGCGAAGAACGTTTCATAAAGTCTTTCCACTCTAAGCAACCGTCAAGTTCAAAGCCAACGGTGATCACGTTCCTTAAGAAAGGCAACGTCTTAGAATACAAGGGTTCACCCGCTTTAACGCTTTTAAGTTCGGGGCAAAGTTCTGAAATAATCTCTTTATAATCAGAATCCTTGCAACTATCAATCATTACTAAGGTATGAGTATCTGATTGTCTTAATAGATATTCCGCCTCGTGAATTTTATAAGCAGTGTTAACGGTAACTAAAACCGCACCTATTTTTACCGTTGCCCAAAAGGTTAAAAACCATTGAGGAACGTTGGTTGCCCAAACTGCAACGTGATGCCCCGGTTCTACGCCTAAAGAAATAAGCGCAGCCGCTACCCTATCGACGTCCTCTCTAAACTCCGAATAAGTCCTCGTATAGTCTAAAGTAGTATACTTAAACGCATATTGGTCGGGATATCGTTCCGCCATTTCGTCTAAAACTTCTGAAAAGGTAACGTCTAAAACGTCGTACCTCTTCCAAGGAAAAGTACCCGATTTAGAACGGTTATAATAAACGGGTCTTTCCTCAACGCTATTAGAAGTGCTGGTAAGATAACTCTTAAAATGTGTAAGCAACACGTCAAATGAAGATATTTCTCCAGAATCCATAACTGCAACATATCCGTCGTAATTAAGGGAACGAAGTGCGTTAATAAAATCTTTTACGGGAAGTTCTCCACTTCCGATAAGGCAATTTTTACCGTCTTTTTTGTCACCCAAACGAACGTATTCAATATAAGCACCTAAAGTTTGAATAGTTTTATCAGCCGTTTCTTTTGCGGTGAAATAGGTTTCTCTAATATTCCAACAAACCTTTAATACTGCCGTGCCGAAAAGGTTGATAACCTCTAAAACCTTTTCAGTTTTAACTAACGGCCCTACAGTTTCAAGTAAAATGGAAACTCCGTTTTCCTTTGCTACGGAAATTATAGGCGATAAAACCTTTTTAAGTTGTTGGTCTTCTAAACTTTCGCTAAACTCTAAAACTACGCCCTCTACACGAGCAATAGATGCGTAATTTATATACTTAATTACTTTTTCTACGTCCGTGTTTGAACAAATCTTTTCTCTACAGGAAAGTACGGGAATAGATATGTGTCTATTTACTAATTTTCTTTTTGCGTCTACCGTAACAGACGTTCTAAAAATACTATCCTTATGGAGAGATTTTTCCATTTCAGCATCAAAAATCTCCACCCCGTCGAATCCGTAATTCTTAGCCGTGTTACAAAGTTCTATAAAACTCGGCGCATTTACGTATTTATCTGAAAAGGAGAATTTCATATTTGTTTCTCCTCGTAAACGATTTTATTGAGAGCATTAATGTACGCTCTAATACACGCACCTACGATATCGGTAGAAACACCGTTACCAGGGTACATTTTTCCGTCCGCACGAAGTCTAATAATTGAAGAACCAACAGCCTCTCTACCCTTAGTTACTGCGTGCACTTGGAAATCGTCTAATTCATAATGATGTCCGATAACTTGTTCAATAGCGTGGAACGCAGCGTCAATTGGACCATCACCCGTGGAAACCCCAGTAAACTTCTCCCCGTCTTTTTCAAGGGTTACGTTAGCCGTTGCGGGAATAATGTTTCCACTATTAACAACGTAGTTAACAAGATGATAGGTTGAGGGAACTTGCATTGCCGTGCTTGCAATAATTGCCTCAAGTTCTTTGATTTCTATATTTTCTTTTTTAGCAGAAACTCTCTTAAACTCCTCGTAAACCTTTCCGATATCTTCTTCAGAAAGTTCATATCCGAGATTTTTAACGGTGTCCACCACTTCTTTCATACTTGCTTCTGCACTAACAAATCCGTTTGAAGTTGAAGAATATAAAATTTCATTTTCAGCGTCACCCTTTTCCACCAAAGACATCACCGTTTTTGCCTTAGTAACGTCAATATCACAAGTAGCGTCAATATCATATTTTTTCGCCCTCGTAATATCTGCAAGGACAGATAATGAAAGATAATCTCCTATAGAAGACGTTTTAATTCCGTTTGCCCCAGCCTTTATCGCTTCTAATGCGCAAGCAGGCGCAAGAGATAATTTATTAGACGGTTTAACGTAAACTTCAATATCTAAAGCATCTTTTATCTTTTTTACTAATTTTGCATAATCTTCAGGGAAAGCGTCCCCCGCCTCGTCTGAAATGGTAATAGCGTAAGCACCGTTTTCTTGAGCGGTTTTAGCAACTAATTCAACAAAGCCCTCTTCCGCCCTAAAAGCATCAATAGCACAAAATTCTACTTTTTGGCATAAAGAGGAAGCCTCTTTTACAAGTTCGGAAATTTTTTCTAACATTGCAGGCGCTTTTAAGTGATAAAAATATTCCATTTGCGCAGTAGAAACAGGCATAACTACTTGCAAACAAGGAGTACGAGCCTCTTTAACGCAATCGTATGCCACCTTTACACCTTCCACTGCTCCACCAACGGGAATTTTTACCATAGCCTTTTTAATTACTTTGGATATGGTTTGACAAATTACCTCACTTTCCTTTCCATTTGATAATAAAGGCAGTTCAACCCCGTCAACGTTAACTAAATCTAATTTCTCAGCAATAGAAAGTTTTTCCCTAAAGGTTAAAGACATTTCCTTTTCCTCTATTACGCTTAAGGTTGCATCTGAAACGGTAATTTTTCTCATAATTTAAATCTCCTAAAGTATAATTATTAATTTTAATAAAAAACCCCGACTGAAACTATCAGTCAGGGACGACAAAGCCGTGGTACCACCCAAATTATTGCAAATTTTGCAATCACTCGTTTGCCTTTAACGGGGCGTATCCGTAAACGACTAATAGATTTCACCGTTTCCGCTCCGAGATGATTTATCGAAGTTACCTCGTCGGTTTTCACCAACCACCGACTCTCTAAATCAGAAAACTCCGAACGTTCTCTTCACTGCGTTTTCAAAAATTAATAATTATATTATTAATATTTTACAACAACGTACTTATTCTGTCAAGTAAATGAAGGGGTTTTAGTAGCATATATTTGCTTTTTTTAACAAAAAAACCCAGACTATAACAGTCTGGGACGACAATGCCGTGGTACCACCCGATTTATTGCATTAAATACAACTTCTCATTTACCTTTAACGGAGTTATCCGTAAACGATTACTTTTTCTTTCGCCGTTTCCGCTCGGGAATGAGTAACACTTAAACTTCTATTGACTTTCACCACCCGTCAACTCTCTATATTCCATTTATAGCGTCTATTTCCGTCTTTGCGTTTTATAAAAAATTTACGTTGATTTTAGCATCTTATAACCGCTTTGTCAAGAAAAAACAGTCAATTTTTATATTTTTAATAAATTTTTAACGTTTTTATAAAAAATCATTTCTCTTTCTTCATTTGTTAATGGAATTTTATAAAATCTTTCAAGTTCCCCTTTAGCATCCCACATAGGAAAATCGGTAGCAAAAAAGAATTTTTCCACCCCAAGAATATCTATGATTTCTCTTGCTTTTTCAGGACTAATAAATGCCAACGAAGAACAAGTATCAAAGTATACGTTCTCAAGTCCTTTATAAACCTCGATTTCCTGCCAACGCCTATACCCGCCGAAATGCGCACCGATAAAATTAACGCTCGGATATTTTTTCGCCATTTTTGCAAGCCTTTCAGGGGCAGAATACTCGTATCTATTATCACCTACGTGAAAAAGAATTGGAAGTTTATCCCCCGCTAAACGATAAAATTTTTGTGCGTTCTCACCGTCAATATAAAACTTTTGAAAATCAGGGTGTAATTTTATTCCCTTAAAACCATTGTTAATGCACCACTTTATCTCACTTTCCACCTCTTCTTCCGAAAGGTCTTCGTGTAGCGTCATAAAAGGAATAAATTCAGGGTGAGCGTCCGCCTCAGACTTTATAAACATATTTATCGTGTGAACTTGATGAGCCGTAGTTGCACAGGAGTGCACAATGAATTTATCTATACCGGCATTCTTCCCCTCTTCAAGAAGTCGTGAAGTCGTTCCAGCATCCTCCATAGGAATATCGTAAAAATCCCCTATAGCCTTGGTTGCTTTTAGTGCAATTTTGTCTGGATATATATGTGCGTGAGCATCAATTATCATTTGTCATTTCTCCATATATTTTTTCAGAAAAGAAGTGTCCGTTTGCCACTCTATATTATTTCTTCTTTGATGTATAATATTAGCCTCACTCCTGTCCTTTTTCATTTCGGAATAAGTGCAATTATTTACCCTCATATAGTGGTCTTCTGCCCTTTTTATATCACCAAAAAGTTGAGTTCTTTCCATATGAATTGCAGAGTGGCAGTCTTTACATACTGCAATAACCCTTTCAAGTTTTTGAATACCTTTTTTTTCGTCGTAACTCCACTGCTCGTGCGCCTCTAATCTCGAGGCTTTTTTACCACAGATAGAACACTTTTCGCTAGAAGAGGCAATAGCGTCTTTTCTAATCTCTTCCCAAACCTTTTTAGGAAGAGCAGTACGCAAGTTGAGATACCAACACCCATCTGGCACTAATTCGATTTGGAGTTTTCTCATTTGGTAGCCCTCGAATCGTGACAAATAAAATATATTATTTGGTATTCTTTTGAAAGGTTTTTAATCAAATTCAACGCTGACTGTAATTTTGCACCGTCTAAATTTACAAAGGGGTCGTCTAAAATAATAAACGGTTTATCAGAAGTGAACAGCACTTCAACCAATGCAAATCGCTTGCAAATTTCTATTAAATTTCTATACCCCTTACTGTAATAGTCAACGTCCTTAGTTTGACCGTTTGATATAACACTAACCTTTAAATCTACGTCAATATTTACCTCTAAATTTTTGTCGTCAACGTACTTTATAAACTTAGAAAACCCCTCTTGTAAAGGCGCACGATATTTGATTTTTAAGTTTTCGTCCGCTTTTTTCAAAAAGTCAATAGTAAGACATAAGATTTCGTATTCACTCAAATAAGCGTCCAACTTTTCCTTTAGGTCGGAAAGGTTTTCTTGGTATTCCCTAAGTCTTTCCCCCTCCGCTTGGTGCGTGTTAAACCTCGCCCTTTTTTGTGCAAGCGTATTCGTTTTTTCCGAATATTCTGCATTAAGAAGGGAAAGTTTTTGCCTTAAAAGCGACAAATCTTCGACGAGAGAATAGTCCTTAAAAACTTCCTCGTCTTTTTCAATTTTTTTTATTTCAGTTGCAATTTTATTTAGATTAACAAAGTCCTCACTTATAGCGTTATAAAGCCTTTCGACTTCTTTTAATCCTTGTTCAAAATCGGAATATTCAATAGAAAAGTTAGATAAATAATCAACCAACGCTTTAACGTTTTTATCCTTTAATTCCCTTATGGAATTAAGTTCTTGCTTTTTAGATGATATAATATTTTCTATTTCTGATTTTGGCGAAACGACTTCTTGCTTTTTAACGTTTTTAACGAAAAATAAAGCACCGAAAATTACTGACGGAACTAACAATATTCCACCTATTATTGGATTGATAAAAAGGAATATTAACGCCGTTATTAAAAAGAAACACGAAAGCCCGCAAAACAATAGTGGTTTATTATCTTTTTTAATCGCTTGAGGTAAAGATAAACTCTCTAATTGATTTATATTTTCCACAAGTCCACTTTCCATAACGGAAAGTTTTTCAACGTCTTTAACACACTCAAAATAATCGGTCGCTAATTTTGCTTTTTGCTCGTTATTGCCTAAAAGCCCTTTTCCCCTATTTATTTTATCGCTAAGTTTAGCATAATCCTCTTTTAGTTTAGCATAGTTTTGCTTTTTAATTTGGCTTGCTTCTTTTTTTCCAGCTAAGGCAATCTTTTCGCTAATTTTAGCAATTTCCTTTTCTAAATCTTGCTTTTCTGAAAGTAAAATCTCCCCTTCTTTCTTTAGGTTTTCCGCCGTTATTGAACTTAATTTTGCGCCCTCTATCTTTTCTTGCGCCTCTCTAATCTCCCTTTTTAGGTCGGAAATTTTACCCTTATCCCCTTTCATTTTATACTCTTTAGCCTTGCTTTCTAAGTCGGAAAGGGTTTTCTCATACGCTTCTGGGTCGGAAACTTCATAAGTTTCGTTAAATTTTGCGGTAATGCTTGGGTTAGATTTAATTTCAAAATCCTTTTGCGTAAAATAAGTGGTCGACAAAAAGCCCTCTTCGTCAATTTGAAAGAACTTTTTACCAAGGTCAACAGTGCTAAAGGTTTTCCCCGTAGCAACTTCCGTTACCGTAACGGTATCTTCACTTTGCTTATTACCAAAATACCTTTCAATTTTATATTCGCTTCCCGACCTTTCAATAATTGCATAACCGCCAAATCGCTCGGTAGAATTCCAAGGCTTATACTTGGTGCGCTCGTTTTCTGCAACACTCCTCTTACTGTCGTTAAGACCGTAAAAAATGGCTTTAATAAAGGCAGCAAGAGTGCTTTTACCCCAGCCGTTTTCGTGGTTTATAACCGTCAAATCGTTATTAAAATCGATAGAATAATCCTTAAATTTACCAAAGGAAGAAATATAACATTTTTTAATCTTCATACTACTCTCCCTTAAGTGAATTTAAGCCTACCAACAATACGGCGTCTTTCATCTCTTTTGATAAGTCGGAACTCATTACTAATCTAACGAATTCTCCCCTAACTGATTTATCTTCGTTAAAATCTTCAACGTTAATTTTTAAGGTAGTTTTATCCTTAACTTTTGCAAAAAAGAAAAGTTCGTTGAGTTTATAAGATAAGGCATCTAAATCAATATCGATATCGGGGCTACGCTCCCCAGTTAACACCACTTTTACCAAAGAGGTTAAAGGTATTTTACTGCTAAGCAAATCAACTGTTTTCTCTCTTAATGAGAAGAAATCTTTTTCCTCACCTACAGGAATTTCTAAATGATGCAAAGTTCTTGAAGAAAAACTTTTAAACTCGAAAGATAGTTTATTATCCGTTACGTCAATCAACACGAAACCTTTTTCTCCCGTTTCGTCAAACCCTCTACCGTCAAGACAACCGGAATAGCAATACTGCCCCCTATCGTCAATTTTCCCACTCGAAAAGGAGTGATAGTGCCCTAAGGCAAGATAATCAACGTTTTTATCTTTAAGTAATGGCAAACTGATATTTTCGGCATCTTCATTAGTCTTATATCCCGCAACCGCTCCGTGCATCGTAACGATATTTACGCACTTTTCGTTTAATCTTAAATTATCATAGACGGTTTTTGCATTTAGTTCAGATAAAATTATTCCGCTAACGTTAACGTTTTGATAGCAAAAACTACTCCACTCTTCAGTGAAGTATTTTAAGTTTTCTGGAAACTCTTCTTGATGGGATAAAAACCCATTACTTTCGTGATTACCGGGAAGATATAAAAAATCAACTTGACTTGCACTACTAATTGCCCCTAAAACTCTACTTAAGGTTTTAGCGGTAATTTTTTCATTGTCAAACATATCACCGGCAATAATAACCGCCGTGATATCGTTATCTTTAGCATAGTTGCATAGTCTTTCAAAAGTGGAGAGAATTTCCTCCTTTCTCCTCTTTCTCTTTTCTGTAGATAATTCCCCAATTCTCGAATCCAGATGAATATCAGAACAATGTATAAATTTCATACAATCAATCCTTATTTACCGTTGCTCTTAAAGCGTATATAGGCATATTTTTTGCCCTAAACTTACTTTCATATTCCGTTTCTATATTATCAATTTGACCATTATTGATTTTTTCTGAAATATCTTCTACTATAAAGCCAAATTTTTGAAATTGGTTAAAAGAATAATCAAAAAAATCCTTGTCGTCTGTTTTTTGCAAGACAACGCCGTTTGGCATTAGAAAATCCTTATAAGCCTCAATTAAACTATCTTTAGTTAGTCTTCTATTTTCGTAAGTTCCAGCAGGATAGGGAGGTGAAAAATTAAGATAAATAGTTTTTATTGACGAAGGTTTAATATATCTTGGCAAATATTCTGCCCCACAGTTAAAAAACTTAACGTTATCAACCTTTTCCTTTTTAACTTTTTCCGCACCCATAACGACAATGTTTTGCAATAATTCTACTGCAAAAAAGTTATCTAAAGGGAATTTCTTTGCACACTCAGTTATAAACCCAGCTTTTCCACAACCCACCTCAAGACTAACGGGGTTTTCATTACCAAAAAGTGATACAAAATCAATATATTTTTTATCTTGATTTGCTACACGAATATTGGCAATGTCGTGTAATGCTACAAGCACAATATCTTTTACCTTTTCAATTCTTTCTTCTAAATGTTTCTTTTTTCTTATTCTCATAAAGCAATCGTAACTTAGTTTTTTTATAATTGTAACATATTTTTAAAAAAGTGTCCATTTTTTATTAGTAATTTAGTTGCAAATTTATTTTTATTGTGATACAATATGTATCGCTTAAGAGAAACACACATAATGTCGGGGTATGGCGCAGTTGGGGCGACGCGTTAAGCAAACAGTCCTGTGAACTGTTTGTAGCCAAAGCCCGCGAGTGCCCTTATGGCACGAGAGAGGAAGCGCCTCGGGCGCTACCTGTATAAAACTCTAAGCGAGTAAAAAGTTAATAGTAAACCGAATAAGGTTGTTACGGGGTATGGCGCAGTTGGTAGCGCGCTTGTCTGGGGGGCAAGAGGCCGTGAGTTCAAGTCTCGCTACTCCGACCACAAAAAAGGATGGTATATGCCATCCTTTTTTCATTAAGCATACAAAGAGCGACTTATCATAGTCGCTCTTTTTTCACATGTTATCAATTTTTAACTATAAACGTATTTATTTAAGAATTCTCTAACTTTTTCAATTGGAATTGCATACCCACAACTATCGTCTTTTTTACCCCCATAATTGACCCCAACCACATTTAAATTTGAATCGATTATCGGTCCACCGCTAGAACCATTACTTAAATGAGCATTGTGAGAAACAACATTAAACTGAACATTGCTTTCAGCTGGCTTACAATCTATCGTTATTTGAGTATAATAGTTTATTTTACCAAAAGTAATATAGTTAGACTGTCCACGTGGCGCTCCAAGAGATATAATATCGTCACCTCTAAAAGGATTATAAGAGCTCATCGTTAACTTTTTTATAGCTGTAGAAGATGGCTTAAAATATAAACACGCTAAATCATAGTTTGCAGAAATAGCACTATTTGATTTTGATGGATTTTTATAAAGAGAAGCCTCATAGGTATTCCCTAAATAATCTTCAATAGTGAATTCCTGCTTATCATACCCATCTTCTTTTCTTGCGACATGACAATTAGTTAAAATATAATAATACCCGTTTTGGATATGAAAACAAAATCCAGACCCTTGGCTTACAACTCCAGATGTAGTTATTCCTAAAATACTGTTGTAACTTGTATTATATACTTTTACAACGCCTTTAATTATATCAGTTGATACCTTGTTTGTTATAGAAAGAGCATCTATTTTATACGATGCATACAAAATAATATCAGTTGTTACTTGTTGGGAAAAATCATATCTATCACAAAGCAAGGGATCGCTATACCATCCAATAAACAAATAGTTTTTCTTTTTTGGATCCTTTGGCATAGATACGGACGAACCTTTTTCAACTGTTTGTATAAAGTAACGCTCACCGTTGTTAAAAACAAATGTAACGTCAACTTTTTCTACATCATTAAATTTAGCATATAAAGTCAAATCACTTAATACTTGTCGCTTGAAATCATATTTAGTAGTATAAATAGAATCAGTATACCACCCCGCAAAAAAACAATTTTCCTTGAGGGGTTCCTTCGGTTCTGAGACCCTTTTACCCTTCTCAACACTTACGACAGCTTCATCTTCCCCATTATTAAAGACAAAAGTTACATTATGTTTTTTTATTTTTGTTTTTGGCTTATTATAAGACTTACCGCTAAAAACTACTTTTATATTAGATGTTGCTTGCTGAATCTCTTTAGACAACTCCAATTGATAAGTAAAATATTCGTAAGCCTTAATCTCACCTGTTTTTGCAACTATCTTAGAGGTCAACACATCATTAGAGTCATTATATAGAGTAATATTTGCTTTATATTCTGTCAATGATGTTGTACAATAAGAATGTAAGTTAATGCAATATTTGTAAGTATCAATTCCTCTCTCATTATCAAAGCAAACTAAAGTATTATCCTCAAATGTTGCCTCCGAAAAATAATCATTACTTACACTAAAAGCATTATTAGGGACATCTGAATTACATGCTAAACATGATGAAAATAAAAATATTGCTATAATAATACTGAAAATTTTATATACAACTCTTTTCATACTAATCCTCTGTAGAAAACAAGTAAATAACCTTACCAAAAAATTGGTAAGGTCGTCTTTTATTATTTTTATTTCTTAAATAATTTTCTCATAAATGCAGGGAGTTCTCTACCCTTTTCTTCAACAGGCTCTTTAACCTCGGGAATTTCCTTAGGTTCTTCAACAGTAGGCTCTGCTATGGAAACCTCTTCCTCTTTAAACTCTTCAACTTGTTGAGGTCTTTCAAAATCTCTAAGTAGCGGAGGAATATTACTATCCCCTGCGTCGTTACTAAAACCGATAGCAGGTTTAACCTCTACTGCGTGATTTTTTAATAAATTTTCAGTAACTTCCGCCTTATCTACAGGAGAAAATCCCGTTGCGATAACGGTAATCTTAACTTCGTCAACCATACGGTCGTCAATAGTTGCGCCAAATATGATATTCGCCCTTTCGTCAATAATGCCTTGAATAAGAACTGCCGCCTCGTTTACTTCACCAAGCATTAAGTCCTTGCCACCAGTCACGTTAAGAATAACCGATTTTGCACCCTCGATAGTAGTTTCAAGCAACGGACTTGAAACGGCTTGTCTAACAGACTCAATAACCCTATTTTCGCCCTTTGCTCTACCAACGCCCATATGCGCCAAACCTTGGTTTCTCATAACGGTGTTTACGTCCGCAAAATCCAAGTTAATTAAAGAGGGGGTTGCGATTAAATCAACGATACCAACTATACCTTGTTTTAACATATCGTCCGCCACTTTAAATGCATCAACCATACCAACGTTACCAGGTAAAAATTGCAATAGTTTATCGTTAGGAATTATAACCAACGTATCTACGTATTTTTTAAGATTAGAAACGCCCTTATTTGCGTTTTCATTTCTAACTCTTCCCTCAAAAGAGAAGGGCTTAGTAACTACCGCAACGGTTAAAATACCAAGTTCTCTTGCAATTCTTGCAACAACCGACGCTGCACCAGTTCCCGTTCCGCCACCCATACCTGCGGCAATAAATAAAAGGTCAGCACCCTTAAGTACTTCTGCAATTTGTTCTTTTGATTCTTCAGCAGCAGCCTCACCAATATTAGGGTCACTACCTGCGCCGAGACCTTTGGTTAAAATCTCACCAATTTGAATACACTTTTCCGCTTTTGATAATAAAAGTGCTTGATTATCGGTATTAACAGCAATAAATTCTGCGCTGGATACGTTTGACTCTATCATGCTATTTATAGCATTACATCCGCCACCACCTATTCCCATTACCTTAATTACAGCAGAATTCACCTTAAAATTTTCTTGACCGTACATTTTATTTTCCTCCGTTTATTACTTAATTTATATATAGAGTATTTTAGTTTTGTTCAAAAATTAAATCCAAAAGGGACAACACTGAAGATTCAACCGGTTTATTCATCATAGGAACGTCGGGAGCAATAACCTCAGTTATAACTCCAACTCTTGAAGAAACGTGTTCTTTAGCACCCCTTAAATATGCTATACCACCACCGGTAATGGTTAACGGAACGTATTCGGGGATAGCGTATCCCGAAAGGTCTATCGACTCTGCAATCTTTTCGCAAAGCATATCAAGACTGTTTTTCACTAAAGAAATTATCTCTTCTTCAGGGAAATACTTTCCTTCTAATTCTATTAAGGAAAATGCGCCCGTTTCCGTTTTAGTTAAATTTATTTTTCTTTTTAATTTTTCAGCAAGTTCAAAATCAATTTCAAACCTATCTGCAAGAAGTGCGGTGATATATCCCCCACCGTAGTCAAAGGTGTTTTGATAAAGTATGCCGTCCCCTTGAATAAGAGTGTAGCAAGTACTTATATATCCTACGTCTAAAATCATTGCCGTTTTATCTCTCGTTTCCGCCTCTAACAAAAACATAGCCTCTGCTAATGACGAAGATACGAATTCAACAATCAAATTGTCGTTCCCAAGTAAAACCGGCTTAACGTTTTCAATAAAATAATTAGCGCAAAGCACGAAAGAAAGTTTACCCTTAAGTATCACGCTTTGATTACCCACCGGGTTAGATAATCTCCTATAATCGTCCAATTCGTAAACGATTGCAGAACGATTAATCAAAGTATATTTTGAAGAGGGCAACACAAATGCCGCATCAAACAAAAGGTCCACGTCCTCTTCGGTGATTTTCTTCTTTTTAGTAAAGGAAATTTGACTGTCTTTAACAACCACTTCGGTAAATGCACCCGGTACGCCAACGTACACGGTATCAATATCCTTTTGTGATGCAAAAATAAATCCCCTTGCAGTATATAAAGCCCTATTAAGACTTTCAATACTTAAAAATGCGTTTTCTTGATATCCGTCGTACTCGATATCCTTTCTCGCTTTAATTAAAAAGGTTCTATTTACGCCCCTCTCACCAATAGCAACGGTTATTTTTGAAGAACCCACGTCAATTATTGCGCTTTTTTTCTTTTGCATAAAAATTCTCCTTAGTTCCTCGTCCAAGTAACGCTTATTTCACCACTATCTAACATTACCACAAGTATGCGATTATAGGATTTAAGGTAATCAACCGTACAAGAATCATAACTTTCAAACGCCTTTTTCACCTTTGCAATACCCTGCTCGTCACTTTTAGTTATGGTAATATCAACGCCGGTATAGGTAGAAAACACAACGTCCCTATCTTCCCCCGCAGATAAATGGTTTACGGTAATTTGTTTAATACAATCGGTAAGGTTTACTTCCTTAGCCATTTCAAATGTGTTATACAAAATATCGTCTTTGTCGGTAACAATTTTTTCACCGAGAATAATCCCCTCGGTAACCGTTATACCTTGTAACGTTAAAAGAATAACTTCCCTATCTGAATATTCACCTTGTCCTCTCGACACGGCAACACCCTCATCATCAAGCAAATAAATTTCTCCGTTTACCTCAATCTTGTATACGGGAATACGCTCGGTAATTTTAACAAGCAAAAGGTTTGGCTTTTTAAGTTGTAAACTTTCCACCTTTAGTAGCGGATAATCGCTAACTATTTCGTAAACCTCGTTTTCGTTAAATTTTACAACGCTTTTGCCCTTTAACTCGTCAAGCCTGTCCTTAATCTCTTGTACAGGAATATCGTCTGACACGGAAAATTCCGCCCTAACTTCACTTACCGTGAACAAGAGATAACAAGAGAACACTGCCGCAATAAAAAACGCAACTGCTATTAAAATTATAGTAATTTTTTTACTGTTCATCTTATTTCCTTAAAGTTGTTTTCGTATATTTGCGCCAAGCGAACGCAACTTTTCTTCAAAAAGATAATATCCTCTTTCAACGTGCTCCACTCCATTCATTTCCGTTTGCCCCTCTGCAGACAATCCAGCCAAGACTAATGCAGCACCACCCCTTAAATCTTTAGCGTATACTTTTGCACCCTGAAGTTTTTCCACTCCCTTTACGGTGGCGACGTTTCCTTGTATACTTAACCTTGCGCCCATCTTTATGAGTTCTTTAGTGTAGCCGAACCTGTTTTCAAAAACATTTTCCGTTATTGTGGACACACCGTTACACAAAGTAGCAAGCACGCAAGTTTGTGCTTGCAAATCGGTAGGAAATAAAGGATAAGGTCCTGTGTTTACGTTGAAGGGTTTACGCTCTTCCCCCGATTTTATATATATTATATCATTACTTATAGTAATTTTACAAGTGTTATCGCAAAATTTACCGATTAAAGGTAAAATATTTTGCGATTTTACCCCCCTTATTTCCAATTCTCCACCCGTAACGACGGCGGAAAGCAAAAAAGTTCCCGCCTCTATTCTGTCTGGGATAGGTTTATATTCAATTCCGTGTAATTTTTTAACACCCTCAACTAATATGTAATCGTTAAAAACGCCAATCTTTGCACCCATTTGATTTAGCATATTTATTAAATCAATTACTTCAGGTTCTTTAGCGTAATTTCTTATTTTAGTTATCCCCTTTGCTTTTACTGACGCTAAAAGTAAATTCTCCGTTGTGCCAACGGAGGGAAAGGATAGATTGATATCCGCACCTTTCAGTTTATCAACGGCACACACTATTTCATTTCCATCGTCGAAAACGCTAACACCTAAAAGTTTAAGGGCTTCTAAATGCATATCTATAGGTCTTTTTCCTATTTCACACCCTCCGGGATAGGATAGTTTAACTTTTCCGCATCTCGTTAAAAGCGCACCCAACATCAATACTGACGTTCTTAATTTTTTTGTAAAATCTTCCGTCAATACGCCACAATCTAAGGTCTTGGAATTTATTATTAGATTATGGCAAGAGAACTCTGTCTTAACACCAAGTTTTTTTAAAATATCCGCCATACCTAAAACGTCTAATATCGGCGGACAAGATTTAATTATTACTTCTTCTTCCGTTAATATAGAACAAGCAATCATGGGGAGCAAGGCGTTTTTTGCACTTTCAACCATAATAGAGCCACTTAATTTTCTTCCACCCTCAATCAGATATTTTCCCATAATTATCCCCCGTAATTTTATATAACATATTATGGAAAAATACGACAAAAGGTTAACGTGTATCCTTTGAAACGTTATGTAGCACCCCCATTTCTGTAAGAAATATAATAATTGACGTATTCCCACTAGATACAAGCGGAAGTGAAAGTCCTGTTGGCGGTATACTTCCCGTAACGACTAAAGCGTTTACAACCGTTTGTATGCCAAAAATCATAGTAATGCCAACCGCTAATAAAAACCCGAAAGTATCCTTTGCTCTAAGTGCAATTTTTAATCCTCTAAAAATTATAAAGGCAAGTAATAAGAAAAAGAAAAATATTCCAACAAAGCCTATTTCCTCACCTATTACCGAAAGAATAAAATCCGATTCGGCAAAAGGTAAAAATGCATACTTTTGCCTCGACTTAAAAAGCCCAACACCAAACCACCCACCAGAGCCTAAAGCATATAACGACTGTAAAAGTTGATACCCCTCTCCCTTAGGACTAGACCACGGGTCTAAAAAAGCTGAAAGCCTACTAAGCCTATAGGGTTCTGCCAAAATTAATATGATTGCAAAAATTACGGCAGGAACTAAAATTATAATAAAATACTTAATTTTCAAACCAGCAGAAAAAAGCATAGTTATCATAAGCGTTGCCACGCATACGGTAATAGACATATTTGGCTCTGCAATAATTAACCCACAAAGTATTAAACCATAGATAATCACTGGCAAACACCCTAATAAAGTAAAACATTTTTCAGGGTGTTTACTTGTATATGTTGCGGAAAACAAAATAAGTGAAAACTTGGCAATTTCAGAAGGTTGCAACGTAAAAAATCCCAATCCTATCCACCTTTTTGCTCCGTAATTTTCCACCCCTATCCCCGGCACGAAAACCAACAATAAAAGTATAGGAGTAATTATCGCTAATGGAATATTAAACTTTTTCAGTTTTTCGTAGTTAAATATGCAAGATGCCAACATACAAAAGACGCCAAGAATTATTCCGATTACCTGCTTTTTAACAAAATAAAACTCATCTCCATACGTTGCCTTTGCCGAATATCTACTTGCCGAATAAATAAATACCGCCCCCAACAAGGCTAAAATGGTTACGGCGATTATAAGAAGATAATCGCCGTGTTTTTTATTTCCATTAATTAAATTTTTCACTTAATTTCACCAATAATTTTTTTAAATGTTTCGCCACGTTCTTCGTAATTTTTAAAAGAGTCAAAACTTGCGCAAGCAGGAGACAATAAAACGCAATCACCCTCTTTTGCAATCATTGTGGACATCTTAACTGCAAGAAAAAAATCAGTGGCAACGCTAACGTTTTCAAATCCCATCTTTACTGCACTTTCCCACATATTAAATCGAGACGCACCGGTTAAAATAACGTGTTTTACTATAGAAACTGAAATTGTTTCAAAAAGTTTATCGTAAACCTCTCCTTTTTCACTACCGCCAAGTATCAAAACTGTTGGGGATTTCATTGATTTTATCGCGTTTATAGTTGAAGCGGTATTCGTAGCTTTTGAATCGTTAAAATATTTTACTTTGTTAATTTCTTCTATAAACTCAATTCTATGCGCTACGCCCTTAAACTCTGATAGAGCAATTTCAATATCTTCATTGCTTATTTTTAATAATTTAGAAACCGCAACAGCAAATAATGCATTATAAAGATTATGTTCTCCCTGAAGATTAACCTTACTTATTTCCGTCACTTTTTCTTCATTGAAATAAATTGCGCCGTCTAAGGCATATGCGCCAACTACCTTTTCCTTTCTTGAAACCCATATAGTCTTAGCCTTACTCTCCGTAAAAAAGGAGCGTACTTCCATATCGTCGTAGTTAAGAACGGAATACTCGCTTTCCTTTTGGTTTTTTAGTATTCTCCTTTTCAAAAAGGAATACGTCTGCATATCAAAATGCCTTTCAAGATGGTCGGGAGAAATATTTAAAACACAAGAAATATGCGGACAAAATGCATTAACTGATTCAAGTTGAAAACTTGAAACTTCCGTTACACACACGCAATCGTCTTTTATTTCAGATATTTTAGAAGAAACTGGCACTCCAACGTTACCTAATAGTAAACTTTTCTTTTGCGCCTTTTTTAAAATCGCATCTATTAAACTAACCGTGGTAGTTTTTCCGTTAGTGCCAGTTACTGCAACCGTAGTAGGCGTAAAACAAGCAAACGCAAACTCAAGTTCCCCTATTAGCCTCTTTCCCATTGCCTTTGCTTTTACCGCTACTTCATGATTTATAGGTATGCCGGGACTTATTATTACTACGTCTATATTTTTTAACGTTTCCTCATCAATAGGAAGTGGTGATAAGGTTGCGCCTAATAGCGTAAGTTCCCTAATCGCCTCAGTGATTTTAGGGCTCGTTTGCTCTTCGTATAATACACATTTTCCACCCTTTTCAAGAAGATATTTCCCCGCAGAATATCCGCTTTTTGAAACACCTAAAATTAGAAAGTTTTGTGTTCTAACATCCATATTTCACCTCAAGAATATGATATGATAGAAAGCACCCCCATTATGCAAGTAATTATAGAATAATATAAGGATATTTGTGTTTCAGAATACCCTTTCATCTGCAAATGATGATGATACGGAGACATTAAGAACACACGTTTTCCCTTTGTTGCCTTAAAATATATAACCTGAATTATTACGCTTAAACTTGAAATCAAGAAACATATGCCAATTATAGGAATAAATAGGGTGTTTGAAGAAAAAATACTCACTGCGCCTATAAAACCTCCTAAAGATAATGACCCAGTATCCCCCATAAACACTTTGGCTTTTGGTGCATTGAATATTAAAAAACCCAAAATAGCACCTATTAAAGAGGCGCATAATAAAATTAAACTATCATATTCTTTTTCCTCAATATAAAGATAGGAAAAATTATTTTTTTCTAAGCAAATTAGGATTGCTAAAAAAAGCAAATACGTTATCGAGGTAGTAGACGCTAACGAATCTATTCCATCGGTTAAATTAACACTATTAGTTATTGCAATAAATATAAAAAAGGCAAATGGAATTATCCATGCACCAAAATTCACAGTATTTTTAACTAATGGAATATACGCAACAGTTAAACCGTTAAAGTAACAAAAAAGTCCTGCTAACAGCGCAATTCCTGATTGGAAAATTATTTTTTGGTAAGCTTTCAACCCCTCGTTTCTTAAAAATTTTATCTTAATAAAGTCGTCTAAAAAGCCAACGCAAAGGTAAGCAAGTCCAATTGAAATTACGGCGTTAGCAATTCTGTTTGAAAAACCACAAAAAACAAAATAAATAATTACCGATGCGGGTATAAAAAACAGACCGCCCATAGTAGGCGTTCCGTTTTTATTTTTATGTTGTTTCACGTATTTTAACACCGTTTGCCCCGCACGCAACTTCTTGAGTAACGGAATAATAATACACCCTAAAATAAATGCGAAAATAAAAGAAGTTAACGCACACCACAATATTAACTTAAGCACTTTTTATCTCCCTAAAAGTTCCTCAACCGTATCTTTGTCATTAAATAGGTTTTTTATACCGTAAACCTCTTGATATCTTTCACTACCCTTACCGCAAATAACTATTAAATCACCCTCTTTAGCCTTATCAATAGCGTATTTAATCGCCTCGTATCTATCTTGAACTAATACGTAATTTCCGCCCGCTTTTAAAACTCCGTTTTCTATTTGTGAAATAATTTCCATAGGCTCTTCAAACCTTGGATTATCACTGGTTATAATGGTAAAATCGGATAATTTACCGCTAATTTCCCCCATTATAGGGCGTTTTTCTTTATCTCTATTTCCACCGCAACCAAACACACATATTAGCCTATTTTTACAAACGTTTTTTAAGGTAGTTAAGGTTTTGCTTAATCCGTCGGGCGTGTGTGCATAGTCAATAAATACGCTAAACTTATCGGCGCAAACCTTTTCCAGTCTTCCGTCCACTCCTTTTAACTGTTCTAAGCCCTCAATTATCTTTTCCGTTTTAACCCCCAAAAGAGCACAAACAGTAGATGCAGCAAGGGCATTATACACGTTAAATCTGCCAATTAAATTTAAGTTAACTTCATAAATTTTATCAAATAGATTTATTACGAACTTCGTTCCCGATAATCTTTCAATTACGTTTATTGCAAACACGTCTGCGGGGTTATCTATCCCGTAAGTTATTACGGAATTTTCCGTCAAATAAATTTCCTTACCAACCTCGTCGTCAGTATTTGAAACTATATATTTACAAAGATTGTTCTTAAAAAGTTTTTTCTTTGCCTTTTTATACTTTTCCATATCGGTAAAAAAATCAAGATGGTCGTGTGAAAAATTAGTAAATGAGGCAACTTCAAAATTAATACCCCAAATTTTATTCAATTCTATTGCGTGGGCAGAAACTTCCATTACGACAACCTGCACCCCCGCATCGTACATATCCTTAAACGTTTTATGAAGTTCTATGGGGTCAGGCGTAGTTAGAGTAGGCTCGATAAATTTACCTCCGTAAAATGTTCCAAGTGTTCCAATAAGCCCACATTTAATACCACTATTAGTTAAAATTGATGTTATAAAATGAGTAGTAGTTGTTTTCCCATTAGTTCCGGTAACGCCGATTATCTTCATTTTTTTATCGGCACGTCCGTAAAACACGCTTGCTATTTCCGCCATTGCTATTCTACTGTTTTTTACTACTATTTGAGTTATTGAAGTATCTAATACCCTTTCGGTAACCACGACGGCACAACCGTAATTTTCCACTTGTCTAATATAATCGTGCCCGTCAAAACCACCGCCCTTAACACAAATAAACAAACTTCCTTTAGAAACGGAATTACTATCGATTTTTAGGTCCTTAACTTCAACGTCCCTACTCCCTATAACCTTTTCGTAAGATATTTTTTCTATAATTTTACTAAGTTTCATACTCACCCCTTGTATACTATTAATATATGGCTCTATATTAGATTATATGAATGGTGTTTTTATAATAACTTGTGTCTAAAATTGCTTTAATTTGTCTTTGAAAAAAAACAAAACCGTAGTTATTAACTACGGTTTTTTTATCTATTAATTTAATATTTCTTCTGCAAGAGTATTAAGTTGTTTTCTTGAATCCTCGGACAATGCGGATAAAATTTTAACTACGGTTGGGGTAAAAGTTAAATTTTTACACGGTGCAAGTTTTTCCTTCATAACCTTTCCAGCAGTTGGCGACCACGTTCCGTTTTCAATGAGCGCAATCTTTTTGTTTTGGAAATTATGCTCTACCAACGTTTCTATAAATTGACTCATAAAGGGAAAAATTCCATTATTATAGGTGGTCGTTGCTAAAACAATTTTATCATATCTAAAGGCATCTTCAACCGCCTCTGCAATATCACAACGAGCAAGGTCAGTAACCACCACTTTCTGTCCCTTTTTAGTTAGAATTTCTTCTAATTCGAGCACCGCTTTTTCCGTGTTTTTATAGATGGAAGTATATGCAATAAACACACCTTGACTCTCAGACTTATATGACGACCAAATATCGTACAATCTAAGGTATTCACCTAAATTTTCACTTAATACTGGTCCGTGTAAGGGGCAAATAGTTTTTATCTCAAGCCCTGATAATTTTTTTAATAAATTTTGTACTTGAGCACCATACTTGCCAACTATTCCAAAATAATATCTTCTCGCCTCGCATGCCCATTCTTCATCAACGTCTAACGCACCGAATTTACCAAACCCATCGGCGGAAAAAAGTGTTCTATCAATATCGCTATAAGTTACTACAACCTCAGGCCAATGAACCATAGGTGCAGTGAAAAAAGTTAGTTTACGTTGTCCAAGAGAAAGTTCCGTCTTATCAGTTACAACTACTTTTTTATCGGCAAAATCCAAACCAAAATAGTTTTTAATCATTGTAAAAGCACCGTTTGACGCAACTATTTTTGCGTTAGGAAATTCCTTTTCAAAAGCAGTAATACTACCTGAATGGTCAGGCTCTACGTGTTGAACTATTAAGTAATCAACAGTTCTACCATTAAGGGCTTTTTTAACGTTATCAAGCCACTCCACGCTAAATCTGCAATCAACCGTATCAAAGAGCGCAACCTTATCGTCTAAAACAAGGTAAGAATTGTAAGCCATGCCGTTAGGCACTTGATACTGCCCCTCGAATAAATCAATTTCTTTATCGTTTACACCTACGTATTTTATATTTTCGCTTATAAACATATGTACTCTCTACTATTTAACAAATTGTTCAAGTTTACCCTTTTCAAGGTCGGAATAGTTTTTAATAAATTCATAAAGTTCCTTAGCAATTTTCTTTGCCCCACCAACCTCGTTACTTTCAACGTTTAAAGGTAGCAATGGGTCGTGCAAAGACAATCTAAGTAAAAACCAACCATTGCCGTGTTCCTTGCCAAGGTTTACTCTAATTCCCTCGTGATTATCTGGAGCAACCGTCCAACCCTCTTTACTTTCAGCGTATTTTGTAAGTTCGTCTATTACTTTTTGTCCGTAAGGCTTAAAGTCGTCAACTAAAATATTCATTCTAAACTCAACGCTTTCTTCCGGCTCTTTTAAGGTTTCTATTAAGGATTCTAACGTGTAACCTTGTTTTTTACCCTTAGCAAGTTCGATTAAAAGTTTGGTAACCAAATATGCCCCGTCATCTAAAAAATAGTTTTCTTTTAAAGCGCCGTGACCAGAGGTTTCAATTGCAAGTTGACTATCAATCCCCTCTTTATTCAATTTTACCGATTGGTTAATTACGTTACGATAACCCCTCTTAAACCTTAAGTGAACGCCACCCTTTTCCTTTATGAACTCAGCAAGACCCGTTGAAGTAATTGAGTCGGTTACAATGGTAGTACCGGGATGCTCTTTAAGTAATATAGCGGAAAGCATTGCAATAATTCTGTTTCTATTGAGTTCACTTCCGTCGGATAGAACTGCGCCTGCCCTATCAACGTCGGTATCAAAAATAATACCGAAATCGGCATTTTGCTCTTTAACCGCCTCAGTGATGCTTTCCATTGCCTTTTTATCTTCTGGGTTGGGAATGTGATTAGGGAAAGAACCGTCCGGCTCTAAAAATCTACTACCTTTAGTTATTGCACCTAAGGGTTCTAAAACCTTAGAAACGTAAAAACCACCAGCACCGTTACCAGCGTCAACCACAATCTTAAATCCGTTAAGAGGCTTATCCTCTCCAGTTGCCTTTCTTATCTTGTCGGCAAGAATACCAGCATAGGTATCCATAAATTCGCCTTTTACAACCTTGCCGTTAGCACCGTTTAAGTTTTCACTACCCTCAGCATAGGCTAAAATGGCTTTAATATCGGCAGATTCGAGTCCACCCTCACAAGTAAAGAACTTAAATCCGTTTCTATTGAAAGGTAAGTGTGAAGCAGTAACCATTACCGTTCCGTCAAATTCATACCCTTCGGTAATGGTAGCCATAAACATTGCGGGAGTAGAAGCCATACCAAAATCAGTAACTTCTAAACCTTGATTAGCCATTTCCTTACAAAGCCAACCTGAAAGAGTTTCACCAGATAGCCTTGAATCTCTACCAACCGCAACCTTAAGTCCGCTCGTTTTATTCTTTTTTGCGCTAAGCCATAAAGCAAAACCCCTTGCAATATCCTTACATACCTTTTCCGTTAGGTTTACGCTTTGACCTTCTATCCCCTCAAGGGCAACGCCTCTAATATCACTTCCGTTTTGTAATTTCTTGTACTCCATTTTGCACTCCTCAAAGTTTTTTCACTAAGATTGTAGCACAAAATAAGATTAAACACAATGTTTTTACTTTAAACTTTAATATTTTTTAAATTTATTATCCCCTCAAACACCTGCCTTGCGTACGGAGCGGCAACGGTACTACCGTAATATTCCCCAACAGGCTCGTCAATTATAACAAGCGCAAGATATTTTGGTGCGTCCGCAGGAAAATATCCAACGAATGATGATACGTATTTTCCTTGCGCAATTACTCCATTTTCGTATTTTTGTGCAGTACCTGTTTTCCCTGCAACTCTATACCCATCAATATACGCTTGCTTTCCAGAGCCCTCTGACACTACTTTTTCCAACATTGAAGATAGTGTTTTAGATGCTTTTTCACTTATAACCCTATTAACCGCCTTAGGATAAACTTTTTCCGCAATAATGCCGTTGTCGTCGTATATTTCGGAAACTAAATAGGGTGAATAATATATTCCTCCGTTTACCGCTGCTGCCGTTGCAAGTGCAAGTTGTAAGCCTGTTACTGCAATCGTCTGCCCAAAACCTATTCTTGCAAGGTCTACGTTTTTTACTGCCGTAAGAGGAATTACCATACCAGAAGTTTCCCCAGAAAAATCTATTCCCGTTGCCTTTCCGTACCCGAAAAGGTCAATGTACTTATACATTGTTTCCTTTCCCAATGAACAAGCAATATCAACGAAAATGGGGTTACAACTGTTATTTAGCGCACCCGATAAAGTAAGGTTTGAATGTTTTCCGTTAGAGTGATTACTCCAACATTTTGTCTTTTGTCCGTCTACGTAACGATACCTTGAAGAACTGTAGATGTGCTCTAACGAAAAAGCATTTTTATTACCCTTATAATATTCCTCAATATTTGCCGCTGCTGTTAAAACCTTAAAAGTTGAACCAGGCTCGTAAACGTCACTTATAAGTTTGTTTCTCGATAGAGAATTTAGCAAATCCAAATCCTCTCTTGGAACGTTATTTAGATTGTACGAGGGCTTAATACAATTTGCTAAAACTGCGCCCGAACTTGGGTCAATAACAAGCATTTGCGCAGACTTACAACCGTGTATTTGCATAGCCTCTATCATTGCCGTTTCGCAAAGATTTTGAATTTCATAGTCGATAGTAAGTTTTATACTTAATCCGTCGGTTGCGGGAATATAACTTGCGTTTCCATCACCAATCTCCACCCCCACGATATCCGTTTCATATAAAATTTCTCCGTTAATTCCAGAAAGATATTTATCATAATAGAGTTCTAAGCCAGCCTGCCCCTTTCCGTCGGTAGAAGTAAAGCCTAATACCGAGGTCAAAAAGTCACCGTGAGGATAAATTCTATAATTATCTCGTGAATAATATACTCCGTCGAAATTATATGATAAAAGTTTGTTAATTTTATCTTTTTCCACCTGCTTTTTGACCGTCACTTCACTTGAAATGGTAGTAGTTAGACGATTATAAACGTAAGAATAGTCCATCTCCAAAACGTCTGATAATGTTTTAGCCACTTCTTTTATGTCCGTAACGGCTTTTTTACGCACAAAAACGGTGTAAGTGTCGCCGTTGCCAGCAAGCACTACCCCGTTGCAATCAGTTATTTCCCCTCTTGAGGCAATTACGGGAATTTCCCTCGTCCATTGGTCTATAGCCTTTTCTTGAACTTCTTCACCCCAAATTATTTGAATATAAAATAGCCTTCCAACCACTATAGAAAGCAAAAAGGTTACTGCAACTACTATTGCCAGTAACCTCTTTCGTAAAATTGTTAAAGAAAAATGTTTTATTATAACCACCTGCGAAATTTTATTTTTATAAATATCTATTCGCAAAGTAAGTTTTTAATTACTTTTTAATCATACCATAATCGTTTTCCGCGATATCAATAACACGTTCGTTAGAAGAAAGTGCGTCGATTTTTTCGGAAAGCATTTGATATTCTGCTACTTTTTCGCTTAAAACTGATGATTTTGCCTCATTTCCACTTCTAAGCGATGCAAGAACACCGGTATTTAAAATAATGAGTGCCAAAATAACGGTAACCGCAAGAGAATAAAGCACCACAACCAACTTACCTGCTCCATTTAAGCGGTAACTTGATTTTTGTGATTCCTTTTGTCTTTGCATATCGTCGTAAACCTTGTCAACTTCCCCATCGCCAAACTGTAACGTAGTGGTAGTAGGTTTAATATCCTCATCAGAAAAAGCCACGGGAGATTCACTAACGGTAGCAGTTTCACTAATTTCGGGCACAACGCTTGACGCCATTTCAATGTCTTGAACGTAGCCCATTTCAGTATACCTATCGTAGTTTAAGAGTTTATCAAGATTTTTTTGCATTCTTTCTTTTGCTTCTTCAAGACTCTCTTCAACTCTATCTTCGGTAATTGCACTGTAAGACGGAACTTTTCTCTCTAAAAGGTCAATTGCCGAACCTCTTTGTGATTGACTATAAGTCGTTGTCTTTTCATCACGTCTAGTAGTTACCATTTTCTTTCTCCTTATTATACTAAATAAATCAGATTTTTTCTGCTATTCTCAATTTTGCACTTTTTGAACGGGAATTAACCAGTAACTCCTCTTCCGTCGGAAGAAAGGGGTGTTTAGTTATTATTTTTATTTCCCTTTTTTTACCGCACACGCATACGGGTAAACTTTTATCGCACACGCAATCGGTTTCCAACTCCTTAAACGCCTTTTTAACTATTCTATCCTCTAACGAGTGAAAGGTTAAAATTGCCAATCTTCCACCACTTTTAAGCCCTCTTGCCATATCTAAAACCGTTTGATACAGTCCATCAAGTTCTCCGTTGACTTCAATCCTTAATGCTTGGAAGGTCCTTTTTGAGGGATGCCCGTCCTTTTTGAACTTAGCCGGTATGCTTTTATCTATTATTGCGTTGAGTTCTCCAATAGTGGAAATTTCTTTGTTTTTTCTTGCTGAAACAATGTTTCTTGCTATTGCGGAGGAAAATTTTTCCTCTCCGTATTCTATAAAAATTCTCTTAAGGTCTTGTTCAGTATATCCGTTAACAATAGTCTTTGCCGACAGTGGATTATTTTTATCCATTCTCATATCTAAAAGTTCGTTTTCCCCTAAATATGAAAACCCTCTACTCCTATCGTCAAGCTGAAAACTTGAAACGCCAAGGTCTAAAAGTATTCCGTCAAAACCTTCTACGTTGAATTTTTCTTTAATTTCTCTAAAATTTTTGAAGTTGGATTTTACAGGTGTAAATCTATCTCCATATTCTTTTAACCTTTCGCTCGCCCTCTCTATGGCGTAATCGTCAAGGTCTGTTGCAATTAACTTGCCGTTTGGTGAGGAATTTTTTAGTATCTCATAGGAGTGTCCACCCCCGCCAAGCGTTCCGTCAAAATAAATTCCTCCGTCCTTTATCAAAAGAGCGTCGATACACTCCTTTTTCATTACCGATACGTGATTAAATTTAGCCATTATTTTTAAGTTCGTCTAACGCATCCGCAAGGTCTGAGAAGTTAACGTCGTTAAAGTAATCGTTCCAAACGTCCTCGCTCCAAATTTCTACACAGTTAGGACCTTTGAAAACTATAACGTTCTTTTCTATCTTAGCGTACTTTCTAAGGTTTTCTGGAAGAAGTATTCTACCCTGCTTGTCCTCTTCAGCCTGCCAAGTATTATATAAAATGAAACGTGCCGCTTTAAGTTGGCTCTCTCTATATTTATTTATATTGTTGAGAGTTGCCTTTACTTCAGCCATCTCACTTTGGGAGTAAACGTACAAGCATCCGCCTGAGCCTACGGTGATATAGTATCCGTCACCGAGTTCTTCACGCAGTTTTGCCGGTATACGCATTCTATTTTTAGCATCTAATTGATGTAAGTAATTCTTACCGGACATGCTTAGACTTTCCCCCTTTTACAATTTCATACGTGCATTATAGCACAACTTTTGACCACCGTCAACCATTTTTTTAAAAAATTTTTATATTTTTGACCACTTTTTTTATAAATTTAACACTCCTTTGACCACCAAGTTATAAATTTCACTATTATAATCGGCATTTTTACCTATAAAAGAAATTTCATTTTGCTTGATTTTAACTAATGATTTATCATCTTGAAAGTATTTAGCAACTAAATCGGCAGTAAAATTCACCCCACTTAAAATTTTTTGGGGTTTAAGGTGGTTAAAAATTTTATTTTTTAGAAATTCATAGTGCGTACAACCTAAAATCACCGTGTCGTAGTCGGTTTTTTCTTTTAGAACGGGGTTAATATGCAACCTTAAATCTATTTTACTTAAGTCATAAACGTTTTTCTCAATATCTCTTGCTAAACGCTCCAGTCCTAAGGGAAAAAGTTTTTCACTCGTTTGATAATTCCCTGCCGTTGAAACAGTGGATAAAAGTAAAGTCTTTTTCCCCGTTATTCTTGCGTATTCCACTGGAGGAAAAACCCCAAAGGTTTTTATCCCAGAAAAATATTCAATTTCATGCAATAAATTTACGCTTAACGTGTTACAACCTAAAACTATTACGTCAATATTAAAATTGCTTAAAAAAGATAAGTTGTTAGTAGAAATTCTTCTTAATTCATTTAAGGACTTATTTCCGTAAGGAGCGTTTAGGTTATCCCCAAAATAAAAAAAACGTTTTCCGGAAAGTTTTTTATTTAACACACTAAGTACGGAAAGCCCACCTATCCCACTGTCTAAAACTGCAATGTTAGCCTTTATCATATTAGATAATATGAAAAAAATGAAAAAAAAAGTTAAAAAAGCGTAAAAAGAAAAAAATCTCAGTGAAATGTAGTTGCATTTAATATTTTTTTGTGTTAAAATAATTAGCGAATTAAAAAGAATTAAGGAGTGCATAGAAACATGCCAAATATTAAATCCGCTAAAAAAAGAGTAATTGTTAACGGAAAGAAGACGGAACAAAACAAAGCAATCCGTTCTGAAATGAGAACTACAATCAAAAAGGTAGATTTACTCGTTAAAGAAAACAACGTAGAAGAAGCAAAGAAAGCATTAGACGTAGCGTTTAAGGCTATTGATTCTGCTGTTACCAAGAATATTCTCCACAAGAATAACGCATCAAACAAAAAAGCAAAGCTTGCAAAGAAAGTTTCTGCTATTTGCAAGGATGCTCCCGTAGAAGCACCTGCTCCCGTTGCTAGTGAAGCACCTGTAGTAGAAGAAGCACCTGCTGAAGCACCTGTTAAAAAGCCAAGAGCAAAGAAAACGGTTGCTAAGGAAGAAGTTGCTGAATAATTGAATTAAAATAAAATTAAAAACTTCGCTTATGATTTAAGCGAAGTTTTTTTCGTGTTTCAATTAAATTTACAGTTTATTTTTTTACTCAGATTTCGGTGACGATTGCTCTTCCCTATCTAAATCGGAAGCAACAGTATCTACCTCCATAGGTTTTTCGATAAATGGGATTTTTCTAATAACCATAAAAGCAACGTAGGCTAATCCTATTAAAATAAAGATAACAGACGTCCATTGTGAGGGCGACATAAAACCGGAAAACCCTCTATAGTCGTCTCTAACGAATTCTATTATAAATCTAAATACTCCGTAAGAGATTAGGTATGCAGGCATAGTAAAGGTAGCATTTTTCTTAATCATTAGATAGGAAAGCACCCCAAAGGCTATAAAGAGAAATAACGCTTCGTATAATTGTGTGGGAACGTAAAAGCCCCAACCAGAGCCACCTTTCATATAAATACCACCGAACACATACTCTTTACCGAGATAAGTACCGTGACAACAACCAGCGGTTAAACAACCAATTCTTCCAAAAGCGTGCGCTATAAGGATGCAAAGCGGTGCAACTATTAGTATAGTTTTAAAATGCTTAAGGTGAATACCCGATAAAGCACCCTTAAATATCAATTTTCCGCCCAAGAAATATAAAGCGATAAATGATACTGCTCCGCCAATTAACCCACCCATTACGGTGATTCCTGCACTATAGAAATTCCACTTGCCCGTATCAATCCAGTTATAAAAAGTTTGAAATAGTTTAGCAAATAAAAACCCTAACGCTATTGCCCCAATGGCTACGAAAAAAGAAAAATCTTGGACGTTTTGTGGCATATTTCTTTTCTTAGTGAAATAAAAGAAAAAAAGAATACAAGTAACCAACCCAATGCCTATACAAATACCGTAGAGATATACCCCTTTTCCAAAAAGATTAAACAATGCTTGAGGATGCATATATTACCTCCTTTATTATATAAAAATTATACACTTATAATAAAAAAATGTCAATTAAAATTATTTAACGCATATTTTATTTGCAATTAGAATTTTTTTGTGTATAATATTAAAGTGTTAGTTTAGCAAAAGGTATCGAAGTGGTTTATAGCGAGCCTGTAACTCGGGCGTTAGCCCTGCGTAGCCTTTAGCGGAGCAGTCTTTGCGGTTGTAAACCGCATTTCCCCTATTTAGGGAGTAAAACTTAATATATATACGGAAAGGTATCGAAGTGGTCACAACGAGCCGCACTCGAAATGCGGTTGTCTGGCAACAGGCACATGGGTTCGAATCCCATCCTTTCCGCCAAAATAGAAAACACCCTTTGGGGTGTTTTTTGTTTTGAAGAGATATGGGTAATTGTTTCGAACCCATCGGTGCGCCCGTCGATTGACGAACCTACTTGACGGACTAGGGGATCGTAGTCGCCTTGCGACGGAGATTTATCCCATCCTTTCCGCCACAAAAAAACTAAACCAATTTTTTGGTCTAGTTTTTTAATAAATAAAAAAGGTCTAAGCATAGACCTTTTTTGGTAGATATTTATAGAGTTTGTATTTTTAATCCTTAAAATACCCTATGTTGGACGATTGTTTTGCATTGAATGTAAAATTGCAAATAGATGCTACTAAACCATAAATACCAAATGTGATGTAGGATAAGAAAAAGTAGGCGCAGGTTCTTGATTTCCAACCATTAGGCTTTAAACTTGAATGGTTAATAATAAAACTACCTATCCAACCTAGAAAAAAAGTAAGTAAAAATCTTACAACATTATTTCCATCATTATCGTTGATTATTGGTTCTTTTTTAACCCTGCAACCACAATGAATACAAATTTCAGCATCTTCATGTATTTCCTTACCACATTTTGAACAAAATCTCATAAAGTTCTTCTCCTATGTAAAAATTATTAATGATATTATACTCTTACATTTGTAAGATGTCAACTATTTTTCTTACTTTTGTGAGAATATATTTATATGGAATTTAAAAATAATTTTAAGTTAAACCTAAAAGAATTAAGATTGGAAAAGAATATAGGTCAAGTGGAATTAGCAAAAGCAATTGGCGTAAGCAAAGGGATTATCAGTTTGTGGGAAAATGGATTACGAGAACCCAGTATGTACAGTTTAATCTCTCTTGCTAAATTTTTTAATGTGTCAATTGATGAATTGGTTGGGCTTAATTAAAATCATAATTATAACAATCAAAGTAGTTTTACCTTTCATCCTTTCCGCCAAATAAAGCCTAAAGCGAACGCAAGTTTGTTTTAGGCTTTATTTTATTTTGTTTATATGGGATTCGAACGGGAATTCATCAGCAAATTTTACACGAAAATCCTTAGAGTTAGGTGAAAAAATGTTTTAATTACGTTAATTATTTGACAAAAAATTCAAATACTGATATAATGGAGAAAGTATTGTCATAATATAAAAAATATTAAATTTAGACAAAAAAAGGAGTTGGTTTTTTTATGGGTAGTGACAGTATACCCTTATGGATTATCTTTATTATTTGCGTTATAGGTGGAGCTTATTTCGCAGCAACTGAAAGTTCATTCTCTGCAGTGAACAAAATTAAAATGAAAACACTCGCTGACGACGGAAACAAACGTGCTAAAGGCGTGTTAAGTGTTTTAAACAAATTTGACAAAGCACTATCTACCCTACTAATTGGCAACAACGTAACCAAAATTGTGGGTGCATCAGTGTTTACAATTCTCGCTACTAATATTTTCAGAGAGGCATTTAATCAAACGGAGGACTTTTTAAATTCCTTTGCCTTTTCGGTAATTTGTTCGGTATTAAGTACCATTATAATTTTTATGTTTAGCGAGATGATTCCAAAAAGCTTTGCAAACGACCGAAGCGAATCGGTTTCAATGTTTTTCCAAGGCTCATTACGTTTTTTGATGAAGATTCTTGCCCCCTTTGCAGCGTTTTTCAACGCAATTTCAAAGTGTGTGTCAAGACTTTTTTTAAAAAAAGAAGCAGACCCTTCTATCACCGAAGACGAGCTTACAGAAATTATTGATACAGCTGAAGAGGAAGGCGTTTTTGACGAAGAGCAAGGCGACATGCTAAAATCGGCTCTCGAATTTACAAAAACTACCGTTGACGAAATTATGACCATGGATAAGGACATTGATTACGTTAATTTAAACGATTCCACTCTTCAAATTTTAGAAACGATTAAGAATACTAACTATTCACGCTTACCCGTTAAGTCACAAAACGGAAAAGTGGTTGGTATTTTAAGAATAAGAACTTTCCTTAGAGAGTATCACCGCAACCGTAAAGTAAATTTACGTTCGGTTATGACTACCCCCTATTTCATACACGAAGATTTTATGATTGACGACTTACTAACGGAAATGCGTCAAAAGAAAATCCAAATGGCAATGGTACAAGATAAAAACAAGGCAATCGTAGGCTTAGTTACCATTGAGGACGTTTTAGAAGAACTCGTTGGTGAAATTTGGGACGAAGAAGATATAGTTGACCAAAATTTCCAACCTCTTGGCGGAAACAAATATATGGTTAACACTCGTATGCTTATGAGTAGCGTATACGAAAAGATGGGCGTAGCAAACGCACCTAAACTTATTGCGTCAAAACCCCTTCTTTCCTTTATTTTAGAAACAATCGGTCACCTTCCTGTGGAGGACGAATCGTTTGTATACGAAAATTTAGAAATTACCACTAAAACGATTGAGAACGGCACGGTAACGGAAGTTATCGTACACCTTCTCGACGAAGAGGACATTTTAGCCCTCCAAAATACCCAAAAGGATGAGGAGGTGTAAAAATGAACTTTGCTAAACATTTTAGCCATATGTGGTGGGCTTACTTAGTAATATTTTTAATGATATGCTTGTCGGCGTACTTCTCTGCATCAGAAATAGCCTTTAATTCGGCAAACAAAATGCGTCTAAGAAGAGCGGCAGAAACTGGAAAAAAATCTTCTAAAATTGCTTACGGCATTATAGAAAAATTCCATATTGCTTTATGCGCAATTTTAATTGGTAACAACCTTGCAAACATTGCAATTTCAACTTGTAGCACCCTTATCGTGCTTGACCTTTTTAAGGACAACGTTGCCCTTGCAACCACTATCGCAACGATTATAGTTACCGTAGTTATTCTAATTTTTGGGGAAATCGTTCCTAAAGTTCTTGCAAAACAAAATGCAGATTCTTTTGTACAAGTAATTGCACTATCAACTAAAATTTTAACAATTATCCTCTCCCCTCTAATTTTTATCGTAATGGGACTTATATCACTTCTCCGTAAATTGTGGGGTAGCGACAAAAAGAGTGACGAACCTACTGTTTCCGAAGAAGAACTTGTATCCATTATCGACATTGTAGAAGAAGAGGGTGTTATCGACGAAGAACAAGGCGAATTACTTCAATCCACTCTTGATTTTAGAGATACCACGATAGAAAAAATCATGACTCCACGTATCGATATGACGGCTATTGATATTGATGATAAAGAGGAAATCAAGACTATTTTGTCAGACTCTTCGCAATATTCAAGATTACCCGTTTATGAGGACAGTATTGACAATATAATAGGAATACTTTCCCTCACCCGTTACTATAAGGCAACTCTTGACAATGAAAACCCAGATATTCGCCCCATATTATTAAAGCCATGTAAACTTCACAAAACAATGAAGTTACCTGCTGCACTCTCCAAACTTCGTGAGGCGAAAATGCACCTTGCAATCGTTATAGACGAGTTTGGTGGTACACTTGGTGTTGTTTCTATGGAAGACATATTAGAGGAACTCGTTGGCGAAATTTGGGACGACACCGACACTATATTTACAGAGTGTCTTGCAACAGGCGAAAACACTTATGAAGTTGATGGTTCAATGAATATAGAGGACTTCTTTGACGAAATCGAATTTAACCAGCCTGAGGAGTTTGAATGTCAATATTCTACTATGGGCGGTTGGGCTATCGAAATGCTCAACTCAGACCCTAAAGTAGGACAAAGTTTTAGATATGAAAATCTTTTCGTTATTGTTTCTGAGATGGAAGACGAAAGGGTTAAAAAACTCACCGTCTTAGTTGAACCAAAACTCGACGAAGAAGAAAAAAACGACTAATAATTATTCCCGATAAATTTTATCGGGAATTTTTTATAAGTAAATACACTAAATAAAATCTTTTGTTTTTATAAGTTTTGTTTGCAAAACATATTGTAAGTATGTTATAATTATTTTATAAAATTTTAGGAGTTTATTATGACAAGCAAAGTAAACGTTCACTTACCCAAAAGTTACGACTTAGTTGTCGGAGATACTTTTCAATTGTTCTATAGAGGAATTATTGAAGCCCCAAATCCATACAATTACTCAATAGTCGCAACCTGTGAAAAAGGTAAAAATTTTCCAAGATATTTTGAATATACCCCTCTTGAACCTGGAAAACACTCATTAAACATATCATTATATAACGAACAACTTGAGTTAGTTGGCAGTAGCGACACGATATTAAACGTTGTTAAGCCTTGCCCCGCAAAAAAATCTATAAAAGTGTTTTGCCTTGGGGATTCTTTATCTGCAGGCGGAGAATGGATTAATGAAGTTTACAGAAGAATTACCGCAAACGACGGCACTCCACAAGGTTTAGGCTTTAGCGGACTTGATTTTATAGGAAAAATTAAAAAGGGCTCAGTTGGATATGAGGCTGTTGGAGGATGGCACTGGAAAAACTTCTTCAACCCTATTAATGATTCTATGACAATACATGCGCCAAACAATAAAACTGTTGAAGACCAACATTCAATTTGGAGAGACGAAAACGGCGGTTTATGGCAACTTGAATCATATGAAAAGGAACATTTAAGATTTAATAGATATTTAGCGCATAAACACCCCGTTCCAGAACCCGGTTATTTATATCACGAAAAGAACGCAGTAAATCAAGAGCCTATAAGATTTTATAAAGCATGGTCACCTAAGGGTAGTCCCTTCTTAAATGAAGAAACTGGCAAAATTGATTTTGCAAATTATCTAAATGAAATAAACGAAAAAGAAATAGACGTTGTTTATTGCCTACTTGGGGCTAACGGAATACTTCGTCCTGAAGCAGTAACAAATACTCGCGAATATTACTGCAAAAACGTGGTGTTAAAAGAGGCTAAATCGGTTATTGATATGATACTTAAAGAATGCCCCAACGCTAAGATTAAACTGCTTAGTTACCCACTTATGTCTTTAAGAGGAGGTCTTGGTTCAAACTACGGCGCAGAACCACCCTTTAATAGTCACGCCAATTTGACCAACTACCACATTACTCTTGCTAAAACCTATCAAGAATGGGCAGAAGAGGAAGAATACAAAGGTAAAATTGAAGTTATAAACGTTAGTGGACAATTTGATAGCGAATATAGTTATCCACACGCAGAAAAGCCCGTAAATACAAGAAGTTCTACAACCGAGTGGATTGACGTTAACGGTGCTCACCCATTAAACGAAGGTTATATGCAAATAGCAGATGCCGTTTATAGAAATTTAGTTAAAGAGTGCTTTAGCGAAAAAGATTAATAAAAAAATTTTTATTTAATAGGAGGCAAAAGGGCTACCCTTTTACACCAACATGAAATATAATTATAAAACTAATTCAGTTTGTTCAAGAGAAATTAATTTTGATATTAATGGAAACGTAATTACAAACATCAGTTTCGTTGGCGGATGCAACGGCAACCTAAAAGCATTGTCAAAGGTGCTTGACGGATACACCGTTGAAGAGATTGAAAAAAAACTTAAAGGAAACACTTGCGGTTTCCGTTCAACCTCTTGCGCAGACCAACTTTCTATCGCAGTAAGAAAGGCATACGACGAATTGAATAAATAAGTTTTTTTTAAGATATTAAAAAGCAAGCGTTTTACGCTTGCTTTTACTTTTTTATTAAATTCTAATACTTTCAAAATCTGCGTCGGGTACAGTTAATTTTCCGTAATCACAATAAAAATAATTTCCCGTTTCTTGACTCTCTTTAATAATAAAGTAAGAGTTCGTTTGACCAAACATTGAACCAGAATGGAAATTTAACGAGTTAATTATATTAACGTAATACCTCGTACCATTTTCTTTGTATGAAAGTTGAAGGTCTTTACTATGCGTCCACCTCTTTGAAACGTATTTATTAACAGAGCAAAAACCTATATTTTCACCAACTTTTAGACCTTCAAATTTGAGAGTGTCAATTCCTTCAAGATGCAAATACAATCTATTATTTAACCTTGAATTTTCCGTAAAGGAGTACTGTATTACATCCTCAATTGTTTTTGCTAAGGGGAAATTAGAAACAAATTTAACGTTATTCCAGAAAAATTCAATATAATCTTCACCCGAAACGCTTGGCAATAACTTACCTATATATTTACATAATGGATTCAACTTAGTATTCCAGTTATCCGCCCCACCGCCCGTAGGTGTGAAATAAACCTCAAAAACCTTATCATTTTCAGAGCCCATATAAACTATTTGCTCGTCTTTTGCAATTTCACTTTCTTTTCCCTCTAAAATTAAGGAAATTTGTTTATCGTTAGTTTCTTTAACTATATTTCTAAAATAATTAACGTGTTCTTGTTCGCAATATTCTGCTAAAAGTTTAGTAAAGTTGTAGGTTACCCTTCTAATCTCTTCGTGCTCAGTAACAACTATTGCCGTTTGAATACCATCATTACCGTTTGCACCATACATATTTATTCCGTCAAGATTTATACAACCCGTCCAAACGGCAGGTCCACAATCATTACCATTAGCGTCTATATAATTTGTAACTGTACAGGTTTTGAGGTGCATCATGTCGTACGCCTCTTTATCTCCGTACGAAGTCCAGTACGCCTTTCTCGCCACCATAAAATCTTTAACCGTACTAACGCCGTCATAACAAGGGTCATTTAAATGACTTTCAAAATATTGTATAAAGTCATAATCGGGCTTAGTTCCCTCTTCCTGTAGTACCCCGCCTGCATCAATTTGCCCAATGACTATTACGTTTACTCCATACCTTGCAGCATCTACTAAAAGATAAGAAATCCTGTAGTAGCCGTCATTGTCATACTCGCAATCGTAAAGAGATTTCATTCTACCAAACTCTTTACTCTCTCTGTCAAGACAAACACTAGCAACAACGGAAACGTGAAAGGAGGTACAAGTAATGGTAACGTCTTTTTCGGGATATTTGATTTTATAATCGGTTGCTTGTTTAATCATTATTGCTTGGGCAACGTTAGGGTTATTTAACGCCTCACCGCTATCCCTATAAAACATATCCACGCCAACCGTTTTACCATTTATATCTGAGTAGTATACCCTACTTCTACTATTAAAATTATTAACAACTTCAGCATTTTCTGCAACTGCTGAAATTAAAGGAACAAAACATACGGAACAAAAAGCAATAATTAGCGAAAGTACTAATACCTTAAATTTAAATAAACTATTTTTCATACTTATTCCTCCGTTACGTCAACAATACTACCTTTACCTGCAATATCAGAAAGTTCAAACTCAATTACTTCAGAGTCTAATCCTCCCTTAAACATTATAATAACTTTAGAAACATTAGAGTAAAGCGCATTTCCTCCGCCAGTATCAGTTGCCCTATTGCCTTTTAAGTTACCTGAAAGTATAGTTAACGACGTGCCAGTTGTAGTGATATAAATTGCGCCACCCTTACCCGCTGTATTTTCACTTGCGGTTATAGAATATAAAGTAACCTGTGCAACACCAGTAACATACATTGCCCCGCCATATTTATTTGCAACGTTGCCAGTAGCCGTCAACTCACCTATAGTAACTTGACTATTAGAATAAATAGCAACTGCGCCACCATTGGAATTAGACGTGTTTTCAGTAAACGTTACGTTGCTGAATTCGCCAATAGCAGAAGTAACGTAAATTGCACCGCCACCATATTCTTCTGTTTTTGCAAGGTTTGAAGTAAATAAGCCGTTTTTAATAATTAACTTAGAATTATTAACGTATAATGCACCACCACAGTTTTCTACTTGGTTTTCGCTTGCGGTTATACCATTAACGGTAACTTCGCTTGAAGAATAAATTGCAACTGCACCACCGTTATAATTAGACGTATTTTCAGTAAACGTTACGTTAGTAAAATCACCAAACGAACCTGTAAAATAAATTGCTCCTCCACCATATTCAGTATTACTTGAAGAGTTTTTCTCAAATACGCTATCGTTGGCGTTTAACCTTGCCTTTTTTGCTACGTATATTGCACCACCGTTTTTAGTACAAGCGTTACCTTCAAACAAACAGTCGTTTATATAAGCAATAGCACCGGTGACGTAAGAATCATCTTCTGCAGTTGCCGTTATTGCACCACCATATTCTGCCGAATTATCAATGAAATCACAATCGTTAAACTCAGATATACGAACTTTATTTTCGGGATGTTTATAGGTGACATATACTGCTCCGCCCTTGCCTTCTGCAACGTTATTCTTAAATACAACGCCGTTAGCAAGAACAGGACCAGACGTGTTAATTGCGCCACCGTTTCCATCATCGTTATAATTGCCGTCAAACACAACTCCTTGGTATATAACAAAGTTGGTGAGAGTTTGTCCAAATATTGCCCCGCCCGATTTTCCAGAGTGATTTCCAGTAAAATTAAGGGTGGTACTATCATCTATTTTTCCCAAGATTAAACTTGTAGATTGAGAGTTCGGCATATATATTGCACCTGCATAAGTGGATGCATAATTACCTATCACACTGCCATCATACAACGTTGTTGTTTTATAGCAATATATAGCACCACCTCTTGCACCTTTGTTGTTGGAAATAGTTCCACCGAACATATTAAAGGCAGACCTGTTGTAGATAGCACCACCGTATGCGGAAGTAGAATCACTTCCACTTACACTACTCTCGTTTTCAGTAATCAAGCCACCGTACATATTTACCGTACCGTACGTTATCATGAAAGCAGAACCACCTGCATCAGATGCTGAATCCCAAATCTCGCCAAAGTCAGAAACTATCCTTTCGTTATCCACCTTTTTGAAGTTTTTAATTGTTACACCCTCGCACATATCGAGAGTGGAAGAATTAGTTATATAAAATGCAGAACCCTTTACTCCGTCCGATACTATACTTTTATTCCCATCAAAAACAAGTTCACCCTCACCATTAACGGAAAGTTTTACGTATACAGTCCTATTTTGTAATATTGGGCTATCACCGTTAGAATTTTCACCCACAACGAAAAGGTCCCCTAAGAAGTTTTCTGCCCTCTTAATTGTAACCTTGCCTTCCGTATAAATATTTACGTCCTTATACACGTAAAGAGTTTCGCTTATATCAATGTCAGAAGTTATACAAATATCTCTAACGCCTAAATCTATTCTCTTTTTAAGTGTTTCAAAAGATTCAGTACCTAAGACGTTTAATTGTGCAGTAACGCTTTTCGACTGTTCTATCGTACCAGACTCAGCAAACTCTTCACCCTGTTCATCTACCCACTTAATAAACTCATAGCCTTCCAAAACGGGTTTTTCAATAGAATACTCGCCAGAATCAGGTACGCCTAATTGAGTCTTTTCACCATTAATGTCAATCGTGATATAGTAAGAATACGGTAACTTTTCAAGTGTATTACTTTCGTATTCACTACATTTTAGGCAATATCTTCTCTCCTCACCCTCCTCGGTAAAAGTAGCCTCTTTGTGAAGCTGCCATTCAGCAAAAACGTGCGTATGCTTACAGGCAGTAAAAATACACGCTGAAACGCATATCGTTAGAATTGTAATTAGAATAAATTTAAATTTCATTTTCCTTTTTCCTTATCTTTAGTAGTATTTAACTCCACTTATTATATAATACCATAAAAACTAATCATTAGCAATATTTTTTTAATTTTTCTAAGTGCGCCATAATATATATTAGTAAATAGTAAAAAAAAAGAGCGGAAACCGCTCTTTTTAAATAAATTAGATTTATTTCTTTTTGTTTGCCATTCTCTTATTGAATCTGCTTTTAACGGGATAAACGAAAAGCAAATAAGGAATAAATAAAACCCAACCAACAAGCACGATTGCCCACCAAATTAAATCTAAGGGAAGTGCTAAATACCAAAATTTACTGTTTGCAAAAAACATCATGGTGCTGAGTTCTTTTAACTTACAAAAAAATCCATCCTCTTTAATAGCCATCCTAGGTACCTCCTTAACTATATAACAGATTATAATGCTTGACATTATTTTATACCTTTTTTTATAAAATGTCAAGAGATATTTACGTAAATATATATTGAAAAAGTGTATTATTTATGGTATATTAGTTAAGTAAGTATAAAAAGAGGATTTTTTATGAAAGAAATTGATATTAACTCTTGGAAACGTGCTTCGCACTACAAACTATTCAGCAGTTACGCCAATCCCACCTTTAAGGTAGAGGTTAGGCTTGATATGACTAATTTTATGGAAAACAAACCTGATGACGACGGATTTTTTATCCCTTTTACCTATCTACTATCCCAATCAATAAATAACTTTGAAGGTTTGCGCATAAGATACGTTGATGGAAAAGTTGTTGTTTTTGATAACGTTTCACCAAGTTATACCGTTTTCCTCGAAAATGAAAATTTTGCATTTCAAAAAACTGAATTCGTCAACCCATACAAGCAATATTCTTATCAAATGAAAAAAGATATTGCCTTTGCAAAGAAACACGCTCTAACTGATAGTGGTAAAAATTTATACGACACTAATAATAGGGCTGACTTAATATATCTATCTTGCTTGCCATGGATTGATTTCACTTCAACCGATAATCCACTTCCCTACGACGACAAGATGTCCATGAGTATTCCTCGTATCAACTGGGGAAAATGCGTAAAGGAAAAGGACGGTTATAAAATGACTTTGTCGCTAACCATAAATCACGCATATCTTGACGGGTACGAAGCAAGCATGATGATTTGCGACCTTCAAAAAAGGCTAAATAACTGTAAAGAACATTTCAATAAGTAATTTTTATTACGATTCCACGGGAGAAAAAATAAATGAAAGGTAAAGTATTTATCGGCTGGACAATGAGCGAGGCTTTAGCAATTTGCGTTAAAAACGAACTCAGAAAGCACGACTTTTACGGAATTTGCGGTGGTAGAGAAGGTAGTAACGAGATTTTAGCCGGAATTGGTGCAACCGTAGTTAACCAAATGAATAAATGCAGTAGTGCAATTATGCTTTTTTCTAAGAGAAACGAGCAGATTACTGACGATAAGGGTAACGTAATTATAACGCAAACGTTGAGCCCTAATATGCTCTATGAATTAGGCTATTTGTCTGGTTCTCTCAATTTAAAAAGAGTGATGGGCGTTTATATTGACGGAGCGGAAGATTTAGTGCCTACCGACATTAAAGGAGGTTGGCAAGAAACCATTAGGTCCGACGGAAGAAGTAACGAAGAAATTGCAACGGAAATAGTTGCAAAGTTCATGCAAGGTCAATGCAATCTTATAACGGGCAATAAAATGGATTTAATGACGGATATTTCGAGACTTCGTACCGTAATTAAAGAACATATAACAAAACCCTATTATTATGATGACGAAATTGCCTATTTAGTTCTACTTTTGTGTCAAGCGTCCTACATGCACGACGAAATGCCCACTGATAAATCCTTGATTGAAGAACTTTACAATGCCGATATAACAGATAAAAAATGCCTTTTAGCAATTAACTCTTCAATTGATTATTTTTATGCTTGCGATTCTCTCGTTGAAATTGAGTTCAAAGAAGGTATGCAACTCCCCTCAAAGGCGTATAAAAGGTTAAAAAAGAACCTTTTAGAGTACGTAGACGAGGCGGAAGATATGGAAGATTGTCAATTTAAGTTTATGTTCTTAATGATTGCATACGACTATCTAACCTTTATCAATATGATGTACTACGCTGGTGTTGACCCCAAAGATATTAATGAAGAGATATTAGAATTTAGAGAGGAAATGGCGGTAAAATCTATTCACTACGCAGAGAAATTTATTGAGTGTGACGAAAGGGATAACTTACAAATCGCTCACCTTTACATGAGTTACACTTATAGAAATCTTGCAATCTTTTATAGGAGTATTGGTAAAAGCGAAAAAGCACAAGAACAGTTTGAACAATCAATAAACGTTAGAAAGCAACTTTATAAGTATTTCGGCTTAAAAAATCTAAACAAGTCCATTAACGAACAAATTAAAATGGAATATTACCTATCGTTAAAAGACAACTTGCCCGACGTTGACGACGAGTTAAAGCGCAAACGTATCCGTGAACTTAAAGAATACATAGAAGAAGTTAACGAAGTTGCCTTTAACCGTAAGCACCTAACCAGCGAAATTGAAAGAGTACTAAATGAAGTTCAAAAAAAATCTTAAAAATATTAAAAAGCGGTAGTAATTGAAATGCACCTCCTTAAAGTGTCTAACTTTAGGGGTGCATTTTATTTCGTATGTTTTTTTCTTAATGGAGCGTGTGAAACGTAAAACTTATTATTTTGTGATTATATCAACAAAGATAATTATAAACATTAATATAATATAACTTGAAATAATTAAACTTGCTATAATGCGAGTTTTTAATTTTGAAAGTGAGGGATTCTTAAATATTTTTTTACATTGAAAAGCGATTATAGCGCTAATAATCAAAGATAATAAACATAAAACAAGCGAAACAATGAAAAAAATTTTCACAAAGTAAAAACAAGTCTTTTGACAATGCAAAAACACCAATAAAGCCCAAAACACCAGCAACGCTTGATAAAACATAACTTGTAATACTAAAAAATAAGCATAGATTAGACAAAAAGTATCTTTTGCTTATAAAATTATCGTTCTGCTTGTTTTAGCACACAAATATTTAGCCCCCCGAAAAATTTTTTATATTATTATTTTTAACAATAGCATACAATACCAGAAAAAACAATATTATTAACAAAATAATTTCGATTATAATAAGCCAATCTCTTAGAAAAGGATTCAACAAAAAAATAAGGACTATCCTTTTTGATACTCCTTATTTCTTGGCGGAGAGCGAGGGATTCGCTCTTGTATTTTTCAAGGCAATTTACCGTTATCTCATACTTATGCTTTGAAAAATACTTCGGTCAGCCGCTAAAAACGATGGGTGTCCATCGTTTTCTTAACGCTCTTGTTCGAATCTCTCGCAATTACTTTTCAGGCAAGAAAAAAAGATGCCTTTTAGGCATCTTCTTTTCTTGGCGGAGAGCGAGGGATTCGAACCCCCGTGGGCGTGAACCCAAACGGTTTTCAAGACCGCCTCGTTATGACCACTTCGATAGCTCTCCATTACTTGAAAAGACGCTTATCTTTTCAAGCCTTTAACATTTTACATTATTTTAGAAAAAAAATCAAGCAAATTTTTACTATTTTTCTAAATCTTCATATTTTATTAGTTCAACGTCTGACTGACGGAATAATTCTTTAGCAAATTCATCGGGATATCCGTTTTTATAAATAACTTTTTTAATACCTGAATTTATAATCATTCTTGTACAAATAACGCAAGGTTGATGTGTAACGTACATTACTGCACCTTCTAAACTAATGCCGAGTTTTGCTGCTTGACAAATGGCATTTTGCTCTGCATGAACGGCATAGCAAACCTCTTGCATAGTTCCGCTTGCTATATTTTTAACTCTTCTTAAACACTCTCCCCTTTCTGCGCAACTATCAATGCCCGCTGATGCGCCGTTATAACCGGTAGTTAAAACCCTTTTATCTTTAACGGCAACTGCGCCAACGTGTCTATTTTGTTGATAACAACTTGACCATTCCGCCACCGTTTCGGCAAGTGACATAAATCTTTCATCCCATTTATTCATAAGTATTTCCCCTTTATTTTTTATTTTTATCCTTTTTTACCATTTTTTCAAGTTCCTTCATAAAAGAAGTGGTATCGGTAAATGAACGGTAAACTGATGCAAATCTAACGTAAGCAACCTCGTCAATCTCTTTTAATCCCTCACAAACCATTTCGCCAAGTTCCTTACTCGTAACCTCTTGCGCAAGAGAATTGTAAACCCTTTTTTGAATATCGTCTGCAAGTTTATCAATATCTACTGCGGAAACGGGACGTTTCTCGCACGCCTTAATAATACCTGCTTTAAGTTTATTAAGGTCAAACGCTTGCCTTGCACCGTTAGTTTTTATAACGAATATAGGGGTGTTTTCCACCGTTTCGTAAGTTGTAAAACGCTTACCGCATTTAATACACTCCCTACGTCTTCTAATTATCGTTCCATCTTCGGCAGACCTTGAATCGATAACTTTACTGTCCAAACAACCGCAGTACATACACTTCATAATTTTTCTCCTTATCCTTAAAAATGTAAAATAGATAAATTTTTTATATTTGCATAAACTACCATAGGAGTAATTTAATGAATATCTTATTAACGATCATACTTATAACCTATTTCGTTGCCATAAACGTATATGGTGCGCTAATGTTAGGTTTTCAAAGAAAATCTCGTGAAAAAAACGAAGAAAACGCCTCAGTTAGCGACATAAAATTATTGCTAACGGGTGCGCTTGGTGGCGCAACGGGAATTTATATGTTTATGTTAATATTAAAATATCGACTAAGAAGTTTTTTCCTAATGGTTTTTCTCCCCGTAATGATAGCAGTAAACGTTTTTATAATAATTTCACTATTTCGAGGAAACTATAATTTCCTTAATTCGGGGATATCTGTCTAACAACCTTTGGTATTGACGATATAATATCACTTGCAGTTATAGTATATTCCGTTTGTTCTTTAACCGCCTCGTCCCCAGACAAGCCAAATATTAGCGTTGCAACCGCCGCCCCTTCTGCCCCAGAAAGTCCTCTTGCAAAAAGCCCTGTAATCAAACCGGACAAAACGTCCCCACTGCCGGCTTTAGCCATACCGGAATTTCCTGAAGTATTGATAAAGGTAATCTCTCCATCCGAAATAACGCTAACGGCACTTTTTAGCACTACCGTAACGTCGTATTCCTTAGCAAACCCTTTTGTTAGCAGTACTGGATTTTCCATAACTATACTTTTATCTAAATTAATAAGGCGTGAAAATTCACCTACGTGCGGAGTTAAAACAACCTCGCATTTTTTATTTTTTAATATCTCTTTTCCATATTTTGCAAGTGCGTTTATACCGTCCGCATCAATTATTAACTTTCCACTATAATTTTCTAAAAGATATTTTACGGCGTTATAAGTTTTTTCTTCCGCAGTCATACCCATACCAATGGAAATTGCGTTGCAACTTAAAAGTTTTTCAAGATTACTCTCTTCAACCCCATCGCAATCGTTGTCAAACGCACTTATAACTGCCTCCGGACAGACGGTTAAGGCAGTTGCTATTAAACTATTAGGAACTGAAAGGTAGGCATATCCTACCCCCATTTTAAGGGCGGATAAGGCGTTGTACGCTAAAATTATACTACCGGGGTAATCGTTACTGCCACCTATTACAGAGGCCTTTCCAAAATCACCCTTGTTAACGTTTCTATTTCTCTTTTGAAAATACTTACCTACGTCTTTTAGTCTAAGCCTATGCGCAACGTCATCATCCCATATGCTTATACCAATATCTTTTGCAACTATCTCACCAGAATAATCGGGTCCGTCGTTTAAAAACTGTCCAAGTTTTAACTCTTGGATTGCAACGGTTAAATCGGCTTTAACACAAGCACCCATAACTTTTCCGTTGTCGGCATTAAGTCCGCTTGCAATATCACAAGAGACAACAAAAGCACCTGAAGAATTAATTTTTTCAATAACTTCTCTATATTTGCCCGTAACTTCTCTGTTTAAGCCCGTACCAAACAAACAGTCTACTATAATATCAAACTTTTTTTCAAAGAGTTTAAATATGCCGTTATCGGCGTTTAACGTTGCAACGGAAAATCCGTGACGCTTAGATAAAAGTTCGGCAACAATCTTTCCGTCCGCCCCGTTATTGCCTTTACCCACACAAACCAAAACTCTACCGCCGAAAAACCTCTTAGTGATTTCTTCCGCAACGGCATACCCCGCTCTTTCAACTAAAACCTCGTGCGGGATTCCAAGTTTGTTTATCGTATATTCGTCGGCAAAACGCATTTGCTCGCCAGTAAGTAATCTTTCCATTATTCCTCTTCTTTTATTTTTGAAAAAACACGTTCAATATCTTCAAACAAATATCCCTTTCCCGCAAGATAGCGGTAGGTTTTTGCTAAGTTTTCCCTTGTTCTTTCCTTACCCTTAAGATGTTTTATCGCAAGATTGTATGCATTAGTAAAATTATCAACCTTATTAGCCGTTTCTTCAAAAGCAAATAAAATATCTTCCTTTCTAACCCCTTTAGCCATCAACTTATATTCTATAAGTTTTCTGCCTTGCGTTTTAGAATAGGTTTCAACGTATCTTATAGCGTATTCTTTATCGTTTATTAAGCCATATTCAGATAGTTTATCCAAAACGAAAAAAACGATTTCCTCATAAAAACCTTTCTTAATTAGGTAATCTTTTACCTGTTTTCTCGTCTTTATAGTTTTTGAAAGATAATTTAACGCCTTAGATAACGCCTTTTCCTTTTCGGAAACATGAAATATCTCTGCTAATTTATTCTTTTCAATTTCATCTCCAACCTTTAGGTGATTTTTAATCACCGTTTCCATAGAAACGCCCGCAAAGAAAGTTTCGTCTATATATAACGAACACCGCTCCTTATCGTTTTTTTGAATTTCTATTGCAGTTATCTTAGACATAATTAAACCTTAAACGGATAATATCCGTAACTTTTTGCATTTACAACGTCTTTCCCTTTATAAAGGTCTAAAAGTTTTAGTAAAAATTGATTCTCACTATTCTCATCTTGCATTTTTACCGCTATTTTCACCTTTACTTCGTTAGCAAAATCAGTACTGATTACTGGAATATTAAGGCGGGAAATAAGGTTAATTAATTTAGAATACATATCGTAATCGGTTAATATTTCAAAAAAAACAACCTCTTGCATATTAACTATTTCCGCCTCTTTTACACAGTCGGAAACAGCACCTCCGTACGCCCTTGCAAGACCGCCCGTGCCGAGTTTAATTCCACCAAAATATCTCGTGACAACGGCAACAGTTTTCTTTAGCCCCGAAAGTTTTAATGCATTAAGCATTGGCAAACCCGCAGTCCCTTGAGGCTCTCCATCATCGGAAAACTTTTGAATTAGCCCCTTATCGTCTGCAACGTATGCATAGCAATTATGGGTGGCAAGAGAGTGTTGTTTTTTAACTTTTTCTATAACTTCCTTTGCCTCTTCCTCGTCTTCTACGTGAACGAGTTTGCAAATGAATTTAGAACGCTCAATTATTTCCTCTCTTTCCTTTTCCCCTTTCACCGTAAGGTATCCGCTCATTTTAACACTATCTTAATATGAACTTTTTTGCCCTTGTGTAAAATAAATTCACCCTTTTGTTTGTCGTCATCTAAAATTTTAGCAAAAGCGTCGGTAACTTTAGCGTCGTTTATAGAAACACCACCGCCCTCGATAAGCCTTTTCGCCTCTCCTTTAGATTTTGCTTGACCTGCAAGAACTAAAACGTCTGAAACAAATTCAGTTGATTTGTCAATTTCAACGGTGGGCATATCTCCTGCGTTACCACCGCCGAAAGCAGCCTTTGCTTGACGCTCTGCTTCAAGTGCCTTTTCTTCGCCGTGAACAAGTTTGGTAACCTCAAACGCAAGGCGTTCTTTAGCCTTGTTCATCCTTTCGTCGTTATACTTAGTTAACTCTTCAATCTCTTCGATATCCATAAAGGTCAAGAGTTTCATACATTCGTTAACCTTAACGTCTTCAACGTTTCTAAAATATTGATAGAAGTCGTAAACGGAGCACTTATTCTCGTCAAGCCATAGTGCGCCCTTTTGAGTTTTACCCATCTTCTTACCCTCACTATTAAGTAAGAGAGTACAAGTAAGGCAGAAAGCACTCTTTTGCTCCTTTCTTCTAATAAGGTCAACACCAGCAAGCATATTACTCCACTGGTCGTCACCACCAACTTGGAGCATACAACCATAATTTTGATTGAGGTACAAGAAATCGTAACCTTGCATGAGCATATAGTTAAATTCTAAGAAGGTTAAACCCTTTTCCATTCTTTGCTTAAAACATTCCGCAGTAAGCATTTTATTAACGGAAAAGTATGCGCCTATATCACGTATAAAGTTAACGTAATTAAGGTTCATAAGCCAATCAGCGTTATTTGCAATAACAGCGGCATTTTCCCCTTCAAAATTTATAAACCTTGACATTTGCTTTTTAAAGCAGTCAACGTTATGGTTAATAGTTTCCACTGTCATCATTTGGCGCATATCGCTTCTTCCCGAAGGGTCGCCAATCATAGCGGTACCACCACCGAAAAGTGCAATGGGCTTATGTCCAAACCTTTGCATCCAAGCCATTGCCATAATCGGAATATAGTGTCCTATATGGAGGCTATCTGCCGTAGGGTCAAACCCAATATAGAAGGGAACGCTTTCCTCTCCTAATTTTTTAATTAACTCTTCTTCGTAAATGGTTTGTTTAACAAAACCTCTTTCTTTAAGTACGTCAAATACGTTTTTCATTTTCTTCTCCTAAGCAATTGTTTTTATATCAAATGAATTTTTAATAATCGATTTACCTTCGTTAAGGTCACTAATCACACCATACGCAAGCATTTGCGCAACGATATTGCCCGTTGCCGTTGCCTCCACAGGCCCTGCGACAACTTCTCTACCAGTAATTTTAGCAGTTAGTTCGTTGAGCATAGAGTTTTGACATCCACCGCCTACTATGTGTATTTTATCAAAGGTCTTCCCCGATAATTTTTCAAGCTTTTCCACTGTTTCTCTATAACTAAACGCAAGCGAACGATAAATACAAAGAGAAATTTCTCCAACAGTTTCAGGAACTTTTTGCCCCGTTTTCTTGCAATAGTTTTTTATTGCCTCAACCATACTTTCTGGAGCAAAGAATGACTGGTCGTTAACCTCTACAACACTTTCAAAACCTTCAGCCTTTCTCGCCTCGTCCGCTAAGTCAAAGAAGGAATACTCGTCGTTAAATTCCTTTTTAACACACTGAATCATCCATAGTCCCATAATGTTCTTTAAAAGCCTTATACTCTTATTGTATCCACCCTCGTTAGTAAAACTCAACTCATTTGCCTCTTCAACACATGAGGGCGTATCCGTCTCAATTCCCATAAGCGACCAGGTACCACTTGAGATATAAAGAGGTTGACCCACTTCAGGAACGGCCATAACTGCACTTGCGGTATCGTGGCTTGCGGGCAAACATACTGTAACGTTAAAGCCAATTTCTTTTACAATTTCTTCCTTGAGTTCACCAACCTTTACGCCCGGTTGACATAAAGGAGTAAAAATGTTTTTATCGTAACCTAATTTTTCTATAACTTCGTAATCCCAATCTCTATTTTTAGCGTTTATAAGTCCAGAAGTAGAGGCAATGGTATACTCGCTCTTTTTTATACCCGTAAGTAAAAAATGTAAATAATCGGGCGTAAATAAAAGAGTTTTCGCTTTGGCAAGTTTACCAGATTTTTTATCAGAATAAAGTTGATAAATAGTGTTATAAACTTGTTTTTGAGTGCCCGTTTTTGAATATAATTCCTCTTCTGAAATTATAGAGTGAACCTCGTCCATAACGGATAAAGTACGCTCGTCCCTATAGGAAAAAACTTCATTTAAAAGGTTGTCGTTTTCGTCAAGTAGTGCGTAGTCAACTCCCCAAGTGTCAATGCCAAGACTAACGGGTATTTTGCCAATCTCCTTACATTTTTTCAGACCTTCAATTATGCTTGAAAATAGATTTTCAATTTCCCACACAAACTTACCGTCTTTTTTTACTGCTCCGTTTTTAAAACGATAAACCTCTTCTAAATTAAGTTTGCCGTTATCAAAAGAACCTAAAATATGTCTGCCTGACGATGCGCCTATATCAACCGCTAAAAAATACTGTTTTTCCATACCTACCCCTATATATTCGGTTAGTTTTATATTATTACTACAACATATTATATAACATTAGCAAAACTAAGTCAACGATTAAACAAAAAAACACCTCAATAAATAGAAAAAAACGCAAGTATTTTTGCGTTTTTTACTACTTTTATCAATAGGTGTTTTAACTATGGTAAATTTATAAAATTTTTAATTTGCGAAGAAATAAAATTTATACTTACTTTTAGTTCTTTTCCCTCTTTGATTATCTCGGTAGACGGTGGAGTTTCAAGATAAAAATATTCACTAAGAATCTTTCTTAAATCTGCCTCCATTAGTTTCATAAAATCATCCTTTAATTTTAGTCTATCACCATTTAAGACCGTTTCGACACGCATAAGTTCAGATTTATTTTTTCTCTTCATATTCCCCTTTTAATACTCCTTCTAATACTACCGAAAAATCCCGAATATTTATCCGTTACGTTATATATTTTACAAGTGTTTTTGGCTAAATTATTTGCTAAAATTTTATACGCCTTGTGAGAATCGCTCCTATTTGAAAGGGAATATCCTCCCGATAAAAAAACCTCATCCTCTTCTGGCAAAACACCAAGAAGTTCCGTTTTTAAAAGTTCTTTTATGTCCGACGGCATCATCATTTTTTCACTCATAATTAAATCGCCCCTTGCCCTATTAACAACAAGTTTTACACTGTTTAACCTATAACTCCTAAGCACGGAAATCACCTTATCGGCATCACGCAAACTTGTGAGCGCAGGGGTTACAACTACTATTGCCTCGTCCGAGCAAGAAACAGCACGATGAAATCCTATATCTATCCCTGCGGGACAGTCGATTAAAACGTAATCAAACACACCGTCAAGTCCGTTAATTATAAGCCTAATTTGTTGCCCGCTAACTTCAGAGCCTACTCCCAAACTTCCCGAGGGTAATACAAATAGATTTTTTCTTTGTTCATCCTGAATTAACGCCTGCTTTGCCCTACAACGTCCCTCCACGATGTCTAACATATCATAAACTATTTTGCTTTCCACACCGAGAACTACGTCAAGGTTATTTAATCCGAAATCAACGTCAATCAAAACGACTCTTGCTCCAAAGTCAGCAAGCGCTCTTCCAAGGTTTGCCGTTAGAGTGGTTTTTCCTACCCCACCTTTTCCTGACGTTACCACAATTTTTCTTGCCATTTTTTCTCCTCGTCAATAAAAATAGCAAAAAAAATACCGTGTAATTTGGTAAAAAATACGAAAATACACGATATCTTGTTGTTTTTTAACAATATTACGTAGGCAATTAGTATTCAATACTAATTTTTCTTAAAATTTCCTTATCACCTATTGCAATTCCACCGCCCAAAGCAACGGAATAAATACCATCTTCTGCAACGGAAACCTTTAGCCCTAACTTTTCGGAAAAATACTTTTCCAAGCCGTAAGCAGATGCACCACTTCCCGAAACGTACACTCCCGACCTTCTTACCTCAGACGCTGTTTCCGGTGGAAGTTTTTTTATTACAGATAAAGTTATATCTATAATCGTGTCATAATAACGTCTAATAGGCTCTATTATATCTCCCGCTCTAATGTTGAGGGTTTTAACCTCTCCGTCAACGCTACTTCTTCCACTAACTATTGCGGAAAGACCGTCACCATCATCAAGACTTCCTATTTCTCTTTTCAATTTTTCGGCAGTTTGTAGTCCTATTTGAACGCCAAAACGCTCCGCAACGTAATCAATAACGTCAGCACTTATCTTGTTTGAGCCGTAGTTTATAGAAACTCCCGAAATAACCCCTGATAAAGAAAGTGCAGAAACGGAGGTAGTACCGCCACTCATATCTATAATTAAACGAGCGGAAGAATCAGTTAGTGCAACTCTTTGACCGAGTGCAGAAAGCAGGGGTTTTTCAGCAAAATACACCTTTCCTATGCCTACTGAAGTTGCAACTTTTTTGTATTTTGCAAGCATTTCTTGGCTCGTTCCCGAGGGCACGCCAAATATTGCCACGCAACCTATGAGTTTGCTTTCATACCCCACCTTTTGTAGAAAGGCTAAAAGCAACTCTGACGCAACCTTTTCATTTACTATCTCCCCCTCAAAAACAGGGAAAACAATCTTAGTATCCTTTGCGGTTTTACCTATTAACTTATATGCATCTTTTCCTAAAGCCTTAATTTTACAAGAGGCGTTATCTTCAACCGCCACAACGGTAGGCTCAGATAAAACCAAACCGCTTCCAAGTTTATAAATATTTGTTATCGAACTGTCAAAATCAATAGCAAACTTAATAGAAGCCATATTTCTCCTTTAAAAACAAACGCCGTGAAAACACGGCGTTTGCCATTTTTATAGTATTTCGAGATTTTTCTTAAAAATCTTTCTAAAGTCTGAAGCAACTTCCATGCCAGAATTAATTTCCAACGTAGCGTCACCCTCAACTTCCGTTTTCATAATAACGGAATCACCTAAAATATCGCAATTTACACCTTTAACTACGCCGGAGCAACTTCTATCAAAACAGGTTGCTATACGCAATATAATGCCCATCATTCTAACGGCTGAAGCATCCTCATCCGTCAATAAATCACGGTATCTCGACCAGTCTGCAACGTTAATGTCGTCAATACCGGTGCAAGCGGCAACGAAAGACGCTAACGCCAAATCTCTATGCGTAATTCCGTAAATATTTGAATTCAAAATAACATATGCACTATGCTTTTCAAAGTTGTAAAAACCTATCTTTTTACCCGTTTCGTAAAGGTATGATGCAACTTTCAATATCTTAAGATATTGTCTAGGGAATTTATGCAAAACTCTAAGTTGCTTAAAGAGTTGAACGGAAAGCGAAACAACTTGTTCAACGTGTTTTTGGTCACACCCGTAAAAATTGGTAATATTACTCAAACTATAGGTTAAAACGTCTGAAATAGGTTTATCACAAGTGGAAGGAACGGCGTAGTTAAACATGATACCCGTTCTAAGTCCACTACCCGATATAACTATATCTCCCAAATTCATATATTTTTTAAATGCGGAGATTGCTGCAAACGCTGCGGGAAGAATATCTGCTCTACCCGAAGATAAGCCTTTAACTTTTTTCTTTCTATCAAGGTCAAGACTCTTAATCAAATCGTAAACGTGGTAAAAATCCTCCTCGTGCACAACGTAATTATGCAAGGTTTTTAAAGGATATTTTCTCATAATCTTAGTCATACGACAAAGATTTCTAAACGAACCGCCAACGCCGATAAGTTGCACTTCGGGGTCAACTTCCTTTAGCCACTCGATTTGTGATAATTTTTCAGTAAAAAATTCTTCCACCTTCTTAACTTGCTCATTTGGAGACAAACCTTCCCCTGCAAACAATTCCGTTAACGTTATTGCTCCGAAAGGTAAGGTTTCGTAGTTCAAAAGGTTACGTCTATTATAGTATATAATTTTTGTACTTCCACCGCCGATTTCAAGAATAATACCCTTAGGTAAATCCATGGTATTTATAACACCACGGTAAACGTACATTGCTTCTTCCTCTGCGCTTAAAACTCTAAGTTTTATACCACAAGTTGCACTTACTTCATCTAAAAAACTGCGTTGATTCTTTGCACGACGTACCGCCGCCGTTGCAACGGCAATAATACGCTCTATCCCGTTAACGTCACATAGTTTACGGAACATTTTTAACGTGTTAATCGTTTCTTGTATTCTTGCGGGTTTTAAGAACCCGTCCTTTTCCATCCCCTCACCTAAACGTGGGGCTTCTTTTAACTGATCTACGATTTGAAAATGTCCGTTATCAAGAACGTCTATAATAAGTAATCGTGCCGTATTCGATCCTAGGTCAATTAATGCGATTCTTTCCAATGTTTTCTCCATATCTTATTTTTTTAGATATTATAACACAACAATTTTGATTTGTATAGACCCTTTTTAAAATTTTGTGCAGATTTTTTTATATTTTTTTCTCTAATTTTTCAATTATTTAAATAATACACTTTTTTCACTGATTTACTGCCGTTTTTGAATATTTTTTACTCTTTTTTTCAATTACAATTTGCACAAAAAACTATTTTTCTTTAACTCTTAGCGCAGTTATAAATTGAAAAACGGAAAGTGCCGTTAAAAATCCACCAAACGCTCGTTTAAGTAGGTCACCAGACATCAACCTTGCAAGATAAAAACCTACAAAGCAAGTTAGCACTCCCGCAATAATAACGAATAAGGAATTCTTAAAAACGACGTATTTATTTTTAATATGGATAATCAAAGATATAGTTGCCATTGGCAGAAAACTAACTAAATTCGCCGCTTGTGCAGAGTGTTGTTTAACACCGCAAAATATCGTTAATAAAGGAATTAAGATAGTTCCGCCTCCCATACCCATACCACCTAAAACACCACCTAAAACACCCGCTAAACCATACCAAATATAAGACATAAATTCCCCCTTAAAAAATTAGCATTTTCAAGCCGGCTATTGCCATAACTATAGAAAAAATAACACTTACCCATTTGTTAGAAAGTTTGTTTAATGCAAGCGCCCCGATAAGCCCACCAAAGGTAACCCCTATTGCTGTTGGGATAGTTAGGCTTAAATCTAAACTTTTATTTGAGGCGTATAATAGTCCACTAACGATTGACATAGGCAGTATTATTAGTATTGCAGTTGCGTGAGCCTTTTTCGATTGCATTTTCAAAAAGAAAGTTAAAAGTGGCACGACAATCATTCCCCCTCCACCGCCAAAAAGTCCGTTAATAAACCCTGCAATTGCACCGAAAAGTACGCATTGCATTTTTTCCTTTTTGTCACTTAAGTCGTTACTTTTTTCATTTCGTTGATTAGTTAGACTGTTAAAATTTCCTTCCATACGAAATATTTTGCGCAAAAAAACTTTTTTTACAAAACTTTTTATCTTCTTTTTACAATAAATCCCTTATTACGATTGATTTTTATTTTAAAATGCTATATAATATGTATACGTTTTAAAAAAATATGGGCAGTAATTCTGCCATTGATAAAAGGTGAATTTATGACGAGATTTTTCAACTCAAGCATCAAAACCAAGTTAATCGTACTTCTTACCGTATTGTGTTTGCTCTTTTCTTGTATAGGGCTTTACGCTTGCGGGGACGACAATGAAGTAAAAGACCCTACCTATTCTACTGAAGAAGAGGCTGATGACGTTATTATCAAGAACGCAACTTTCTCAGTTGGTACTTATAGTGCAAAACCTGAAACTTTCCCCTTAGTAAGTCCTAAAGGCTGGGGTAAAGTTCAAGCGGACAACTCTTCTCCATCATCTACAGTTACTTCCGGTGTTGTAGATACTGCAACCGATTCTTGGTCTACCTTATTAAAAACTTTGTATGCTGACCAAGATTTCGTTTCCTACCTTAAAAACAAATTCGGATTTACCGAAGAAGACCTTTACGAAGGGATACGTGAAGAAGTTGGTGATAAAGATTACCAACCCAAAGACGAGGAATTAAGAGACTACGCTATTAAAACTTACGTAAACGTTACTAACGAAAAAGGTTCTTTTGCAAACCCCGGCGTTAGTCCTGAAGCAACAGACGATTACGTTTATATGCTTAACAACGTAGGTAAAAGCGCAAACTTTGACCTCGGTTTAGCACAAAAGGTTACCTCTGCTTCCATCGTTAACTTAGAAACGGATAAGGTTTACGCTCTTTCCGTTTGGGTTAAGACGGCAAATATTGCAGGTCAAGGTGATTTAGGTGCAAACATCCGTCTTGCAAACACCTTTAATTCTAAAACACAAGCAGAATACCGCATCAGCAACATTATTGCAAACGAATGGACGAAATACACCATTTACGTTAAGACAGATGCTAAATATACTGGAACTTTCACCTTAACTTTCGGCTTAGGTTACGGCAACGGCAACGCTAACGCTTGTGATAATTTTACCGAAGGAACTGCATACTTTGACGATATTACCATAACTGAAATTGACGCTAAGGATTTTAACGAATCTATAACAGCAACCAACATGGTTATTGGCGAAGAAGAACCCGTTGAGGCTAATCTCGTTAAAAAAACTGACACTCATTACGCTTGTCTTTACGAAATGAATCTTGCTTATAACGAGAGCAGTTATCTTTCAGAGTTAAATTCTTTAGTAGCAACTTCCGACTTCACCACCTCAAACGTTACCGTTGACGATGGAAACGGAAATAAAGTTCCCCTAACCTCTAAAATCAAGGTTGGCGACACGAGTACTCAAGAACTTACTCAAAGTGGCGGTTCTTACACCGTTAGCGTTAACAAAGCGTCTGCTACCTTAAAGGTTGAAGACAGTAGTTTTATCCTTAATAATGAAGAATACGCACTAATTTCTTTCTATCTTAAGAACGAATTAGTTGGCCCTGCCGACACTAACGTTTTCGTTGACGTTATTGACGTTTACAGTGGAATTACCCTAAAGAGAGCATCCATCTTAACCGTTGAAGAACCAACTGACGATTTCAATAGATATATTTTACTCTTTAAAAACAACTTCACCACTGGTGGAGCAAGAGAATTCTATCTCAATATTATTGTTGGAACTAACGACGTTGCAAGCGTTGTTTATGATTCAGATTTTTCAACCGGTAGCGTAACCGTTAAAGATTTCAGAATCGCAAAAGACTCACTTGACTCTGACATTGCTAACAAAGATTATGAAAATATTTACGATTTCTTATCAGGTGCTGTAAACGCCACCGTTGCTTTACACGCAGGTTACGAAGAAGATTATACCGAAGACAATTCTGTTACTACCTACAACTTCTCTACAAGACCCGGCAACTTTGGTGATATAATGTTCAACCCAACTGCGGTTAAAGATTATGCAGGTATAGTTCCAAATCACACCTATATCGCCAATACTGACGACGCAGAAACTCATATCGACACCAGATGCGCAGGCGGAAAGGATTACAACGTTGACGGTGTTGCAGGTCTTATAAATACTAAATATCTTAATAATTACGATAACGGCGCAGAAATTAAATCAAAACTCGGTTTTACCGACGGCGATGAAGATATGCAACTTATCATGATTAAAAATAACAACGCAAACCACTACGGTTTCGTTGGTAAGAAACTTACCGTTAGTGCTGGAAATTATGGTTCAGTTGACGTTACCTTAAAAGTATGTGAAGGCGCAACCGCTTACATTTATCTTTCTGACGTTTCAGGAATCGACAAAAACGTTCTTACCTTTAACGATTTCACGGTAAATACCGACGTTGTGAACGGCGTTGAGAAAGGAACGGAAATTGACGGAAGTTCACTCCGTTACGAATTGAAAGTAACATCCGATATGATGAACGCAGACGGTTTCGTTACCGTTAGTTTCTACGTAGGTGCTGGTGCTACTGAAAAATCATACCGTGTTGAAATTTGGAACGGTGCAAGAGATGGAAAGGACGAAACTGCTAGCCAAGGCTACGTATTTGTTAAAAACGTTCTCACCTCCACCGCTACCGGATTTACTGAAGGTGAATCTTGGAACTCAACTTTCTCCGTTTCAGGCAACCCACTTTACAATAACCACAGAGCATCTTTCGACGTTTTATATGCTTACGAAAGAGTTCTTAACGAATTAGAACTTCAATACAACAAAGAAAATCCAGAAGAAACAATCTCCTACTCCCCCAACTACGTTTGGGCAAAGAGCGAAACGGTTGTATACGGCGTATTCAACACTATTGACCCCATTGCTAACGACCCATATGCTGACGAAGAGGAAGAAGAAGATACAGACGCTGGTTGCATTGCAGAATCCGACCCATCTACTTTCTGGTTATCCTTCTCATCAATATTATTAGCAGTTGTATTGTTTGCCGCAATTCTCGTTCTTATTCTTAGAAGAAGCGCATTAAAGAGAAAAGCAAATAAGAGTGATGCTCTTTCCCACTACAAGGTTACTAGCCGTATTAGAACAGTTAAACAACCCAAAATAGAAAAGACCAACGAAGAGTCTACTCCTATCGAGGAAGAAAAGGTAGAAACGGAAAGTTCAGAAGCGGAAGAAATTCAAGAGGAACAATCTACCGAGGAAACCTCTACTGAAGAAGAATATATCTACGGTGAAGTTCAATCCTTTGGTGAAGAAAAGGAAGAAGGCAAGGAAGAAAATTCTTCTAACGAAGACAATGAATAATTAAATTCACAAATCAAAAACGCTGACAAAATTTTGTCAGCGTTTTTTATATTATAGGTAGAAAATTAAAAATAGAATACCTTTTTATTTTTTACGCATATATATAATGTATGGCAACTATCGTATTAACGGGAGGAGGCACTGCGGGGCATTGTACTCCACACCTTGCGCTACTCCCCTATTTGAAAAACGATTTTAAGAATATTTACTATATAGGCAGTGAAAAAGGTTTAGAAAGGAACATTATTGAAAAGGAAAATATCTCCTACTATCACGTTCCTTGCGTTAAACTTAGCAGAAGTTTATCTCTAAAAAATTTCACTATTCCTTTTACCCTTTTATCGGGAATCAGTAAGGCGAAAAAAATCTTAAAAACTCTTAAACCTGACGTTATCTTTTCTAAAGGGGGCTACGTTGCGCTCCCAACGGTTATTGCGGGAAAAAGACTTGGTATTCCTGTAATCTCTCACGAAAGTGATTATTCTATGGGGCTTGCTAATAAAATCTCTTCAAAATATTCAGTTAAGGTTTTAACCGCCTTTCGTGACACTGCAAAGGAGTGTAAAAACGGTGAATATATAGGTAGTCCTATTAGAAAAAACAACACCCCACCTTCAATAAAAGAAGCACTTTCTTATTTCGGTTTTTCGGGAAATAAGCCAGTGCTGTTAGTGACGGGTGGAAGTTTAGGTGCAAAGAAAATTAACCAAACGCTAATAGAGGCTTTGCCGGAATTACTAAAAACATACGACGTAATTCATCTTTGCGGTAAAGGTAACTTTAATGAAAATATAAAATATAAAGGATATTTTCAAGCGGAATTTTTATCAAATATGCAAACGGCTTTGGCAGTCGCATCAATCTGCGTTTCAAGAGCGGGTGCTAACACCCTATTTGAACTTCTTAGCCTAAATATACCAACGTTGCTAATTCCCCTACCAAAAGGTGTTTCTAGGGGCGACCAAGTGGAAAACGCATACTATTTTCAAAAATTAGGCACGGTATCCGTTTTACCGCAAGACTGCCTTACCAAAAACTCGTTAATCTTAAATATAAACGCCACCTACAACGGCAGAGCAACAATAAATAAACATTTACAATTACACCCAGTTAGGGATATGAGTAGGCAAATTTCTAGAGTTATCGCTGACTGCAAGAAATAAATATTTTTTTATAGAACGCTTCTCTTTCTCTAAAATCCTTATAAATACCGCTATAACCTTGCGGTATTTTTTTTAAGGTTTCTTCAGTAACTTTTCTACATTTACAACAAACCGTTACCAACCCACCTCTTTTTTCTTTAACGAATAAAGCCTTAAAAATTTTATCTATCATAATATTTCCTCCTTACACCCATAGTTTACATAAACACTATGACACACGCTTGTCATATTTAGAAAACTTATTTAATTTTGTTGACATATTTTTTTTAATATTCTAAAATATGATTGCAAGGAGAAAATTATTATGAAATTTGAAATAATGCTTTCAATTTTATTTGAACTTTTGTCGAAAAAATGTGTTTCGGCAAAATATCTTTCAGAAAAATACGGTGTTAGCACGAGAAGTATTTATCGTTATATTTTCGCGTTAGAAAGCGCAGGTGTCCCCCTATATAGCACACAAGGTAAAAAGGGTGGCTTTTCCCTTATTGACACGTATAAATTATCCTCAACCTTTTTAACAAAAGAAGAGTTTGATAAAACAATCAACGCCTTAAAAGGTGTTAGCGAAGGTATTGACGATAAGGTTTTACAAAGGGTTATTACTAAACTTAAAGCATCCATAAAGCATGAGATGAGTGGTTTTGACGTTAAAAGCGGTAATCTTATAATTGACGCAGGCCCTTGGGGTGACGCTGTAGGATATAAAAGCAAACTTTCACTAATGCAAAAATGCATTGAAGAGTGTTTGCCTCTTTCAATTACCTATCACGATAGAAACGGCGAAGTTTCTAATAGAGTTATTGAGCCACACGTAATAGTTTTTAAGCAAGGGCTATGGTACGTTTACGCTTATTGCAGAAATAGAGAAGATTTTAGATTTTTTAAGATCGGCAGAATAGAACACGCAAACGCCTTAAACGAAACATTTACTCGTCGTGAATTAAATAGAGATGCCTTGCCATTAAATTGGCACGAAAGCGTTCCGTGTGAGGAAGTTGAACTTTTAATTGATAAAACTATATTATCAGACGTTATTGAGTGGCTTGGCGTAGAAAACGTTACAACAATTAACGATATTCACGTTGCTAACGCAAAACTTCCCTACGATAAAGGTTTAATTTCAAAAATTGTGAGTTACGGCAAAGGAATAAAGGTTATTTCACCTAAAAAACTTGTCGAAGAAGTAAAGGCTTCAGCAAAAGAAATTTTAAAAAATTACTAAACACATAAAAAAACACCGTTCAATTACTAATAGTGAACGGTGTTTTTTATTAACCTTTATATTATATGTGTTTGATTATTTCAACCATTGCGTCTTGCATAGAAACGTTTGTGGCAAAACTCTTATCTCTACTAACCATTTCAACAACGCCAGCTTTTACGTTTCGAGGACTAACTATAACCCTTAGAGGAACACCCAAAAGGTCCGCATCAGAGAACATAATACCCGCACTAACGTTTCTATCGTCGTAGATTACTTCCACACCTTTTGCAGTCAACTCATTATATAATTTATCGGCAAAATCTCTAACCTCTTCATTATCTGAACGAACTGCACAAAGGTGAACTTGATATGGAGCAATTGCCTTGGGCCAAATAGGACCATAGTCGTCGTGATGCACTTCGCAAATTGCCGCGGCAAGACGTCCTACACCTATTCCGTAACAACCCATAATGGGATGTTGGGTTTTTCCGTTACTATCAATGTAGGTCATACCCATAGACTGAGTGTATTTAGTTCCAAGTTGGAAGATATTACCTACTTCAATTCCACGAGAAATAGTAATTGCCTTTTTCCCGCATATCGGACAAATTCCTCCCTCTTGAATCTTTGCAAAATCATTAAACTCTATATCACTTAAATCCCTATCCATATCAAGACCAGAATAGTGGTAATCAATTTCATTTGCTCCACAAACTAAATTATTCATACCTTTTAATGAACGGTCAAATAAAAGGACAAAATCGCCATCTAACCCTACAGGACCTATAAAACCTGCATTTAGTCCACAGTCCTCAGTAATTACTGCTGGATGGATTTCATAGCCTAAATAATTAGTAAGTTTAGTTTCATTAACTTCTAAATCGCCCCTTAAAAACAATACGATATATTTATCATCTAAATTGCGCTGATAAACAACTGCTTTACAAGAGTTTTTTGCATCACTTCCTAAAAAGTCACAAACTTCTTCAATAGTATGTTTATTTGGTGTATACACCTTATTAAGGTCTTGAGATGGAGCAGTTCTTTCATATTCTATAATGTTTTCCGCAGCCTCTAAATTAGCCTTATATCCGCACTCCGGACAAATTGCAATAGAATCTTCTCCTATGCCCGTTAAAAGCATAAATTCGTGAGAAACACGCCCCCCCATCATGCCTGAGTCAGACGCAACAGAAATAACTTCTGGAATACCTACCCTTTCAAAAATTCTTTCATACGCCTTATGACACTTATCGTAATAATCTTCTAAATCTTCTTGAGATGTATGGAAAGAATAAGCATCCTTCATAGTAAACTCTCTAACTCTAATAAGCCCCGATTTAGGTCTTGCCTCGTCACGGAATTTGGTTTGAATTTGATATATCATAAAGGGATATTTATTATAAGTTTGTCCATATTCACGAACTAACTGAACGGCAGCTTCTTCGTGGGTCATTCCTAAAACAAGCGGACTTTCGTTTCTATCTCCAAAACGAACCAACTCCTTTCCTATACTTTCATACCTACCAGATTCCTGCCATAAACTTGCTGGCATTACTACGGGAAATTGAACCTCTTGCCCGTCGATAGCGTCCATTTCTTCACGCAGTATTTTTTCTATCTTTCTCGTAATTCTCTTTAGGGGCGTATAAGAAGAATATATACCGTTTGCAACGTATTTCATATATCCACCCCTAACCATTAACGCATGGCTTTCAACAACGCAATCAGATGGTTTTTCTTTAAATCTTTCACCAACTAATTTATCTAATTTCATAACAAAACCTCCTTTATAAAAAAATCCTAAACTGTTTTAACTACAGTTTAGGACGAACAATAGCCCGTGTTACCACCTAAATTCGGATAATAATCCGCACTCATTCGGTGCAATAGCACCGCCTCTCTATTACGGGAGAAACCCGTTTAAGCATACTTGAATTATCAAATTCTTTCCGCCAACTGCTCCAAGATGGGTTCAGTTACCATCGACTTAAGGCTTTCACCAACCGCCCTATCTCTATAATCTTAAATAACCTACTATTTCTCTTCATAGCATTTACTATTTACTTGTATTTATAATATCACAAACGTATTAAAATTGCAATCAAATTGAGCAAATATAGATTTTTTGACTTAATAATCTATAAAGTTTTTCTATCAATAAACGCCCTTGCTAAACTAACTTCGTCAGCATATTCAAGTTCCGTTCCGATAGGAATACCATGTGCAAGGCGTGTAACCTTAATGCCTAAAGGCTTAATGAGGTTGGTGATATACATTGCGGTTGCCTCACCTTCAACGTCAGGATTGGTTGCCATTATCACCTCTTTTACACCGCCTTTAGCAATTCTTGATAATAGTCCCTTTATATTTATATCGTTAGGCCCTATCCCATCAAGCGGTGAAATCGTGCCGTGTAATACGTGATAAACGCCGTTAAACTCGTTAAGTTTTTCAATAGCTATAACGTCTTTCGGCTCTTTCACAACGCAAATACTTTCCACCGGACGGTTACGACAAACGTCACACACGTCACTTTCAGAGAAATTACCACAAACGGAACAATACTTAACGTTTTTCTTTGCGTTTATGATAGCGTTTGCAAACTCCTCTGCCTCTTTTAAGGGCATATTAATAATCTTATATGCAAAACGTTGCGCAGTTTTTGCGCCAACACCAGGGAGTTTAGAAAACTCGTTTATGAGTTTGCCTATAGGTTCAATGTACACTTTCATAAACTAAAGTCCAAGTCCCCCGAAAGCACCCATCTTTTCAGAATAAAGTTTATCCGCCTTAGCATAACCGTCGTTAAGCGCAGCAACGATTAAATCTTCAAGCATAGTAAGGTCATCCATATCGACTGCGTTTTCATCTATTTGAATACCAGTAACAACCTTTTTAGCATTCATGGTAACTTTTACTAATCCGCCACCGGCACTTCCTTCAATTTCCGCATCCTCAAGTTCCGATTGTGCCTTTTGCATTTCCTCTTGCATTTTTTGTGCTTGTTTCATTAAATTTTGCATTTGGTTTCCGCCAAAGCCTCCGCCACCGAAACCACCAAATCCGCCTCTATAACCTGCCATAATTCATTCTCCTTTTATACTTTTATTAACGTTTTACTATCACGATATCGTCGCCAAATATCTTTTTAATTTTTTCCGTAGCATCATCTACCTGAGATAGTAATTTTTCCTTTTTATATTCTTCGATTACAATCTCGAAAGGCAAACAATCAATTAGCGCAAGCCTTATCTTATTTTCATTGTCGCCTTTAGTTAAAAGTTCACCGTCTGTAGAATTAGAGGGTGTTAATGATAAAACGTTTCCCCTAATATCAACCGTAACCGATTGCATAACGTTCCAAAGCATTTCGCTACCGTTTTTCCTAAGCGAAGTTAAAATTTTTGCCTTGATTTTCTCCGCCCCCAACTCAGAAATTGAAAGTTTTTCCTCTACTTCAATAGGTTTAACCTCTTTTATTTCAACTACTTTTTCTTGACTTTTAACGGTAAAATTACCCTTTTTAAGTTTGCTCTCAAGTTCTTTAATCCTCGTTAACAAAGCCTCCATATTATAGTCGGTATCCGGCCTTGTCGCTTTTATAGATGCAGTCTCAAAAATTATTCTTGGATGATTAGAATATTTTAACGAGTTTTCCGCCTCCGAAAAAATTTCAATCGCCCTTAAAATCTTTTGTTCGCTGGCTAATTCGCCAACCTTGCTAAGCAGTAAGAATTTATCGTTGGGTAGTGATAGCATTGTTTTTGCATTTTCGCAAGTTTTAATAATCAAAATGTCCCTTAAAATAGAGGTAACGTCTTTAATTAAAACACCAACGCTTTTGCCTTGAGCGGAAAGTTTTTCAATATATTCTAAAACGTTAGCAACGTCCCCCTTCACAACACACTCTATAAACCCTGAAACAGTTTCAAGCCCCGTAGAACCTAATATGGTCATAACGTCTTGATAGGTAAGTTTCCCTTCACCGTAAGATATAGCAATGTCTGCGATAGAAAGAGCGTCTCTAACACTCCCCTCTCCAGCCTTTGCTATTGCAGTTATAGCCTCCTGGTCATATTCTTTTCCCTGTTCGTTAAAAATATCCGTTATTAACAAGGCGATTCTTTCTAAAGGCACGAGCCTAAAATCAAAACGCATACACCTTGATAAAATAGTTGCAGGTATTTTATGAACTTCAGTCGTTGCAAGAATAAACACTGCGTGTTTAGGAGGTTCTTCAAGCGTTTTAAGTAAAGCGTTGAACGCCGCCCCCGTCAACATATGCACCTCGTCTATAATGTAAACTTTATACTTGCAAGATACGGGTGGATATTGAACGTTTTCCTTTAATTCTCTAATTTCATTAACGCCGTTGTTTGACGCAGCGTCAATCTCTATAACGTCTATATTTGAAGGCTCAGAAAGGCTTTTGCATACTTCACACTCTTCACAAGGAGAGCCGTTTATGGGGTTAAGACAATTTATTGCCTTAGCAAAAATCTTAGCAACGGACGTCTTACCCGTTCCCCTTGTTCCCGTAAATAAATATGCATGTCCTAAACGCTGGTTCTCTATTTGATTAACAAGCGTTTTAACAACGTGTTCTTGCCCGATTAGTTTATCAAACGTTTTCGGTCTATACCTTCTGTATAAAGCAAGATATGCCATTTGTTCTCCTTTTTTATACGTTAAGTTTAGTAAGTTTTCTTCTAATTCGCTGAATTGCGTTATCTATCGATTTTTCTTTCTTGTTTGTTTTTTTGCTTATATCAGAATAGGAAAAGCCTTGAAGATATAAAATTAATATCTGATGCTCAAAGTCACTTAAACTTTCCTTAATTTTATTTTTAAGTTCCTTTTCTTCTTCCTTTTCTATAAAGTTTTTTTCGGGGTCAAAATTCTTATCGGAAATTAATAGCGTTTTATCCTCGTCATCACCATCGTAGCCAGAGAGAGAAAGATAATTATTTAACGGCTTATGCTTTATCCTATTAGACTTTTTTACCGCAGTTATAATATTACTTCTTATACAAGTATAAACGTACGTTTTAAAACTTGATTTCCCGTTAAAAGAGGTTATTGCCTTAAATACGCCTATCATACCTTCTTGTACCAAATCACTCGCATCTCCGCTATTAAGAAAATATGAACGTGCTTGAGCGTTAATTAACGGCTTATATTTTTCCATAAGCCTCTCTAAGGCATTTTCATCAGTCTTTGCAAGAAAAGCAAGTTCTTCGTCAGTTAAATTTTTATATTTCATTATCGTCTTTGCCTTACCGCCTCGTAGACGCAAACGCCACAAGCAACTGAAGCATTAAGGGAATTTACCTTTCCGTACATAGGAATACTAATAATTCCATCACACTTTTCTTTGGTAAGCCTTTTTACTCCGCTATCTTCACCGCCGATAACTAAGCAAAGTTTACCCCTTAAATCCGCCTTATACATTTCTTGTCCGTTAGCCTCTGCTCCGTAAACCCAAAATCCGTGTTCTTTCAAGGTGTCGATTGCCGTGTTGATATTAGTTACCCTAGCCACCTTAACGTGGTTTAACGCCCCAGAAGAAATCCTCATAACGGTATCGTTAACCGAGGCACTTCTATCTTTAGCAATAATTATTCCGTCCACACCGGCACACTCGCAAACCCTAATAATACTACCGAGATTATGTGGGTCTAAAATTTCATTTAATACTACTACAAATCCGTCCTTCTCCTTTACGTCATCTAAAATATCGTATAGGTCAAAATACTTATAGTCGGAAGTGTATGCGATAAAACCTTGACTTCTCTTACTTTCACTTTCCTTTTCAATTACGTACTTATCCACTAATTGAACTTTAACCTTGTGCGAACGCATAACGTTTATAAGTCTTTTAGACGCCTCGTCTTTTAAGTCTTTTTGTACTAATACTTTGTCTATTTCCTTGTCCGTTTTAAGTAATTCGTAAACAGAGTTTCTTCCTTCAATTTTCATTATGAATTTCCTTTATTTAATATAAAATTTAATCTATCTTTTTCGCCCGTTAAATATAAATAACCAAGCAAAGCCTCAAAACCGGTAGACGCATTATATTCGTTTACTGTTGCGCTTTTAGATTTAGTAGTCTTTTTAGCGTTTCTTCCACGCCTAAAAACGGCCTTTTCCTCTTCCGTTAAAAGATGTTCAATCTCTTTATAAAACTCCGCTTGGGCAGATGCCTTAACTTCTTTTACTGCAAGGTTATTAAGTTCCCCCGTCTTAAAATCACTAAAAAAGGTCAACCTTTCCCTAACGAATAGAGAATAAACCGCATCTCCAACGAAAGCAAGAACGACGGGACTTAAATTATCCGCTTTTTCTTTATCCATTACCTCGTCAATATGAAACACGCCCTATTCCCCCATTTTTATTCATTATACATTATACAATATTTTTTTACAAATTACAATAGAAAAGCCCGAAAAGATATCGGGCAATTTATAAATTTTATTGTGGGTTATAACTCGTTTCTGCAAGATATGATACGATTCCCTTAAATAAGGTGTAGGCAACCACGTCTTGATATTCTTCAGTAACAAGTTTAGCCTCCTCCTCAGGGTTAGATAAAAAACCACACTCTGCGATTACAGAAGGATAGTTGGTGCAATTAAGAATATAGTAATCCCCTTTTAAGGCGGAAAAATCTCGTTCGCTATCGGGAAGTTCGTTAAATGCTTTTTGGATACTTTCTGCTAAAATTTTACCGTTTTGATTTTTTTCGTTATAAAAAATTTGAGCACCCTTTCTTGACGATAGACTATATTTATTTAAATGAACGCTTACCACTAAAGAAGGCTCTTCCTTTTCAATTATTTCCTTTCTTTTTTGCATATCCTTTTTCTTTAGTGATTTCGTTGCTATTCCGTAAAGTCCCGCATCAGTACTTCTCGTCAAAACTACGTTAAATCCCCCATCTACTAAATAATGTTCAAGTTTTTTTACTATGGATAAATTTATAACGCTTTCTTTAATACCCGTGTTTACACCCGAAACACCACCGTCTATCCCACCGTGCCCAGCATCTAACACCACCTTTATTTTAGGCTGTTCAGAACTTAATGCACTCCCAGATTTTAGCGAACCAAAGCAAATAATAAAGGTAATTACCGTTAAAACAAGGGTGGAAATTATTATTAAATTACTTCTTTTTACTATTAGCATCTTCCCTCCGTTTTTGTTGATAACCTGCTAAAAAATAGCCGAGTTATCAACACTTCTACAAAAATCGATAATTTTCTTGTTGATAACTAATATTATATATTACTTTCATTTCCATCTATTTATGCGTATTTTTCTATAATAAAAGACCTATAAAATTATAGGTCTTAATCGTTATTTGCAGGCATCTACAAAGGAGCGAATAATTTTTTCATTAATCTTATCAAGTTCGTATAATCTTTCGGGATGCCATTGATATGCCATCAAGTAATTGTGCGTGGGAAGGTAATAACCTTCAATAATGCCATCATCGGCAGTTGCAGTGACAACCAAACCGTCCGCCAATTTTTTAACACATTGATGGTGAAAAGAGTTTCCTGTTATTCTTGACTGTTTAGTAATTTCTTTTAACGGCGTACCTTCGTTAATTAATATGTCGTGAGTAACAAGATATCTTTCACTAGATTTTTGTTTATGATTGAGTTGGCTTGGAATTTCAGTTGGAATATCTTGATATAAAGTCCCCCCAAGATATACGTTAATAAGTTGCATGCCTCGACAAATGGCTAAAATAGGTTTGTCCGTTTTTATAATTTTATCAATAGCCTGAAACTCAAGTTTATCTCTATAATTCTCTATTGCCCCACAAGTAGGCTTAGTTTCCTCTCCGTAATACGATGGTGCAACGTCAACCCCACCGGAAAACATAAATCCATCGCATATATTTATAAACTGATCTAAGGTTTCTTCTTCCTCAACGTATGGAAGTAAAACTGGCAATCCGCCAGACTTTTCAATAACCTTAGAATAATCATAAAGTAATTCACTCCTTTTATCCGCATCAATAATTTTAGCAAAAATACCTATGATAGGTTTCATTACCACCAACTCTCCTTTTTCTCATGCAAAGATATTTTACAAGTAATAAGTGTTTTTTCGTCTTTGTCGTCAACAAAGAAATCGTAACTATTAAGATTATATTCCTTTTTATCCTCACAATCACATATAATTACGGATAACTTATTCCCTTTTAACGAAGAAAAGGCAATTTTTTTAACAACGTTTTTGCTTTTCCCTAAATATAAATCGTGCCAAACAATGGGCTTATCTATTAAATCGTTTACGTTAAAATAACGTGACTCAATAAGCATTTCGTCGTTAAAGTTGCACTTCATTACAACCCATACGCTCATTAGTATATACTGACAGCGTGAGGCTTTTACCTGAAATTTATTTTTATTTCTTAGTCTTTTTTCAGTTAACTGTTTTCCTTTCACAATTATACCTTTTGAGTATCAAAATTATAAATACAACTTTCCTTAAGCGACCTATTTTTATCGGTAAATTTAATTATCGCACGGCACAAACGGTTGGAAAACCAACCAGAAAATTCATAAGTTCACTCTTTAAATTTTTTCCACTTCTTCAATAACTAATTTCCTTTCTCCTTCTGAGAGTTCCCCATCAAAAGGAATAAAATTATTGTTTAATACGCTTTTATTGGTTAGAACTTTATACCAAGTAAGGGCTAAGGCGTATCTTCCAGCACCTAAAGATGCGTGCTTTCCATCCCTATGCATTTTTAATCCTTTTTCCGCAAGGTTAAGCATAACCTCTCCGCAAGGGATAATGGTTTTAACCTTTATTCTTTTTGCCATTTTTTTGTACGCATTAGAAATATCCTTAAACATATCCTTTGGCGTGTTATATTTGGTTTTTGCTAAGGGAGAAGAATCCTTTTCATACGCCCACGTTTGATTAACTAAAATTTTAGCCTTAGGACAACGTTTTTTTATTTCTTCAACCAAATAGTCGGTATAAGGAAAATAAGTATCAAAATCACCACTCACAAGACTTGCTTGTTGTAAGGTAACGTAGTCCCACTCCCTACTCTCTAAAGCCTCTCTTATAGAAACTTTTAAGTTAGTGCAAACTCCGTTAACCTCAAAGAGATATTTTTTATAGTCGTTAAGAGCGTTTAAGTAGTGAACCCTTAAGTCACAAGCACCAAAAAGCAGGTTAGCACAATTAATGTTCTCACCCTCTTTTTTTGCTAAATCATTAAGATAGCGTTGTGCATCATTTGAAAAACTGTTACCAATAGATAAAATATTCATAATAAATCTCCTTAGTTATCTTTCCATAAAATCCTTAGGCACGGCGAGAAAGATTGCACACTCGCATCTTTCCTTATAACCTGCGCCGTTATTATCAGAAGCATCCCACGTCGTAACGCCTCTATCAATAAAACAGGGCTCGTCTTTACCATAGGCATTTTCTATCATAACCCCAACGATTAAACCATTATCAACGATAACGGCTTTAACGTCATAACTATTTTCCACTCTTAGGAATCTTGCAGAACTATTTTTTCGCTCCCTCCACGGCTCAAAAAAGAACCCGTATCCGTTACTTATACGAAAATAATTCAACTGTTCCTCAACCGATTTTCCCTCTAATAGTTCCTTAAAACCATCGGGAAAAGAATATTCACCAAAGTCTTTTACGTATTTAACAATCTTCATAATAATTTCTATAAAACCTTATTTGATTTTACGCCACTTGAAAACGGTTTTAACTATGTATCCAACAAAAAGGGTTACTGTATGCGCTATAGCAAATATCATTGCTAAGGTTAGTGGCAACATATTTATCGTTAATTCCATACCCGAAACAACTGCCCCCGTTACACTACCTAAAGGAATATAGATACACAATATTGTCATGAGCATATATATAACAGGTAAGAAGGTTGACGTTAAATCCTTTTTTAATTGCAATATATCCGAAAGCATTGGAAAAACAAATGATATAACGTTAGAAACGACAAAAGCAATTATCTTTTTAATTATACCGTGACTGTTTTTCTTTTTATATTTTTCAACTACTTTAACCTTTTCTTCCTGCGTTACCCTTTTACCAATCTTAAATAACCCACCAAATAATAATTTAAGAACGGATTTAATAATTGACAAAACAAAAGTTAAAGCTTTTAAGAAGATATACCAAGTAGATGCAAGCATCAATAAGTCAAACAACCATACGTCTTTGAAGAGCAGTTGAAGAAATGCCTCCACTTCCTTTTCAACTTCGCCACCACTTATACTGCCGAAGAAGAAATTAAATATGGTATATTGTTTTTCACCGAGAGTGTAACTTGGATAAAACAATAAAAATGCCACCGACGCAACGAACACTAAAAAAGCAATTCTATTAATAATCTTAATTATCTTTTCTCTGCGCTTAATAATGTCATACTGTTGTTCTACAGTGTTAAAATAATTATCAAAAACATCCGTCATTTTTACTCTTTCCTTTGTTCCTTTATTTAAAAATTAATACCTATTAATTTTTATGTTCTATTGTTTTCGTCTATTACTGTATATCTTTTGCAAAAGATTGTTCAACAATAGCGCTTTTTTACATTTTGAATTCTCCGTAGTCAAAATTTAATATGTGAAAGTATAATTTATTATATCACACGTCCGCTATTCTACTTAATATCATCAAGCTCAACAAGTTGTTCAACCTTGATAGAATCTAATTGTATCACGCTTATTCGTTCTATTCCCCTATCGTTATTAATATTGTTTTGATCGCCGTAACATTTAATAATAACTGCATATTGATCATACTTGACGTCGTTGAATATCTCTTTCACACACATCGTGAAAGCATTTGTTCCTCCCAAAACTCCAATAGAACGGCAACCAATAATTGCAATTATTCTATTTTTAGGAGCGTAGGGGTTTCTTACGTTAAGTAATAAGGCGTAATCTTCACAATAGAAATTTCCGTTTGGATCTTTTATAGGCTTTACCGTCTTGTAATCATTTGCGCCATTTTCTTTATAAAATAACGTTGCCTCTTCCCCTTCAAAAGTGTCAAAATAAAATGGAACTATCGTATTTTCCTTACTTAGACCAAAAAATAGTTTTGTTAAAAGATTATGAAACGGACCACCAAGCAATATTAAATCTCCCGTCTTGTCCGTCTTATTAATTTCATCCTTTTTGAGAGGAGAAAGATATATATTCAAATCAATGTTGCGCGTTAAATTTTCTAGATACGAATTAATAGTAGCCGAAGCCATATACTCAAAAGGATATCCAAGATATACCTTTTCGCTATCATCATATCTACCAGAATTTGCAATATAACACCTTATAAGATGTTTGTTTTTTTTATTTATTTTTAATCTTGTTAATTGATAAAATTTCTTCTTGTAATATCTCTCTACCAACTTATTAAAAATAAGAACTGCAAAAAATGCTGCTACTGCCCATATTAAAGATGAAAGCAAACTTATAAAAATTTCACCGAAAATATCAACGCTGACTATCGACATTTTATCCATTAACAACCTCGTTCTGCCCCGCGTCTATGTTTATTATTTCACCAGTTTTATTTGATTTTTCACACAATTCAAACGCAAGTTCGGCAACTTCTTCTTTTGTCATAAATCTTCCAAGTTTAGTAGTCTTTAATAGACTCTCGAAATCTTTAGGTTCGGATAACGTAGCATCAGTAATTATGGTGCCAGGACAGATTGTATTTATCCTTATTCCCTTTTCTTTTAGCTGAGGATGTACTGATTTGCAAAAGCCAATAAGCCCTGCCTTTGCTGAGCTGTAAACAGGAAGTCCAAAACCACCGTATGCATTAATAGAACTTACCAAAATTATAGAATTAACGTCAATTTGTTTATCAAATTCGGTTAAAAAAGTCTTGATTGTCATTAAATGCCCGCAGAGATTTAGCATAATGGAATCATTTATCGATTGTTCGCTTATTTCTTCAAAAGATTTCCACTCATCGTCAAGCGCTCTTCCCGCTAAAGTAATAATGTGCGAGAATTTTATTCCATTTAACATTTTCTTTGCTCGATTGAGGTCTTTATACGAAGTAACGTCACATTTAACGTTAACAAAAGATTCGCCTAAATCCTTTGTTATTAGGTCCAAAGAATAAACTTTAAATCCTTGTGATATAAATTTTTTTGCTATAGCCGAGCCAATTCCGCCCGCTCCACCTGTTATTAATATGTTTTTCATAGAAAAACCTCTCTTATTTATTTGTTAAAGCTTTACTTGTAAAAGCAACTTTAGTTTTAAGAATCATTGTCTAAGCAAGGGAAACTTATCGTTTAAACTATAACCTTGTCAGACATACTAACGTCTCGACGTGCTTGGTTTGTGGAAACATATCAAAAGGTCTAATAAAATCAATTTCATACCTATATTTGGGATTTTCAACCCTAACGATTTCACCGTCACGCTCTTCTAACGAGCCCATTAGTAGCCCCACGTCTCTTGCCAAGGTAGAAGGCATACAAGAAACGTAAGCAACCTTATCTGCACCACTCTCAATTACTGCATTTATAACTTTGATATCAACGCCTTTTCTCGGCGGGTCTAACACGATAGCAACTTTTCCTTTTTCTTGTTTTACGATATTAGGAAGAAGTTCTTCACACTTACCACAATAGTTTACTATTTTATCTTGTAATAAATTATCTTTAGCAAGGTCGTTTGCAATAGAAACAGCCTCTTTAATAATTTCTATACCTACGGCTTTTTTTGCCTTTGATGCTAAGAGTGCAGTCATTAACCCCGCTCCACTATATGCGTCAATTACCGTAGTGTTTTCATCTAAATCAAGTGAGTTAACTACCGTATGATATAACTTAAAACAAACGGAGGGATTAACTTGCATAAAACTTCTAACGCCAATTTTATACTTTACACCAAAGGTCTCAGAAGAATATTCTCCCTTACCGTGCAACAATCTAAAATCGTTCCCATAAATTACGTTAGTTTTAGCGGAATTAACGTTTTGATAAAGAGAAAATTCGTTTCTTAACTCCCTTTTAAGAATATCAATCAATTCATTTTTAAATGGTAAACTTTCACCAAGCGTAACCACCGTTATAATGAGATTTCCGCCTATCTCTTTAACGGTAATTTCTCTAACGACACCAGAGTGGTTTTCTTCTTTATATCCGGCAATTCCATAGGTGGATAGGTAGCATTTAAAAGCCCTTATAACGTCCTTTGCCCACACGCCGTTAATAGCACAATCACTAATTGGGATAACTCTATGTGAATTTTCCGCATAAAAGCCAATCACCGCCCCGTTTTCCTTTTCCGCAACGGGAAGTTGAAGTTTGTTTCTATAAAAATACTCGTTGTCGCCTTTTATTGCCGGTTTAACCTCCACGTCAAGCCCTGCAATTTTTTTAAAACAATTTGAAACGTTTTTTTCCTTTATGGAAAGTTGGTTTGTATATTTAACGTGTTGAAGTTGACAACCACCACACTTAGTAAACACAGGGCACTTCGCTCTGACCCTTTCTTCCGCAGGGGTTAAGACCTCCAAGAGTTTGCCGTATGCACACTTTTTAGTAACCTTTAGTATTTTATAAATAATTTTTTCTCCAGGTAAGGCAAAAGGGACAAAGACAACCGTATCTTCGTCCTTAACAATTCCCTCTCCGTTCATACCAACGGAAATAACTATACCTGTTCTTTCTTCGTTTTTAACCATAATTATTTAATAATCTTCTTAAGGTAAAAATCAATAAAGTTTTTCACCGTTTTAACGTATCTTTCATAGACAACGTAAAAGATACACCCCGCAATTCCTACAAACAGCAACACGTTATCTAAAATAATCTTAGGTAGATGACTAAAATCTAACCCCATTATTTTTACGTAGAAGAAGTAAATTCCGTATACTGCGAGAATACACCAAACCAAGCCTACTACGTAAACTACCACCTTGTTTACGCCACGCTCTACTGCAAAATTCTTTACAAGTGGAAAACTGCCAAAAAAGAATAGATAAGCAGGTATAACCATAACGGTAAGGTTAAAGCTGGAAAAAATAAAGGCAATAACTCCCCCAACTAAAAAGGCTAAAAAGCCCGCTTTATATGAGCCGTAATATAACGGAAGCATTACGAAAGCAGATGAAATAACCAAACAAAACAGGTCTGCAAAAGTAACGTAAGCGGACACGGTAAGGAGTATTGCCGAAAATGCAGAACTTATTGCAGATATGGCAAGTAATTTACTTTTCATTACTTAACAACCACAGCAAGCGTTTAAGCAAAGATTAAATACTGCGTTCATACAGCACCAAGTTGCACACCAAGAACAACAGTCGCCAACACCACTGCCACCCATTTGTTGTTGGGTAGCATTAGCCCTTGGGTCAGTTTGTGAAGAATGAGCAGTTCCCGACTGAAATTGCCTTTCATTAAAAGCGATTTTCTCTTTTAGTTTAGTGTAAGCATTAGAGTATTTTTTGTTTTCGGGCTCCATACTCATTGCAATTTCAAGTTGTTTTTTACTTTCATTAATCCAGTTCTTTTTGTAAAAAACTACCGATTGAAGATAGTGCCACTCTGCATCTCTTGATGAAAATGAGTCCAACTTCTCCTGCGCTAAATCAATATTTCCGCCTTTAATATCCTTTTCTATCTCGGAATAGGCATTAGTTTGCTCAGCAATCTTTTCCGATTTAATTTCTCTATAAGCGTTTTCTAAAAGAGTTAAATTTTTAGCAGCCTCATTGCCTGCCTCCCCTTCTAAAAACCTCTCTGATGAATATTTTTCTTTTAATGCTTTATACGACGCTTCGATTTCTTCCATTGACGCGTCCTTAGAAACGCCTAAAATTTTGTAGATGTCTTGCATTTTTTGTTCTCCATAATCCTTTTTGTTTCGCTAATCAAACCTCTTTGCAAAACGTTATCGCAAAGGTCGTGATTAAATTTATAATTCAACTTCCTTGAAAGTTCGCCTATGTTCATTATAGGCGGAGTTAAATATTGTAATATCTCTGCGCCCTTTAACTCAAGCAATGCTTTTTTGCTATTACATTTATAAACGTTATAAAAAACGTTAAAACTTTTCTTTTTTAAGTCTTTATCGTAATCGTCTAAAGCGTCAATTAAATACACCCATTTACCTAAGTCGTAACTAACCTGTCCAAGTTCTTCAGAGTAATGTTCTTCGGTAAGAACTTTAACCACGTCTTTCATCATATTACCAAACGGGTCGGCAGAAATATCAATATTATCACAATTAGCCACTTCTAATTTTCTAAGTTGTTGATAGCGATTTTTAACTATTTCGTCAAGTTTAGGTTCTAATTTTTTTGCCTTCTTAAAAGAAGACTTTAATAAGGCTTTTTTATATTTACCGCCCTCTTTGTCGGTTACGGCGTCTTCCGCTTTATAGTATGCTAAAATTACGTTAAGCACTGCAATTCTTTCGGTAAGCGCATCCACTTCCGCAATGGGGCGTTTTGTTAAAGGGTGAATTACGCAATGCTGTTTCTTCACCTCAACGTCTACTCCCATTACGTTATGAATAAGTGCAGACAAAAACGCCAAATCGTAAGAAAGTGTTAACCTTGCTTTTGCCCCGCAGGTTTTACCTATCCCTTTACAAAGCCCACAATAAAGCGCCTTATATAAAACAGTGTCTTTCACGTACATATTTGGAATATCGCTTTTAACGTATCCGAACATTAATTTCTATCCTCTTTTTCTTGGTACTAAACCAACTTTTTTATAAACTTTAGAAAGGGTTTTATAAGCAATTCTTTCCGCCCTTTCCGCACCTAATTTAAGCACGTCGTCAAGATAATTTTTGTCAGCTAACAATTTGTTTTTCTCTTGTCTAATAGGCTCGATAGTTTGAATTACTGCCTCACCTACCGCACTCTTGAAATCGCCATACCCTTTACCCTCAAACTCCGCCTCCGCTTGTTCGATAGTTTTATCGGTAAATGCAGAGTAAATTGTTAAAAGGTTGCTAATACCCGGTTTTTCTAAACTAAAAATTATCTTATCGTCACTATCGGTTACCGCACGCTTAAACTTTCTTCTAACGGTATCAGGGTCGTCATCCATAGATATAAAAGCGTTCACGTTAGCGTCGGACTTGCTCATTTTTCTCTCAGGCTCTGCCAAACTCATAACCCTCGCCGCCGATTTGCCGATATATGGCTCGGGAATTTTGAAAGTTTCTGAATACCTATTATTAAACCTAATCGCTAAATCTCTTGCAAGTTCAAGGTGTTGCTTTTGGTCCGCCCCGATAGGCACGAGTTCCGTTTGATAAAGCAAAATATCCGCCGCCATCAATACGGGATAATCCATAAGCCCCATATTTATATTATCCTCGTGTTTACGGCTTTTATCCTTAAACTGAGTCATTCTTGATAATTCACCTGGGTAACATATGGTATTAAGCACCCAACCAAGTTCTGCGTGAGCAGAAACGTGTGATTGCGCAAATAAAATTGATTGCTCCACGTCTATTCCGCACGCCAAATAAAGCGCAGTTAATTCATATACGTTTTTTCTTAAAGTAGCGGGGTCTTGCTTAACGGTTAACGTATGTAGGTCGGCAAGGGAAAAAATGCTCAAATAATCGCTTTGCAACTTCTTAAAGTTTTTAAGTGCACCTAAATAGTTACCGATAGTAAGTATCCCACTCGGCTGAATAGCCGAAAATAAAACTTTCTTGTTTTCCATATTATATAACACCTTTATTGAAGTATACTTGAAATTAATCTATAAACTCGTTTACAGCCTTTAGGGTTTCTTCCCTCTCGATAACCTTAGTAAACCTTTTTTCTTTGTCTTTTAAGCCCTTAATTTCTTCGGGAATAGGCATACCCGTTTCCTCTTCAAGTTTCAAACTTGCCTTAAAGGCATCCAAAACGTTTTTCCCTACGATAGCCTTTAGTACACTCTGCGGGAACTTATATGGGCTTGCGGTAGAAAGTATTACCGTTTTATATTTATCGTCGGTAAAACTCTTAAACTTTTGGCAAACATCCATAGCAACTGCAGTATGCGGGTCTAAAACGTAACCGTATTCTTCAAAAATATCAGTTATAGTATCAAAGCACTCTTCTTCGTCGGAAAAGTCTGCGTAAAACTCTTTAGAAATCGCATCAAGTTCTTCTTCACTTATATTGTAAACGCCACTATTTTTAAGTTCTTCCATACGTTTTGAAGTAAGTTCGGCATTTCTATTAGACATTTCAAATATTAACCTCTCAAGATTGCTTGAAACTAAAATATCCATAGAGGGAGATGCCGTCTTAAAAAACTCACGGTTAGCGTTATAACTACCGTTAGCAAAAAACTCCGTTAAAACGTTGTTTGAATTAGAAGCACACACCAACTTGTTTATTGGCAAACCCATTTTCTTAGCGTAATAACCTGCAAGTATATTACCAAAGTTGCCTGTAGGCACAACAAAATTAATCTCTTCACCCTTTTCAATTTCCCCTGCGTTTACCATATCGCAATAAGCGGAGAAATAATAGGTTATTTGAGGAACTAATCTACCAAAGTTAATGGAGTTAGCACTTGATAATACCACGCCTTTATTTTTGAGTTCGGCATTATATTGCTTATCCGAAAAAATCTTTTTTACGGCAGTTTGGCAATCATCAAAATTACCCTTAACTGCAACTACGTTTACGTTACTTCCCTCTTGAGTGCACATTTGAAGTTTTTGCATATCACTAACGCCCTCGCTAGGATAGAAAACCATAATCTTAATTCCTTCAGCGTCCTGAAACCCTGAAAGAGCCGCCTTACCAGTATCACCACTTGTTGCAACTAAAATAAGTATTTGTTCTTTAATGCCAGAAATTGTAGCACCCTCTCTTAAAAGGTATGGTAAAAGTGTTAAAGCAACGTCTTTAAACGCAAAGGTAGGTCCGTGGAAAAGTTCCATAATATAAAGGTCGTCGTCAATTCTAACCACGGGCGCAGCGTCACTTTCTTCAAACCTATCGTAAGCGTTTTTACAAGCGGTTAAAAGCCTTTCTTTATCGTATTCTTCTAAAAAACTGCCGATAACGATAGAGGCACGCTCAGCGTAGTCCATATCGAGTAAATTATCTATTTTACCATAAACGTTAGGAAAGGTTTCTGGAACGAAAAGCCCTCCGTCAAACGCTAAACCTTTTGCAATTGCCTCCGCCCCGTTTACTGCTACGTCCTTTCCTCTCGTGCTTAAAAATTTCATAATAATATACCTGAAAATAAAATAATATTCGGAAAAACTCTTCCGAATATTATTGTACACTTTTTAGCCGTAAAAATCAATATTTTTAACTATTATTTATAAGTATTTTACTATAAAGTCTGGTAATTCTTCTTTTGATGCGCTACAAGTAAGGACAAATTTAACACCGTAATCTTTTTCAAGCTTTTCCATTGCTCCGAAAATGTTACCAAGTTCACCTAACGACTTTCCGGTAATTCTTGCAATACCGTCAATAAATATGTATTCATTATCGCCATTAGCAGCTACTAAACCCTTTATAAAGCCACGAAGCCCGTCTTCACCTTGAATTTCAAAACCGGTTACGTCTAACAATCTGATTTGCAACTTAATATCGGGGGAATATTTCTTCGTATCGGTAATAAATATCACGTGCCCTTTAGCCTCGTTATAGGCTTCGTTAGCACAATCGATAATTGCTTTAGTTTTACCTGTTCCTTTTGGTCCGTATATGATTTTCATTTAATTTCCTCCTCGGAATATTCTCCGTATCTATATTGTATAACATTTTCCTGCAAAATACAATAGGGTTTTTAAATTTTTTTTGTAAAATTAGGCTATTTTTATTAAATTATTCTTCGTCAAAGCCAGCAGCGAGTTTGCTTTCTCTATCGGCTATAGCAAGCGCTTCTACCATTTCTTCAATATCACCCATCATAAAGGTATCAAGCGAATACATAGTAAAACCTATTCTATGGTCGGTTACTCTTCCTTGAGGGAAGTTATAAGTTCTAATTCTTTCAGACCTATCCCCCGTACCTACTTGGCTACGACGGTTATCAGAATATTCTTTATCTGCTTGTGATTGATAATAATCGTATAATCTACTCTTTAATACTTTCATAGCCTTTTCACGGTTTTTAGTTTGTGACCTTTCGTCTTGACACAATACTACTATACCCGTAGGTAGGTGAGTAAGCCTTATGCAAGACTCCGTTTTATTTACGTGTTGTCCACCAGCACCGCTTGACCTTAAAGTATCAACTTTTAAGTCCTTTTCGTCTATATGAATTTCAACGTCCGTAGCCTCGGGTAAAACCGCTACCGTTGCAGTAGAAGTATGAACCCTACCTTGCGACTCCGTTTCGGGAACACGTTGTACTCTATGCACGCCACTTTCGTATTTTAGTTTTGCAAAAGCCGACTTACCCGTAATTGAAAATACTACTTCCTTAATTCCACCAAGTTCTGTAGAGTTGTTTTCAATCTCCTCAGTTTTTAAGCGGTTTTTCTCGGCATATTTAACGTATAATCTATAAAGTTCGTATGCGAAAAGACTTGCCTCTTCTCCACCTGCACCCGCTCTAATTTCCATAATAACGTTCTTGTCGTCATCAGGGTCCTTAGGAATAAGAAGAATACGAAGTTCATTAGATATTTCTTCAAGTTTTTTCTTGCATTGTAACGCCTCTTCCTCCATAAGCGACTTCATTTCTGCGTCACTTTCCAAAGGAATAGCGCTATTTAAATCGTCTATTTCAGTTTTAACTTTTTTATATTCGGTATACTTTTCCACCGTTTCAGTCATTTCTGCAAGTTCTTTTGAATATGCAGTCCACTCGTCTATTCTGGAAATAACGTCAGCATCTGAAACCAGTTCGTTAAGTTTATTAAACCTATCCAACATTTTATCAAGTTTTTTAAACATCAAAGCACCGCCTTTACTATTCTATCTATATTTTCGTAATCTTTAATAATTTCTATACTCTTAAATCCATCAAGAAGATTTTTAATTTCTTCCGCCTGATTATACCCACACTCTAAAAGCAATACTCCACCTTGGTTTAGATGTTTTTTTGCTTCAGTTGCAATAATCTTGTAAAAATCAAGACCGTCCTCCCCACCGTCAAGTGCAAGAATAGGTTCAAAATCTTTAACTTCAACTTGAAGAATATCAATTTCTTCCTTTTTTATATAAGGTGGATTACTAACGATAAGGTCAAACTTTTCACCTTTTAAAAAAGCAAACATATCGCTCAAAACAAATTTTATTTCCGCTCCATTGAGGCTTGCGTTTTCCTTAGCAATCTCTAACGCTTTATCGGAAATATCGCTTGCCGTTACTATAGCGTTAGTTTCCTTTTTAACGGCAATCGCTATTGCACCACTTCCCGTGCAAAGGTCTAAAACTTTACTGTCACTCTTAGCAATTTTAATAACTTCTTCCGCCAAAAGTTCCGTTTCGGGACGGGGGATTAAACACCTTTCGTCTACCTTTATTTTATATCCGTAAAATTCCGTATCACCTATACAATACCAAAGCGGTCTACCAGTAATTCTTTCTTTTACGATATTATTTATTTTCTCTACGTTTTTGCAGGAAACAAGTTTATCTGAATACACCTCGTCCCTTTTAATACCAAGCGTTAAAGAAACAATCCATTGCGCCTCCGCCTCTTCTTCTATCCCAGAAGATGCAAGCGTGTTTTTGACTTCATTTAAAAGTTCTTCTCTCTTTCTTGGAACTACGAAGGTAACCTCTTCAATAGTTTGGTCGTTATCCATTTCTAAAACTTTATTAAAAGCGGTTATCGCCACTTCAAGCATTTTATCATCTGGCTCACGAGTAGTAATCTTTTGAAGTAGTAATCCCGGTAATTTCAAAGGATAAAATATAAAACAGTCGGTTTTTGATAGTGCCTTTAATAATTCGTAGGAAATCCCTGCTATTAATGGTAAAAAGGCAATTTTACATAATACTCTTAACGCTTTATGCAAATGAATTTCGTTAGTTACTAAAATTCCTTCAAAAAGGGCAAAAAGTAAAATACTTACAAGCATAACTAAAACTATAAAGGTCGTTCCGCACCTATCGTGAACTCGCCTACATTTTTTTGCATTTTCCACCGTTAACGGCAACCCTTTTTCATAGCAAGTTATAGTTTTATGCTCCGCTCCGTGATACATAAAAGTCCTGCGAATATCTTTAAGTAAACTCGTTAAAAGAATATAAGAAACAAAAACTAATAGTTTTAAGCCACCTTCGATAAAGTTTCTTGCCCAAACGTCAAACTCTATCGCAAAAATTTTTTCTAACAAAACCCTAAGCGTTTGTGGCAACCACATAAATAAAAATACTGCAAGGGCAAGTCCTAAAATTAAAGAAACCGTGCCAACGACCGACATAACGTTTATCTTTAGTTTTTCCGCAAGCCATTTTTCAAACTTTGAAGGCTCACCCTCTGCATAAACGTCCGCAGAACGCATTAAAACGGCAGTTCCCCCGAACAACGACTGCACGAAAGAAACCACCCCTCTTACGATTGGAAGTTTAGTAAAAAAACTTTTTTTGCTTTTTAGTCTTTTAGTTTCAAGGCGAATAATACCGTCAGAATCTATAACTGCAGTTGCCATTGCCGTTTTTCCACGCATCATAACGCCTTCTAAAACGGCTTGCCCACCTATAGAAACTTTTTTATCTTTGCATTTTTTTGCCATTTTACCACGCTTTAAGTAATTTTCGGTAAAAAAATGGCTTTAAGCGTACGAATACCCTTAAAGCCTTTAATACAGAAAAACTATTTTGCCTTGCCGTATCTCTTGTTGAACTTATCAACTCGGCCACCGGTATCAACAAGTTTTTGCTTACCGGTAAAGTAAGGATGACATTTACTGCAAATATCTACTTTAATAACGTCCCCTTTTTTGGTGGAGCCGGTTTTGAAAGTTTCACCGCAAGCGCAAACTACCGTTACCTCGTGATAATCAGGATGTATACTCTCTTTCATAAAGCACCTCTCTTATTATTTACCGCATAATTATATTATATTTTTTCATTTTAGTCAACTGTTATGGTATAGTTTTTCAAGTATTTTTTGATTTTTTATATTCTAAAATAAAATTTAACACTCTTTCTTGGTGTTTAGAGAGGATATTAAATTAATAATCAACTGATAAATTAGTTGCTTTTTTCTTTTTTTTGTAGTACAATGAACTAAATTTCTGAATTTTTGGAGATTTTATGAAAGGTTACAAAATTTCAAAACCCTTTACACTTGAAGAAAAGGAAATATCTGAAAACACTTCTAATCAAGTTCAGTCTAAGGTAAAAATAAATAAGGCACTCATCACTTTGTCTGACGTGTTGCGTTATCGTGGAGAACTTGACTGTAAGGAAGTTGTTTTAGGAGGTTCGGGCATAGGCATAGTTTCTGAAACTGATGCCAATTTGTTCGGTCTTGAAAAGGGTAAACACATTTACATTGACCCTACGAGGGCGTGTGAAGAATGTTATAACTGCAAACGCGGTGAACAAGGCAAATGTTCCGACCTTTTATTTGCGGGGGAAGATTTTGACGGGTTTTTAAGCGATTTTATTTCCGCTACGCCGGATAAACTTTTTACCCTCCCCTCAAGCGTTTCCGATTTTGAGTCACTTTTTATCGACCATATTTCGCTTGGCGTTTCCATCTTCGATAAATTAAATATCCAAAAGGGTGATTACGTTGCCGTACTTGGTGCAAATAACTTTGGCAATATTTTTGCACAATTACTAATCTACTATCAAGCCGTTCCTATTGTGATGACGCTTGACGAGGAAGATTACGATATTGCTAAAAAAAGTGGAATCTATTACGTTTTAGGTCCAAACGATAACTGGCAAAAAGAGGTTTCAGCAATAACCAGCGGAAGGATGATTGACAAGATAGTATATATTTCAGACTCAAACATCCCCACCGGAAGGGCCTTTGCTCTTGCAAGTTCTCACGCACAAGTTGCTTTCACTGGTGAATTTTATAAAAGTACCCCCGTATCCTTTTTGCAAGCGGTTAAAAAACAACTTGATATTCTCTGCATTAACTCAGGTTTTGGCAACACGGGTGCAAGTATAAACATATTAGCAAATAAAGCAATAAACTTTTCTCACCTAAAGTTAGAGCACTCCTCTTACGAAAACGTTAAAGAAACTTTTGCAAAACTGAACGACCAGTTTGAAAAAGAAGGTAAAATTTACGAAACGATAGTTGATATGATGTAAATAAAAAAACTAAATCCCGACTCAATTTAAGAGTCGGGATTTTTTAATCTTTTCTTTTAACAAAAAGCAATCTAAGTATCTTTCTAATAATCGTCGGCGGTTTGATGCAATAAATTTTCATAATTCACCTCTTTATAGTAAATTATATGCAAACGCCAAACCTTTTGACGACTTTTTTTACATAGAACGAAGTTTGTCTATAATAAACTTTCTATCCTCATACTTAAATACCGTGCTACCAGCAACTAAAACGTTTGCCCCCGCAGCCTTAACTAACGGAGCGTTTTCTTCGTTAATACCACCGTCAATTTCAAGGTCAATATCCTTGCCCGTGCTATCGATAAGTGCTCTTGCTTCCTTAACCTTTTCAAGAACTTCCGGAATAAATTTTTGACCGCCAAATCCAGGAAAAACGCTCATTAATAAAACCATATCGCACTCTTCAATAACGTTTTTTAGCACTGAAACGGGAGTATCAGGATTAATAACCGCACCACATTTTACACCAAGTGCTTTTATCCCTCTCAGAGTGTCCTTAAGTCTGTCTTTACAAGCCTCGTAATGAACGGTAATAATATCTGAGCCTGCTTCTGCAAATCTGTCAATATACTTCCAAGGTTCTACTATCATAAGATGTGAATCAAATATAGCGTTTGAGTATGGACGAGCCTCTTTTATAAACTTAGGTCCAAAAGAAATGTTTTTTACAAACACGCCGTCCATAACGTCAAGGTGCAATAACTCTGCGCCCGCTTCAGTAATAGATTTAACTTCCTTTCCAAAATTTGCAAAGTCCGCCGATAACATTGACGGTGCAATCTTAATTTTTGCCATAATCTTTTCTCCTATTTTTTATTTCTGTAATTATTTGTTTATATCTTAAATATCTTTCTTTAGACAATTCCCCTCTTTCAACTGCAGAAATCACCGCACAGTCGGGTTCTGAAAGGTGGGTACAACTTCTAAACCTACAATTAACTGATAAATCAAAATATTCTGGGTAGAAAGAGGCTATCTCCTCTTCAGTAACCTCCGCCTCTATAACGGCAAATCCTGGGGTGTCTATAATACGCATTTCGTCCTTTTCAAAAATTTCTGAATAAGTAGTGGTATGTTTTCCCCTCGATATTTTTTCGCTCAACTCCCCGACCTTTAAATCAAGAGAGAATATAGCGTTTATGAGCGACGTTTTACCAACTGCACTCTGCCCCGCAAGAACTACCGTTTTCCCCTTTATAAACTCCTTAATCTCGCCAATTCCAAGTTTATCTTTTGCTGAGGCGGTAATAACTTTACAAACACTATCGTACTGTGACTTCACCTCGTTGAACAACTGATTTTCCTTATCGCTCTTATTTACTACGATAAGCGTTTCAACGTCAAGTTTTCTTGACGCAATTAAAACTTTATCTACTAAATAATAATCGGGTTTTGGTTCAGATGCAATTACAATAACCACACCGTCAATATTTGAAACTCTTGGGCGAATAAGGGAATTTTTACGCTCGTAAACTTTAACGATAACTCCCTTTTCATATTCAACCTCGTCACCGACGGCAAGATTTAGCGAAGAAAGTTTAAGTTTTCCTCTTGCCTTTGATGGAAAATCCACTCCGTCTACTCTCACAGTGTATCCGTTGGAACAAACCTTAACTAATTTTCCTTTCAAGATTTTTCCTCCGTTTCTTCTAAATATCTACGGCGCAGTTGTCCGCACGCTCCGTCGATATCTTCACCCATTTTTCTTCTTACGGTAGCCGAAATACCGCCCTTTTCTAAAACAGCCATAAACCTATAAGCGTCCTTTTCCGTACCGCCTTTTAAACCCTTTTCCTTAACCTCGTTAAGCCTAATTAAGTTAACGTGACAAGGTTTACCTTTAAGTATTCTAATTAATTCTTCTGCGTGGCGGGGAGTATCATTTTCGCCTTTTATTAATACGTATTCAAAAATATATCTTCTGCCCGTTTTGTCAAAGTAATTTTTGCACGCAGATAAAATCTCCGCTATGGAATATTTTTTTGCAACGGGCATTATTTTTTGTCTTTCCTCATCAAAGGGAGAGTGAAGAGAAACGGTTAGGTTAACTGATAGATTTTCCTCCGCCAAGTCGTACATTTTATTAACTAAACCGGATGTTGATAAACTTATATTTCTTTGGCTTATATTTATACCGCCCTCTAACGACACGAGTTTTAGGAATTTAACTACGTTATCGTAATTATCAAGCGGTTCACCACTTCCCATTAAAACTACGTTAATAACCTGCCTTTTTTCACCTATACCGCCCTTTAGATAGGAATTTACGGCAATTACTTCACCTAAGATTTCACCTGCAGTTAAGTTCCTTATAAGCCCCTCTAATCCAGATGCGCAAAAAGCACAGTTCATTCTGCACCCTACTTGAGTTGACACGCAAAGACTTGCACCGTGCTTGTATCTCATAAGAACGCCCTCAATCACGTTTCCGTCAGGCAAGGAAAATAGAAATTTTTCCGTTCCGTCAACAGACTTTAACGTTTTAAGAATTTTCACGGGGTTAGCAAAATACTTTTCCGATAATTTTTCTCTAAGAGGTTTAGATAGTTCCGTCATATCGGAAAAATCAAGCCCCAAATGTAGTGCCTTAAAAATTTGCCCAGCACGAAAAGCTTTTTCCCTAAACTCTATCTCTATTAAGTTTTTAATCTCCTCTTTTGAAAAAGACAAAAGACTTTCTTTCAAACTATTTTCCTCTCTTAAGTGCCGTTACGAAAAAGCCTAACCCACCCGATATATGCGGTAAAAATTGCAAGCCGTACGGCGTTTTAATATGTTGTAGTGGTGAATTTATACTCTCAATCTCAAAATCGGGATTATCACCAATGAATTTTATTACTATATCGTCGTTCTCTTTTTTAAGAACGGAGCAAGTGGAATAATATAAATATCCACCCTTTTTAACGTAGTTTTTTACAGTGTTTAGTATGGAAAGTTGCGTTTTATTTAGTTCCAAAACGTTTTCTATATTCCTATTTAACTTTATGTCGGGATTGTCGTTGACAACGCCAAGTCCAGAACAAGGTGCATCACATAACACAGCGGAAAACTTTTCTTTTAACTCGCTATCATACTCTTCCGCATTTTTTACCTGTTCAAAAATATTTTCTACACCCATACGGTTTTTGTACGCCGTTATAAGCGCTACCCTATGTAGGTGAATATCCCACGAGGTAACTTTGGAAAATTTATTAGAAAGCCTAATACTTTTCCCACCTGGCGCAGAGCAACAGTCAAGTAACTCTTCCCCCTTTTTAACAACGTCACAAATAGCAACCGAGCCTAAGGCTTGGTAGGTATATAAACCTTTATCAAAGCCCTCTTCTCTAACAAAGTTGTTTGCGGTATATACGTTAGAAAAAGGAGTGTTTTCAAACTTTATTCCTAAATTGCTTAAATACTCTTCTCCGTTAACGCCATAAAAACACAAGGTGGTTTTTGCGTTTGGAGCAGATATAATATCTATCGCAGTGTCCTTTCCATAATCTTTTACAAGTTCAGTAATAGCGAAAGCGGGATAAGAATATTTAACTGAAAGATAATCTATTTCTTCAGTCGGAAAGGGAATTTTGGTTGAAATAAACTTTCTTAAAAAAGCATTTACAAAACCAGATGCACCCTTTTTCCCTAGTTTCTTAGTTAAAGCAACTGCGTTTTCCGTAACGGCGTATTCCTTTTTTTGCAAGTATTTTATTGCATACATTGAAATTTTAAGCAACGTTCTTATTACAAGTTTAGGAGTTTTTTCCGTAAGCGCAGAAATATAATAGGATAACTCAATATCTTTATCTAAAACACCGTAACAAGTCTTTACCGTTAAAGCCTTGTTTTTTTCTTCAATCATGGTAGAAGAAATGGCTTGCTTTAGATAAGTTTTATCACTATACACCTTATTCAACACGGTGTAACAATCGTATAAATAATTTAACATTTAAATTCCGTTCCCAAAGGTAGTTTGTTGCCTGCAAGAAAATCCTTTATAAGTAACGGCTTTCCACCGCATTTTTGCACTTTTAATAATTCTATTCCACCCTCTCCGCAAGCAACGACGAGCCTCTTATCTGAAACTACTACCGTTCCCGCCTTTCCACTTTCAAGAGTTGCTTTTGCAGAATAAATCTTAAATATTTCCCCGTTTAAATAGGTATAAGCAATAGGTGCAGGGTTAAAGGCTCTAATAGTGTTAACAACTTCTTTAGCACTCTTAGAAAAATCTATTTTAGCCATTTCCTTTTTAATTATTTTAGTATAGGTTGCTTCACTATCATTTTGTTTTATTAACGGCATTTTTCCATTTAATAGGTCAATTAGCACCTTTTCTATACACTCTGCGCCTAAAATTGATAATCTATCAAAAAGTTCACCCGCCGTTTCCTCTTCACCTATAGATATTTCCTCACTATAAATCATATCTCCCGTGTCAATACCAATATCCGTTTTCATAATGGTAATACCGGTAGTTTTTTCTCCGTTAAGTATCGCATAATTAATGGGAGATGCCCCTCTATACTTAGGAAGCAATGATGCGTGTATATTTATTACGCCAAGCCTTGGAATATCTAAAATCTCTTGCGATAAAATTTGCCCAAACGCACAAGTAATCATAATGTCAGGCTTTAAATCTTTAATATCTTGAACGCCTTCTAACCTAATCTTGTCGTACTGTAAAACGGGCAAACCCATTTCAAGAGCCTTAACTTTTACTGGTGGAGGGGTTAAAATTTGCTTTCTACCAACAGGCTTATCTTTATTTGTAACTACAGCAATAATTTCGCAATCTTTAATTGAAAAAATCTTCTCAAGTGGCAAAACTGCAAAATCGGGAGTGCCTAAATATATTATTCTCATTTAATCTCCAACAATATTTTTTGCTTTATCTATATATAAAATCCCATCTAAGTGGTCGTATTCATGGCAGAATATTCTCGCTAAAAAACCAGAAACTTTTAAGATATGTTCATCACCGTTTCTATCCTGAAAGGAGATTTTAATCTTTGTAGGACGCTCCACGTCTCCACTCGTATTGGGAACGGAAAGACAGCCCTCTTTATCCACGCATTTTCCTTTCATTTCAAGCATTTTAGGGTTAACGCACTCAAAATAATACTTTTCGTACTTAACGATAAATATACGTCTTAAAACTCCTATTTGAGGAGCAGCAAGACCTACGCCCTCCGACAAAATCAACGTATCTTTCATATCGTCTAAAAGGGTGTGAAGTTTTTCATTAAACTCCGTCACTTCAAAACACTTTTTTCTAAGCGTTTCATCTCCCTTTTTTACTATGTTTCTTATAGCCATGTTTTCTCCTTTAAGTCAAATTATTAGGGTTAACTTCCATATACACCATGGAATTTCTATCGTTATACCCATCAGCGACGTTAAATATTTGTGAAATCAAATCGTCATTTCCCTTATCAAGCCTAATTAAAACTTGATATCTATATTTACCTTGAAGTTTTTTTAACGGTGCTTTCATACACCCAAAAAACCTGAATTTATCTCTATTTTTCTCAAAAAGTACGCTTAAATCGGAATAAACTTTCTTTGTCGTTTCAAGCGACCTTTCGTCCTCAGCAGAGGATATTAACACCCTTATTATATCGGAAAAGGGTGGGAAAGCCGTTGCTTTCCTAACGGAAATTTCGTGCTCGAAAAATCCGTCGTAATCGTAATTTATTGCCCTTATTAAAACGGGGTGTTCTGGAGAATAGGTTTGTAATACAACCTTTCCAGCCTCTTCCGCCCTACCACTTCTACCCGCAACTTGGGTTAAAAGTTGAAAGGTTCTCTCAGCACTCTTAAAATCGGAAAAATGCAAACTCATATCCGCATCTAAAATTCCAACCAAAGTAACGAAGGGAAAATCGTGCCCCTTTGCAACCATTTGCGTTCCAACTAAAATGTCCGCCTTACGCTCGGAAAACTCGTTAAGGATTTTAAAATGCCCCTCTTTATTTTGCGTCGTATCTCTATCCATACGCAAGATTTTAGCACTCGGAAAAAGTTTTTGAAGTTCACTAACAACCCTTTCCGTTCCCGTTCCACCGTATCGAATAAAGGTGCTACCACACTCGGTACATGCGGAAATCATTTTATATTTTGCACCACAGTAATGACAAAGTAGTGATTCATCCTCTTTATGGTATGTAAGCGAAACGTCACACGAAGAACACTTTTGAACGTGACCACACTCGGTACATATAACCGACCTTGAATATCCTCTTTGGTTTAGAAAAATTATTGCTTGATTTCCCTTGTTTAGGCACTCTTGAAGTTCGTACTTTAAGGCTCTTGAAAAAGGAGAAACGTTACCCGCCCTAATTTCCTTTTTCATATCCACCGTTTCCACGTTTGGCAGTTTTCTTTTATTTATTCTATCTTTTAGAGTAACTAAATTATATTCTCCGTTTTTAGCCTTAAGGTAACTTTCCACCGCTGGCGTTGCACTACCTAAAACAAGTTTTGCATTGTTATATTTAGCACGGAAAGTTGCCACGTCAACGGTAGTATATCTTGGAGAAGATTCACTTGAATAGCTACCGTCGTGCTCTTCGTCAATAACAATTAAACCAAGGTTTTCAACGGGGGCGAACACGGCACTTCTTGCACCTATAACAATCTTTGCCTCTCCCGTACGAATTCTCCACCACTCGTCAAACCTTTCACCCGCAGAAAGACCACTATGAAGTATAGCGGCGTTTTCACCAAACCTTCTGCGAAGTTGAGTTAACATTTGGGGAGTTAAAGAGATTTCCGGAACTAACATTATTGCCGTTTTTCCCTCTTTTATGGTTTTATCAATTAACTCTAAATAAATTTCCGTTTTTCCAGAACCAGTAACTCCAAAAATAAGGGTGGCAATTTTAGAAGTATTTTCAATACTCTCTATTGCAAGGCGTTGCTTTTCAGTAAGTGTTATTTCCTTTTTTTCTCTATTAAGTTCGGTGTAAGGCGTTCTATGTCTTTTTACTTTATATGAATAAACAAGCCCCTTTTTCTCCGCCCCCTTCACTGCAGACGCACCGAACTCTTCGTTAAGAATTGACGCTTTCTGCTCCTTAACGCCCGACAAGTATTGCAAAAGTTCCTTTTGCTTTATGGCAGTAGAGCGTAATGAGGATATTGCCTTATCTAAATCTAACCCATCTGTTAAAGAATAATAAAGGTCGAAAATCTCCCTAACCGTTCCTTTACGCATTTCGCTCGGCAAAAACAGTCTAAGCGCAAGCGCACGGGGAACAAAACATTTTTTCCTTACGTATTCGCAAAGAGCAAGCGTTTCTTGTGTTAACGCCGGAGTTTCTTCTAAAACGGAGATAATATCTTTTACCTTTTCAGGGTTATATTCGCACTCGTCACTAACGCCTATAACAATCCCCGTAGTAGTTTTCCCGCCAAAAGGCACTAAAACTCTGCTCCCAAGAAATACTTGGTAGCAAAGGGGAATTTTATATTCAAAAACTTTGTCGACCTCTGAATGTGAAATGTCGACTATAACTCGTGCGTAACTCAACCCTTCAAATTAAAAATGCGCTCGGCTTATCTTGCCCAACGCATTTTTTCTTAGTCGTTCGTGGCAATAAGTTTGCCGTCGTAAATTTCTTGAGCAGCCATAGAAAGAGGCTTTTCGTTACCAGGAAGTTCAGAAAGACCTTGGTTAGAAGCCTGTTCCATAAGTTGTCTTGCTCTTTTGCTCGTTACAACGCAAAGTGCGTATTTAGAGCCTACTTTTTCCGTTAATTCATCAATCGGTGGTTTATGTATCATTTTATCTCTCCTTTTAAGGTTATTTCTTATTTTGTTCTAATTGTATAATTTCTTTTATTTTTGCTACCGTTGTTTCCAAATCGTCGTTCACAACGGAATAATCGTACAGTTTTTGTTTTTCAAGTTCAAAACTCATACGTTTCATTCTCAAGTTGATTTTTTCTTCACTTTCCGTGTTGCGTTTTACAAGCCTTCTTCTAACTTCCTCAACTGACGGTGGCAACAACATAATCAAGAGTGCGTCCTTAAAATTTTCCTTAACGGATAATCCCCCGTTCACGTCAATCTCAAGTAAAACGTTTTTTTCATTTAGTTTTTCAAGAACGAAATCCTTTGGTGTGCCGTAGTAGTTTTCAAAATGCTCTGAATATTCTAAAAAACCGCCTTGTTCAATCCTTTCAAGAAAATCGCTCTTATCAATGAAAAAATATTCTCTGCCGTCCACTTCGCCCTTTCTTGGCTTTCTCGTAGTGCAAGAAATACTGAGCGCAAAACTTTCGTCGTTTTTAACGAGTTTTTTCGCAACCGTACCCTTACCTACTCCCGACGGTCCTGATAGTACAACTAGTAAATTGCTCATATTATTCTAAATTTTGAACCTGTTCTCTAACTTTCTCTATTTCGTTTTTTAACGAAAGCGCATACGCAGTAACCTCAACGTCGTTAGACTTTGAGCAAATGGTGTTTGCCTCTCTATTAAACTCTTGCATAAGGAAATCGAGTTTCTTTCCCGCCCCTTCCTTTTTTACTATGTTCTTAAATTGTTCAACGTGCGAAGATAAACGGGTAAGTTCTTCATCAATATTAACTTTGTCAGTATAAAAAGCAACTTCGTTAAGTAGCCTCGTTTCGTCAATCTTAACGTCGGCAAGTGCCTCTTCAATCCTTTGGCGAAGTTTTTCCTTGTGTTCTGCAATAACAAGGGGCGCACGCTGAGATATCTTCTCTCTTAACTCAGATATTACGTCCATTCTTGAGAGCATATCGCTAATCAATTTTTCCCCCTCAACTAAACGCATAAAATTTAGGTTTTCACATGCTTTAGCAACCGTCTGCAAAAGGGCAACCTTAAACTCTTCAGCATCTTGTTTAATTTCCTCAACTAAAACGTCTGGAGATTTCATTAAAAAAGTTGCCGTGCAGTCAAAAGGAAGGTTAAACCTTTCCGATATACTTTTTAAGGCTTTATAATATTCTTCCGCCTTGGCAAAGTCCACCTCGACGGGTGATTTATTTTCCCTTTTATCTAAAAAGTTTATAAAAAGGTCAACTCTGCCCCTTTTTATATATTCCCCAACACATTTTCTAATTGCGTCCTCTAAGGAAATAAATAGCCTTGGCATTTTTGCGTTAAAGTCAAAATTACGGTTATTAACCGTTTTTACTTCAACTATTAAATTTATTCCGTCGACAGAATAATCCGCTCTGCCGTAACCAGTCATACTCTTCATTAAAACTACACCTTGCCACTATATAAGTATTTAAATAATTTTATCACAAATTTATATATTTATCAAGTTTTTATAAGAGATTTAAAGGTTTCTTCGTCGATTATTTTTATACCTAACGCCCTTGCTTTGTCAAGTTTGCTACCAGCACTCTCTCCCGCAAGCACCATAGTTGTGTTTTTTGAAACGCTTGACATAATTTCTCCACCCAAGCTTTCTATAATTTTTCCAGCCTCGTCCCTCTTAAAACTCTCAAGCGTACCCGTTAAAACTACCTTTTCTCCGGAAAAAACGCCCGTTTTTTTCCCGTTGTTTTCAGGGTTTATAATTTCTAAACCAAGTAATAACAACTTTTCTATTTCTTCAAGATTTTTTTGACTATGGAAATATTCAAAAATATTTTTTGCAATAACCTCTCCAATCTCATCAACGGACAACAATTCTTCTTCTGTTGCGACAACCAATTTATCAAGTGATAAAAAGTTTTCCGATAAGTCCTTTGCCGTCTTTTTGCCTACCCCCTCTATTCCCAATGAATAGATAAAATTAGCAAGTTCTACCTTTTTAGATTTTTCTATAGAAGAAAACAAGTTTTTAGTTTTAGCCTCCTTAAATCCCTCTAAGGATAGAACACTCTCCTTGTTTAGAGTGTACAAATCACTAAAATTTCTAACGCCGAACTTTTCTATTAAAAGTTCCGCCGTCATTTCGGAAAATCCCTCTATATTAACTCCGTTTTTAGAGGCAAAATTTGTCAACTTTGAAGTAACTCTCGGCAAGCAATTTTCGTTTACACAAAAGATATTTGCACCCGATTCAATCAACTTTTCTCCACAATATGGACAGGTTTCCGGTTTTTCAATATCCTTACTATCGACGTAATGCTCTGTCGTACCTAAGATTTCAGGGATAACTTCGTTACTTCTTCTAATTAATACTCTCGAATTAATTTTTACACCTTTCCTAAGTAAATCACCGTAGTTATTAAGCGTTGCCTTTCTTACAGTTGCACCGGAAAGTTCGACAGGCTCAACTATGCCTAAGGGCGTTAACTTGCCCGTTCTTCCCACTTGCCAAATAACGTCTTTTACAATAGTTGTAACCTCTTCCGCCTCAAACTTATAAGCAATAGCCCACCTCGGGAATTTATCAGTTGCACCAAGTCTTTCACGAAGGCTAAAATCGTTAACTTTTATAACAGCACCATCAGTTAATACGTCTAACTCTTTTCTGCCTTTTTCTATTTCTTCAATAGCGGAAACGACCTCGTCTACTCCTCTACATTTTTTTAAAAAGGGGTGTACCTTAAATCGGTTTTTTATTAAGAACTCTACACACTCCGTTTGCGTGTTTAATTGCCCCTCCGAAAGGTAATTTACGTTATAAAAATAGACTTCCACCTTTCTTTTTTCTGTAACCGAGGGGTCTAAATTCCTTATTGCCCCCGCAACTGCGTTGCGTGCGTTCTTCAAGGGTTCTTCTGCAGTTTCATTATATTTTTTAAGAACGGATAGGCGCATTATCGCCTCACCTTGAACCTCTATTACGCCTTTATAGTCAATAGTTAAGGGAAAACTTTTAACGGTTAAAACTTGCGCCGTAACGTCCTCCCCCGTAACGCCGTTTCCTCTCGTAGTTGCCCTTAAAAATTTACCGTCATCATAAGTTAAACAAACGGTTAACCCGTCAAACTTATATTCAACGGTATAATCAAGGGGGCTACCCCCTTTATTAATTCTTTTATCAAAAGCATACAATTCTTCAGTAGAGGTTGCCTTGTCAAGACTATACAATCTTTTTATATGAGTATGTTTTTTGAAAGCGGAAATAGGCTCTCCCCCAACTCTTCTCGTTGGAGAATCAAACAAAACGATTCCCGTTTCCTTTTCAAGTTTAACAAGTTTATCGTAGAGTTGGTCGTACTCTTTATCTGAAACGGTAGGATTATCTAACACGTAATATTCGTGGGCGTATTTATTTAATATTTTAATTAAATTTTGCATTTCTTCCATAAAAAACTCCTACACGATTTGCATTGGCGCAAACTTTGCCGAAAGTGATTTAATACCAACTCCGGGGAAAGCCACGTCTACTATAATATTTTCCCCCTCTCCTTTAACCGTTATAACAGTTCCCACGCCAAATTTTGCGTGTTTAACTTTTACTCCGCTTTTATATTTTGAATATTCACTATTAGAGTTTGCTTTTAGTTTATTTTGAGTTATAAACGACTTTGCGTAAAGAGAAGAATATCCACCCGTATTTCTTGGCTCACCATATTCGTTTTCAGCAGAAGATTTATATGAATAATTATTAAATCTTTCCTCTCTTCTTTGAGGTTCAACGTTTTTGCTTTCGGGAGATAAAACCTCTCTTCCTTCTTTAAGGAACCTTGACGGCGTCATAAACTCACGCCTACCGTACATATAACGGCTGGAGGCTCTTGTGAGATACAATCTTTCCTTGGCTCTCGTAACTGCAACGTACATTAAACGGCGTTCTTCTTCAAGTTCGTCGTCGTCACCCATACTTCTCGAAATGGGCATAACTTTCTCGTCAAGTCCCGCAACGAAAACACACTTATATTCTAACCCCTTTGCCGAGTGAATAGTAGCAACGGTAACTGCGTCACCATCTTTAATATCGTCGGTATCAGAACTTAAGGTCACCGAAGCAAGGTAATCGGAAAGATTTGTTCCAGGGTTATCCTTTTCAAAACTTTCCGCAGAGTTCTTAAGTTCTGAAATGTTCATAATTCTTGACGTATTCTCTTCACTTTTTTCGGCAAACTGCTCTAAAAAAGAGGTGGTTTTTAAGACGTGCTCAATCAGGTCGGAAACCGAGTGTGCCATAGAATACGTTCTAAATTCGTCAAGTAAAAGTTTGAAATTGAAGAGTTTGTTTTTAGTAGCACCCGTTATCGTGGAAAAATCTAAGATTTCCAACGCTTCGTACATTGATGCCCCTTTAGCGGTAGCAAACTCTCTTAATTCCACAAGCGTTTTCTCTCCAATACCGCGTTTAGGAGTAGAAACGCAACGAATAAATGCCTCGTCGTCAAATCGGTTGTTTATAATTTTAAGATAACTTAAAACGTCCTTAATTTCTTTACGCTCAAAAAACCTAAAACCACCAAAAACTTTATAAGGTATTCCGTATTTAGTAAACTCTTGCTCATAGGCGCGTGAAAGCGCGTTTAGCCTCATAAACACTGCAAAATCAGAATACTTAAAGTTGGTTCTTTCAATCAAACTTTTTATTTGAATAGCAGTAAACGTAGCCTCTTCATTCTCGTCATTACCAACGAAAGTTTGAATACTTACCCCTGCGTCGTTATCCGTGTAAAGTTCCTTTTTTCTTCTTTTAGCGTTATTTTTTATTATACAGTTAGCAAGTTCTAAAATCTTTTTAGTAGAACGATAATTTTTTTGCAGTTTGTAAACTTTAGCACCCCTATATATATCGTCAAAGGAAAGTATATTTTCAATTTTTGCACCACGCCAACCGTAAATACTCTGGTCGTCGTCACCAACGACGAAAATGTTTCCGTGCTTAATGGATAGTCTTTGGCATATTGCAAACTGCACCCTATTAGTGTCTTGAAATTCGTCTATATGAATATACCTAAATTTATTTGAATAATAATCGGCAATTTCAGGGAAATCCCTAAAGAGGATATACGTCTTAAACAATAAGTCGTCAAAATCAAGACAGTTAGAACGAGCAAGAGTATCGTCATACCTTGAATAGATTTTTTGAACTTCTTCAGAAAATGTAAGGTCAGGATACGCCGAAAGAAAATCCTCTGCACCAACACAGTCGTTTTTAGCACGAGAAATTTCCCCTTTTGCAAGTTTAAAATACTTATCAACGTCAAGCCCAAGGTCGGATATAACACGTTTTAACGCCTTTTCCTTGTCAGTTTCATCATAAATAGTAAAGTTATTATCATAGCCGAGTTTGTCTATTGAACTACGCAAAATTTTAACGCACATACTGTGGATTGTTGAAACCCACATTTCTCCAATACTGCCGATAATTTTAGTTAATCTTTCCTTCATTTCGCCAGCGGCTTTATTGGTAAAAGTTATAGCCAAAACGTTGGCGGGAGATACGCCTTTTTCTTGAACGATATAGGAAATTCTTGTGGTCAATACTCTCGTTTTGCCACTTCCTGCCCCCGCAATAACTAAAACTGCACCATCGGTATCTAAAACGGGTTTTATTTGTTCTTCATTTAAAGTTTTAATCAATTCTTTTACGTCTACCATAACCATTATATTTTATCACAAGCAGTCTTTTTTTTCAAGTAGTAGAGGTTAATTTATATGGATTTTTATTTAATTACCCTTGAAGAATTTTAATTTTCGTGTTATAATTTTTTTATGAGAAATTGGCTATTTAATAAAACGGTTATAATCAGTGGAGCAAGTGGTGGAATTGGCTTTTCACTTGCAAAAAGTTTAATTGAAAAATTTAATTGCAAAGTAATTGGCATTGCAAGAAACGAAGAAAAAATGCTTAAAAATCTTGAAAGTTTAGGCGATAAAAAAGGTAATTTTTCTTATTATCTTTTCGACGTTTCTATTAAAGAAAGTTGGATAAATTTTGCTAACAATTTAGAAAAAGACGGAGTTTTGCCCGATATTTTAATAAACAACGCAGGTTTTATGCTCCCTTTTACTAAAGCGGAGAAATTGTCTTTTGAGGAAATTGACGAGATTACTAAAACTAATTTTTTAAGCGTGGTTTACGGCACAAAAACACTTTTTCCCTTAATTAAGCAATCAAAAACACCTGCCATTATTAACATTTCAAGCGCAGCGGGAGTTTCTGCCGTAGTTGGACAAAGTATGTATACCGCCACAAAGTACGCTGTGCGTGGATACACGCAAACACTTGCCGTTGAAAACAAAAAAATCTACGTTGCAGGCATATACCCCGGATTTATCAAAACGGATATTTTAAAAAGAGCAAACGATAATAAAAATAAAAATTCACTTATTGAAAAAATGAGCACTCCTCTTTCTAAAGCAACAAAAAAAATCGTTAGAAAAATAAAGAGAAAACGTAAAAATATAGTTTTAGGATTTGGTGGAAAATTTCTTAATTTTGGCGGAAAGCATTTCCCCACTTTAGCCTCAAAAATTATGGCTTTCGCCCTAAAAAAAGCCAAACTTGAAATGACAAAAAACGTGTTTATAGATTAATAGCTTTATCTTATATTCTAAAAAGGCTAACGAAAAATTTTTCGCTAGCCTTATTTGATTTTTTATACGATAAGGGGAAACTCTTTTCCGAAGTCGTTTCTCCCTTATCAATCCCCTTCACAAACTCCTCAAATCCCCCACCCCTTATTCTTTAAGGGGAGTAGAATACTCTCCATTAAGTTGCCGTCGAAACCTCAGTCGGTAAGATACTTTTTTGCCATACAAAAAAGCCTACAAAAAGTAGGCTTTAATTTTGAATTAAAACTATTTAGTTATCGTAACTTTCGATAATGCCCTTGGAGCATCAGGATTATTTCCGATTGCACAAGAAACTTTACAAGCAAACATTTGTGCAAAAAGAGCAAACGCAAACATTGCAAACTCTTCCGACACCGGAAAGTTAATCAAAGCGTCGTTACACTTTTTAAATCTTCCAGTTAGTAGTTTATCGTTTGTAACTAAAAGTACGGGTGCGCCTAAAGACAACATTTTTTCCACGCACTTAATTTGGTCTGCACGGACTATTGATTGAATTTCTTCATCTCCACTATTTTGAGCAGCATAGATAATTACCGGAGTGTTTTCGTTTACCATTGCCATAGGACCGTGATAAAATTCCGAACCCGCATACCCTTTCATTTGAATATAACAAGTTTCTTGTAATTTTAGCGTTGCCTCTAACGCAATGGAATAAGTTATACCACGTGATAAAACAAACCCTTCCCTCATATCCTTAAATTTTTCCGTATACTTGGTAGTAAGTTCGTCTATATGCGGGAAAATACTTGCGATTTCCTTATCTAAAATTTTAAGTTGTTTTATATCTGCTTTTAGGTCGGAAAGTTCTGACGCAAGCCATAATAAAAGATAAAGTTGTGAACTAAAAGTCTTAGTTGCGGCAACGCTTTTTTCCTCACCCGCACCACAGTAAAGGTGGAATTTAGCCTCCTTAGCAATGGGACTATCTTTATCGTTAGTAATGCCAATGGTTATTGCTCCTTGGTCGTTACCCATTTTTATAACTTCCCTAACGTCCTCCGCCTTTCCGCTTTGTGACACACCTATAATGATACTGTTTTTGTAGTTTACCTTTCCTTTATATAATGTAAGAACGGAGGGTGCTGATAAGCCAACAGTATAATTAGAGTTGATTTCAAGCAAATATTTAAAGTAAACTAAAGCGTGATTAGAAGTTCCTCTTGCAGCACCAACAAAGTTGGTTGCAGAGCTTTCCTTAATTGCTTTAACGAGTTTACCCAAAACTTCTTTATTTTCTTGCTGAATTTCACTAAAAATTCTTGGAGTTTCGTTAATTTCTTTCCACATTAAGGTAGACTTATAATCCATAATTTACTCTCCTAAAAAAAATTTACTACTATATTAAAAATTATATGCCCATTTTTTTATTTTGTCAAGGGGCATTTTTTTATTTATTTAAAAAATAGAAAGGGGCTTATATTTCCCCTTTTTCTTTAGACCTTTTATAATAAAATAAATATTGCTGAAAATAACCGCTATTTTCCTTAAACTTTTCCAACAAGAAATCCGTTATCTTGTGTCTATTCTTTTCCGTACCTAAAAAATCTTCTCTGTAAACCTTGTCAATCCAAGTATCAACAGGGAAAGAATCCGTTCTCCTAAACCCGAATAACAGCACGCAATCGGCAACTTTTTCGCCAACGCCGTAAATTTTTATTAACTCCTTTTTCAACTCTTTCGTTGAAAGATTTTTAATTGAATTTATGTCAATAATCCTATCGTATAAATTTTTTGCAAGACGCAAGAAATATTCCGCACGATAACCAAGCCCAACCCTATTATAAAAATCAACGCCTTGCTTTTTAAGCCTATCAACTGTGGGGAAAGCAAAATATTTTTCCCCGTTAAAGTTTTTTTCCTCACCTAAAAAAGAGCAAATAGCGTTTATACTCTTTTTTATTCTAGGTATATTATTATTCTGTGAAATCATAAAGGAAAAAAGCATTTCTATCGGGTTTTGGTTGAGTATTCTTATTCCCTTCCCAGCCTTTGCCGACTTAACTATTATGTCGCACCCACTATTAATTGCGCTATCGTAAATTTGGCTATAATCCCTTTTAAGGTCAAAAAAGTTGTAGAAAAACTCTTTATCTTCCTCTTCGCACTCGACGTAGGCAAATTCCCCACTGTTATAGGCGTAACAACACTTATCCTCGGCAAACACTTTATAGCCCTCTTTATACGGCTCAAATCTAAAAATTTGACCACAAAAAAGGGTGTCCTCTATAGAAAAATATTCACGACTGTATTTTATAGTAACCATATTATAAAAAAAATCGGGTTGATTATCAACCCGAAATCCTTTTTCTATTATTTTGCGTATACGCTAACTTTTTTGTCTTTTCTGCCCATTCTTTCGAACTTAACTACACCGTCGATAAGAGCATAAAGCGTATCGTCGCTTCCGATACCTACGTTGTTACCGGGATGAATCTTAGTGCCTCTTTGACGAACGATAATGCTACCTGCTAAAACTTCTTGTCCATCAGTTACTTTAATACCAAGTCTTTTTGCATTACTGTCTCTGCCGTTTTTGGTGCTACCGCCACCTTTGTGGTGAGCAAATAATCTAAATAATATCATAATTTAACCCTCCAACTCCTACTTTGCAACGATTTCTAAAATCTTTACTGCGGTGAAAGGCTGCCTATGACCTTGCTTTTTCCTTTCATTTTTCTTAGCTTTATACTTGTAAACGATAATTTTCTTTGCTTTACCTTGTTCGGTAACTTCACCTATCGCTTTATAAGCCTTAGCCTCTTCTGCTACTTTGATTCCGTTTTCGTCAGCTACCATCAATACATTGAGTTCAACTTTGTCACCAACGTTTGCGTTAAGCTTTTCAAACTTAATTACGGAACCGATTTCTGCCTTGTACTGCTTGTTGCCGTTTTCTACGATTGCGTACATACTGCCTCCGTTTAATCTCGCCGAGTGTGAATTTGAGGTGGCATAATTTTTGCACTTGAAAATAACCTCTCTCGAGCGGTTCGCATAGTATTTTATTATATTTTTAGCATTTTGTCAAATGATTTTCATATCTTTTACATAATTTTTGTAAAGTTTGCAAAACTAATCTTATAAAGTAAATTTTAGGAGATTATTATGGACGAAAAAAATTATGAACACAGAGCAATAAACGATATATACAAAAACGCACACATTGCGCTTCAAAGTATTTCCGATATCCTTCCCACTGCTTCTGACGAAGAACTTAAAAAAGAGTTAAAAGAACAATACGAGGGTTATGAAAAAGTAATAGGAAAAATTTCCTCTTACATGACAGAACACAGTATAGAAAAAAAGGATATAAACCCTTTAAAAAAGGCTATGCTTTGGAGTAGTATTAAAATGAAAACTCTAATGAATAATAGCCGTAACCAAATTACAGAGATGATGATTAAAGGCACTGTTATGGGTATTAACGAACTTACCGCAATGAAAAACGAGGAAAAAAATCTACCCGAAGAAATTAGAAACCTTTTATTAGAACTTCTTTCTCTTGAAGAAAGTTACGAACAAAGACTAAAAAGATTTTTATAAAATAAAAAACCACTTTTATCATTTGATATAAGTGGTCTTTTCATTATTATAACGTTTTTGCAAGAGCCTCAATTACCGTAAACACTAACGGCAAGATAACTATTGCCATCGCATAGGAACAAAAACACGTTCTTGCCCCAACCGAACTATCGTGTCCTGCCGATTCAGGGAAAACAACTACGTTCATTCCCGCAGGTAAACAGCAAAAACTAGTTACCATTATAAACACTTCCTTGCTCAAGCCTGTAAGAGCACAAATTGCATAACTTAATCCACCGAAAACTAAGGGTAGAACAAGTAGGGTTATTACCCCCGTCAAATACGCTTTTGGTGACGAAAATAACTGTTTAGGAGAATAAGACGCTAAAACTATTCCCGCCAAAATCATTGCGCAAGCAGACATACAACCTTTTGCAGGTGCAATTAGATTGATTACGAAGGTTGGAAGTTTTACGCCCAATAGCCCTAAACCTAAACCTAACACGACAGCCACGATAGGTGGAGAAATAAAGGATTTCCAATTAAATTTAGTCTCTCCACTAATCGACGTCTCCGTTTCCGTTAACATAACGTAAGCGTAAGAATGCACGAACAAACTTATAGGTAAACAAAACAATACAAATTGAGTTAAAGCCTTTGCTCCAAACACGCCTTCAACTAATGGATATCCAAGATAACCGAAATTACCTATCATTATCATATAAAAATAACAGTTTCTTTCTATCTTAGTATTTCCGAAAAGTTTTGAAACAGGTTTACATATTAACGTGCCTATAACCATAAACACGGCACCGGCAATAACCAACACTATGTAGGTTGATACGTTTTCTATAGAGGACTTTTCAATTAAACTTAATATTACGTAAGCTGGAAGAAATATGGTTGTTAAAAGTTTTGATAAATCCTTACTAACAGCACGACTTATAACCTTAGCCCTCGTTAAAAAATAGCCTAAGAAAATATAAGCAAAAAACACGCCCACCTGTTCAAGCGTTATTAAAAACATATAAGTTACTCCTATCTGTTATAAGGAATTATTTCTTCCATTGAAGGTCAAAATGTACGTCGTAAGCCTTTTCTTCTTCAGTATATTTTCTTAAAGTATTAACAACCTTTCCGTCGTTATACTTTCTATCGTTAATCTTTTCTTCAGTAGTACCCATAACGGTTACGTTAAGTTGACGTCTTCTTGCTCTAACTTGGTCCCAGTCAATAAAGTAAACGTGAGCAAATTCACCACCGTCTAAAACGCCGTCCTTAATAGTCATTGCTTCGCTTCTGCCAAAGAATACTGAACGTAAATGTCCATCAGTATTAAGAGAAGTAAAGTCACCGGGTTCGTTTACGTATCTACCAAATTGAGTATGGATAGGACCGGGATGCATATATTCGTTCTCTTCAGAATAGTTGGGAACGAGTTTTTGCATAATCTTTAAGATATCGTGTTGAAGATATTCTAAATCGTATTTATCGATATCGTGAGAACATTCTTGAACCATAACTGAACAAGTAGTGTGGTGTGATGCAATGGTAACCGTACCGTTTTTAATTCCAGATTCAGCAACGATTTTTAAAATGTCGCTAGTTACGTCGTGGAAAGTAGGTCTCCATCCTCTTGATTGAAGTTCGATTTCTTTTTGAAATACTTTGAATTCCATAGTTAGTTTCTCCTTTAACTAAATAATTTTTTTATATTTTTATTTTTGCTCCGTTTCCATCAATGGTAACAGGAGTTAAAACCTTTCTTACAGATTCTTTGTGCTCAAGGTATTCTTCAACCGATTTAAACTCTACTTTGGAATTTTGAATAACCTCTTTTGCTTTTTTAGCCCCGTCTTTTAATAATTCTTCAACAACCCCAAGTTGAAGTGAAGAAGAATTAAGACAAATCTTTTTAGAATCCTTTATTTTATAATCTTTGCCGTGAGCTGTTCCCTCAATTCCGCCAACGTATGCATGTAAAGATGGAAACACCGAACTAACGTCACCCATATCTGTAGAAGAGCCACCTTGCACACAAGTGGTTGAACAAGCGTTTTCTCCAGCAATATATTTTGCAATCTTAACGGTAACGTCGGCAAGCGTTTTGTCGTTTTTAACGGGTTCTGAGCCAGGGATATCTACTATTTCCACCGTTGCGCCTACGGACGCTACCGCACAAGCAATTGCCCTATTTATTTTAGCGTTTACTTTTACTAATACGGGTATACTTGACGCCCTTACGTAGCACTCCATAACTACCCTGTCAGGTACTACGTTAACGGAACTTCCCCCCTCGACTACTATACCGTGAAATCTAACCTTATCCTTTTCCTCAAAAGTTTCTCTAAGGTAGTTTATAGCGTTAGTCATTAAAGAACAAGCGTTGTGTGCGTTTATACCTGCGCTTGGATTTCCACCTGCGTGAGCCGCCTTACCTTTTATGATAATTCTCTTTTTAATATTTCCGTTACTACCACCGTAACTTACGTGATAAGGAGGATTACCCTTTCCCGAAAGGTTTGCAGTATGCACCATAAATGCAATATCAACCCCATTAAAAAAGCCCCTTTTAATCATCTCAGGCTTGCCCGAAACAAAGGAGATTTCCCCTCTTTTAATCATTTCACTTCTTGGGGCAATATCAACGCCCTCCTCTGCAGGTACGATAATAAATCTAATTTTTCCTGACAAATTATCGAGTGCGCCCTCTTCTTTTAATACTGAGGCAACGCCGATTATTGATGCACATTGAACGTTGTGTCCGCATGCGTGCACCGCCCCCGTTTCTTTGTTAGTTTCGGGATGTGAAGCACAATAAAGCGCATCCAACTCCGCTAAAAGAGCCAAGGTAGGGCCTTCTCTTCCCGTGTCTATTTCTGCCGAAAAACCGGTAATATTACCGGCATCTTTTATTTCATAACCGAGGTCACGAAAAGCCTTTTTCATATAGGCATCCGTCTTATATTCTTTATAGCCAACCTCTGCGTTTTCCCAAATATAACGCTCGGCTTTATACATTACGTCACCATATTTTTTTACTCTATCAAATATACTCATAATAGAACTCACTCCTAAATTTCCACGTCAACGCCACAGTCTGAAATTTTAATGGGGGATATAGTTTGGTTAATTTTTTCCTTTTGAGAAACGTAGTCTGCTATACCGTTAAATTCCGAATTATATCCGTTTATAACTTCATAGGCACGCTTAGCACCGTTTGATAAAAGTTTTTCAGTAACAGTTAGTTGTAAACTTGCGGAGTCGTAACACGTCCCCTCAGGGTCACTAACCACGTAATCTTTTCCGTGCAATATCCCCTCTAATCCGCCAACGTATGCGTGAACGGATGGAACGATAGTACTAACGTCCCCCATATCGGTACAAGAGCCTTTCCAATTATCGTTTAAGATGTATCCTCTGTCCCCAGAAAGTTCCTTAAACGCTTCTTCGGTAACTTTAAGCAAATTAACGTCGTTATGCAAAGGATACGAGCCTGGCAAATCGGTAATCTCAACGTCCGCCCCAATGGATGCTACAGCACAAGTAATGGCCCTATTAATTCTTTCGTTTGCGTTTACCAAGGCACTAACAGTTGAAGCCCTAACGTAACTTTCAATAACAACTTCGTCAGGAACTACGTTAACTGAACTTCCACCGTTAGTTATAATCGAGTGAAATCTTACAACGTCTTCCTCCTTAAAAGTTTCTCTCAAATAATTGGTTGCACTTATTGCAAGAGATGCGGCGTTAAGCGCATTTACTCCACCTGCTGGGTTTTCCCCTGCGTGGGACGCCTTGCCACGAATTACCGTTCTTTTTCTTATGTTGCCGTTGCACCCCTTTTCAACCAAGAATGCCGCTCCGCTTTCAGTAAGGTTTTCAATATGTACCATAAAGGCGATATCAACACCATCGAAAAAGCCTCTCTTAATCATTTCTGGCTTACCTGAAGTGAAAGTTATTTTCCCCTCTTTAACGAGTTGACTTCTAAACCCGATTTCCACGCCCTCTTCTGCGGGAACGATAATAAATCTAATTTTACCGCAAAGTTTGTCTAACGCTCCCTCTTCTTTAAGCACGGCGGCAACGCCTAATAAAGATGCGCATTGAATATTATGACCACAAGCGTGCACCGCCCCCGTTTCTTTGTTAGTTTCGGGATGTGAAGCACAATAAAGGGCATCTAACTCCGCTAAAAGTGCAAAGGTAGGACCTTCTCTTCCCGTATCGAGTTCTGCGGAAAAACCGGTGATTTCCCCCGCTTCTTTTATTTTATAGCCTAAGTCTATGAAAGCCTTTTTCATATAGGCGTCCGTCTTATATTCTTTATAGCCAACTTCTGCGTTTTCCCAAATATAACGCTCGGCTTTATACATATATGCTTTGAATTTATTTAACTGATTGACGTAGTTCATAAAACACCTAAAATTATTTTTTATTTAATCTTTCGCCAACTGCTCCACCTGGGTGAATAAGAGCAAATTGCTCGTTCTTAAAGCCCGTTTCTTCAATAAGTGCCGTTTGAAGTGCATGGAAAATCATGCAAAGTGCAGTAGTTGAAGTTGTGCCTTGAGAATTATATTTATCAGTTTCTCTATTAACGTATTGCTTTAACACTACGTCTGCATTTAACGCAAGTGGAGATTCTAAATTTTCGGTAACTGAAATAATTTTAACCTTTTTTGCTTTGCAAATATCAATAATTGGTAAAAGTTCTTTAGTTTTGCCACCACGAGAAGCAAAAATCATAACGTCACCTTCGGTTAAAAA